>JBLHVI010000010.1:0-92077 GCA_047630175.1 Candidatus Azotimanducaceae bacterium
AGTTAGCGTGTACGGAAATATTTTCGTTGACGGCCTTGCGTACCAGTATTGAAGGCCCCTGAATAGTCGCGTTGTCACCGTCATAAACGTGATAAAGCAAATCTAGTCTGTCTTCTGGCAGTACCGCAGCATGACACCATTGGCAGCCTAGAAAGACAGCAAGCAGCGCGATAAAAGCCTGACGTGTGGGCCGCGTACTCAAACCCATGGCGGACTTAGTTGCAGCCACAGCCACCTCCGGTCGCACCTTCAGCGCCACGGGCAGACTCACGGGATTCATACACATGACTCAAATAACGACTGGCAACGGGGTTGCGATCGAAGGCCATAATCGGGTCCGCCAAATGTTGACGTTCATACGGCTTGACCCAAGGTTTAATAGCCATCTGATGACAACCAGACAGTGTTGCGATCGAGACAGCAGCAATACCTAGCAAAAGATATCCTCGGCGACCGGTCATTCTGAAATTAACTCGCTGATTTCGGCGCGGTAAAGCTCTTCATAACCGGGTTTGTAGCCCTCGTGTCGGTAACGTATTTGGCCATCGCGATCAATCAAAAGAGTGCTTGGCATGGCCTCAACTTTGTATCTCTCGCTAACATCCCCTTTGGGATCAAATAGAATAGGAAATTGCAGGTTAAGCTCACTTAGCAGACGCTCGGCTTTTGCAGGTTCGCTGTCGACATTAACGCCGATAACTTTAAAACCCGCCACTTCAAAGCGTTCATGAAGTTCGTCAAGTATGGGCATCTCAATACGGCAAGGACCACACCAAGATGCCCAAAAGTTCAGCATGATCACGTCACCTCGTTGTTCTTGTAGGCGCATGTTAGGACCCCGGTGACTGGCGAGCGTAAAGTCTGGTGCCTCACCTGATGCCGGTTCAGCCAACCCAGCAGGGGAATAAAAGCTGGCGCTCAGCAGCAGGCCTATAATGGCACTGAAAAATTTGTGCCGATCAATATGCTGGTTAACAAGCCCTTTTGTTACGCTTGATCGTCGTCGCTGATACGACATAGCTATCTCCTAGAAAAAGGCGCTGACGCCGATGGTGGCTTCGAGGTTTTGGGTGGTGAGAGTTTCACCCAGTAGGTCGTGCTCAAACACGTGATTTCGCAAATCGATATGTACCGCAAGCCAATCCGTGGGGAATAGCTGGAAGCCAGCGCCGATGGCCAAGGAAGCGTGATTTTCATCGGCAAAACGGAAGTTGCCAGCGCCTAAGCTGATATAGCCATTACCATAAAAGGCATAGTCGCTACCGACGAACATTTCGCCGGGAAACACTTTGTAACCGATGCTGGCGTTGTAATAGGTGACATCCCGCTGATCATCATCGAGCAATCGGGTGGCTCCACTCAGGCGCTCAAAGCTGGTTTCTTGAAGTTCAGTGTTTCCATAGTCTGCCTCCATGAAGAAGTCCTCAGTGACGTGATAAGCTATGCGTAGCCGTGTGACTTGGCTTGTTCCAAAGTCCGCCATGTTGATTACGCCTGTCGACACGCCAATTTCGAAATCCTCACTATCGAGTTGATTACGGCTAACGACCCTGCGGTCCTGATCAGTTTGTAGGAGGCCATCAAGACTGTCTTGGTCCGTTGCCGCAAAGACATGGCCGACGCACAGCATCAATATCAGGGCTAGAAAAATGCGTTGATTCCAAACGTCCATTCCGTTTTCTCCTCATTGTTACTATTGCTGGTTAGTATCGTATGATTGTTATACTCAAGACTGATTCTATAGCGGCCGTCGATACGATAACGTGCGCCAAAGCTCACCGTTAACAAGTTGTTGGTGCTTTCCTGAGTTTTGATTAATGTTGCGTCTGTGGAGTTTTTGACGACGCCGGCGCCTAGGCCAAAAAAGGGCGACCAGCGTTTGCTGGGTAGAAATTGGTGGTTAAGTTGCACCCTTGCTATCTGACTATCTGAGAAATCGCCAAGCGCCTGAGTTAAGAATACTTCCATCGTAAAGTGCTCGCTGAGGCGGTAACCCGCGATGAGGCTGGTGGCCCTAGCGCCTTCAAAATCACCCAGCCCAAGACCGACTTGCCAACTGTTGTAGAAAGTCGCGCTATTCGTCGATAGTGGCAACAGATCGGTTGCTCTAGCCCAGCCACTGACATCTCGGTGAGTGTTGACTTTGACCCAACCGGTTCGTTGACCCTGTATGGTCACTGTTTGGCCTTGCTCTACCGAATAGGTGATAGGGTAGCCTCGGCCTGGTCCTGTATGCAGGTCGACATAAGAATCCTCAATGATCACTTGTTGCTTGCCTGCTTCGGCAAGTAGCGAATTACTTAGACCGAGTAAAGTGAGCACCAGCGCAAGGTATACAAATCGTCTGTGTTGCGTTTGCGGGCTTTTCATATTAATTCGCCGGCGCAGCGAAAGGATTGTTGTAATACTGCGCGCCAATATCCAACCATTCAGCAATCAGGCGCAACTCTGCTGGGGTTAGCCTGTCTTGATGACTACCATTCGCATCAAATTTGGTGAGAAAACGTTGGCTTGCCAGCGCGCCGTTAGCGGACAAACTGCGAGGCACATTGACTGTTACCAATAGCGGCAGACGATCACCATTGCTGTCAAGCACGAGCGTGCCGTCGACATCCGTTTGGAATAATAAGTTGCCCGCGTTGTCCGTGGCCTGCACAAGTTCCGTGATCAGCGTACCTGTAGGGTCCAGTATAAGAGCCTGGTCATTGCTGAGTAGTTCACGGTAGCTAGTCACCTGTTCGTCGTTTGTTGCTGATGGTGTATTCGACAGGTCTAACTGGGCGGCTGGAACGCGAGGGTTGCCAGCAGCATCAACCAAACTATGGCAGCTGATGCAGGTGTTATCTACATTATTAGGGCTGATACGTTGCTTTGACCATAGTGGTGCCAGATGCTGCGGGTAGTTGATGGTGATGCGACAGCCAGCCTGCCATTGCACTTGGCAGGCCTCGCTCACGGGGGCTGCGGTGGTTAGATCGGCGTAGGCGTAGGTGATATCTGCCGGGGGTACCTCAGACCAGTCGTCATGCAACACAACGTCAACGCTAGGAGAGGCTGTACCGCGTATGCGCGCCAAGGTCATAGCCATAGTTTCGGCCATCTCGGGAATCAGGTTCGGCGCAGTGTTCGGCCACGGGGTTCCGCTAGTAGGTGCGCCAGTATTGATGGACGTGGGTTCCGCGTTCGGTCGTCCGTGAGCGGTTTCGCTATTTGCTGTATGACAGCCGTTGCAAACCATTTGACTGCCGGCGTTCATATGCAACCAGTTATTGTGTCGCTCGCTGATACGGCGGCCCTTGCTATCCAGCACGGATAGGCCAAAAGCTATATCTGCAGGTACTAAGAAGCGGGCAGATCCGTCGGGTTCAACGGGAACATAACCGAGAATTTCACGCATTCCCTGCCCGCGACTGACGCCAAACGCACTGTTGGAGATGTCACGCACCTCGTCGTTGGGTTGGCTGACGGCTTTGACGATACGCAGGAAACGCGCAGGTCTTGCGCTAGCGAGTGTTTGCTGTGGATCAATGAGTTGGGCGATACCCTGAGCTGACGAGTCCATGCCAGCGATGTCATAGACGCTGCGAATCTGCACGAGACCAACGCCTGCATCAACCCATTGCTGCTGTTGATCACTGCTGGCTATCTGTGGAGGCAAGAACTGCGCGACAGGACGACTTGCCATGACGGCCACTTCGGTGACCATTTCACCTTCTACCGGAAGGGCAATTGGCAATTGCGTTTGAGTTTGTAGATCTAATAGCCACAAACCAAATAGGGGTGGTGCAGCGCGATACGCGGGATCATCAATGCGATCGACATCACAACTGACGATTGTTCGAGGTAGGATGAGAGTTTGTAGGCGGCACTGACTCCAGCTGACTAACAATCGGTCAGTGCCATCAAATAGTGGATAAGCCCCGTGATAGTGACCAAAAAGAGATAATGCGGCATTAGTGACGACAGGTTGTGGCGCCAGGCTACGTTGTGCTGTTTGATCGATAGTGTTGGCTGCGGCGGCTTGCATGACATTGGGTGTGGGCGATGAAAAATCGCTGAACCCGTTGATATCTATGCGAACCAGATCGCCACCTAAACCGATGCCTCGCGCTGGCCTCAAATTGGCGAGAATGCTCCCGTCCGGTAGTAAACGATTTTGCCAAAATGTAGCGCTTGTATCTTCAGTACCGGTGAATTGGCTGTGGTAGCCATATTCGATCTGTAGTTCTTCACCGTTGGGGGTCAGACTATAAAAGCTTAGCTTGTCGCGGTTAGCCACATGGTCCCAGCGAAGAAACAAAATCCTGCCGTTATCAAGCAGTGTAGGGTCTAAATCATGGCTTTGATTGAAAGAGATCTGCGTGATGTTATCACCGTCAGCATCCATGATATGCAAGTTGAATGCGGCATCTGCTTCGTTTTCAGCGAGCCCGGAATACTGAGGTTTACCATCATCTAACAATAGTGATCGGCTACGACGCTGGCGATTAGAGGAGAATACGATGCGTCCGTCTGGCAGAAAAGCAGGCGCGATATCATCACCCGCTTCGGCATTAATATCAGCGCCGATAATGCGGCGGGGCGCGGCGCTACCAAGGGTATAAAGCCAGATGTCCCATGTTGGCTGCAGCCCATCATCGTCATCTTCAAGCTCGGCTGTGCGTAAGGCGAACAGAAGTTGCTGGCCGTCCGTTGAAACCTCAAGGTCCTTAATATCAACTAACGCTGCGTCGCTGAATACCGCACTACTGAGGTTTAACTCTATGGCATTGGCGGCCGCCCGCGCCCGCAGATGCAGGGTTGCTCCTGGGTTAAACGCTGAGGGTGAGGTCAGATCGCTAACATTCATCATGCTGTCCGCGTCAACGGGCAGCAGACGTTTGATATACGCAATCGGCAGATCACGGGCTAGCAGGTCGCTTGCTTGGCTGCTAATTTGCTCGACAACAGCGGCGTCCTGGCTAGCTGGCGGAGCAATGCGCGCCGTCGACGGATTTGCATTACTGTCGATAGGAATTAACAACGCTGCATCATCCTGCTGGCCACAAGCGACTAAGCTGGCGAGCGTGATGAGCGTTAGCCATACCCAGAGCGGATGACCGTGCAATGTTGACGAGGACTTCATACCTCTATTGTTGATGACGACCGCAACCTAAACGCTCGACAAGGTCACACTATTGTCGGAACTGGCTCTCACTTTGGAGGAAGCATGATTGGTGAAGGGCCAATCCTAGGCGCGGACTCAACAAGAGGTTCTTGCAGTTGTCATACGCATCGAACGACGATGACCTCACATTTGCGATGGACGAAGAGAGCAAGAAGGGCAAGTGCAGCAACAACGGCAAGGCGGCCTGCGTGGAACGCATAGCCAGAGCTAATACCCAATCGTGACAAATTACTCAGGCCGCTTCAATTCCATAGAATTC
Organism: Candidatus Azotimanducaceae bacterium; assembly: GCA_047630175.1. Taxonomy (GTDB): domain Bacteria; phylum Pseudomonadota; class Gammaproteobacteria; order Pseudomonadales; family Azotimanducaceae; genus UBA4582. Next base: position 5,427 of record JBLHVI010000010.1, read on the forward strand.
GAATAATTTTGTCGCCATTGCGAAGCTTATAGGTTAGATTCTGCGCCATTGACCGGTCATGTAATTTGATAAAATATAGTAAGGGGAAGCAGGTTGAAATCCTGCACTGACGCGCAACGGTAATTTATGTCTGTATTATAGGCGTATTAAGTCCGAAAACCTGACGACAGTATTAGTTATCTCGCGAGAAGATTATTAATTGTTGGCTTAGTCTGTCACTTTTCTTTGTGGCATTCCGTCACTGCCAGCCTTCGAATATCTCCAGCGAATTTCCGATGTCTGTCACTATCAACGCGATTGCTCTGCCTAACGTTAGAGTAATGCGCTGTTTGGTCCAGCTTAGGTTATTTACAATATGGTCTGCGTACAGTTTCTTATTCGTTGTCTTACAGTGCTTGTATTAACGTTATATAACGTTACCGTGCTTGCAGTAGAGGTTGTAGGCATAATTTCTCCGCGCAATGCGGCTGATGTCTTAAGCGGTGCGCACCAATTTTTGACGAGTAATCCGTCACATTCGATTTTATTGAGAACCACGGATCAGTTTACTGGGCTTAGCGATGCAGACAGGAAAACACTTTTAGAAAAAGCCGACATCGTTTTTCTTGGAGGAGTGTTCGGTGATTCAGTTAGCTTATTCAATGCCTACCTAAGTGCGGACAGTGGTGTTGATATTAAATCGTTTGTTGCTGTACACAGTGATAGGCGGTTGGTAAACGCGTCGCGTATTTTGAAAAAACCGATGCTATCGAATGCCGATGTTGATGAGCTGATGAAAGACCCTCCGGCCACAGTGGGAACGGACGTGATGCAATGGTCTAGGTTACGCTTGGAGCAGTTCCCAGAACATAGGGACTGGTTGCTGAGTAAAACGTTTTGGGCTGATCGAGATGTCGATAACATCGACGGCTTGTTTCGTCACCTCGTGTCCTTATCTGGCACAAAGCTGTCAGTGCCATCCCCCAAATTAAAATCACCATTACGCGTATTCATTGACAGCAAATCGGTTGACCCTAGTACATTAACACTATCAAAGCAGTATCGGTGGATTGCCATTGTTGATTATGAAACTGGTGCGCGACCGGGAGAGGTCGATCTTATTGAGGAAATATGTCGACAATTGGAGGCTAAGCGAGATACTAAATGCTTAACAATACTCGCAAAGTGGGGGCCGTCTTCTGTTCGCGGCGCTAAATTACTGACCGAATTTCAAGACCGAATAGCGACCGTTGTATCACTGCAAAATTTTGTTTTGGGGGGCGGCGAAGGTCGAGAGCAGGTCAACGAGTATCTCGCTGAACTCGACGTCCCGGTGATCAAAGGTTTGCGTTTAAGTGATAGTACTGCTGACGAATATCGTCTCTCAGAGGAAGGCTTGCGTTGGGACAGCGTGCACTATCGCGTAGCGATGCCAGAGCTGCAAGGCATATCGCAGCCGCTAGTGATTGCCGCAATGACTGTGGCGAGTCTCGATCAACAAACCGGCATAAAACTCTCGCTGTCACAGCCGATAGCAAGCCAAGTTTCATTGCTCGTTCGGCGTATAGAGCGATGGCTTGTTCTTCAAACTAAAGCGAATCAGGATAAACGGGTTGCGATAATTTATTACAATCATCCCCCTGGCAGGCACAATATTGGTGCTGACAATCTCAATGTGCCTGAGTCGCTACTAGAGATACTGCGGCACCTGAAAAGCCTTGGCTACAACACGGGTGAGCTACCAGCGTCGCGCGAAGCATTGCTCGATATCCTGCAGGATCGCGGCGTAAACTTACCTGAGAACCGCGGTGCACTCAGAGACATGGCGACAAAGGTCGAAAAAGTCTCGGCAGCCGAGTATCAACAATGGTTTGATCAATTGCCTGCTGTTATCCAAGACGAGATGGAAAACGGTCCGCTGGGTTATCTCAATGTTATGTTGCCAATTGCGGCGAAATTTGACGACCCGGAGATTGCTCAAAGGCTCGTCAAGCGCGTGATAGAAGATTTGAAAAACGCCATGGAAGGCGCCAATCATAAGGCACGTGATCGTGTGCTGAATTTATTGAGTCAACTTGAAGGAATCTACGACACAACCACTCAGGGCTCGGAAGAGGTAAAAGAAATTGATTGGCTTGCCGCTCGGGCGTTGGTGACCGCGATCACCCGCACTGGTGTTGAAGGAATTCGGGGGTGGGGCAAAGCACCGGGCAACGTAATGGTGCATAATAACCAGCTGCTAATACCCGGCGTGCAGTTTGGCCATATATTTGTCGGACCACAACCGCCACGTGGTTGGGAACTAAACGAAGAGATCTTGCACGCTAATTTGTCGTTTCCACCAACGCACCAGTACTTAGCGTTTTATCAATGGCTACGACACTCGTTCGCTGCTGATGCGCTAGTTCATTTGGGACGGCACTCTACTTATGAGTTTTTACCCCGCCATCGGGTAGGTATGGGTGACGTTGATTACCCCGTTGCGCTAATTGATGACCTGCCGAGCATCTACCCTTATATCGTAGACGGCGTGGGTGAGGGTATTCAAGCAAAACGTCGCGGCTTAGCTGTGATGGTTGACCACCTAACACCACCGCTAGAAAGTACCGCGCTCTACGATCGATTGCTCGAATTACGTCAGTTGATTGAAACCTACGAAGCTGCGCCCGAGTCGGCGGGCGCGATGCGTCACCGGGCGATTGTTGCTATTAAGGAACTAGTCGATGACCTAAAGCTGGCCGATGAGCTTAACGTCAGCATGCGGGGTGAGCTAGAGATTCGTGGCGTTAAAGCTTATGACCAAGTCGATGACGGGTTGTTGGTGCACGAGGTGGGCCACTACCTAACAAAGCTACAAGAAGACTTTATGCCGTTGGGGCTGCATAGTTTTGGGCAAGACTGGTCCGATGAAGCCATTGACACAATGCTTGCGTCAATGTCACAGGGTCAAACAGCTGATGAGCTTGATGAGAAAAGGGAGCTCTGGCGAGCCAGACTCAGCGCTTCTCCACGTGCTGAGATTGAAGCCCTTGAAGCTGCACTAGCTGGGCGCTATATCAAACCCGGCAAAGGCAACGACCCTATTCGTACACCGGAAGTTTTACCGACCGGGCGTAATTTTTATGCGTTAGACGGCAGTCTTATTCCTACAAGACTTGGCTACCAAGTCGGCGTCGATCTTGCCGTACAAGCACGCGCGACGACGACGTCTGATGAAACTGATGCGATTGTGCTATGGGCGTCCGATGTGGTCAGAGACGAAGGCGCGATGATTGCTTTTGGGTTAGATATGCTCGGGATAAAACCCGTGTGGAGTAGTCGCGGCATTGTTAAGCGCTTAGAACGCTTAGACATCGTTGACATGGTTGAAAACGATAAGCCTCGCATTCGCCGTGACACGCTATACACGACTTCGGGCTTGTTTCGAGATCTCTATGGCGGACACATTATCTGGTTAGAGCAAGCGGTCTTAATGGCACTAGATGCGTCATCTAGCATCATTCGGCAAGACCATCCAGCATTGTCGTTAGCACTTAACTCAGCACTAAGCCCTTTAGGGAAAAAACAAAATCCAGGTGGCGAGTCAATAGCCATAAATCACGTTGCTGCTCAATGGATCAGGGACACTCGGTCAGCAATGCGACAAGGCCGATCTGCCCAAGCCGCTGGACGCACTTCAACTTACCGGCTATTTGGTGATGCACCAGGTACATACGGTGCAGGCGTCAACCGTTTAGTAGAGCGCTCCGGTAGTTGGGATGATCGTGCCGATATTGCTAAAGTATACATCCGTCGCATGGGGCATGCTTACGGAATAAACATTCAAGGTGAGTCGCAACAAGCTGCTTTCACTCAACGTTTGAACAACGTCGGCAATACTTATCTGGGGCGCTCAAGCAATCTCTACGGCCTGCTCGATAATAACGACACCTTTGATTATCTTGGCGGCTTGAGTTTGGCTGTTGAAACGATTAAGGGCGTGGTACCAAACAATTTCATTCTTAACCACGAAGACAATACCAATACCAGTATCCAGCCTTTAAGCGTTGCACTTTTGTCTGAGTTGCGGGGACGCTTTCTCAACCCGCAATGGTTGGAGCCTTTGATGGATGAGGGTTATGCCGGAGCGCGCACCATGGGTAGTGAGTTTTTTGAATATCTTTGGGGGTGGCAGGTAACAAACCCAGACGTCGTGAAGAGTTGGGTTTGGGATGAAGTCAAGGCTGTTTATATCGACGATCGACACGGTATTGGGCTTGACGCATTCTTGGAGGAAAATCACAACGTACACGTTAAAAGTAACATGCTCGCCGTGATGCTGGTTGCTGCCCAAAAAGCATTTTGGGATGCTGATCAAGCGACTCTGGAGCAACTTTCGCAACAGTTTGCGGAGCTCATTATTGAACATGGTTTGCCAGGCAGCGGACATACCTCGCCGGATAGCCCAATATTTGTCTTTATCAAGGACTATGTCAGTGATGAACAATTTATGGCGGTGCAAACGCTGCTCAATGCCGCTCGAATAAAGCCTCAATTGGTGAATACCGCTTCAACGATTTCAGAGTTGAATTCAGCCGAGCTGGATCAACAGATCGATCAAGGCACAGAGATCGCTCACCAGCAACAAAGCCAACAGAACCGACTCAGTGTGGATTACCGATGGCTATTGGCGTTACTCACGCTGCTGGTCATTCTCGGTATTATTCGTGGCGCTCGCGCGCCCTTAAATGAAAAGTGAAATAGATAGATTATGTTTGACGGTTCCTTATTTGGCGTTATGCACGCAATTGTTAGCTACTTACTACAGCCAGTCATTTGGTTGCTGTTGTTATTCACCGCTTGGGCCATCATCGAGGTGGGGACCCTATTGACGGAACGTTTAATCGGGCTGAAACGCTGGGAAAAGACTGGAAATATTCATGATTTTGAGACACTCGCGGCAATGCGAATTGAACGCACTGACTTTCTAACGCGCATTGCGCCCATGCTGGGTTTGATGGGAACCTTAATCCCTCTTGGGCCAGGATTAGCGGCGCTTGGTGAGGGTGAGCTAAGTATTCTAACGACCGCTATGAGTGTCGCATTTGACACGACCGTGTTGGGCTTGCTCGTGGGTATTATCGGTTTTGTAGCTGGTCGTCTACGTCGTCGTTGGTACGAGCAAACACTTAATTTGATGGAAGCAAATGAGGTGGATGAGTGACTATAAGAGTCCGCCGGGCACGGAAATGGCACAGTAATCGTTTTGACCAACAAGATGAAGAGCCTTTGGCCCCACTTGCCAACCTGCTAGATCTCATGCTTGTCTTCGCGTGCGGCTTAATAGCGGCGCTTATAGGTATGAGTAAGCAGGTTGACGCGCATTTCGAACAGCAGAATCCTAATGAACAGGTTGTGGAGAAGGGGCGAGAACTGCCTCAACTCCCAACTCAAGGTGAAAGTGGCGGCAAGGGCTACGAATCAGTAGGGCAGGTTTATCGCGATCCGAAGTCTGGCAAGCTCATCTTAATAGGCAAATAGTCATGTTCAGTTGTTTGACTAAACTTCTTTTGTGCATATTGTTTGCGTCGCATGCTTGGGCCGATGGATCAGGTTATTCCAGACCCGCGTTGGCGGGTAGCGACGAAAGCAAGCTAACAATAGCTATGCTTCACTTGAACCTTCGATATGCAGACGTTGAGTACAACGCCTCTCTGATCGGAAAGGGCATTGAGTTGGCGGTTGAAAATAATGCAGACTGGGTAATGACACCAGAGCTTTCTCTTACAGGCTATCGCTTTGATGTTAAAATTGGTACAGGTTGGATTGCGAAAGGCCCTGACAAGCATGTTCGGAGAGTGCAAGCGCTCGCAAAAAAACACGAGGTTACCGTATTTTTGAGCCACCTAGAGCGTATTGATACCGATACCGGAGATGACAAGCTTTTCAACACGATGTTCGTGATTGACAAGGCTGGTACGATTATCGGGCGACACCGCAAAATCAACATCATCCCTGTTGCTGAAAGTTGGTCAACCGCAGGGATAAAGCCACTCGTCGTCAACGTAGATGGCTATGACGTGGGCTTATTGATCTGCGCTGACGCATGGCCTCCCACTCATGCTAAAAGCTTGCAACGCCAGGGTGCTGAACTGATTCTCTCTAGTGCCAGTTGGGCGCCGGGTGAGTACGGACCAGAAAACACATGGGAGAAACGATCTCGTGAAACCGGGTTGCCGGTTTTCGTCAACAATCGTACTGGCATAGAGCGCCAGTTTGATCTAACGGACTCTGTCAGTGCTGTGTCTTATAAGGGTGAGAGACTACTATCGCATCAATCGCCGGAATCCCAACTCGTGATTGTGAATTGGAATGTACAAAAAAACGTACTTATCGATTATTATTCAGTCGACATCAAATAGGCGTCAAAAGTCCAAGTGAATTGACGTCTACAACCTAGTGTAGGTGTTTCAGCCAGTTTTTTTGCTTAAATGCACGCGCCAACCTAACAAAAAAAAGTGTCGTCAGCCTAACGCTGCAGTTTTAAACGATAGTGCCCTGACAGGTCATAATGACGTCTTCAGTACAGATGAGTAAATCGTCTGCTATTCAATCTGCGGCAATACAGAGCTCTTACTTGTCGCGCAGAATAACCGGTAATTCGGTATAACCTTTCACGAATGAAGACTTAACCCAGACCGGCTCGCCAACAGTTTCGACAGTTTTAAAGCGTTTAGTGATCTCTTCCCAGAGGATTTTCAATTGCATCTCTGCCAATCGATTGCCCATGCAGCGATGGATACCAAAGCCAAACGACAGGTGCTGACGGGCCTTGGCGCGATCAATGAGGAATTCATCCGCTCGCTCAATGACATCACTGTCACGGTTACCAGAGACATACCACATCAGTAGTTTATCGCCGGCCTTGATTTGCTTGCCGCCAAGAATCGCGTCTTGCAATGCAGTACGACGCATGTAGGGCAAGGGCGTCTGGTAGCGAATGATCTCGGGCACCATGTTAGAGATCAGGTCCGGGTTATCTCGCAACTTCTGGTATTCCGCAGGATTGTTGTTAAGGAACCAGACGCCGCCGGTGATGGAATTACGGGTTGTGTCGTTACCACCGACGATTAGTAAGATCAAGTTGCCGAGGTATTCCATCGGGTCCATATTGCGGGTTGACGCGCCGTGGGCCAGCATGGATATCAAGTCACCGCGAGGCGGCTCGTTGACTCGCTGATTCCACAGTTCGGTGAAATAGCCCAAACATTCTCCCAATTCAGTCCGCTGCTGTTCTACGGAGTCAACGATATCACCCACCTCAATGTCAGCGGTGGCGACGTCAGACCAACGGGTCAGCTTGCTGCGATCCTCGAATGGGAAGTCAAAGAGCGTCGCCAGCATTTGCGTCGTCAGCTCTATGGATACGTGGTCAACCCAGTTAAATTCTTCATTGCGGGGTAACCCATCCAAGATTGTAACGACCCGGTTACGAATCTCATCTTCCATCTTCGCCAGGTTTGTTGGCGCCACAACAGGGCTAACATCCTTGCGCTGCTGGTCGTGTTTCGGTGGGTCCATGGCAATAAACATGGGTAAAGTGAAATCTACATCCGGGTCAGCAGCAGATATTGAGCCATTAGACGAGTAGATATCATGATTAGTATCGACTTCCATAATGTCTTTGTAACGCGTGACATTCCAGAAACTGCCAACGAGTTCGTGGTCCTGTTGTAAATGAACGGGGTCCTCTTTGCGTAGTCGTTCGAAAAACCCTACGTGTCGGTCGTTCTCGAACATGTCGGAGCGGAGCATGTCGTATTGATCAAGTGGAATATCGTAGGGGCCAGCTTGGGGCGTGGTGTTGGTGTCTCTGGCTTCACTCATGGGGTACTCCGCTAATGTTGTATTACCAATCTGATCCACCCAACAGAATACCCAATATTAGGCCAATGAATGTAATCATAAATGGCCACTGGTGATGAGCAGATCGGATCAAGTTGATCTGTTTCGACCTTACTGGGCCATCCCCTGGGAATTTCTTGTAAAACGTTGTCTTAGATCCATCTCATCAGCTGATCTTGTTTGTCTAAATTTTAAGCAATGATTCGCGTTTGATACCATTCCCGGAACCCGGTTCCGCTGTAAGTGTGATTGAGTTCATCTTTCTCGACAAAAATTTAAAAATAGATCGAGCTGCAGCGTCTTTGCTTCTAAAACAAAGCCCTGAGTTATCCAAGGGTCAGTGGCCCAAGAGGCAATCCGGTGAGATTTCAGCTGAGAATTCAACAATTACGCCGCGTCAGGCAATTGCGCCTTGGTCGGCAAACTTTGCTTTTAATGGGGCTTGCCTTGATTTGTGCGAGCGCGTTGGCCGGTCCTCAGGAAAGAGCAAAATTTATCTACGATCGCATTGCGGGCGTACCCCCTGTACCTTCTGCTGAGTTGGGGACCACGTCCGTATTGAGTCGCATGACAGAGCTTGTGGCCGCCAACAATATTAGTGCTGCTGCCGACATTGCAATGGCGTCAGAGGAATTTTATGGCGTGACATTAAAAACACTCGCGGCGCCTTGGACCAATCGCGAACAAACACCTTTCGTGCCGCTAGACGACTATGTCGCAACCTTTATTGGCGTAGTAAGAGATGACCTAGATCTTCGTCGGCTACTCTGGGACGATATTCTATATGTCAGTAACGCCGCTGAGTTGCCTGCATACTCGCGCACCGGTAACGAGCACTATGTTGCGTTGGAAGCCAATGGAATTAGCCTTAGCTCACTAGCGTTGCAAACCCAGTCGAGCCTCAATGGTTTGCCCTCAACGGCGACTGCGGGGGTTTTGACGAGTCGTTCGGCAGCTCAAGCTTTCTTTATCGACGGCACCAACCGCGCGATGTTGCGTTTCACGTTAATGAATCATCTGTGTGTAGATCTAGAGCAATTAGAAGACATCACGGGTGTTCCAGATCGTATCCGTCAGGATATATCGCGCAGTCCTGGCGGCGATAGTCGACTGTTTAACAACGGCTGTGTTGGCTGCCATACAGGCATGGATCCTTTGTCGCAGGCGTTTGCCTACTACGATTACGACTACGCAGATAATCCCGAGCAAGGGCAATTGGTTTACACCGCGGGCTTGGTACAAGCCAAGTACCATATAAATGCTGATAATTTTCCGTTGGGGTACCGCACGCCAGATGATCAATGGGCCAACTACTGGCGCGAGGGGCCGAATCAGAGACTAGGTTGGGCAGCTGAGCTGCCGGGCACTGGTCAGGGGGCCAGTAGCATGGGTCGTGAGTTGGCTGGCAGTGAGGCGTTTGCCCAGTGCCAGGTCGAGAAAGTATTTAAAACGGTATGCCTGCGTGCGCCGGCTGATGCTGCCGACCGGGCGGAGGTGGCTCAAGTCACACGTACCTTCCAAGACGGGGGCTATCGTCTCAAGCCAGTTTTTGCCGCCACGGCTGAATATTGCTCAGCGGGGTTGAACTGATGCGCTTATTGATTATCTTTGCTCTCATCGGGTTAGTAGGCTGTAGTGGTGGTAGTGGTGAGCGTAGTGAAACGAAACTTAACTTGACCCCTGTTGCGGGCAATGACTCGGCTCGCGAACTCACATACTCAGGACCCGCGCCAACCACGACAGACGTGCAGCAGTTCAAGCTGAATATTTGGGATAACTTGGCTGGGATCGATCGCTGTGGCGGCTGTCATCAGCAAGGCGGCAGTGGTACCGGCGATTTTGTGCGTACGGATGACATTAATCAAGCGTATGCGAGTGCCAATAGACTGGTTGATTTGGGTTCATCGCAGTCGTCTCGACTGGTGATTAAAGTGGCAGGAGGTCATAACTGTTGGTTAGCAAGTGATAGTGCCTGTGGCGACATAATCAATAGCTATATTCAAGCCTGGGCAGGCATAGCGAGTGGTAGCGCGCAAGTCGTGTCTTTAGCCCCGCCAGATTTCAATAGCGTTGGCAGCAGTCGTACTTTTGATGCCGATAGTAGTGATTTTTCGACACTACTTTGGCAGCCACTATTACGTATTGATGAAAGCCGGTACTGCACTCGCTGTCATAGCGAAGATGCAGCGACACCGCAGCAACCGTACTTTGCAAGCAGTGATTTGCTAACAGCTTATGCAGCCGCGCAAAGCAAAATCGATCTGGATAACCCTGGGCAATCGCGCCTTGTTTTACGGCTTCGAAATGAGTCACACAATTGCTGGAGTGATTGTGCCAGCGACGCTAACGATATGGAGTCGGCTATAGTTGATTTGGCAGCGCGTAGCGAGTTGCAAACAGTCGGTGACGACCAATTAGTTAGTGGCGCGCTGATATTGACCCGTGATGGCATAGTAGCCAGCAGCGGTGGACGGATCGAAGAAAACGTTATCGCTGAATACACTTTTAAAGCCGGGCAGGGCGCGACCGCATTTGATACCAGTGGCATTAATCCCGCGCTAGATCTAAATCTGACAGGAAACTTCAGCTGGGAGAGCGCGTGGGGTATTCGCTTTAACGGTGCTAGGGCGCAGGGCTTGACGCGCGATAGCGGTAAGCTCTTTGATTTGATTACAGCAACCGGTGAATACAGTATTGAGGCTTGGGTAGCGCCTGGCAATGTCACGCAAGACGATGTCAGTCGTATCATTAGTTACTCTGGTGGCGACTTCGAGCGTAACTTTACCCTTGGTCAGTCGTTGTATAACTATGACTTCTTGAACCGCTCAATATCGACCGATGTTAACGGCCTTCCAGCGCTGTCAACGCCAAATGCTGATGAATTACTGCAGGCTACTTTGCAACATGTCGTTGTTACTTTTGATCCTGTTAATGGTCGCCAAATTTTTGTTAACGGCCAACTCGTTGATATCGTGGATCCCGTAGAGGGCGCAGGGATCGAAAACTGGAATGACGGTTTTGCACTGATGCTAGGCGATGAAGTATCAGGTAATCATCCGTGGCTAGGTATTATTCGCTTTGTGGCAATTCATAATCGCGCGCTAAACCAAAGCCATGTAGAAACAAACTATCAAGCAGGTGTTGGTCAAAAATTCTTTTTGTTGTTTGCTCTCAGCGAGGCGAACCTCGTTCAACAACCTGGTCTTTACGTAAAGTTCCAGGTAACACAGTTCGATAACTACAGCTATTTATTCTCTGCGCCAGAGTTAATTAGCCTTGCATCTAGCGACAATACAGCCGGCAACACGCCTGCCGATGTTCCGCTAGCGGGCTTACGCATAGGCGTTAATGGTAGTGAAGCGACTACCGGTCAAGCCTACGCGAGACTGTCAGGTAGTTGGCCCGTCAGTCAGCCGGGTAGCCCATCAATGCTGTCCAGTTTCGGCACCTTAATCGCACAGGAAAAAGGGCCTGGACTGGATGAGTTTTATCTCAGTTTTGATCAAATTGGCGGCCGCCGCTTTGCACGGCCTAACGTTGCTGTGGCGCCAACGCCCGTGGCCGCAGATCTTCCCGCTCAGTCGCAAATTGGCGTAAGACACTTCAGTGAAATTGACGCAAGCCTGTCTAGTCTAACTCGGGTTCCCGCTGCTAATTTGTTCGACAGCTACCAGAGTTTGCAACAACAGCTACCTATTGCTGAGGGACCCAGTGGTTTTGTCACTGCGCATCAGATGGCCATCACTCAGTTAACCGTGGCGTATTGTCAACAACTCGTGATTGATCCGTCGTTACGTCAGCAGCTATTCCCTGGATTTGACTTTAGCCAAGCGCCCGCTGGTGCGTTTGATACGAGTGGTCGCAAGCTCATTAATGAGGCCTTAGTCAGCCAGCTGTCTATCACGTCGGCGCCGGCAACACTTGCGACCCAACCCGAGGCGGCAGCGATGACCGTGCTGCTGAATCAGCTTACAGATGAACTCCTTGCTAATGGTAGTGCTGACACGCAAGCAATCGTCATGGCCAATTGTGCGGCGGCTTTTGCTAGCGCCGTGATGCTCGTTCAATGATGCGGTTACAGGCATGCAAAAACCGTGATGGCAGCTACGGCTTATCTCATAGGCGTTCGAACGCGATCTTAGAAAAAGAGAGACAATCATGAAGTCACTTTATGTTCCATCAGGCCAGCCGCTACGCCATTCTAGCCACGCCAAGCCGCGTACCCGCCGAGAGTTTATCTCCCAGGGCTTTATGACAGGCATGGCGAGTGTTATGGGTGGTCCGGCTTTGAGTCTGCTGAGTCAATCTGCCAGCGGCCTGTCAATCACGCCACCTATGGGTTGCGCCACAGGCCCACAGGGAAATAATAAGATTCCTTTTATCTGCATTGACTTGGCAGGCGGTGCAAATATTGCCGGATCTAACGTGTTGGTAGGGCAGCGTGGTGGGCAGTTCGATTTTCTGTCAACGGCAGGTTACTCCAAGCAAGGTTTGCCTGGTGATATGATTCCATCCATGGTTAATCCGGTGACAGGTACCAATGACTTTGTAGATACCTCAGTGGGGCTGGCATTTCATAGTGACAGTGCCATGTTGCGTGGCATTGTAGAGCGCGCTGCAGCAGCCAGTGGCAACACCAACGGTGCCGTTATTCCCGCACGTTCACAGAATGATACTGCTAATAACCCGCATAATCCGATGTATGGCATAAGCAGAGCAGGGGCGGATGGCGCGGGTGCTCGAGGCGAGCTACTGTCTTTAATTGGTTCGCGTACCAGTGATTCTGGTGGCAATTCTATGGCCCCCGCAGGCATGTTAGATCCGGCTATTCGTCCTACTAAAGTTGACCGCCCAAGTGACGCTACGGGGTTGATTGATCTAGGGGGTTTGCTTGGTGGGTCGTTAGGTGAAACAGATAATGTGCGGCTGATGGAAACGATCTATCGAATTAGCCAGTTAAAGTTGCAGAATGTTTCCAGTGGGTTATCTGCAGATGCGCAGATAAAAAGTGATCTGTTGTGCAATTATGCTCAGAGCGCGGATCTTGCTGAGCGCTTCGGCGCCGGGCCGGGTGTTCTCGATCCAACGAGTGCGGCAAATAATGGGGTGATCGTTGGCCCAAACGGTATTTTTTCGGAAGTTGAATTTAACAGTAATAACACCGACGGTCGTGAGTTCCGCAAGACCGCCTCAATTATGAAGTTAGTGATTGATGGTTATGTGGGCGCGGGTACTATTACACTAGGCGGTTATGATTATCACACGGGCGATCGTCGGACCGGTGAAGAGCGCGACTTACGGGCTGGACGCTGCATTGGCGCTTGTTTGCAATATGCAGCACTAATGGGTAAGCCACTGATGATTTATGTATGCAGTGATGGCTCAGTGTTTAGCAATGGCTCGATTGATCCGATGATAGGTAAGGGGGTTTGGACAGGCGATAACCAGCAAACCGCAGCTTCGTTCTTTTTAGTTTATAACCCAGCGGGTCGCCCCGCACTTTACCAGTCACCGAATACCGATATTTTCATGCACCAGCAGCTTGGCTGGATGCGCGGTAGTGGTGATGTTGAAACAGTATCGAGCCCAGCGGCAAATAATGTCAACGGCCTTGTTGATCTTGTGGTGCTAAATTACATGGCACTACATGGCGAGCAGGGGCTTTATCAGGGGCAGTTCCCGGTGAACGGCATAGGTGCTGATATCGACCGTTGGATTGCATTCGAGGCGATAGTTAACCGGACTATTTGACATGAAAAGTAACCTATTAGGTCATCAGAAAACGCAAAGAAATGTAGTGCATCGGGCATGTGATGTACCCGATAGAGATGATTGGAATTCTCGTAAAGAGTGTATTGCTAGGCTGATTCTCGTGTGCTTAATCGGCGGCATGGTGAGTCCTGCCCAAGCTGATTGGTATCACGACGAGCAAGCCATAATGGGCACGTCAGTCAGTCTCACGCTTTGGTCAGACGATAACACAACGGCGAAACGAGCGATTGCGCTCGTTATGGGAGAGATGCGGCGCATTGATGCGACCTTGAGTACTTACAATCCTGCCAGTCTGGTATCCAAGGTTAATCGTGATGCCGCCACGGGCAATGTTGATATTACGCCAGAGCTGCTTACAATTTTAGATAAATCACTGTACTACAGTGGCTTAAGTCAGGGTGCTTTCGACATAAGTTATGCCAGCGTTGGTAAACACTACGATTATCGTCTCAAGCAACAACCCGCACTCGGGCTCAGGAAACAGTTATTGTCAGCCATTGGCTATCACCAGATTCATCTAGATAAAGTGACTTATCAGGTGGCGTTTGCGCATCCGCAGTTACAAATTGGTTTGGGTGGTATCGCCAAAGGGTATGCGGTGGATCGCGGTATAGCTATATTGGCAGATTTGGGAATTACATCGGCGAGCATAAGCGCTGGTGGTGACAGCCGGGTACTGGGCGACAAACGAGGTAAGCCATGGCTGGTCGGTATCAAAAATCCGCGTGGTCGACCTGGCGATGGCGTAGCGATCGTAGTGCCCTTGACCAATACAGCGATATCTACCTCGGGGGATTACGAGCGGTTCTTTTTTGACGATCAAACCGATGAGCGAATCCATCACATATTGAATCCCAAAACGGGTCAGTCAAGCAGTGGCATTGCGAGTGTGAGTGTTATCGGTCCAAATGGCTTCGACACCGACCCACTCTCAACGACCGTATTCGTGCTTGGTATCGACAGCGGTTTGGCGCTTATCAATAATCTTGATGGCTTTGACGGGGTGATAATCGACTCGCATGGGGTTGTGCATTACAGCGAGGGACTTGAGCCACCCATAACTCAAATAGATATCACCGCGCGCTAACATTTGCGAGCGCGGCGCGGGCAACTCTCTACCTGAGTGTTGTTCAGGCCACATTGTTTAGTAGCCTGAAGTATAACCTTAGAGCCTAGTCAGGCGCATCACGCAGACTCTGTTTCAACGTTTTTGAGCACATATAATAGTGGAATGCACACCATAGATTGACCAACACCGTGAGGCTCATCGCATAGCGAATGCCGTCAGTGCCGTATTCCGGAACCAGCAGGTCAGCCACGAAGCCAGTCAATATTGGTCCGAGTCCCAAGCCGATGAGATTCAGCATAAAAAACAATACGGCAGAGGCTAGTGCGCGCATGCGTAGCCCCACCATGCCGTGTGTCATGGCGATGCATGGCGCAAGATAAAAGCCGCCAAAAAACACCGGTAATAGCCACGACAAGGTCGCTGTGGTGCCCGTATCCATGACCAGAAATGTCGTCAGCGCAAACGGGATAGCGGCTAGCGTTGAGAACATGGCGACCCATATGTACCAGTTCTGGTCATCGTTGCGGGCGGCTAACTTGTCGGACAACCAGCCACCGGCGAAGGTTCCGGCTAAGCCGCCAATACCTGCCACTATGCCGTACATTTTACCGATTTCGAGGTTGGGCATGTCGTGCACGCGGCTAAGAAAAATAACCATGAAATTGCCGACGCCATAAGTCACGAAAGCGTGCAGCGCGCAGGCAAAAGAGAGGTGACGAAAGGCTTTACGAGACCATAGCAAGCCCAGCACATCTTTAAATGAGGTTTCAACCACGTTTGTCACGCGGGTGTCTGAAAATCCCCTTGGTGGTTCCTTGACCGTCAATCTGAGCAATACCGCCAAGAAGATACCCGGCGCGCCAACAACAATGAAGGCGACTCGCCAGTCAAACCACTGCACTAAATATGCACCACCCACATAACCGATCAAGATACCGCCGTAAACACCCAGCGAGTAGATCGACAGCGCCGTCGCGCGTTCCTTTAATGGAAAGATATCGGAAATCATCGAGTGTGCAGGCGGACTGCCACCTGCCTCGCCAATGCCGACACCAAAGCGTGCTGCGAACAATTGCCAGAAGTTTTGCACGGTACCGCAAACTGCGGTGAAGAAACTCCAAATTGCCAGCGATACGGCAATTACATTTCGGCGATTACCACCGTCAGCGATACGCGCAATAGGAATACCGAAGACGCAATAGATCGCGGCAAAAGCAATGCCAGAAAGCATGCCGTACTGAGCAAGGCTCAGGTCAAGGTCTTCTATGATGTATTCAGAGAGGATAACAATGACTTGGCGATCAACAAAGTTGAAGATATAGACCAGCGTCAGCACCGCAAGGGCATAGTAACGATACGCCTTACTTTGATAAGCTTTGTGAGCGTTTTGCTGGGTTCTGAGTTGGGCTGCTGTCGAAGGCGTTGTCTGGTTATTGTTGTCCAAAGATCCATCCTATGACAAAAGGGGCCACTTATCAGACAGCGATAAGTGATTAGCCCGAGTTAGCGGTATGGGGGAACACCAGCGCTCGAGACGCTGGCGTCGATAACACCAAAGACCTTATAAAAGTTTTAAAAAATCTTTTGTAAAGTAACGCATGGGACAGCGTTACCCCATACGATGTAGGGCACATACTTTCACACCCGCTGGGTCAAGCAAGTAAGCAAGGTAAAGTTGACCGCCGCCGCCATCACGCACACCCGGTGGTTCCTCACAAGCGGTACCACCGTTTGCTAGGCCAGCTGCATGCCATTTGTCTGCCTCTTCTGCACTTGCAGCGGCAAAACCAATGGTACCGCCATTGCCGTGACCCGCTGGCTCGCCATTGATGGGTTTGGTGAGTGCGAAAACACCCTCTTTAGTCACGTAAAAGCATCGACCGTTAGGGTCAATGTTGCCAGGCTTCTGGCCCAGCGCGCCTAATGTCGCATCGTAAAAGCGTTTCGACGCTTCAATATCGTTAGCGCCGATCATGATATGACTGAACATACGGTTACTCCTTATGGTTCCAATGAACTGATTCTACTGACATGGCAAGATTGTTTTGCTGCGGACAGAAACTCACCGCTAAATCAGTGCCCCATACTGGTGAGATTGGCCGTAAAGATCAAGGCCTACGGCTGACTGGATGATATTCCTCGTTTATGTCATGTACCACTGTAAACAACGTGATGTCCCGCTATCATCATTTTACGCAAGACCAATTTTCCTCTAAAGTGCTGGCACATTATCTCGGGTACTTGGTATCCACTGCGTGGTTGACGATCGACAACACACTGCAGCCTTCTTCAATTGACACAGGATGGCCTTATCATGGCAAATTACTTCAATACACTGTCGTTGCGCGAGCAATTGGCGCAGTTGGGTCAGTGCGAATTTATGGATCCCGCCGCTTTTAGTGACGGCGTCAGTGTACTTAAGGGTAAGAAGCTTGTGATTATCGGTTGCGGTTCACAAGGTCTTAACCAAGGCTTGAATCTGCGTGATAGCGGCCTCGATGTTTCCTACACGCTGCGTGAGTCGGCTATCACCGAACAACGAGCATCATGGAAAAACGCTACCGACAATGGGTTCACAGTAGGGACCTACACTCAACTGATCCCTACGGCTGACCTGGTCCTCAATCTGACCCCAGATAAACAGCATAGCAGCGTTGTCGCTGAGGTTGTGCCACTGATGAAGAAAGATGCCTGTTTGGCGTATTCTCATGGTTTCAATATTGTTGAAGAAGGTATGCAGGTGCGTGAGGACATCACCGTCATCATGGTCGCTCCAAAGTGCCCGGGAACAGAGGTGCGCGAAGAGTACAAGCGTGGCTTCGGCGTGCCGACGCTAATTGCCGTGCACGCCCAGAACGACCCGCATGGCCACGGCCTGGCGATAGCCAAGGCTTACGCAGCGGGAACCGGCGGGCATAAGGCAGGTGTATTGATGTCGTCTTTTATCGCCGAAGTGAAGTCTGATTTGATGGGCGAACAAACCATTCTATGTGGCATGCTACAGACCGGTTCATTGTTGTGTTTCGATAAGATGGTCGACAAGGGTATCGATCCGGGTTACGCCTCAAAACTCGTCCAGTATGGCTGGGAGACCGTTACCGAAGCGCTTAAATATGGTGGCGTGACGAATATGTTAGACCGTCTGTCAAATCCTGCAAAGATTCGAGCATTTGATCTGGCAGCTGAGCTCAAGGTCATCATGCAACCCTTATACCGCAGGCATATGGATGACATCATGAGTGGTGCTTTTTCGGCAGGTATGATGGAAGACTGGGCGAATGACGATGTCAAACTGTTAGGTTGGCGCAAAGAGACCGGTGAGACGGCATTTGAAAATGCCGTTAATACCGGTGATGCGATTGGCGAACAGGAATACTTCGATCATGGCATATTGATGGTCGCCATGGTGAAAGCCGGTGTAGAACTCGCTTATGAAACTATGACGGCAGCGGGTATCAAGGCTGAGTCAGCCTATTATGAGTCGCTGCATGAAACCCCGCTGATCGCTAATACAATAGCTCGTAAGAAGCTGTACGAGATGAATAGCACCATCTCAGATACCGCTGAATACGGTTGTTACCTTTATAACCACGCGTGCCTGCCATTATTGACTGAGTTTATGACAAAGATAGACGTAGACGTCATTGGTAAGGGATTAGTATTGAAAGACGCCAACGTCGATAACCAGCGTTTGATTGAAGTGAACATGGAACTACGCGCTCACGACGTTGAAAAAATCGGCCAGACACTGCGCGGCTATATGAGCGCTATGAAAAGGATTGTCTAGCGATTGGCATAGATGACAGGCTGCTATAGATGACAGCTATAACCATCCCGAGCCCGATAACACTTTACCAGTGCACGGTGAAGTTCAGCTCGGCGTTTTCTTTGCACGATATCAATTGGTGCATAAATCCTGGTGACTGCTGGGTAGTGCTCGGTGCTAACGGCTCGGGGAAGTCTGCACTAGGTGCTGCGTTGAATGCTGAGGGTGAATGGCTGGGGGGCTATATCACCGGTCTGCCAGAGGCCGGCAGGGTAGCCATTGTTTCGCTGGAGCAGCAAGCTCAACTTATCAGTGACGAACGGGACAAAGACGATAGCGATATCACCGACAAGGTTTTCGCAGGCACGCCACTGCGAGAAATGCTTGACGAGGTCTGCGCAGATACATCGTTACGCGCTCAACTGCTCGTTCAGTTCGGTCTTGAGGGTTTACTTGATCGTAGCTTTCGGCAACTGTCAACGGGGGAGACACGCAAGTTCATGCTGGTGCGGGCATTGATCCGTGAGCCGTCGTTATTGATTCTTGATGAGCCGTTTGAGGGCCTTGACGTTGCTGCCACAGAAACACTGAACCACTGTCTGAACACCTGCGTGACAAGGACCACGATGGTATTGATACTGAATCGATTCGAAGAAATTCCACCATTTGCGTCCCATCTCGCCTTGATCGCCGACGGCGAACTACGACATAAAATCGCTGCCAGCGATACTGCCGCCGTGGCGCAGCTGTCGCAACTATTGCATATGCAAACCACGGATATTGAGGTACCTGCGCCCGACCCTGAGCCGCATTCAGGTAATCAAAACATCACTCGACCACTACCGCTTGATCCCAACCAGCCACTCGTCAAAATATCTAAGGGGCGCATTGCTTATGGTGGACAGCTTATATTTGACAACATCGACTGGCGTATTGATGCGGGTCAGCATTGGCAGTTGACGGGTCCCAATGGCAGCGGCAAGACGTGCCTGTTGAATCTTATTACTGGAGATCATCCGCAGTGTTACACCAACGATATTTTTGTTTTTGGCTATCAACGTGGTCAGGGGGAGAGTATCTGGGAAATTAAACAACACATAGGTTATGTGTCGTCAGCGTTGCAGTGGGAATATCGGGTCAGCGTGAGTATTTTGAACGTGGTACTCTCCGGCTTCTTTGACAGCATTGGCCTTTACCAGCCAGCGTCGGCAAGCCAATTGGCAATAGCGAATCGTTGGTTAGCTTTGTTGGGAATGGCGGGTCGTGCTAATGCGCCGTTTCAGGCATTGTCTTTTGGCGACCAGCGATTATTGTTGATCGCACGGGCGATGGTGAAACACCCAACCTTGTTGATTCTCGATGAACCTTGTCTAGGTCTTGACGATATGAACCGGCAAAGGGTGCTTGCGCTGATTACCCGAGTTTGCCAGCAGTCAAGGACAACGGTCATTTATGTGAATCACCATACCAGCGATCGCATTCCGGGGATCGATAACGTGCTGACGCTAGGCTAATTAAGGCTTAACAACGTATGACCACCACCGTCTGCGAAAGACACCTAACGCCACCTAATGCCACACTGACGCAACGCGCAGATGCGTAAGACGCTAGAAACCTTGGACAATATTAATGGATACCCAGTCGCCAGTCTTCCCGCTGGTTTTTGCCAAGCGCACCTTATTATTTTCCTTAATAGCTGTAGGTATGGGCCAGACTGTTTTGTTTGCCATTCTTGCACCGCTTGGGCGTGAGATCGGTCTCAGTGTTCTGCAGATTGGCGCCATTATTTCTGCCTCGTCCATCACGGTCTTTATGTGTACACCGATCTGGGGACGGGCGAGTGACCGCTGGGGACGCAAGCGAGTGATTCTGATCGGGCTGTTCGGCTACACGCTTGGCACCATAGTCTTTGCCGCAGTGTTCAAGTCGGCGCTAATGGGCTTAATGCCACCAACAATAGCCTTTTTCGCACTCGTCATCTCGCGTATGGGGCATGCTTCGGTGATGTCTGCGACGATGCCCGCGTCGAGCGCGTATATGGCTGATATTACGGATGTCGCGACGCGGACTAAGGGCATGGGTGCCATAGGCGCCGCCAATAATCTCGGTGCCATCCTTGGGCCAGCGCTAGGAGGTGGTCTGGCGGTATTCTCGCTTTTAACGCCGTTATGGTTCGCTGCTGGAATTACGCTAGCAACAGCCATTGTTGTGCTGATCTATCTGCCTGACGTACCGCGGCAAGTATTTACAGGGACACCCGTCAAAATGCGGCGCACCGACCCACGTATCCTGCCATTCATGATCGTCGGCGTATTGATGTTTATGGGATTTGCCATTGTTCAGCAAACTATGGCGTTTCGATTTCAGGATGTTCTTTCGTTAACCGCGGTTGAGACAGCCCGCACCTTTGGCTTGGGTATGATGTTGTCGGCCGCGGCGTCGCTGTTCTCTCAGGCTGTGCTGGTGCAACGCATGGATATACGACCCTTCAATCTGCTACGCATGGCGATGCCATTGTTAATCCTGGCGTTTTTGATTATGGCCGTAGCTGACTCACGCACCTACTTACTGGGTGCAATGGCTTTGCTTGGACTTGGCATGGGACTGGCTGGCCCGGGGTTCATGGCAGGCGCCTCACTAGCGGTTGGACCTGAAGAACAGGGTGCTGTAGCCGGTGTGGCAAGTTCGTGCGGGCCCTTAGGTTTTACTATTGGTCCGCTTGTTGGAACCGCACTGTATTCTATCGAACCTGTTTATCCGTATATCTTCACACTCATTGTTTACCTGCCGTTGATGATTTTTGTGCTCTGGCACAAAGATAATACATGAGACCTGTGACTCAATGAATAACTGCTAGCCCTTGCCCTTAGTCCTGTTCTTGTGGGGGCCGGCATTCTTTTCGATAAACTCATAGACCATGCCAGCCACATCCTTCTGCGTCGCTGCCTCAATGCCTTCGAGTCCGGGCGATGAGTTAACCTCCATGATTAATGGACCCCGATCAGAGCGCAAAATGTCGACACCACACATGTTCAGGCCCATAGTGCTGGCAGCCTTTATAGCTGTCCGACGCTCGGCGGCTGTCAGTTTTACTAATTGAGCCGTACCCCCACGATGCAGGTTTGAACGGAATTCACCAGGCGCTGCGCGTCGTTCCATAGCCGCAATCACCTTACCGCCCACAACAAAACAACGAACATCAGAGCCTTTTGATTCCTTAATGAATTCTTGTACAAGAATATTTGCATTGAGCCCCATAAATGCCTCAATAATGCTGCTCGCTGTCTTTTTAGTTTCCGCCAAAACAACACCGATGCCTTGGGTGCCTTCAAGCAGCTTGATGACCACGGGCGCTCCACCTACTTCGCGAATCAAACCATCAATACTTTCGGTGTTATGTGCATAGGCTGTCACGGGAATGCCGATCTTTTTGCGCGACAACAATTGTAGGGAGCGTAATTTATCGCGTGAGCGGGAGATACCTACTGACTCGTTGATGCAGTATACGCCCATCATTTCAAACTGGCGCAGCACTGCTGTACCAAATGACGTGACCGAGGCCCCAATTCGTGGAATCACCGCATCAAAGTCGGAGGCGCCAAACTCCTCATTTTTGTAATGCAACGTCGGTTTTTCGGACGTGATATCCATGAAGCACTTGAGATGATCGAGAACCCGCACTTGATGACCACGAGCAACGCCTGCCTCAATGAGGCGGCGAGTTGAGTACAGGTTTTTGTTTCTTGAAAGTATGGCTATGCGCATAGCTTGTTCCTGAGTAATCGCATTTCTGCCGAAAGCGGACTGGGTTGTTGAGTCGCTGCCCTGTGATTGTTGCTAAAGGCGATCCGGGGCAGCCAGAGCGCAGCGTGCGCACTAGCATATCATGCAGTGAGCTGGGCTAAGAATGGTGTCGGCTTATAAAAGGTGGGGTGGGGTTACCCGATGGTTTCGATTGGCCCTCTAGGAATCCCGCCGAGTGGTTTTCTTTTCCTTTTTTTCCTGGCGTTTTTCCTTCAACGATTTTTCAGGTTTCTTTTTATCTGACTTTTTTGAATCCATACCTTTTGACATGATTATTCCCTTTAGCGAGCCTTGGTAACCAACTGCGAGATTAGGCTAAATGATGGCGCCTTACAATCCGTCGCTATCGAAGAGGTTGAAAAATAAGTTTCTGTCGCGCTGGTTTTTCAGTGTCTTATCGGCATAAGCCAACCTCGCTGTTGACTGGCGGCCGGATAAATCTCTGAACTGAATTTTTGCGATAAAAAAGGGGAGCTAAGCTCCCCTTTTTTATTTACCGCCAGTTATGAGCGTTCTTCACTGAGGGTGACAACCGCCAATTAATGTAGGCCTGTTAAGAGCCAAACTCAGAGACAATACCACCAATCGAAGCTTTTGCGTCACCGAACAACATTCGCGTGTTTTCACCAAAAAACAGCGGATTATCGACACCGGAGAAGCCCGATGCCATAGATCGTTTTAAAACAAACACGGTGCGCGCTTTATCGACATTGATGATGGGCATGCCGTAGATAGGACTATCTGGGTCAGTACGCGCGCTAGGATTAACCACGTCATTAGCGCCAATGACGATTGCGACATCGACATTTTCTATGCGCGGGTTAATCTCGTCCATTTCTAGTAGTTGCTCATAAGGCACATCGGCCTCGGCTAACAACACATTCATATGGCCGGGCATACGACCGGCGACAGGGTGGATGGCGTAAGTGACTTCGGCGCCGTTCTTTTCCAGAATCTCACCGAGTTCTTTGACCACATGCTGCGCTTGCGCGACGGCCATACCGTAGCCCGGAACAAAGCAAACATTATTGGCAGCTTCCAGAATATAGTAGGCGTCTTGCACGGATATAGGCTTGACTTCGCCCTCAATAGCTTTGCCTTGCTTGACCGTACTAAAGCCGCTAAAGAGCACATTGGTGAGTGAGCGGTTCATGGCTTTGCACATGATGTTTGTCAGGATGATGCCGCTGGCGCCGACTAACGATCCTGCAACGATGAGGATGTTGTTGCCGATCGCAAATCCAGCCGCGCAAGCAGCAATGCCCGAATAACTGTTGAGCAAGGAGATGACCACGGGCATGTCCGCTCCGCCGATAGGAATCACAACCATAATACCGAGCAGCAAAGACAAACCGAGCACCGTATAAAACCAGATGGAATCTGGTGCCGGCGTTAACACAAGCATCACACTGGCGCCCAACAATGCCAGTAGCAGCAGGCTATTAACAATACGCTGGCCGGTAAAGACTATAGCACCACTGCCAATCTTCTCGCTGAGTTTGCCATAGGCGATTAGGCTACCCGTGACGGTAATACCACCGATTAATATGGCAAGAATGACGGTTATGGCGGTGAACGCTGAAATAGCCTGTGGCGCTGCGCCACTGATAGACGACACTTTCGCCGCCAGACCCGCCATTGCGCTCGCGTCAATGCTGGCGCTGGTGCCGTATAACGCAGCCCAACCGACCAGCAGGCTCGCAGCGCCACCGGAACTGTTGAACAAGGCAACCATCTCAGGCATTGAGGTCATCTCCACCATGCGTGCGGCAACGCCACCCACCAGTGCACCGATGACCAACCCTATGATGATCCATTGGAACGACACAATACCTTGATCTGTTAGGCCGGCGACAACAGCAATCAACATGCCGATTGACGACAGCATATTGCCCTTACGTGCCGTGGCTGGAGAGCCGAGCATTTTCAAACCATAGATAAAGAAAATCGCCGAAACGATATAAGACATATTAGCAATTAGCTCAATAGTCATTTTTTGCCTCCTGTCTTACTCTTGAACATCGCAAGCATACGGTCGGTGACCATGTAGCCGCCGACAACATTAATTGTTGCAAGCGCTACGGCGATGCAACCTAGAATATTTGCCATCTCAGAATTAGCAATACCTGCAGAGATAAATGCCCCTGCCAGCGTAATGCCTGATATCGCATTAGCACCTGACATTAACGGCGTATGCAAGGTTGCTGGCACCTTGGCGATAAGTTCAAAGCCGAGAAAAATCGACAGAATTAGAATAAAGGTAAGAAATACAATATCCATGTGATGTTCCCCGTTAGTTTCTTAAGTTTTTGATGGCTGCATTGACGAGTTCACCATCGTGAGTGATAACACACCCCTTAAGAATGTCGTCTTCCAGATCAAGATTAAAGGTCTTGGCTTCGGTATCCCAGTATTCGCTGACTAAATTAAACAGGTTAGACGAATACATTTGGCTCGCGTCGCGCGCAACCTCTGATGGCAGGTTAGCAACGCCAATGATCGATACACCGTTAATATTGACCGTCTCGCCAGCAACAGAACCTTCGACGTTACCGCCTGACTCAACCGCCATATCGACAATCACGCCACCAGGCTTCATGGCTTCGACCATATCGCGGGTTATAATGCGTGGTGCTCGTCGACCAAATAGCTGGGCGGTGGTGATGACGATGTCTGACTGGCTAATAATATCCTTCATGCCGAGTCGCTGTAGTTCAAGTTGTTCCGGGGTGAGTTCCTTGGCATAGCCGTCTGCAGTTTGTCCCATTTCGCCCAAATCAATGTGCACGAATTTTGCGCCCACCGACTGAACTTGTTCGGCGACGACAGGACGCGTATCAAATGCTTCAACCTTTGCACCTAAACGTTTAGCCGTTGCGATGGCCTGCAGGCCAGCAACACCCGCGCCGATAACAAATACGCGGGCAGGACTTAATGTGCCTGCAGGGGTCATCATCATCGGCAGAATGCGGTCGAGTTTACTGGCTGCCAGCATAACCATGGCATACCCTGCCAAGTTCGCTTGAGAACTCAAGGCATCCATCTTCTGGGCGCGAGTCGTACGAGGAATCATCTCCATGCTAATCGCTGACACGCCCTGGCTGGTCATGGCGTCGACCAGCGAGGCTTCGTTGTAGGGATCAAGATAGCTGATATGAATAGCGCCACGCTTAATTTTGCTGATGTCGTCAAGCGCAGGCTTGCTGACACGCAATAAGATATCGGCACTACCCAATAATGCGTCACGATCAACTGATAGGGTTGCCCCAGCTACAGTGAAGTCGCTATCAGCAAATCCCGCCTTAAGGCCAGCACCTGATTCGATGACGACCTCGAAGCCAGCATGTACAAGTTTTTTTACGGCATCGGGTATCAACGCAACACGACGTTCGTCAGCGTGCGTTTCCGATGGAACGGCTATTTGCATAAACAACCCCAGAGCATTAGTCGGTAGTTAGAGTAAGTGGTTTGTTTTCACGCACCGTTGCTTCGATGTCACGAAGAGTTTTCTTCGCACAAAGATATAGAGGAGCGCAAACTAACATGATCAATAGTGGTTATCTAATAAATTTGGTCCTTTGATGGCGCCTTATGCGCTAAACCCATGATCCACAACCAATTCACTGGCATTGACGTAGCGCGATTCATCGGACGCCAAGTACAGTACACCGTTAGCGATATCCACTGCTTGACCAAGAACCCCTCCGGGTACTGCTGCCGCGGCAATGTCTTCGACGTCGGTATGATTTTCACCAGTGGCAGCGCCCATTTTCTGCCAGATAGCAGTTTCGATGATGCCTGGGTGGATTGAGTTTACACGTACGCCATTACCCAGCTCGATACACTCGCGAGCGACGGATTTGCTGAGTAGGCGTACACCACCCTTAGTCATCGCGTAGGCAGACAAGCCCGGCGCGGCCTTGAGCCCGGCAACCGATGAAACATTGATCACCGATCCGCCGCCAGTGGCCGCGATAATTGGTATAGCATGCTTAAGACCTAGAAAAACGCCGTCAAGGTTCACCGCATTTTGTTGGTGGAAGTCAGCCAGAGTCATTTCAAAAATAGGCACTTGCAGTGCAATCCCTGCATTGTTGACCAGAATATCAAGACCATCGTGAAGCTGCTGCACCTGTTTTAACACAGCGACCCACTCGGCTTCGCGGGTGACATCATGATGTAGGTAAGTCGCAGTACCCCCCTGGGCACTGATGGCTTCGGCCGTGCTCATGCCAATTTCGTCGACTACGTCAGTGATGATTACTAGTGCGCCTTCAGCGGCTAGCCGTTCAGCGCAGGCGCGCCCAATACCCATGGCACCGCCAGTGATTAATGCAACTTTTTTTTCGACTCTACCCATTACTGTGTCCTCTCAGGCTTTGCCTGGCGATTAATTATTATTAGTTGACCAGATCCCATTGACACATCCCCCTGCGAAGCATTTTTTGCAATGCGTGCTAGAAAATAGCGCGGGTGAATAGTGCCCAACTGCAAACGTATTTAACAGCGCTAAAGTGAGGTGTGTTTGAAAAACTGAACCGCAAACGTTTTGATTGTCATCTGGTACACTGCTAACCAGCGTGTAAAGCAGCATGTGAGCCGCCTCAGCGCGAGGCTCTGACATCAACTGGGATAAGCCCACCATGACCCGTATTACAAAGCCTGTAGGGCAAACTTGGCGAATGCTGCTGGTGTTTTGCCTAATAAATCTGTGTGCGCCTATGCTGCTAGCGGTTGAGCCTTTAGCGCAGGCGAGTACAGGCGATCGTAGCAACGTTCAGATCAGCTTGATCAGTGAAGTCACCGCGATAGCCCCAGGTGAGCCATTTTGGGTGCTACTACGTCAGAAAATCCGCCCTGGGTGGCATACCTACTGGCGTAATCCCGGCGATTCGGGCGCACCTACCGAGATCGACTGGGAATTGCCTGCAGGTTTCACCGCAGGCGATATCCAGTGGCCTTTTCCTGAGCGCATCGCCTACGGTCCCTTGATGAATTTCGGCTACAGCGACGAGGTGCTTTATCCGGTGTTGATCACGCCACCTGCTAGCCTGACGAATGAAGCGATAGAAATGCGTGCGCGCGTGGGTTGGCTGGTATGCGCGGATATCTGTATTCCGGAAGACGCGATTGTTTCGCTGACGTTGCCTACCGCGACCGGGCCCAGCGCGAATGTAAAGGCCCCCATTGGTGCCGTTAATCAGTCACTGTTTCAGCAGGCCAGACAGCGTGTGCCTGCAGATGCTGGGTTCAGCGCTAGTTGGGCTATTAAAGGGACGCACGTGATTGTTAGCATTCCCGCTATGGGTGGCGATGCTGACCAAGTCGAATCTGTTCAATATTTTCCTTATCGCGATGGTGTGATTGACAACCCGGCCCCGCAGATCCTAACACTGAATCGTCAGGGTTTGACCTTGACGCTCGAGCAGGGATGGGATTTTAGCGAGACAGCGTCTATGCAGGGCATAATTATCGTGCGTGAACAAGTTGGTTCAGGCATTGATAAACGTCTGGTGGCCAGTGCTTTCACGATTAGTCCCACATTGATAGGCACGCAACCGCCATCAACGGCGTCAGAGATTACCGTGATTAGCGCCATGTTTTTCGCGTTTCTTGGGGGGGTAATTCTTAATTTGATGCCCTGTGTGTTCCCCGTGTTGTCCATTAAAATACTGTCATTGGTTCAGCAACTGGGCGCAGACACTGGCAAGGTTCGTGCGCATGGCTGGGTCTACCTGATTGGCGTGGTCCTGAGCTTCATGTTAATAGCAGGCTTGTTGATCGGATTGCGCGCCGGTGGGGCGCAAATCGGCTGGGGCTTCCAGCTGCAGTCGCCCTGGGTTATAGGACTGCTGGTATACCTTTTCTTTTTAATCGGTTTGAACCTGTCGGGTTACTTCGAGATCGGCGCCTCGATGATGGGTATTGGTGAGTCGCTTGTGAAGCGACAGGGCTATACCGGCTCGTTTTTGACCGGTGTGTTAGCTACCGTGGTCGCTGCACCATGCACCGCACCGTTGATGGCGTCTGCTGTAGGTTTCGCCCTGACGCAGTCTAACGTGGTCGCACTGACAATATTTGCTTGTTTGGGTCTGGGCATGGCTGCGCCCTACGTAATCCTGTGTTATTCGCCAGCACTATTGAAAGCGCTGCCACGTCCCGGTAACTGGATGGTCAGCTTCAAGGAGTTTTTGGCGTTTCCTATGTATGCGACTGCTGTTTGGCTGGTTTGGGTGTTAACCCAACAAGCAGGCTCTGCTGGTGTGCTAGGGGTCCTTGGCGGCGTGCTTATTTTGGTATTTGCGATCTGGTTAACCCGAGATGTGCAGGGCGGTTTGCTCAAGCGGCGCTTGCAGATATCACTGGCACTGGCGGCGAGCGTCATTGCCTTCGCGTTGCCATTTCAGTTCTCCGCTGGCGCTGGCGAGGCGACCATCCGCGTTGAGAGTGCGAACGACCTTCGCGCAAAGGGATATGCGGGTCCTG
Source organism: Candidatus Azotimanducaceae bacterium (assembly GCA_047630175.1). Taxonomy (GTDB): domain Bacteria; phylum Pseudomonadota; class Gammaproteobacteria; order Pseudomonadales; family Azotimanducaceae; genus UBA4582. The sequence goes on from JBLHVI010000010.1 coordinate 34,187, forward strand.
ACTATGCTGCCTACAGTCCGACAGTCTTATCGAACATGCGCGCGCAGGGACCGGTGTTTGTTAATTTGACTGCCGCTTGGTGCATTACCTGCAAAGTAAATGAGGCTGTGGCGCTGGATCGAGTGGCTGTACGCACGGCATTTGAGGCAGCCGATGTACAATATCTTAAGGGTGACTGGACGAATGAGGACCCCGATATTACGCGTCTGCTTGAATCGTATGGGCGCAGCGGGGTGCCGCTTTACTTGCTCTTTTCAGACATGCAAGGACAGGCCACTGTGCTACCTCAAATACTTACTGAAGGGATAGTGCTTGACGCACTGGCGCGCCTTTAGCGTCGCAGCGCCTCTGACCCAAACGGGTTGCTTGGGTTAGAGGCACGATCACCACGTGTAGCGTCAATGATCCTGTATGGCGATTAGCCGTTTTAACAACGGTTCTGTGTTCTTATTAGCACAGCTGCGTTTCAAACACGCCTTGGTCAAATCCAACTATCAGCGTTTTGCCGATTCTTAGCGTCGGTGCTCTTAGATTACCGGTTGGTCCCAGCATAATATCAATGGCATCCTGCCCAGCACCCTTACCGGCCTTCAACGTGGTGATCTTTTTGCCCTTGATGGCAATCAGTTCGCTCGCTTCGTCCAACAATGCTCTCGCATCACTGGCCTGTAGTTTTTTGCTGGCAGGCATCGTGGCCTTGACAGCGATCTCACGGGTCTCCAGAAACCTGGCGACTTTAGTGCAAGTAGTTCAGCCACCGCGGTAGTAGTACCAGTCTATGGATGTTGGCATGGGCATTTCCTGTCTTTAGGCGTGTGCGTTAAATTGACGGGTTAAGCATCAGCATTATCCCGCCAAATTCCTATTTATCTAACGATATTTCTTCGATCACTCGCATGTTCTTTTGGCAAGCAACGCAGGTTTAATCCAATCGTGCGGCTGCTTGACCCGTTAGCACCTTAGTGCCGGCCTCATCGGTAGTGACCACCTCCAATTCAGCAATTTTGGTACCATTTTCCTCAACTATCGCCGTGACCGTCGCCGTGGCCGTTAAGGTTGCACCGGGAAAAACTTGGGATGTGAACCGCACGCCAAAACGTGTCAGTCGGCCATCGCCCACATAGTTTGTGAGCATTCTGCCCGTCATACCCATTGTCAGCATGCCATGAGCAAAAACTGATGGGTAACCGGCTTTCTGTGTCGTATACACCTCATCTGAATGCAAAGGGTTGTAGTCTCCTGAGGCACCGGCGTATTGAACTATCTGCGTACGAGATAGGTTACGGCAGACTTCTTCGGTGAACGTGTCGCCCACTTTTACGTTACTGGCTTGTAATGTCATCTGCTGCTCCTAGGCCTTATTGGCGCTTTCATCAGTACTGGTGGCGGGTCGCTCGGTACGCACACCGAGGCTGGTGGCAGTAACGATGAGTTCACCTGTTTGATCATGATACTCAGTGACCGTTTCGCTGAACGACAGATTGCCACCGCGCTTGCCTTCTTTTTCCCAAGACTTTCCAGGTTTCGTTGTTGCTATAAGTGTGTCACCGGCTTTCAACGGCTGGTGATAAACATAGTGTTGTTCAGCATGCAATCCACCACTGCTCGCACTACTGCCACCATTGCCAGCACGTGGGGATAATCCCGTCGCTTCCTTAGCTGAACCAAACCATTCTTCGCCAATTTTTGGGCGCAAAAAATAATTGGGATCGAACTGGGCACTTGCTTGAACAAAGGTCGGCGGCGCAATAACCGCACCAACCTGTGTTTTCGCGGCGTGATCTGCATCGTAGTAGATGGGATTTGCATCGCCGATTGCACGGGCAAACATCATGATATGCCCAGCTTCAATAGGAAATTTTTCTGCTGCCATAGTACTCTCCTTTTAGATTGCGTTTGGCGGGTATTAAACCAAACGTGCATACACGTGCAAGGTATCGACACAAGGATGCTATCGTCAAGTAGTTTGAGGATTAGAGTCGGATCGCTGTGAACTTCTGGCTAAGTTCTGGTTAACGTTTTGTTGACTGCAGCTATGTTGAATTGACGCATATAAAAAGCTATTTGAGCTTGCCGGTTCGACATCACCGCGTTACTATAAACGTCCTTTTTTGAATACCAGTCAGCACCCAATGCCGTGGCCAATGTCGACATTTGACACTAACCTTTGGGTTCAAGCTTTCGGACTATTGAACGTCAATAGATTTACGAAGGCGCAGCAGGCGCACATGCCGGTAAGGCTGAAAAGGCATGTTGGTAGAAATAAAAAGAATTAACGTGACTTGCAGGAAAACCAGTCGTTATGTCGAGACCAGTACGAATTGAATTTCCCGGTGCTCACTATCATGTGACGAGCAAAGGCTTAGCGGCCGGCGATAGTGAGCGACAAGCCGATATCGAAAAACGGATTTTCTTAGACGCTGAGGACAAACTAGGTTTTCTCAGCATTCTTGACTTAGTGGTAACACGCTATGGCTGGCTGCTTCATAGCTATGCATTAATGGACAGTCATTACCATCTCGTGATTGAGTGCCCTCAGGCGAATTTGTCGAAAGGCATGCGCCAGTTAAACGGTGTTTACACCCAGCACTTCAATCGTCGGCATCTACAGGACGGCCCATTGTTCCAAGGGCGATTCAAAAGTGTGCTTTTTGAACCTGAGAGTTATTTACTGCCCCTTTGTCGAGATGTTTTGCTCAGCCCCGTGCTTGAGGGTACAAGCCGTATGCCTCACACGTACCGCTGGAGCAGTCTTCGAGCAACCCTCGGGGTGATTAAAGCCCCACCGTGGCTGCACACTCAAAAGCTGTTGCTGCCTTTTCGTGACACCGATAGTCCGGCAACGCATTTTCGCGAGTACATTAAGTCTGGCATCGGCCTGCCATCGCCGTTGGCAAATCGTTGCGCACAGGTGCTGTTGGGTTCACCCCGGTTTCTCAATGAAATGCAGCCGATACTCAATGGCGAAAAATTAGCAAAACGCGGACCAAAGTTAGTACGGCGCCGCAGTTTGAATACACTATTTAGACGTGTTGATGATAAAACAAGGGCCGAGCGCAACGAGCTAATTCGTCGAGCTCATATTGATCATAATTACACCCTGATGGAAATCGGGGATCATCTGGGCCTGCACTACACAACGGTCAGTAAGGTTATTAATCAGGCGATCCCAGCCCACGGTTGAAGCGGATCTAAATTTGACGAATGCCATGCTTTAAAATCTTCTAGAGTCCCTGTATGCTCTACGCTAAAGGTTTTGAGTCAGGAGTAACAAAGCGTGAGAAGATTACTAAACACCAATAGTCAGAGAGAAGAAGATGAAATCGATCTGACCCCCATGCTTGACGTGGTTTTCATCATGTTGATCTTCTTCATTGTGACAGCAACTTTCGTTAAAGAAATGGGGCTTGACGTCAACAGCCCAGATAAAAACCAGAACGTCCAAGATGCCGATAAAAAAAGTATAGTCGTGCAGGTAACGCAGCGTAACCGCATTAAAATTCGTGGTCGTGATGTCGATTTCAGGTCAGTGCGGGCCAACATTGAACGCTTACATGCGGAAAATCCTGATGCCCCTGTCGTTGTTCAGCCGCATCCCGACAGCAACACCGAAACTATGATTCAAGTGATGGACGCAGCTCGACAAGCAGGTGTCTACAACGTTTCGATAGCTGCTACTTAAGGCTATTCTTGGCACGTTTTAGGTGGCATCTACAGGTGCTGCCAGTGAATGAGCAAGTACTGAGACGCAAGATGATCTAACACTTAAGTTTAAGAGCCTCGCGTATGCGGGGTTTTTTTTGCGCGCCCGCAAAATAGCGGGTCATGAATACCTATCAAAGCGGGGTGACTCCATGGAGCTCGTGTTAATTCGGCACGGTTTACCCACCAAAGTAATCAACGAAGATGGTGTTCCGGCGAATCCGCCGCTGTCTCCCCAAGGGCATGCACAGGCCAAGTGGCTGGCAACATGGCTAAAAGACGAAAAAATTGATCGACTGTATTCCAGCCCGATGCAGCGCGCCTGCCAAACCGCAGAGCCGCTAGCCCTGCAGCAGGGACTAGACATTGAGATCTGTGAGGGCGTTGCTGAATACGACCAACAAGCCCAGCACTATATTCCTATTGAAGAACTGAAGGTCCTAGACTACAAGCGCTGGCTAAAACTCATGAACGGGGAGGTAGATGCGGTAGATTTCGCTGGTTTTTCAGCAACGGTGTGTCATAGCCTGTTACAACTCATCGGTGATAATTCGGGCAAGCGCATTGCAGTCACCTGTCACGGAGGCGTTATTAATGCGTGGGCGGCCCATGTCATGGGCTTTCCACCAAGGCTATTCTTCAACCCGAATTACACCAGTATCAATCGCTTTATGGCATCCCGTGGTGGTGACACAACCGTGATCACACTTAACGAGCATGCGCATATACTGCGCAAGCTGTCCTAGTTGAGTTTTTGTTGTTGCCGACCGCGCACCAAGGCATCGAGCCTGCGCGACTCAAGTTTGCCGGCACTCAAGTCACCTCGGTGTGCTGCGCCTAACGTTTTCTCATGCAGCAGGCCCTCGCTCAAGCTGTGCTGACCACCAAAGTCGATGAGTTCATGCACGGCTTTTAACGTCAGCGGGTCGACATTTTTGATGTCTTCGGCTAATCGCTGACAGTGAGGCAGAAGTTCGTCAGGCGCCAACACATGGTTCACCAGTCCCCATCGTTCTGCGAGTTCTGCGCTTAAAAAATTGCCGCTGAAACTGAGCTCTTTTGCTCGTGATGCACCGATCAGGCGGGATAATCGTTGGGATAGACCCCAGCCCGGAACAACCCCCATACGAACATGCGTATCCGCGAAGCTTGCGGCGCTAGAAGCGATCAAAATATCGCACATCAAGGCGATTTCAAAACCACCCGTAATGGCCGCGCCATTGATCGCGCCAATGAGAGGTTTACCGACACGGGTTATCGCCGTATGTAGATCAATGCTTGTGTCGTCACCTGTTTGTAAGCCGTGTTGGCCTAACTCCTTTAGGTCAAGCCCAGCAGAAAAAGCCTTGCCTCGTCCTGTGAGGATAATAACTCGTGTTGCTTTATCCTCAGCGAGGTGCAGGAAGGTCTCGGTGATACGGGTTCGCAGTGCTGTCGAAAGCGCGTTACGCTGCTCAGGTCGATTTAGCGTGACCGTCGTTACGTGCTGGTGGGTTTCGCACTGGATTATATCGTTGTTCATTGCTCGTAGGCTCCGGTCAGTCGTTAAGGATCGGTAAGATTCGTGATCGTCAATATACTGGCGCTAATAAAGGCTTGGCTCTACCTTAATGGACCGGTATTTGAAATGACATGGTGATATTTGAATAGTTGATCCCCATGATATTCTGCCGATGCGGCAATCGCGGGAAAAAGCTGTAGTGGCGGTGGTTAGTTGCAATACATAGCGTCGCGCAAGCGTTTACAAGAAGCGTCTAAAAAAGGTTTAGTAGATGGGTGTAGTGGATGGGTGAATTACTGATCATACTCGGTATTATGATTGCACTGATATTGTGGTTCAGGCATCAGCGACAGCGTGAACATGAAAAGTTTATGAATGACGACATGAGCGCCATACAAACATTGGATGCCACGCCTGAATTTAGTGGCCGCAAGCCTATCGACGTGCCCACCGACAACATTGTTGGATCAGCAATACAAAAAACGCCTGCGGCCTTCGTCAAGAGCCGCCGTGAGCCGGTCGTGTTTGGCAACCATGTGCGGCGGCCGGCAGTGCTCGATAATATACGGCGTGACCTGCTGACTGCCATTGAGAATGCGCTAGTGCCCGGTTACAGAGTCTTCGTTGAACTGCGGTTGAGTGAATTGGTGCACGTTGAGTCAGGCGTCAATGAGGATTTACTATCATGGCGACTTAGCTTCTGCATTTGTACTGCAGATACCATGGCGCTGGTCGCTGGAATCCAACTGTATGTTCCACCGAAGGGCGAACTTAATGAGCTTCACAGGGTGTTTGAGGACATTCAGTGCCCATTGATTACCGTATCGCGGCTTGACCCGGCTGCTACCGAGAGTGTAAGACACGCGTTAGCAGACCTGAATCTCGGAACTTCAGTGACGTCACTAGTTAACGTCTCCGACGTCACCACCATAGCGGCACCAAGCTGTCCTTTGTGCCAAGGTATGATGCGTCAGCGCCGCGTTAGCCGCGCAAACCAGATTGTCTGGGCTTGCCTAGACTATCCCGCCTGCAAAGGTTTGATCCGATAAGGCCGATCTCATCTACGCATGGCGTCACAGGCGTTTATTCGGTGGTGAGCGCGACCGCGTCAGTTTGTTCTTCATTAACGCGACATCGAATCATTTCTTTGATCTGAAATGTCAATTCAGTCACCGATGTCGTCTCAAATTGCTCAGGATTTACCGCGTCTAGGATCTCAACATGCACATGCGTGCGACCATGGAAGTTGAGACTGTTCTTGGGCACCGCATTCTTAGATCCATTGATGACGATCGGCAAAACAGGCACCTCAAGACGTTTCGCCAACACGAAAGCGCCCTCTTTAAAGTCCCGCATTTTACCTGTGGTTGAGCGCGTGCCCTCCGGGAACAGGAATACCGAACTACCAAGTTTCAGATGTCGTTCGCAGGCGTTGTACATTTTCTTGATACTGGTTTTGCGCCCTCGTTCGAGCGGAACATATTGGTTTAGAGACATATTCCAGCCAATAAGCGGGACCTGAAAAATGTCAGATTTGGATACCCATTTAAAATGCACAAACAGTGTAAAGGCGACAAGAATGTCGACTAAAGACTGATGATTGGAGACGATAATGTAGGTTTTCGCCGGGTCTATCTTGTCCCTGCCAATGACGGTTACAGACCACGGAGGAAAAATCCAGATATATAAACTGGCCCAAGCGCAGGTAAAACGGTGTAACAACCACAATCGCTTGTCGAAGCGGTACGTGCACAGCCATATGCCCAATGCAATGCTAAAAAAAACCGTTGATGTGATGAACACGAAGCTAATAAAAAGAATCGCAATAAATCGATAGGTCAAGCGAGTAAGCATGCGTGCGGTCGGGGCCAAAAATAAAACCGAAGTGTACCACAGGTCGCTGCGTCCACGAAAAACGAGGCGCCTAACGTTTAGATGAAATTAACAGTAGGCCTGCATTACTTAAACCATAGCGGCAGATGGGCTACAATAGCGGCTGATTAAGTTGGTTTAGGCACAGTGCAAATGAATAGAGTGTATCAAGTGGCGCGATTTATGGCGCTTGTGGCGAGTCTTGGATGGTTGGCCAGCTGTGCTACCGTGACCAGTTCTGTAACGACAGGGCTGGCAACTGACCTCGCTGACGCTATTATGAACAGCGCAGATGTTGAAACAATCAGAGAAGGCGTGCCGGCGTATCTCATCATGCTTGATAGCTTTTTGCGTAACAGTCCTGACGATGAGTCGTTGTTGCTGGCAGCGTCAGCACTCAATGGGGCTTTTAGCGCATTGACCGAAGAAAGCCGAACGCGACTACTAACCGACAAATCCTTGAATTACGCGTTTCGGGCAAGTTGCGCTAATGACGCCAAGCTGTGTGGGTTTCGGACAATGGAGTTCAGTCAGTTCAAAGCGAGAATAGATGATCTCAAACCGGCGCAGATTGAAGTAATCTATGCGACCGGGGTCGCCTGGACCGGTTGGATCCAAGCCCATAGCGACGATTGGAATGCTATAGCAGAGCTTGCCCGCGTTAAATATCTGATGTCGCGGGTACTCATTCTCGATGAGCTTTGGGCGCAAGGTGGGCCGCATTTGTATATGGGAGGGCTCGAAACGATCTTGCCGGCTGCCATGGGCGGCAAGCCAGAAATTGGTCGTCAGCATTTCGAGCGAGCCATCGAGATTGCGTCGGGCGAGTACCTCATGACGAAGGTGATTTACGCCGAGCAATACGCCAAGTTGACCTTTAACAAATCACTATACGAGCAATTATTGAATGAGGTATTGTCAGCCGATCCTGTTAAAGACGGATTGACCCTGACCAATGTACTAGCTCAGCAGCGAGCGAAAGTGTTGCTTGCTGAAGCCGACGACTATTTTTGATCGCGTCAGCGACAACCACGCATTAAAGTTGTCGAAACCATTAATCACGCTATTCCTGTTAAGCGGTTTGTCTGGCTATTTATCAAGTCTTAATACGTTGTGAGTCACGTTAAGGAAATCGACATGTTGAAAATACACATTACTGGCCTGCTAATGCTTCTGCTGGCCTCTAGCTTGGGTTACGCACCTTCGATACAGGCTAAAACCTTCAAGATTGCGACCGTCTCACCCGATGGATTGAGCTGGATGAAGCAACTCAGAGCGGGTGCCAAAGAGATTGCCACCAAGACAGATGGCCGGGTTAAATTCAAAATTTACCCAGGCGGCGTCCAGGGAGATGATTACACGGTGATGCGTAAGGTTCGCATCGGCCAACTGCAAGGGGGCGTCATGGCGGCCAGCACGCTTACGCGGTTCTACCCAGATTTGCAGATATATAACTTACCTCTGCAATTCCGCGATCAAGAAGAGGTGGATTATGTCCGCGCTCGCATGGACGATCGCATTATTGATGGGCTAGGAGCGAGTGGTATCACCTCCTTTAGTCTTGCTGAAACTGGCTTTGCTTATATGCTAACGAGTGAGCCCGTGGCGGGTATTGAAGACTTGCAGAAGGTCAAGGCATGGGTCCCTGACGGCGACCCGATTGCTGCCCGGCTGATTCAGTCGTTTGGTGTTAGTCCCATTCCTTTGGGTCTGCCCGATGTGCTTGCCGGTTTGCAGACAGGTCTGATTGACGCTGTCGCGGTGCCGCCATTAGTCGCGCTGGCACTGCAATGGCACAACCATGTGGAATACATTACCCGCCTGCCGTTGATGTACATTTATTCCATGTTGGCCCTCGACCAAAAGGCATTCAACATGATTAGTCCAACTGACCAAGAGATAGTACGTTCAGTGATGAATCGAGTGTTTTCGACTATCGATAGCGATAACCGTCGTGACAACAAGTCAGCCTATGAAGCGCTGCTTTCGCAGGGCATAAAAGAAGTCAGTCCCACCCCTGAGCAACTCATCAGCTGGCGCCTACGGGCTGATGCTTCTGTTGAAAAACTAGTGCAAAACGATGGTATTACCCAAGACAGCCTCGACGTGATGCGTCAGCATCTTAATGAATTTCGTGCGACCCAAGCCGGAAAAACAATCGGCTCAACAAACGCTAATGAGCGCATTGGCGACTAGGGTTGTTTGAATGAAATTATTCCGCTATTTACATCGATTGGAAGACTCGTTGCTGGTGTTTTCTCTGTTGGCGATGCTCTTGATTGCGCTAGGCCAGATTGTGCTGCGCAACGGCTTCGACTCAGGGGTGCTGTGGGCGGAGTCGTTTGCTCGAATACTGGTGCTGTGGGTCGCTATGCTCGGTGCCATGGTTGCTACCCGCGAGAATAATCACATCAGCATAGATGCGGTGTCACGTTACCTGCCAAACCACTGGCAAAACTATCTCGCAACCCTGACTTCCTTGATTGCATCGATCATTTGCGGGGTGGTGTCTTGGTATTCATTTGAATTCGTACGCTTTGAATACGAAGACAAGACCCTAGCGTTTGCCATGGTACCTAACTGGGTTTGTCAGTCAATTTTACCCATTGGGTTCGGCGTCATGAGCTTACGTTTTCTGTTCCAAATCATAAAGGTATGGCGCCGATGAACACGATTTTAAGCATCTTAGTGGGGTTTGTTGCCTTGCTTGGTGCGCCTTTGTTTGTCGTCATACTGGCTGCTGCCATGCTGGGATTCTACAGCGCAGATATTCCTTTAACCGTCATTGCTATTGAAATTTATCGTTTGATCGACACACCGCTACTGCTGGCCTTACCGTTGTTTACTTTTGCTGGTTATGTGCTTGCAGAGAGCCAATTATCGACCCGTCTAGTCAATCTAACGCAGGTGTTTCTCGGCTGGCTTCCAGGCGGGCTCGCGGTTGTCGCGTTTGTTACATGTGCATTTTTCACTGCATTTACAGGTGCTTCTGGCGTTACCATAGTGGCTGTAGGCGCCTTGTTGTTTCCAGCGCTTGTCGAGGCCGGTTATCCAGAAAAGTTCAGTCTAGGTCTGGTGACAACTTCAGGAAGTCTTGGCTTACTGCTCGCGCCATCGTTACCTCTGATCCTTTACGGCGTGATTGTGCAGCAGATGAATTTGCCCCAGCCATTCACTATCCAGGAATTATTCATTGCTGGCATCTTGCCGGCATTGCTGATGATCGTCTTGCTGACGGGTTACAGCATATGGTCCACCCGTGGTGCGGCGATAGTCAAGGGTGATTATACGCGCTCTGACGCGTTCGCTGCTGTCAAGGCTGCTCGCTGGGAGATTCCCATGCCTGTATTAGTGTTAGGCGGTATTTATTCGGGCTTTTTTGCTGTCTCAGAGGCTGCCGCCGTAACAGCGTTTTATGTCTTGTTGGTTGAGGTATTTATCCACCGTGAAGTCAAAGTGCGGGCCTTGCCTGGTATCATCCGCGAGTCAATGGTCATGGTCGGTGGGATACTATTGATTCTAGGCGTGTCCCTTGCGTTTACTAATTTTCTAATCGACGCCGAAATACCCCAGCAACTGTTTGAGTGGATCCAGACTTACGTTAGTAACAAATTGACCTTTCTGATTTTGCTCAATATCGTTCTCTTAGCACTTGGCGCTATTCTTGATATCTTCTCTGCGCTGGTCATCATGATTCCGCTCATTGTGCCGATGGCCTTGCGTTTCGGTGTCGACCCGGTGCATCTCGGCATTATCTTCTTGGCAAATATGCAGATCGGCTACTTTACGCCGCCTATCGGCATGAATCTGTTCATTGCCAGTTACCGCTTTAATCGACCCATCACAGAACTGTATCGCGCGACCTTGCCTTTTATGGCGGTGTTAATTGTTGCTTTGCTAATCATTACCTATGTACCGGCAGTGAGTTTATTTTTTCTAGACCGTCAACCCGCTGGGTAGTGAGAAAAATCGGCAAAATGCTGAAGTTCTTCTATGCTAATTAGATGACACCAGCACCTCAGACAGAAGCGCAACTAGCGTTGCAGCGGCAAAACAAGCTTTTTGCTGTGTACCGCCGTTGTCGAGTACTTGTGATCGAAGACAACGCTCAGGCGCGTGGGGTGCTTCGCACTATGCTGCGTGAGTTAGGCATAGAACAGATTGACATGGCAGTGTCTGGTCAAAACGGCATCGATTGGATGCGCAAGACTAGCTACAACATTGTTCTATGCGACTATAACCTAGGTAAGGGCAAGGATGGTCAGCAGGTTCTCGAGGAAGCTCGGCATAGCAAATACCTGAAATTCTCCACGATATTCATCCTTGTTACCGCTGAAACCAGCGTCGAAATGGTTATGGGCGCGTTAGAATATCAGCCGGACAGTTATCTGTCGAAACCGTTTACTAAGCTCGAATTGCGCCTTCGACTCGATCGCACTATGCAAGGCAAGATTGAATATCAGGCTATCGATGATGCTCTGGAGCTTCGTGACTTAGGCAAAGCTATCACTTTGTGCAATGAGCGCATTGACAGCGATACTCAAACACCCATGCGTGTTCTACGCATCAGAGCTGAATGCTTACTCGGGCTTAAAGAATTTACTCAGGCAAAACAACAGTATGAAGCTGTGCTCGCTGAACGGGATATCGCTTGGGCACAAATGGGCCTCGGCCGAGCTGAATTTGAACTCGGCCAATATGATGTAGCGGAGGCTCTGTTACGCAATCTGCTTAAGGCGCAGCCTAACCTCGTTGAATGCTATGACTGGCTTGCACGGGTACAAGTAGCCCAGAGCCGCTCGAGGGAAGCCCAAAACACCCTTGAGGAGGCGACGACTCGATCTCCTAAGGCTGTCTTGCGGCAGATGGAACTAGCGCGCTTGGCCTTTAGCAATGGCAGCTATCAGGTCGCAGAGAAAGCGTATCAGCGGTCTATCAAACTAGCGAATGACTCTTGCTATCGATCGGCTGACAATTTTCTGCATTACGTGGAGGCTCTGATGGTAAAGGTAGATACCACCAAAAGCAGAACCTCTTTGAGTGCCTTTGCCGAGGCGCTGGCCTGTCTAAAACGACTGCGTAAAGAATTTGCGGGTAATGCATTGGTCGATTTCCGTGGCGTTATGCTCCAGGGACGCCTGCTGTATGAAAATGGCCAGGTCGACGAGGCGGTCAAGACACTGAAGCATGCTGAGGATATGTTTGGTCTGCTCACCGAGAAAAACCAAGTGAAGTTCGCTGATGAATTAGTGACTCACATGGCAATGACTAGTCAACTTGACGCCTGCCGTACTATTGTAGCGGGCCTTGAAAATACTTTGGACCAGCCTGACGTTATAGCCAACCTGCATCGATGTATCGCCGACTGCGTGCAGTGTCTCGCCAGCAACACCCTAAACGCAGAGGCGCTGGCGTTGCATACGCGGGGTCAGATCACTGATGCCTGCCTGAAATTCGCCGAAGCGGCAAGATCGCCTGGCGCGTCTATTAATGTGTTGCTCAATGGCCTGGAAGTCTGCGTGGAGCTAGTAGAAAGACCTGACCTTAACACCCGAGAATGGCGCGCGGAATGTGAAGTTTTCTTACTGGCGCTAAACACACTTGATACGGGAGATCACCGGTATCCGTGGTATCAGGGCCTGCTGGCAAGACTCGAACGAGTGACTCAAGCGTTGCTCGCGGCAAGCAGTTGATCAAGCATATATCTTCTGTAGATTAGCCGGATTACGTCACATTCTGACTACAACTCTCACGCAAAATACCCACCTTACTGTTCAAATGCTGTCTCGACCAAAGCAATATAACTATATAAAACAAATAGATATGATCGAAGCTTAGTGCGGAAATGATGGTTGGCACGATATTAGCTCTGCTTTGTACTATCGTAGTCTAACTTTGTGAGTTGTGTACCGTGGACATTGATATACAAGCCTACCGACGCCTTATTGATATCGGCAGCGCACTGTCGGCGGAGAACGACACCACTGCTCTTTTGGAACGTATTCTGCGAGAGGCTAAGACCATGGCCGGTGCGGATGCGGGCAGGCTTTATTTACGCACCAAATCTGATACCTTGGCATTTGTTATTGTGCTAGATGACCGCCTCGGAACTTACCAGGGCGGCAAATCCGGCGATGCTGTGTCATCTCCAGAGCTACCGTTGTACCTGAATGATGGTGCGCCGAATTTGAATAATATGGCAACCCGCGCTATTCACGAAGCCGCAACTATTCGTGTTGACGATGTCCTTGGCGAGTCCAATAAATTCACTGGTGACGTTAACAGCTCAGATGAGCTCAGTAGCCATGAAGCGCGCGCTCTCTTAACCGTTCCCCTCACTAGCCTGAGTGAAGAACCTATGGGTGTGCTGCAGCTTCTCAACGCCAAGACAGCAGATGACGAACCCACTGGGTTCTCTGCAGCCATACAGCCCTTTATTGAATCACTCGCATCACTTGCGACTATGGCTCTACAAAACCGTAAGTTACTCGATCAGCAAGAGGCGATGAAAAGACAACTTGAGGAGCAAGTCAATGCGCGTACAGAAGAGTTACGCAAAGCCCTGCGCAAACTGTCTGAAGCACATGTAATCCTGAAGGATTTGAACACTATCGATGCGGTCACGCGGATAAAGAACCGTCAGTACTTCGATGATATAGCGGTACAGGAATGGCGCCGTGCCGTTCGTCAAAAATACCCTATGAACCTCATGTTACTTGATATCGACAAATTCAAGCGCGTCAATGACACCTATGGTCACCTCGCTGGCGACGCGTGCCTGCAGTCAGTAGCCCAGTGTATTGATGAACTATTCAATCGTCCCTCTGACGTTGTGGCGCGCTACGGCGGAGAGGAATTTATTGTTATCATGCCTTACATACAGCATGACAATGCGATGGCGTATGCAGAACGGGTCAGAGCGGCCATAAGTGCCCAACACTTGCAGGTAGACGGACATTCCATCAACGTCACTATCAGCATCGGCGTTGCCAGTGGCATGCCAGACCAGGCAATGGATCTCCGGCAGTTGATCGCTCGAGCCGATACGGCACTCTACGAGGCAAAGAGGCAAGGGCGTGACTGTGTCTGTGGTATCGATTTATCGCCGCAGGTTCAGTTCAAACACTAAAACCCTCCAGCCTGGCCTTCCTTGCGATGGTCTGAGGCGCCACAGTAACCTTGGTCGAGCTTGTATATCAGTTGGGCACCACCAAATAAATGTTCATCACGGGCACCGCTGATGGGATGGCCTAGATTAACCAGTTGCTGCTGCACCGCGGCGCTAAAGCCTGCTTCCAAGCAAACACTTCCGTCCTCCTGTAGGTACCATCGTGGCGCGTCACAGGCCGCCTGTGGATTCTGACCGTGGAGTACAATCCGCACCATCATCTGTAAATGACCTTGCGCCTGCATATGACCACCCATGACACCGAAGCTCATTAGTGGCTGACCATTGGTCATGACAAAACCCGGAATAATCGTATGGTAGGGGCGCTTGCCACCCGCGACTTGGTTAGGATGGCCAGTCTCCAATGTGAAGCCCGAACCACGATTTTGCAGGCTAATGCCCGTGCCAGCGGGGACAATGCCAGAACCAAAACCGCGAAAGTTAGATTGAATCATGGACACCATCATGCCACTAGCATCGGCAGTGCTCAGATACACCGTATCGGCACTGGCACCCAGCGCCGTGGGCGTGATGTTGGCGACGCTATTATTGATACTCTCGGCCCTCGATTTAAGATAGTCAGGGTCTAACAGCATTTGTGGCGTGACTCGCATTGAGGTGATATCTGCCAGATGACGCTCGACGTCTGCATAAGCAATGCGACACGCTTCAATCTGCCAATGCACTGACTCTGCGCTATCGACGGCCACTTCAGCTAGGGGCAGGTGTTTGACAATGCCGAGTGCCATCAATGCCAGTAGACCCTGTCCGTTTGGCGGAATTTCATGTAACTGGGTATCCGCAAACGACTGACTCAGGGTGTCAACCCAGTTTGCCTGATGACTCGCCAAGTCTGCATTGCTGAGGACGCCGCCAGCCTGCCTCGATGCTTTGACCATGGCATCTGCTAGCACACCCTTGTAAAACGCGCGGCCGTGACTGCCGCAAATCAATTCTAAACTGCGAGCATGGTCGGGCAGGGTAACGAGCTCACCGGTACGCGGCGCACGTCCTTGGGGACAAAAGGTTTGCAGAAACTCTGGATAATCAGCGTAGCGCTGTGGTGCTAGTTGCCAATAAAAAGCTGATTTAGGGCCCACTTGGTAACCGTTGCGCGCGTAACCGATAGCGTCTTCAAACAATTGCGCGAACGGCAGACGCCCGAACCTCTCAGACATGGCGACCCAAGCGCTTACCGCCCCAGGCACCGTGACGGCATCCCAACCGAGTGTTGGCATCGTGCTGCGACCTGCAAAATACTCTGGTGACCAAGCAGCGGGGGCACGGCCAGAACCATTGAGTCCATGTAGTTGGCTGCCATCCCAGATAATGGCAAACGCATCACTGCCAATACCATTATTGTTTGGTTCAACCACCGTAAGGGTAATCGCGCTAGCGAGCGCCGCATCTACGGCATTGCCGCCTGCCTGCATGGCCCTTAATCCGGCCTGAGTTGCCAGCGGTTGCGATGTCGCCACGACATTGCTGGCGAACACGGGCGAACGTGCAGACGGGTAAGGGTTTTGCCAGTTGAGTCGTTGATGCATCCGTTATTTACTGCTTTGCAACGGCTTCGATAGGTAATTGTGCGGCCTTCCAGGCGGTAAATCCACCTTCTATATGCGCGACATTAAACATACCCATCTGTTGCAGTGTTTGCGCTGCTAGCGCCGAACGAAAAGCTGATGCGCAGTACAAAACATAAGTTTTGTCCTGTGCAAAAACCTCGCGGTGGTATGGGCTGTCTGGGTCAACCCAAAACTCTAGCATGCCACGAGGCGCGTGTACGGCGCCAAAAATCTTACCTTCCCGATGGAGCTCACGCACATCCCGAATATCAACGATGACTGCGTTGTCGCTGTCTATTAATTGCTGAGTCGCGGTCAGAGAAAGCGTTTTGATCTGTGCCATGGCGTTGGCGACCAGGGCTTCAACACCGGTAGTAATAGTCATTGGCAATATCCTTGCGCTTGCAGTTTAAAACGTAAACTTAAGCAGTTTGGGATCGACAGATCAAGTCATCTACCTGATAGACGTGGTGTTAAGGTGCAACGACGTCGGCAATAACCAGTGCGTCAAGACCGCTCAACGCTGGTATCCAGAGATCAAATTCGGTATAAGCATGACAAGCATCGAACGGCTGGATCTCATCGCCACCTTTTCTCTATAACCAATTGCAGGAGTATCTATGAAACTTATCAATTCAGTTGGACCCAACCCGCGAGTTGTTCGCATGTTTATCGCTGAACTTGGCATCGATATGGAGGTCATCGAAGTTGATTTGATGGCAGGTGAGAACCGTCAGCCAGATTATCTAAGCCGTAACCCTAGTGGCACAACACCGGCACTGCAACTTGACGACGGTAAGCATATAGCGGAGATCACCGCGATCTGTGAATACCTCGATGAAAAGCATGGTCACACCGACCTCATCGGCACCAATGCCGAAGATCGTGCTGAAACTCGGATGTGGAGTCGCCGGATTGATCTCCAGATACTGGAGAACCTAGCGAATGGTTTTCGCTACTCTGTCGGACTACCGACCTTCAAAGACCGCATCCGCACCATTCCGCAAGCTGCTGAAGATCTGAAAACGCTGGTCCAAGAACGTCTCACTTGGCTTGATAAACAAATGACTGGCAAGCAGTTTGTCTGTGGTGAGCGCTTTACGCTGGCGGATATCCAGTTGTTTGCGTTCCTGGAGTTTGGCGTGCAGGTAGGGCAATCCATGAACCCTGAGAATAAGAATATTGCTAGCTGGATGGTGCGGGTAGGGAAGCGGCATAGTGCAGCTGCTTAGCGCAGACTAAATGCACACTTCACTGGGGCTCTGCTAGTCAAAGAAGTGAATTAAGATGGGCTGTAAGACCAACGCGGCCATTAGTCCAGCGTAATAGTCACGGTCGTAACCGAAATTAAGGCTGAAATCTATCGGCATATTGGCGTTTAGGCAAAGCAAGACCACAGCGGCGACGATCACCGCGTGACGGCCAGCCACGAGGATGGTGCATATTAGCGACAGCGCGAGGATAAAGCCGTAGTTGCCAGAAAAGCCCAAGCGCGCAATCAGGTTGTCATCGAGATTGAGGGCGAGAGTGACTGCAAAGATGAAAAATAAAAGTGTGTACCGCAATAGTGCAAAAGCTTCCATGTCCTCTCCTCAACGGAGTATTAAATGACAAGCGCAGAGTAGACCCTAGCTCTGCGTAATACTTGTCTTCAATGTCAAGAATGTGACGGGCGTCACTGAGATTCGTGACGAACGGTCAGATACACGGGTAGCGGCGGACCAGTGGCCGGATTAATGGGCACTTGCGGTTATCCCGGTCGCATGATCAATTCGAGAGTATTTAGATGAAAGACCTTATGGCATTGCCCTTTGTCCAATCTCTGTTAGATGGGCTGCAGGCTTTGATGGATAAGCTTTTCAGCGTTCAGACCGTTGTTGAGCTGAGCCTCGTCGTATCGTTGGGACTGATAGCCTGGGTGATGGCCCGTTATCAACGTCCTACTTTGCTGCATTTGGCGCAAGTTCAGCAGCAGAATCAGGCATTGCATCGTCTTTCTGCCGTATTGGCGTTAGTGCTATGGCCTCTGCACTGGTTAGTGTTGCAATGGTTGTGCAACTGGCTATACCACGCACTTGGCTACACACCCGGTTTGATGAAAATAACAGCGAGTTTATTATCAGCTTGGGTCCTTATCCGCGTCGCAACGACTTTTATTCGCAGTCAAATATTGGGTAAAACATTGGCGAGTATCTCCTGGCTAGTTGCTGCGCTGAATATTCTCGGTTTGCTTGAGCAGACAATTGAGATGTTGAACTACGTCGGCATGGATTTTGGTTCCGTGAGAATTTCACTGTTTACGCTCCTGAAGGCCATGTTTGCGTTCGGCATTCTACTCTGGGTATCCAATGTGCTGTCGAACCTGTTCGAGAACCGGGTAAAATCGATCCCTGATCTGACGCCGTCGGTGCAAGAGTTATTCGCCAAGTTATTCAAATTGACGGTTATCTTTATCGCTGTAATGATTGCGATCAGTGCGGTTGGCATCGACTTAACAGCCTTTGCGGTTATCGGTGGCGCAGTGGGTGTTGGCATTGGCCTCGGTTTGCAGAAAATCGTTGCTAACTTGATAAGCGGCATCATTCTATTGATGGACAAGTCAATTAAGCCTGGCGATGTCATCGCGGTAGCCGGCTATTATGGTCGCGTTGATTCGCTCGGTGCGCGTTATGTGTCGGTCACAACAAGAGATGGGATCGAGCACCTGATCCCGAATGAAGAATTGATTATCACCCGCGTCGAGAACTGGTCACATACCAACAATCTCTATCGCATGCGCTTGCCTGTTGGCGTGCACTACCAATCAGACGTCAAACTGGCAATGCAATTGTGTCTTGCGGCTACTGCAGAAACCAAGCGGGTGCTTACAACTCCAGCACCGAGCTGTTTGATGCGCGGTTTTGGCGACAATGCCGTTAATCTAGAGATTCGATTCTGGGTCAACGATCCAATGAATGGTCGAGCCAACGTCAAAAGTGATATCTTAGTATCGATATGGGATAAATTTGCCGCACACAATATCGAGATTCCATACCCACAGCGCGATATTCACCTGCGCTCACCGAGTTGGGAGCAACTTAAGGACGCTTTGCCTGCGAGCGAGGGTTAGTCATTGGCGTTACTCGATCTGCTCTTCAATTCGGCGTGGTGTTGTCTTTGAATGCTGCACATAAAAATCAATTCCCAATCACTCCGCAGTCAGTGACTAAGAGTCTTAACAGGTTTTTAGGCTATATATTGTTTTGCACACTATCGATTAGCTCGCAGAATTAATAACCGAGTTTACCCAACTACACGCTAGACTATTTAACATAGACATTTTGGAATTAGCATGGCCGCAGAAACCCTAGTTTGGATCGGCATCATTTTTTGCATTTCGCAATCTGCGATGTTTTCGGGGCTCAACCTAGCTTTCTTCTCGCTTAGCCGATTGCAGCTTGAGATGGAGAGCAAGGGTGGTAACAAGGTCGCTCAAAAGATTCTCGCACTCCGTGGAGACTCGAACTTTCTGTTAAC
The DNA here is from genome assembly GCA_047630175.1 of Candidatus Azotimanducaceae bacterium. GTDB lineage: Bacteria > Pseudomonadota > Gammaproteobacteria > Pseudomonadales > Azotimanducaceae > UBA4582. Next base: position 53,514 of record JBLHVI010000010.1, read on the forward strand.
AACCATACTTTGGGGAAACGTCAGCATCAATGTTCTACTAACGTTGCTGTCTGATTCAGCACTCGCGGGCGTTTTTGCCTTTTTGTTTTCAACAATATTTATCACCATCTTCGGTGAGATACTTCCCCAGGCCTATTTCTCACGTAACGCGCTGAAAATGGCATCATTGCTTGCGCCAGTACTGAGTTTTTATCAGTTTCTGCTTTATCCTGTAGCGAGACCCTGTGCGCTTGTCTTGGACGCATGGCTCGGCAAGGAAGGTATTGAGCTGTTTCGTGAGAAAGAGCTCATAAACTTGCTCCAAACCCATGTAGAAGCCGATGACTCAGAGTTGGACCAGGTTGAGGGTGTCGGGGCACTCAACTTCCTTCGTATCGACGATGTGAAGGTCGTGGAGGAAGGTGAGAAAGTCGAAGAAAACTCAATTATTCGGCTTCCAGCTAGGGTTGATCTCCCGCTGATACCAGACATCGAACGCCGTGTTGATGATGTATTTCTCAAGCAAGTGAATGCAAGCGGACACCATTGGGTGGTGTTGGCAAATAGCGCCGGTGATCCATTGCTGCTGCTCGATGCAGACGGTGCATTGCGGGCTGCTTTAATGGACCTCGATAAACCCTTTGATATTTATGATTATTGCCGCCGACCTCTAGTTATTATGGATGACAGTAAAACGTTAGCAGAGGTGATTTCCTATTTGAAGTCCATCCCGAGTAACAGCCAGACTGGCGATGGCGCAATCGACTACGACGCTGTACTTATCTGGGGCGAAAATCGAAGAATAATTACAGGGGCTGATATTCTGGGCAAACTGTTGAAAGGAATCCCGGCGGATAGACCGCCAGCAATCAATCTTAGTCGTTAATTTTCGTCAGTTTGATGTTAATACTGAGTCTTCGCTGCCTGTTTAGTCGCCTAGCTCGTCAAATCTTCTAATCTACAGAAGTGGTCACGGTCGACCATGCTATATTATCTGCCGGTAATTCTTTTCCTGGGCATAGGGGTTAGGGTAGTTGGCAAAAAAACAGAAAGTAATAGAAATCGGCGGTACCTCTGTGAAAGCCGGTGAACGGGATCTGATTCAATTACCGATTGCGAATCTGTACACCAATACAGCGATGAACCTCCCTGTGCATGTGGTCAATGGGCGCACCGCGGGACCGACTGTATTCATCAGTGCCGCCATTCACGGTGACGAGCTTAACGGCGTGGAGATAATCCGGCGTCTACTTACCCAGCGCCGCTTCGAGCGTCTTAAGGGTTGCTTAATCTGTGTGCCGGTTATCAACGGTTTTGGGATGCTCCAGCACACGCGTTATTCACCCGACGGACGGGACCTCAATCGCTCTTTTCCTGGTTCGGAGAAAGGATCACTGACGGCGAGGCTCTGCCATATTTTTCTGCAGCAGGTCGTCAAACAGTGTGACTATGGTATTGATCTGCATACGGGGGCTATGCATCGATCGAATTTACCACAGATTCGGGCCAATCTTGATGACGATGAGATTGCACGGCTGGCGTCTGCATTTGGTGTGCCGGTGCTACTGAACGCCAACGAGCGTGATGGTTCGTTGCGGCAAGCGGCTACTGAGAATGATGTCAAAGTATTACTCTACGAGGCAGGTGAAGCCCTGCGTTATGACGAGGTATCTATCAAAGTAGGTGTTAACGGCATCCTTAATGTACTGCGGGCGTTGAGCATGATTCCGCCGATAAGGCGTCGCAAACCGCTGCCGGATCCTTTTGTCGCGCGCAGCAGTCGCTGGCTGCGAGCACCAGATAGTGGATCGTTTCACGCCAAGGTGAAACTCGGTGATCGGGTAAAGAAGGGTGAGTTGGTTGGCACGGTGTTTGATCCAACCAATATTTTCAGTGGCATTAGTACGCGCCTGCTGTGCCCATTCGATGGTATTGTTATCGGCCAGTCTCGGATCCCTTTGGTGAACGAAGGCGATGCGCTAGTTCACTTAGCCAGGTTTGAGGAAGACATGGCTGAGGTAGAAGCCGAAATGGATGTTTTTCATGACGCTTATGATAGCGAGTAACGTCACTAACATTAGATTCTGTCAGTGTTTGGAGGTTTCACGATGTTTCAGGGTTTGCACTTTGAGCCAGTCACGCTCCCGGCTAGTAGTGTCGTTCTGCGAGCAGAGGTCCGAGCGTTTGTAGAAGCTGAGTTGTCGGCTGACTACTTGCGCAATGCAGACTTCAATGCTGGTGATTCAGCGCAGTTCAGTCAAAAACTTGGACAACGTGGATGGATAGGAATGACCTGGCCGGTTGAGTACGGTGGTCAGGCGCGCTCTTTTCTTGATCGTTACGTGGTGACTGAAGAGTTGCTCGCGGCGGGTGCGCCGGTAGGTGCACACTGGATTGCTGATCGACAAAGTGGCACTCAGCTATTGAAGTTTGGATCTGAGGGCCAGCGACAGGCTTACCTGCCGCGTATCGCTCGAGGTGAATGTTTTTTCTCTATTGGCATGAGCGAACCTGACACGGGCTCTGACTTGGCATCGATTCGCACCAGCGCCGTTAAGGTCGATGGTGGCTGGTGTTTAAACGGCAGTAAGATCTGGTCCAGCGGTGCTCACCTAAACCATTATATGATTGCGTTGGTGCGTACTGAAGCAGCGTCAAGTAATCGACATGCTGGCTTAAGCCAGTTTATCGTCGATTTGCATAACCCTCAGGTAACTATTAAAGGCATTCGCAATCTAGCTGGCGATAGCGACTTTAATCAAGTGTTCTTTGATGATGTATTCGTACCTGACGAAAGCGTCATTGGGCGCCCCGGCAATGGCTGGGAACAAGTTGTCAGTGAGTTGGGTTATGAGCGCAGTGGGCCAGAACGTTTTCTCAGCGCATTTCGAGTGCTTGTCGAATTTGTCCGCGAAGTCGGCGATCAACCGACACCGGCGCAGCAAGCCCTTATTGGTCGACTAGTAGCCAGTTTAGTGACGTTAAGGCGTATGTCTATTTCAGTTGCGGCCATGCTTGAAGCGGGCAAAACTCCGATCACTGAAGCTGCGCTGATCAAAGATCTTGGCAATACCTACGAACGCATGGTGCCAGAACTGATTCGTGTTCTAGCACCGCAGCAGACATCGGTACGATTCAAAAACACCCTGAATCAATGCATATTGCATGCGCCTTCTTTCACCCTGCGTGGCGGTACTCGGGAAATTCTCCGTGGCGTTATCGCTCGCGGCCTTGGTCTACGCTAGGAGTTTGTTGTGAGTCATCAACAGTTAATTGTCGATAGCGTACGCCGAATACTGCGAGATCTGTGTAGTAAGGAGATTGCGGACAGTGCTGAGGCTGGTTGCTGGCCGGCAGAACTGTGGCAAACACTGGAAGACAACGGTCTAACCCTCGCGGGTATCAGTGAAGCGAGTGGTGGTGCTGGTGGCGAGCTTGCGGATTCTCTGGTGGTCATTCGTGAAGCGGCATTTGCCGCGGCCCCATTGCCTTTGGCTGAAACGTTCATCGCAGCACGCCTATGCGAGCTTGTCGGGGTCCTTGTACCTGAAGGGCCGTTAACAGTTGCGCAGCAGGTTATGACCCTACAACACGAAGAGGGTACGTATCGATTACAAGGCGTATTGGTAGACGTTGCATTTGCTACATGGTGCAGCCACGTAATTGTCGTCGCCAAGGATAACGAGCAACAATATTTGTGCTTGCTGCCGCTCAAGGGGCTGACGCATCTAACGACAGTGTCGATGGCCGGTGAGCCACGTAGCGACTTGTCAGTCGATGTTCAGCTACCAAAGAACGCGGTGACTAAAGCTTTCGTCGACAATGTTGATATCGATCTTATCGATGAACTTTGGAGCTTCGGTGCGATAACTCGAGCGGTGATGATGAGCGGCGCGATGGCGAGCATTCTTGATATGTCGGTTGTTTATGCGACACAAAGACATCAATTTGGTCGACCCATCGCTCAATTTCAGGCGATCCAACAACAGCTTGCCGTATTGGCAGGTGAAGTTGCAGTCTGCCAGCGGGCGGCAGATTCTCTGGTCGATACCATCGGTACTATCAATCATCTGGACATTGCCATTGCCAAGGCACGAATTAATGAAGCTGTTGGTCCCGCGACTGAGATTGCCCATCAAGTGCATGGCGCAATGGGCTATACGCTTGAGCATGGGCTGAATTTGAGAACCCGACGACTGTGGTGCTGGCGTGACGAATACGGCAATGAACTGCATTGGCAACAGCGTATCGGCGAGTATGTGGTGACTCGCGGCGCCGACGAGCTTTGGTCTTTAATTATTGCCGCCGGCTGAATAGACGTTGCAGATATCGTATCACTTGGCAGATTCCCAGCTATAGGTAAGGCGTGCTGGGGCAATGTGCCCAATCAGACCAATCAGACATGGTCCTTGCAAATCAGACAGCATTATTGGAGGTAGCCGCTACAGGGTCGTCATCGATGACGGTGGGCAGTTGATACTACCCGGCAGTACAAAAATGTTTGCACTGCTTCGGAGCATTCGGAGACGCGCATGTTTGTAAACTACTCTGACAGTCACGTCAGCGAACTGAGCGAGTTGCATCAACCCTTGGTGCACTTCAACCAAGCAAAACACCGCTGGATTGCCTGTGTTCGTCAGTTAGATATCGAATTTATGACACCCTTCCAAGCGCATTTTTTTCAGGGGCGCTGCTGTGCAATGCCTGCGCATTTAGGTCGGTGAACTAGTCGTGGTTAGCGACATTGCCCCGGGCGCTTAGCGTGACACAGACCAATGCGCCGGCTTGCTAGTCTACGCCAGTTGATAATCCGATTTGAGTGACAGGTCAGGGGTGCTCGAGGTCACTTGGCCGGTTGCCACCAGCCGTGCCATGGCGGCCAGTACCGAACGCGCCGCCGCACCATACATACTTTTGTCAGTTTCCACGTACATCACGGGTACCATGTCGGTAATGCGGCTTTGGCCGGCACCAAGACATGCCAGTATCTGCTGTTCGCGCGCTAATCTGTGGTCAATAAAAGCCTGCACAAAGGCTTTGACGTCAGTAATACAGGTGCCGTGAGTCGGCCAGTACGTCTCATCATCTCGCTCAAGTAATTTGGCTAGGCTGTCCATATACTGGGTCATATCGCCATCGGGAGGGCCTATAACACTGGTCGACCAACCCATCACATGGTCGCCGGTAAACAGGGCTTTCTCCTCACGCAGAGCAAAGCACATGTGATTGGACGTGTGCCCCGGTGTAAAAACGCACTCCACTGTCCAGCCGTCTCCGGTAATCACGTCACCATGGCGAATTAATACGTCCGGTACGAAGTCCATATCGCCGCCTTCCTCAATTAACACCCCCTCGTCGAGCTTGGCTGCGCCGTGGGGCCCGTAACCATAAGTTTGGGTGTTCCAGTAAGCCTTTAACGGCGCCGCCGCCGGCGAATGATCGAAATGCGTGTGGGTAATTAGGATATGCGTCACAGTTTCTGGCGCTAATAGCTGTTTAAGTGCCTCGATATGCTCCTCCAGTAACGGCCCAGGATCCACCACGGCAATGTTTCCCCGACCAATGATGTAGGTGCCCGTACCGCGAAACGTAAAACCACTGGGATTGCGGGCCGTCACCCTTCTGATCAAGGGTGTCAGCTCCTCCAACTGTGCATATTGATAGTCATATTGGTAGGTGAAGGGGATTTTTGTCGGCATAGTTAGCAACACCTATGTGATGTATTGATGATTTATGAGAAGCGTGCACTAAGCCGATTGTGTGGCAACAACCGTTGTCTTGTAAAGTGTCGCGTCAGGCGGTTTTAAATTAGTTGAGTGCTAGATGACCGGTAGTTTGTATAATTGCAGGCGCAGACTGCCCCATAGCGCGAACTCAGCGGAAGTCATAAAAGACCAACGATATGGCCAAAACGCGGTGCCCTGTAGTAGGCTATCGCGTAAATTATTTTTTTGATCAAAAGATAGGCAGTTATCCACAATGTGGCGTGGTGTTCTATCGTTCAGGAGACGCGCACATGGCAATAGATCAGGCCTCATTCAAGCGATTGATCGATATTGGTATCGCCCTGTCGGCAGAGAAAAATCCCGATCGCTTAATGGAAACTATTCTGCTCGAGGCCAAGAGCATCGGTAATGCCGACGCGGGGACCTTGTATATCAGGACCAAAGAGGACCAACTGATGTTCGCTATCGTTAGGACCGACTCCTTAGGCATCGCCCAAGGGGGCACCACAGGCGTTGAGATCACGCTACCTATGGTTCAAATGTATGCACTGAATGAAGCGAGTGAACGTGCACCAAATTTTAAAAATATTGTCAGTCATGTTGCGCTGACAGGCCAGACGATCAATATTGAAGATGCCTACGATTCTGAGGCATTCGATTTTTCCGGGACAAAGAAGTTTGATGAGGGCACGGGCTATCGATCCAAGTCGCTCCTAACGATACCTCTGAAGAATCGCCAAGAGCATGTCATCGGCGTATTGCAACTGCTTAACTCGTTGGACCCTGCTAATGGTGACGTCGTGCCATTTAGTGAGGAGGTCGAGCCGTTGATGGAGGCCCTAGCTTCACAGGCGGCGGTGGCGCTGGAAAATCAGAATTTGATTGAGTCTCAAAAAAACCTGCTCGACTCCTTTATTGAGCTGATGGCCAGTGCCGTTGATGCCAAGTCTCCATACACGGGAGGGCACTGCCAGCGCGTACCCGAACTCACCGAAATGTTGACCAAGGCCGCGTGTGATTCAACGGAGCCAGCTTTTTCGGCGTTTAATCTGACGGAAGAAGAGTGGTATGAGTTGCATATCGCCGCTTGGTTACATGATTGTGGAAAAGTGACGACGCCGGAATATGTCGTTGATAAAGCCACTAAGTTAGAGACCATAACCGACCGGTTGCACGAAGTCCGCTTGCGCTTTGAGGTTGTCAAGTCTGAGTCGGTGATCGACTACCAACGCCAGCTGCTGGCAGGGGCCAAAGATACGAAAGCCTTGAAGGATGCCCTTGAAATGCGCTTGAATCAACTCGACGATGATTTTGCCTTTGTGGCTGAGTGTAATCTCGGCGGTGAATTCATGGAGGACGCGCGTCTAGAGCGACTGTGCCAAATCGCTGATATCGAATGGACCCGCACACTAAGCGATCGTATTGGCCTGTCTCATGAAGAGGTAAAGCGCAAGGCATTAACGCCCGAACCCACGTTACCTGTGCGTGAGAAGTTATTAGCCGATCGGCCAGATCACATCATTGCGCATGACACGGTAGTGCATTCGGCGGACCCAGAGAATATTTATGGCTTTCAGATCGAGGTACCCGAACACAAATACAATTTGGGTGAGCTTTACAACCTGAGTATCAAGCGTGGCACGCTAACGACCGAGGAACGCTTCAAAATCAACGATCATATTGTCCAAACTATTGTGATGCTGGAGAACTTACCGTTTCCTGCCCACCTTGAACGAGTGCCTGAAATCGCTGGGGGCCACCACGAGAAAATGGACGGTACAGGTTATCCGAGGAAACTTAAGGGTAGCGAGATGTCTGTGCCGGCGCGCATCATGGCGATCGCGGATGTTTTCGAAGCACTAACCGCAGCTGACCGGCCTTACAAAACCCCCAAAAAGCTCAGTGAAAGTATCAAAATCATGTCGTTTATGGTCAAGGATCAGCATCTTGACGGAGAACTCTTTAGATTGTTTTTACAGTCGGGCGTCTTCCGCGATTACGCCGATAAATTTTTACAACCTATGCAGTTGGACGCGGTGGATATTAATCAGTATCTGGCGTAATCGGATGCTAGCCTGCTGGTTTTCCGGCCTGTTTTGTCGCTGGTGGTTATTGTACACCTTCGGCGGATTAGTGGTCATGACGGTGTTTGCACCGCCTGCGTTGTCTGCTGCAGTTGATAGCACTCAGCAAACAATCACGATCGCTTTGACCCAGGAGCCGCCAAGCCTCAATGCGACGCAATCAACAGATGTTGTTAGTTTCTTTGTTCTGGGACATGTTAACGAGGGGCTGGTTCGTTACGACCGGCGCGGCAGGGTAGTCCCTGCAGGCGCCAACGACTGGGTAGCCGAAGATAATCATATCGATTTTACGTTGCGCGATGATGCGCGCTGGAGTGATGGCAGCGAGGTCACTGCAGCTGATTATGTGTATGCCTGGCAATTACTGCTAGATCCGGATACCGCAGCGCCGTACGCTTCGATTATGTTGCCGATAAAAAATGCAGCAGCAATTATTCGCGGCGATCTGCCGCCCACGGCACTGGGTGTAAAAGCGTTGTCGACACGTCAGTTACGGGTCCAATTAGAGCGGCCATGTGGTTACTGTATAAGCCTTATGGCCCACGCAGCTTTTTACCCCATCAAGCAAGAATTTCACGAGATTCAAGGCAGTCGTTACGGCGCTGAAGCAGACACGCTCTTGTATAACGGCCCATTTACCTTAAGTCACTGGACCCATGGCGCGCAACTTACCTTGACCCGAAATCCTCATTACTGGGATCGTGAGACAATTAGCCTAACAGCGATTAATATTGATTACATTACCGAGGACAATCGGGCTCGACTGAATCTATTTCGCGACGGCAGTATAGCGCTCGCCAAACTGGGCGCTGAAACCGTTGCTGACGCCGTGAGTCAAAAGATGCGGTTACGCACTTTTGCCACTGGTGGGCTCTCATACCTGCGAATTAATGTTGATGAGGGTCGCCTGATGGCCGAACTAAAACTGCGGCACGCCATGTCATTAGTGTTTGACTCTGACGAGTTCGTCAATAAAGTAATTGGGATACCCGGCTATAAGCCAAGTACCAGTTTTTTTCCTAGCTGGTTGCCGGGTGATAGCCGCTTATTTGCCGAGGAACACCCACCGCTAAAATCTAAACGTGATCTGGTACTAGCGCGACAACTCGTGGATGAGGTGAGGCGAGAAAACGGTGATGACAATCTGCCAGCAATTACGTTACTGACGGTAGCATCACCTACCGGTGCTAAAGTAGCCGAATACCTGCAAGGTTTGGCGGCCCAGCATCTTGGCTTAACCGTCAAGATCGATCAACAAACGTTTAAGCAATACTTAGCGAAGGCAGCGCAGGGTGATTTTGACATGGCGATTTCTAGCTGGTATCCAGACTTTAACGATGTGATGACCTATGCCGATCTGTTAGCGAGTTGGAACGGCAATAACCGCGGCCATTATGACAATCCAGAATACGACCGTTGGCTGGAAATACTGCAAAGCAGTGCGGTCGTGCAGACCCGCATGGAGGCTGCGGCGCAGTTGCAAGATATTATTGTTAATGATGTGCCGGTGATACCGATGGCTGAGACCGGCTCCGCTTATCTGCAACACCCAAAGTTACGGGGTGTTGTACGCCGCGTGATAGGTCCTGACCCGGACTATAGCCGAGCCCGCGTTGTTCCGTAATTGTCCGAGGGTCTCTCGTTAGTTGGGCTTACCGCGTAGCTCGACAATAAATTCGTTAGCTTCATCGATAGATTTTTGCATAGCAGGAACGCGTTTCGCTACACTAATTCAAAGTAGCGACGGTATTCCCATTCACTAATTTGCTGAGACGCTGGGTCGGCGTCGCTAGTGTGAAATGCCAACCATTCATTTTTGCGGGTCCGGCACCAATGCTCAACAAAGTCAGTACCCAACTCTACCGTCAGCAAGCTGTCGTTAGCCAGCGCCTCCGCGGCCGTTGTAATGCTGGCGGGTAATCGGGCAAAACGGGCGGGTAAGCCCCAGGCAAGTTTATTTAACTCTGCGGGAGGGACGAGCTGGTTTCTAACGCCGGTGAGTCCGCCGGCTAGAATTACTGCCATGGCAATATAGGGGTTTAGATCAGCAGCACCGAGTCGGTGCTCAATGCGACTGGCCGCAGCGCTGTTGCTGACAAGTCGCAATGCGGTGGATTTATTTTCCTCGCCCCAACTGACGGCCGTGGGCACAGCGCTGAAGTCAGTCAGCCGACGATAAGAATTAATTGTAGGACATAAAAATGACACGGCGGCGGGTAGTGTTGCCATCAAACCACCGAGCCACTGCTGCATGAGGCTGGAGCGGTAGTCAACGCCATTGGCGTCGAAAAATGCTGAATCTCCAGCTTTATAAACTGCGGATGATGCCAACGCGTTTGGACTGTCGGGCGCCGCGTCTTGCAAGTAATGTAGTGAATGATGGATATGCATTCCCGATGCGTAGCTCTGGGTTGGCCGTGCCATAAATGTCACAGCCATTTGCTGGTCGACCGCTACCTCGTAAAGAATTTGCTTGGTGCGGATAGCGTTATCTGCTGCCTTAAGTGGATCAGTGGGTACCAGATTGAGTTCAATTTGACCGGTGCCAGCCTCGTCGTTCCAACCTTCCCAGGCGATACCCTGCCATTCCATGCGGCGAATCACTTCGGTCATAAACGGGGCACTGTGGTAGGCGTTGCGCAGCAGGTAGATGTTCTGGTTGTTTGGCGACCCCACTGGTTGCATCTGCTGATATTTTTTTCGACGTAGCTGCTCAAAACTATCATTGAAGAGAAAAAACTCGAGCTCGAAGGTGGCCTTAACCCCATAGCCGTAGGCTCCGACCTCAGCTATTTTTCGCTGTAATAGGCTACGCGGGCAGAGTTGCAAGGGTGTACCGTCGAGTTCCGTGAAATTGCCAAGGCAATGCCCAAGCGCAGGATTAGTGCCGTCTGAAATGAGGGTCGACAAATCTGGCTGTAACAGAATGTCGCCTAAAAATGCAGCGCGTTGGGGCTGCCAATGGGTCATCTGAGGACTCCCAGCAATATCCATAACCAGCGCCATATCGGATATTGTATGGCCATGGGGCAGACTCTTCAGAAACTTGTCTCGCTGCAGATATTTTCCTACAGATGGGCCATCTAAGGTTGCAGCTGATGTTCTAATGATGTCGACATGATGCCTGTCAAGCCAGTCAGGCAGATCGTTATGATTAATCACGGGGGCCTTACCTGTGTTGAGTTGTGTCAGGGGTTGTTGCCGTTGCGATACGCGTCATGCTCGAGGCAGTGGCGGGACCATCGAGTTCCCCAAGCAAATGTTGCAAGGTCAGTCCGGTAAGAACACAAGCATGTTCCATACTGCTAACCATTTGGATATGACCTTTTTGAACAGCCTCCAATAACACCAAATCGCCGCTAAAAAGGCCAGCAAGGTGCTTGGCGCTGCCCTGTATCTCGATGTTATCGTGGCGCGCCTCAATCGGCGGCTCTTCTTGTACCAGCGATAACGTTTCAAGGGTGTCCGTGCAGATCAGCAGCAAACGGGCAGGCACCCGAGGTCTGTGGCGTACCAATTGCCAAAAGCGCCTGGCAGCTTCTTGCCAAGGTCCATTTTCGGGCTCCAGCAATTGACTGGCCTTGGCAAAAAATACAGGCCGGCGCCACAATCCTTCGACCCTTGGCTTGGTGTCAGAATTGAAATCTAAGTGAATGACGATCCGCGTATCGGCTTCTATGCCCGAACTGACCCGGATGTCATCGCTACCGATCACCACTGTCAGGCGCTGTTGATCGGTGGTGGATGCCATACCAAAGCTACCTTGTTGGTCCTGGGCGATGGCCATTAGCTTGGGTGACCCCAAGGCCCGAGCGATTCGCGCGCCGATAATCTTGACGATGGGCGCAGGATCCGGCCCCAGCGTCACTTTCACGTGTCGTTTTCCACAAACTCCACAACTTCCAAGCTAAATCCCGACAGGGCATTGTAACGTGTCGGCATGCCTAGAACGCGCATCTTACCAACGCCCAAATCACGTAAGATTTGAGAGCCAGTGCCGATAACCCGATATACCCCAGACTCTGTATTAACGCGCTGGACCGGTGGCATTTCTGGAAACCAGCTCATCTGCTCCAGTTCCTCAGGTTTTGATCGCTCTTGATCGACAATAACCACAACGCCTTTACCTTCCTCAGCAATACGCGCCATGGACTCTGCTAACGACCAAGATTTCGCGAAGCCCGGTCTAATAGTGCCAATGGTATCGCGCAGTGTATTGAGAGTTTGGACTCTTACTAGGCAAGGCTCGTCCTCCTGAATATCACCCTTGACGAGCGCATAGTGAATACTATGGGAAATATTATCGGTGTAGGTCTTGAGCGTGAAATCACCGTGAGCAGTAGTGACTAATTTGTCTTCTACCTTCTCGATTGTTTTGTCATTAATCGTACGGTATTGGATTAAGTCGGCGATAGTTCCGAGCTTAATGCCGTGCTTTTCGGCAAACGCCTCGAGTTCCGGACGCTTGGCCATCGTGCCGTCTTCGTTCATAACCTCGACAATCACAGAAGCAGGCTCATAGCCTGCCATGCGTGCTAAGTCACAACCAGCCTCGGTATGACCAGCGCGTGTTAATACGCCGCCTCGCTTGGCGATCAACGGAAATATATGCCCGGGCATGACGAGATCGTCAGGGTGAGCATTCTTAGCCACTGCGGTGCGTATTGTTTTCGCACGATCTGCAGCTGAGATGCCCGTGGAAATACCGTGCGCTGCTTCAATAGAAACGGTGAAATTTGTTTCATGTAAAGAATTGTTAGTATCAACCATCAAAGGTAAGTTTAATTGGCGACCGCGCTCCTCTGTAACCGTCAGACAAATTAGGCCGCAGGCCTCGCGTGCCATCAAGGTAATATGCGCAGGTGTGATAACTTCCGCAGCAATGATCAGATCGCCTTCGTTTTCACGATCCTCGTCATCAATAATTAGGACCATTTTTCCCTGTCGGAAATCCTCAAGAATCTCTTCCGTTGTACTGATTGCCATGTTTACTCCATTGCTGGGGTGTTTCGGAGCCGCGATTATACTGCAATTGTCCCGTATAATCTGTTCTCGAACAGATCTTGAATGTTATTGGTAAAGTAGCAGTGATACTGAACAAAAAGTTAGATACTGCGTACCAGTCATGGTGTACGACAAGGTATTGTACAGATGCTGATTCCTAAACTTGGATATGGCGGTAAACTAAGAAAATAGCCAAGAGCCTCCGATTAACGTGGTTCAGAAATTGGATGACATGTTGAGTACTAATTTGATAGACAAGTTGCAAGAGACACTGGGTAAGGATCAGCTAAGAAAGCGCTTAGAAGCAATATGTGAAGGTCATAGCGTCGCTGACAGGGCTCGCATGACGGTTTACGAGACCGACGGTTTGACGGCTAAACGGCAGCTTCCCTGGCTGGTGTTACTGCCGTCGACCATTGAGCAGGTCGAACAGATTATGGCGCTATGTCATGCGCATCAGGTGCCTGTGGTAGCCAGAGGTGCTGGGACAGGCTTGTCGGGTGGCGCCATGCCGCATGCTGAGGGCGTTCTTCTGAGCCTAGCACGTTTTAACAAGATTCTGGCCGTGGACACCCGTAATCTAGTAGCCCGCGTCCAGCCGGGGGTGACTAACCTAGCTATCTCTGACCATGTCCGGCATTTAGGGCTGTTTTATGCCCCCGATCCATCGTCGCAAATTGCCTGTACTATTGGCGGCAATGTCGCTGAGAATTCTGGCGGTGTGCACTGCCTAAAATATGGCCTGACGGTCCACAATGTCCGTGCGTTAACGCTCGTGTCACCATTGGGCGAGCGCTACGAGCTAGGGGCCGAAGCGTTCGACGCGCCGGGCTACGATCTGCTGGCATTACTACACGGCTCAGAAGGCATGCTTGGTATCGTTGTTGAAGTAACCGTTAAGTTGCTACCGCAGCCCGCGCAGGTAGCGGTTTTGCTAGCGTCTTTTGCTGAGGTCGGCAAAGCCGCAGATGCCGTGGGCGATATCATTAATAAAGGGATACTGCCCGCTGGTCTCGAAATGATGGACAAGTTGGCGATCTCAGCCGCTGAAGCTTTTGTGCATGCTGGCTATCCGTTAGATGCTGCGGCGATTCTGATCTGTGAACTCGATGGTTCTGCGGCGGAGATCGAGTATCAGCAAGCACTGCTGACACAGGTCCTTATTGATGCCGGTGCGCAGCAAGTGCGTTGTGCGAAGAATGCCGAAGAGCGCCGTCTGTTATGGCTCGGACGCAAGGCGGCATTCCCCGCAGTAGGGCGGCTTGCACCCGATTACTATTGCATGGATGGGACGATTCCACGGCGTGAACTGGCCAAAGTGTTAGCCCAGATCACGCAGCTATCGGCGCAACATGATCTGGCAGTGGCGAATGTCTTTCATGCCGGCGATGGTAATCTGCACCCGCTTATTCTCTACGACGCCAACCAGTCGGGCCAGACCGAACGGGCTGAGGCGTTCGGTGCTGACATTTTGCGATTGTGCATAGATCATGGTGGTACGATCACCGGCGAACACGGTGTTGGTGTCGAGAAAATCAACGAGATGTGCCTACAATTCAGTGCTGATGAGTTGACGCTGTTTCATGGGGTGAAGGCGGCGTTCGATCCGCAAGGGCTGCTGAATCCGGGTAAAGCGGTGCCAACATTGCAGCGCTGCGCGGAATTCGGTGCTATGCACGTGCATCAAGGTGAGGAGAAATTCCCCGATCTGGAGCGATTTTGATGCAAGAAAATGCAGTGACCACCGATTGGCTAGCGCGCATTGCTCACGCGCGTGTTCGGGGCGGTAGTCTTGGTATTCGCGGCGGCGGTAGCAAAGATTTTTACGGCGAGCCGACGGATGAGGCCGCTGTGATCGACACACGCGACTACGCCGGTATGATTGAATATTCGCCCACGGAACTGGTGATGACCGCACGGGCGGGAACAAGCTTGGCAGAGATTCGGCAGACGTTGATGGACGCAGGTCAATATTGGCCCTGCGACCCACCAGGTTTTGATGGTCAAGCGACCTTAGGCGGTTGTATTGCAGCCGGATTAGCCGGGCCAGGCCGGGCAACACGCGGTTCAGTCCGTGATTCAGTACTCGGCGTTGCAATACTCACCGGTAGCGGTCAAGCCCTGCACTTTGGGGGCCAAGTGATGAAGAATGTTGCGGGCTATGATGTGTCCCGTTTAATGGTGGGCAGTCTCGGCACATTGGGAATCCTGACGCAGGTGAGCTTTAAGGTATTGCCCTTACCCCAAGAAAGTTTGACCCTAGCGTATGAAGAGTCAATTGCAGCAGCGCAGGCGCGTTTTCTTGCAGTGAGTAACAGCACCGCACCATGCAGCGCAGCAGCTTGGATGGACGGCATAAGTTACCTACATTTTAGTGGCAGCCTGATAGGGGTCACGGACGCAAGGCAGTCAGCGGGCGGCGAGATAGTTGACAATGCCATATGGTCGCGATTGCGTGATCACAAAATCGACAGTCTTCGAGACGCTGAGTCTTTGTGGCGTGTATCAGTTTTGCCTGATTCGACAGACTTGTTAGACGAGACCCAAGTACTAGAATGGCATGGTGGCCAACGCTGGTTGTGCGATCCAGAATTTGATCCTCGCACGCGTATAAAGGCTGGTTATGCGACATTGTTCCGAGCGCCGAAGACGTCGCTGTCGCGATTTAGTCCTTTAAGTCCAGTTGTTGCCGGGCTACATCAACGCTTGAAGAAGGCATTTGATCCAGATCGGATTTTCAGTCCCGGTCGACTTTATCCAGATCTCTGAGATTGGCATGTCGGACACGCCATACATGTGACGTATTTTAATTTTTTGATTCAGGAACACTAATGCAGACTAATATTCATCCTGAACTCGCCTTGCGCAAGGATGTCATCGAGGCCGATGAAATTTTGCGCAGCTGTGTTCATTGCGGTTTCTGTACTGCGACATGTCCTACTTACCAATTGCTGGGTGATGAATTGGACGGGCCGCGCGGGCGCATATATCTGATTAAAAATCTGCTGGAAGACAACGCGATTACACCGGATTCAGCCGCCCACCTTGATCGCTGCCTAACCTGTAGGGCTTGTGAAACAACCTGCCCATCGGGCGTTCGCTATGGTCGATTGCTTGATATTGGCAAGGGTCTGATTGCCGAACAGGGCGTCAGCACGCGTTGGACTAAGCGCATTATCTCCCGTTTGTTGCGCGTGGTCGTGCCGAATGCTTACTTGTTTGGGCCCTTGTTGCAGTTAGGCCAATGGTTTCGGCCATTGCTGCCGCGTAGTCTCAGCAGGCACATACCCAGAATTTCTGACAAAACCTATCCTGCCAATACCGCTTATAGCTTACAGGCGCCGCCGACTCGGCGCGTGTTGGTATTGCAGGGTTGTGTGCAAAAATCAGCAACACCACAGGTTAATCGTGCCTTATCACACCTACTGGGGGTACATCATGTGGCGACAGAATATCTTAACGAGGAATCGTGTTGCGGCTCACTTGATCATCATCTAGCGGCGCATGAAGCGGCTTTGGTCAGGATGCGGCGATTGATCGATCAGATCGAACCTCGCTTAGCGCAGGTCGATGCCATTGTGTCTACTGCCAGCGGTTGCGGAGTAACCCTCAAAGAATATCCTGACTTGTTGCAAGATGATCCTGTTTATGGCCCGAAAGCGGCTTTGGTATACGCGAAATTAATGGATGTGAGTGAACTGCTCTGTGACTATTCGTTCGAATGTCGACCGGCGCGCGTGGCCTTCCACGCACCTTGTACCCTGCAGCATGGACAAAAAATCACGGGCAAGGTCGAGCAGATACTTAGCAGTGCCGGCTTTGAGCTTAATGCGGTTCAAGACTCGCATTTGTGTTGCGGGTCAGCGGGTACCTATTCTATTTTGCAAGCTGGTATTTCCGAAAGTTTGCTGGAGAATAAACTGGCGAGTTTGCAGGCCCAAAAGCCCGAGGTTATCGCCACTGCGAATATCGGTTGTCAGCTACATCTTCAGTCTGCCGCCGAAGTGCCCGTTGTTCATTGGGTGGAATTGCTTGCTGACAATTTGATACCGCAATCCACTCTTCTAGCGAACGAAAGTACCAAGCGCCAGTAACCAGTTATCTAGCGCAGGTTCCCCGCTTCTTTGTATAGCCACCAAAGTAGACCTTTTTGCGCGTGCAGTCGATTAGCAGCTTGTTCGTACATGATTGCTCGAGGATCACGCGTAACCTCGGCCGTGATTTCAAAACCGTCATGTATGGGCATATCGTGCATGATCTTGCAATTAATGCCTTCCAACAATGTCGCATTGAGTTGATAGGGCATCATGGTCTTGAGTTTGGCGGCATTTTCTTGCTGGTGGTCAGGGTTATTGAAATACTGCATATCGATCCAAGTGTCTGTATAGACAAAGTCGGCATCCTTGACGGCCTGCCGTGGATCAGTTGTATGGGTGATCATGTCCGAATGCGCGAGGATGTCGACAACATCAGCATCGCCAGTCTCAGCGTTGTCGTTGCTCACCGGCGTCGCTAGGGTCATACGGATACCTAGCTTATGGCAGATAGTGATGAGCGAGTTGCTCACGTTATTTTGCACACCCACATAGACAAAGTGTGCGTCGCGGATATCGCCAGCGTAATGCTCTTGCATAGTAAGTACGTCAGTAAGCGCTTGGCACGGATGGTAAAGATCGTCGCAGCCATTGATCACAGGCACCAGACTTGCACTCATAATCTTCTGCACGTCGCTGTGCTCATACAGACGCGCCATAATGCAGCTGACGTTGCGTGACAGGTAAGCTGTTTCATGCTCAATGCCCGACAGGACAAAGTTTGACGTTGCCCAATCGATATAGATGGCATGGCCACCCAATTCGGTCATGGCGACTTCAAATGACACACGGGTACGCGTGCTGGTTTTTTGAAATAACATCGCCATGGACTGGCGGTGCAGAATCCGGTCATAGCGACCGGGATCCGCTTTGATCTCGGCAGCCTTGGCCAAAATTGCCAAGATTTCCTCAGCGCTGAGGCCTTTAAGGTTCGGCAGGTGTCTCATGATGGGTCAAATTCCAAAAAAAAAAGCCCAGATAACTGGACTTCAGCTGGCTGTCTCGACGTTGACATTCTGACGATCAGCAGAGGTGAGAAACTAACTGATCGATTCGCCTATTACAAGTATCTGTCCGTTCTAAAACTTGGTAATTCTATTGCATATATTTTATTGCGTTTAAATAGCACGACTGACTAGACCGAGACGCATAGTGAAATCGTCGCCGTCAGTGTTGACGAATATGTCCGAAAAACCAAATTTGTTTCTGAGCCAGACATTTAAGGTTCTCTGCAGTGCAGACCTGCGATATTGTCTGCAAGCAACGTTAAGTTACGCTGTGACCGGGCTTGTGACGAGAAAGGAGACAGCAATGGTAATCACTGTACGAAAGCAACACGCTTGGGAGGGTATTCATGTGTGGTCGGTTTAATGTAATTAGCGAACCCCTGACGCAATTCGTTATAAGCATACTCGGGGACGAAGGTGTTTATAAAAAGCTCCTGCATGAAAAAACCCCTGATATCAGTCTACAAAGCCATTTCAACGTGGCGCCGACAGAACAGGTTGCTGTGTTGCGGCATGGCAGTCATTGGTCACTGTCGCCGATGCGCTGGTGGCTGGTTCCCCACTGGGCACCAGAGCCCAGTAGCCGTTATAGTATGTTCAATGCCAAGGCCGAAACCTTGCAAACCAGTCCTGCCTTTCGTGACTCATTCAAGGCTAGGCGTTGTATTGTACCGATCTCTGGCTATTTTGAATGGCGGACGGAGGATGGCGTTAAAACGCCTTTTTATATCGAAGCTGATGTTGATCAGGGGCTGGCACTGGCTGGCTTATGGGATCGATGGCAAAAAGGCGATAGAGTCATTGAGAGTTGCACTATTGTTACGACGACTGCGCCACCACAGATGCAGGCAATTCATAGC
Source organism: Candidatus Azotimanducaceae bacterium (assembly GCA_047630175.1). Taxonomy (GTDB): domain Bacteria; phylum Pseudomonadota; class Gammaproteobacteria; order Pseudomonadales; family Azotimanducaceae; genus UBA4582. The sequence goes on from JBLHVI010000010.1 coordinate 72,268, forward strand.
CGTATTCCGGTCCACCTTGCAGCTGAAGAAATTGAACGATGGTTGGCGCCAAGCGCTAGTCCCGAATCGTTGTCGGCTTTATTGGCGCCCACACTGCGAGTGCCCTTACGGGTAACCCCGGTGTCTAATTACGTGAATAATGCGCGCCACAAAGACCCAACTGGAATTACGACAACCGGACCCATGCAGCGTATCGATCGTTCCGATTGAAACGTTATGTTACGACATGCTTCAACCAAAAGGGATAATTCGACGCAGTGATGAAATGGACTAATACAGCGCAACACTATGGCCTCGTGGCCATGTTGTTTCATTGGTTAATGGCGATTGCCGTTGTCGGCATGTTTAGCCTTGGATGGTGGATGGTGGACCTTGACTACTACCATAGTTGGCGTAAAGACGGTCCTGATTTACACCGTAGTATAGGCGTGCTGTTAGTCTTTGTCTGGGCGTTGCGTCTCGCCTGGCGCATTAAAGATGTGTCGCCACAGCCATTAGCTCACAAGGGGCTAATAGCGGGCTTAGCTAAAATGATGCATGGTCTCCTGTATTTATTAATCCCCATGACAGGGCTGGCTGGCTACCTTATCTCAACCGCTGATGGTCGGGGCGTGGAGGTGTTCGAATGGTTCACGGTGCCGGCCACGTTTACCGGTATTGAGAACCAAGAAGATCTTGCAGGAGAGGTACATTGGTACTTAGCTCTGGCGCTAATAGTAGGTGCTGGGCTGCATGGTCTCGCGGCCTTGAAGCATCATTTTATTGACAAAGACAGCACGTTAACGCGAATGTTAGGCATAAAGCGTTAAGTTGCTTATCATCTGGTAAAAAATAACGAAGGAGAGTGTGCAATGAGAAAATTACTACTGGTCGCAGCTTTAGGGCTGAGCGTCAGCGCGCAAGCAGGCGCCGCCGATTATTTAATCGATACAAAGGGTGGTCATGCCGCTATTAACTTCAAATACAAGCATCTCGGCATCAGCTGGTTAACTGGCTCCTTCAACACCTTCGGGGGCATGTTTAACTATGACCCGGAAAATATTGCAGCTACCCGCATCACGGTAGACGTCAATCCATTGAGTCTTGATAGTAATCATGCAGAGCGTGATAAACATATCAAAAGTGACGATTTCCTAGATGTAAGCAAGTACGCGAAAGCAAAGTTCGTGAGCACCTCGGTCACACCAAATGGCGATGGTAAGGCGCTGGTGACAGGGGATTTGACATTGCACGGCGAAACTAACGAGATCATTATTGATGCTAGTATCGTGGGCGCTGGTGATGATCCCTGGGGTGGCTATCGGGTTGGCTTCGAAGGCACAACAATCATCGACACAACTGCTTTTGGTTTTCAGATGCCCCCTGAAAACAAGGTCTACATGGATCTTGTAATCGAAGGCGTTCGCCAGTAGACAGCGGCAAGTAGTGTTTTAACGTAGCGCCCGATAGCCTGACGGGGGCTGGTTAAAACGCTACCGACGACGGACCGCCTAATTTCGCGAAACGTGAAAGGTTCCGTCATCCTCAATGTTATCAAGGGTGTACTTGATCTCATCAACAATGTCTTGGACGCTTCGACCTTCAGCTTTGTAACGCGCAATAAGTTTCCAAACAAGCGCTTGGCCGTAAGCGTTAATGTCGACATTATTGTCGGCGGCGTCTTTGATGCCGGTATCCAGATGCTGTTTAGCGAGGGTATAGGCGTCGGTCATAGCGTTGCTCCTAATGCAGGTTCGCATTAAACAGGCTAACGATCCAAATAGACCAAAGATATTATGAGTGAGCCACGAGTAATGACCATTTCATTGATCTGGTTGACTATTTAATGAACTAGTCGATCAAATTACCTGGTCAATTGTAAGCACCAGGATCACGGGTCTGCGTTTCGGCAGCCTGGTATTGCGCTGGCTGCGGAGATCATGCAATCTCGAAATAAATAAATGCCATCAACCGGCAAATAAGAGGTGCATAAATGACCCACGACACACCATTAACGCTCGCTGACGCCGCGGTTTCTGGCATGACATTGGCTTACCATGCGCAGACACGACCCGACAATATGGCGGTCATGTCTGTCTACGGTGATAGAACCTTTTCTCAACTCAATGCTCGGGTCAATCAACTCGTCCGGGTGCTACGAAATGCAGGGCTAAAGCCTGATGACGGCGTGGCGATGCTGTTGGTCAACCGTCCAGAATTCGTCGAAGTTTATTATGCCTGCATGCGTGCAGGCTTTAGGGTCACGCCCATTAACTGGCATCTGACTGGCGACAACGCTTCGTATATTGTCGGTAACTGCGAAGCCAAAGCATTTATTGCCGATATACGCTGCGTCCAGCCGGCGCTTGATGCGCTAGCAGATAATATTGATCAATTACACTTGGCGCTGGCGGTAGGTGGCGACCTGCTTGGCTTTGATAGCTATGCAGGTGCGCTGGCGGTTGAGCAAGACACGAATATCGATAACCCGGTAGTCGGTGGTCAAATGCTTTACACATCCGGCACAACGGGACGGCCAAAGGGCGTTTTCCGGCAACGAGTCACAGCCGCAATCGCTGGCGCACAGCCAAGTCAGGCAAGTCAGGCAAGCCAAGCCGCAGCACAGACAACCGCAATGGTCATGTCGGCCGCAGCCTTTAATGCTGACACAGACCGTGCCTTGTGTACCGGCCCGGCATACCATGCGGCCCCTCTTGCGTTTAACATCGTAGCGCCTCTGGCCGCCGGCGTGGGTACGGTATTAATGGATAAGTGGGATCCTGAAGAAACACTGCGCCTCATTGAGTCCCACCACATCACGCACACACACATGGTCGCCACCATGTTTCATCGGTTGTTAGCGTTGCCACAGGCAACTCGTCGGCGCTACGACACAAGCCTGCTACGATTCACACTGCATGGTGCTGCGCCGTGCCCTGTGCATGTCAAGCAATCGATGATGGATTGGCTAGGACCTGTGATTTATGAATACTATGCCGCAACAGAAGGCGGTGGCGGGTTCTTTATTGGTCCGGATGAGTGGCTGCGTAAACCGGGTAGTGTTGGCAAGGCGCCTTTGGATGCAGATAACCGGATTCTTGATGACGATCGTCAACAGGTAGTAACCGGGACAGTGGGTACGATTTATTTTCGGGCGCCCGAAGTCCGCTTCGAGTACTACAAAGACGAGGCAAAAACTGCGGGTAGTTATCATGGCAACTACTTTACGCTCGGTGATATGGGCTATTTCGACACCGAGGGTTATTTGTTTCTTACCGGCCGCAGCGCTGAAACGATTATATCCGGGGGCGTCAATATTTATCCTCAAGAAACCGACGATGTGCTGCTCAAGCACCCAGCGGTAGCAGATGTTTGCACCGTTGGTGTGCCCAGCGAGGAATGGGGTGAGGAGGTAAGGTCAGTTGTTATGCTCAAGCCTGGATACAAGGCAGATAGTGCAATGGCAGGAGAGCTGATTACGTACGTACGTGACTTTTTGCCAGGGTTTAAAGCCCCTAGAGCCATCGACTTTACCAATGACCTGCCACGATTACCGTCCGGTAAGATTCAGCGTCGTATCGTGCGCACGCCGTATTGGGCAGGTCGAGACAAGCAGATTTAGGTCGCAGCGTCAGCAGTGTAGTCGCGCAATCGTTGCCAGTCGTCTGGCAAACGCTTTAGCAGGGCGTCTGGGGTGACTCTGGCAATGGTTGTGGTCTGGCATGCCTGCGCTGTCGCAAAGTCTTTGATACCAGTGATAAGGGCCGCCACGAGCCCATCTGTCAGTTTGATATGGGGCTCTATTTGCAAATGGCGCAACTGCAGGCAGTGGGTTTTACGTTCCACTTTGCTATCCAACCGACCAATCAGCGCGTCACCCCAAAGTAGCGGCAGACAGAAATAGCCGAACCGGCGCTTAGCCTGTGGCACATAACATTCCAGTAGGTAATCAAACTCAAATAGAAACTGTGTTCGCTTGCGGTTAATCACTAAGTTATCAAACGGCGACAACAATCGTATGCGCGAGCGATCCACGCGTTTTGGCAATGCTGAAAGCGCGCCGGGCGTCGTGACATAACGTACACCATCAACATCGACCGGGACTAACTCGCCTGCGTCCAATAGATTTTGCAGTCCGTTGACATAATTCGGCGTAAAGTCGGCGCCGGCAAAGCGTCGCACACTGTTGCGGGCGTAGGTAAGATCGCTCAGCGTCGCGACGCCAAGTGCCCGTGCAGCATTGAGCAGATGAAACCGGGTCCACGAGGCGACATCGGGTGTCCGTGTATCAACATCACTGGGGAGTACACGTTCTGTTAAATCGTAGACTTTACGAAAGCCACGCCGCTCGGAAATCATTAACTCGCCGCTCAAGAACAGATGTTCAAGAACGTGCTTGGCTGGTTTCCAATCCCACCAACCCGAAGCACGCTTGCCAGGCTGTGCCTCGAAATCCCTCGCCTGTAATGGTCCATCGGCGCGAATTCGCCCAACAATGTGCTGCGCCATTTTTTTATCGTGCGTTCGGTGACGAGCGTAGCCCTGCATCAACGGCAGGAAGTAGCGGTAATGCTTCATCGGCAAATAGGCCGCCGCGTGCGACCAGTACTCGAAGACTGTCCGTTGCTCGGATTGCAACGTATCGAGCATGGCTGGTTGATAATCTGGCACGCGCGATAGCAGAGCATGGTGGTGTGCACGATCGACGACTGAAATGGTATCGATTTGAACGTAACTGAGTTGCTCTATGGTTTGCTGCACACCAACGAGTCCGCGCCCAAAGGATGCTTGGGGTAGCAGTCCCTGCTTTTGCAGGAAGAGGCGTCGTGCCTGAATTTTAGGGAGTGAGTCTATCGACGACATGAAAACAGCATAGCAGTTGTCTAGTACTTATCGCATGTTATGCTTGCGAGTCGGTTGAGTGCTTGCTGTGGCGTCGGTAGCAGACGAACATCTGGCCTCGTTTCTATCGTCTTACGAGAGAATTCCCAGGATGCCACCCACGTCGCCCAAGCCCCGTAACTCGGTCAACTCAGTTAGGCCGCCGCCTTCGGTTAGTCCCACCCATACATTGCTGGTCGACACTTTTAACCTGATCAGACGCATCTACGCGGCGAACCCAGATGCCGAGCGAGATATTCAAGCCGTCATCGAGTCATCCCGCAGGTCGCTTGCTCGGTCCTTAGCAGAGCACCAACCGACTCATGTCATTGCTATTCTTGATAGCCACGAAATCACTTGGCGACATCAATTGGAACCCACTTACAAGGGTAATCGGGCCCCACCCCCTGAAGTTCTAATGGCGAATCTGGGTGAGTTTGTGCGCGTGTTCGAAGACCTTGGTGTGCACTCTTTGGTAGTGCCCAACTTCGAGGCCGATGATGTGATTGCAACGCTAGCAGTAGGTATTGCTGCTAGTGGCGGTCGAGTCACCATATTATCAACAGACAAAGGCTTTCTATCGCTGCTCGCGCCCGCCGTTACTGCGTCGGCGACAAATGACGACAAGAGGCTAATGGCAGGTATTAACATTTATCACCATTTTGACCATCGTCCGATTACAGCTTCCGAGGCAATTGCTAAGTTCGGTGTTACGGTAGAGCAGCTTGCAGATTACTGGGCCATGGCGGGAGACCCCACGAATAACATTAAGGGTGTGCCTCGTGTGGGTAAGAAAACGGCAGCGAACTTGCTCAAGGCCTATGGTTCACTTGATGTCATTCTTCAGGCGGATGCTGCCGACGCCGCCGATGCTGCTGTGGCACGAGTGCAGGCTCAGGCAACACAGGCTTTAATCTGTCGGCAGTTGGTAACATTACGCACAGATGTTGAGATTGGCGCGAATTTGAAGGCGTTTCGACTGTGACAGAGTCGGGTTTAGCAGTGGGAGACCGCCTGTCGAAGATGGTAGAATCTCGCTTTTGCCTGTGAAGGAGCGTTGTCTTGACCGATAAACTTGAATGTTTCAAAGCCTATGATCTTCGTGGCCGTGTTCCTGACCAACTGAATGAGGATATTGCCTACCGGGTAGGGCGCGCCTACGCCACTTATCTGCAGCCAAAAAAAGTAGTGGTCGGGCATGATATTCGGTTGTCTAGCCCGTCTATCAGCCGTGCCTTAGTGCAGGGATTGCTCGACAGTGGCGTCGACGTTTTTGATATTGGTGAATGTGGTACTGAAGAAATCTACTTTGCGACCTCCGAATTTGCTATGGATGGCGGCATTGTTGTGACCGCAAGTCACAACCCAAAAGACTATAATGGCATGAAGTTAGTGCGCGAGGACTCAAAACCGATCAGTGGAGACACCGGCCTGTTTGATATTCAGCGGCTAGCTGAGGCTAACAAATTTGGAGCCATCAGCAACGTCGGGCAGTTGCAAGATCTGGATCATCGGCCGGCGTATGTCGCCAAACTGCTAGGGTATGTCGACACCCAAGCACTGACGCCCCTGAAAATTGTTGTTAATGCTGGCAACGGTGGCGCCGGGGCTGTCATCGATTTGCTCGAAGGCTCGCTACCCCTCACTTTTACGAAGGTTCAGCATGAGGCCGACGGACACTTCCCCAATGGCGTACCAAATCCGCTAGTAGAGGCAAATCGTAAGCCGACAGCGGACGCCATCTTGGCTAACCAAGCTGACCTAGGGATCGCCTGGGATGGAGACTTTGATCGGTGTTTTTTCTTTGATGCCGACGGTCGATTTATTGAAGGCTATTACATTGTTGGTTTGTTGGCTGAGGCATTTCTGCAACAGCAACCGGGCAGTAAGATTGTGCATGACCCGCGACTGACATGGAACACCATCGATATCGTCAAACGTGGCGGCGGTGAAGCGGTTCTGAGCAAGACCGGACACGCATTCATTAAGGAGCGAATGCGTTTGGAGAACGCCGTGTATGGCGGTGAAATGAGCGCCCATCATTACTTCCGTGATTTTGCCTACTGCGACAGCGGCATGGTGCCATGGCTGCTCGTTATCGGTCTCATGAGCGCCAGAGGAAAAACGTTGGCGGAGATGGTCGATGAGCGCATGTTGGCATTTCCTGCTAGCGGTGAAATTAACCGGCTGATCACTGATCCCGCCGCACTGCTGCAACGCATTGAGAAAGACTACGCCGGTGGTGCTATCCGAATAGACCATGTCGATGGTTTGAGCATAGAGTTCGCCGATTGGCGATTTAACTTACGCATGTCTAATACAGAACCCGTAATACGCTTGAATGTCGAGTCTAGGGCAGACACAGCATTGATGCAGGCCAAGACTGGCGAACTTCTCGCGTTGATAGGCGGCGAGCCACGGTGAACAGAAGCCCTGAAATTGCTGTTTTTTACCTTTGCTGCTCAAGCAATGAGTGGCGATCCTTGTTAATTACGTTCTATCGGTCAGTGCTATGAGTTGGTTAGGGAAAATTTTAGGCGGGGGCATAGGCTTCGTTATCGGTGGGCCGCTTGGTGGTGTTATGGGTGCGGTTCTGGGTCACCAGTTTGACGCAACCAAGGGCTCAGGCGGCTTTCTGAGTTCTATAGAAAACAAACAAAGTATTTATTTTGCGGCGGTGTTTTCCATGCTCGGCAAGCTCGCTAAGGCCGATGGTTATGTGTCTCAGGCTGAAGTCGACGTGATCGACCGGGTCATGCGCGAAAATCTTCGACTCGACGCGCAGGCGCGCAAACTGGCTATTGAAATTTTTAATACGGCGAAAGACTCCGACACCAGCTTTGAAAGTTTTGCACGACAGTTTCAGCAGGAGTTTGGTGCGGTCAAAGCGGTGAAGGAATCCTTGATCGACTTGTTGCTGTTGGTGGCTTTTGCTGATGGGCAGATACACCCAACCGAAGAAAAGCTGTTGATGGAGGCTGTACGCATCTTCCAACTCGAAGATCGGTACCAGCAACTCAAAGGCAGACTTACCGGCAATAATCAGGACTTGGGGCGTTGCTATGAGATTTTGAGCAGTCAACCTAACGACGACTTAAAATCTATCAAAATAAAATACCGCAAGCTGGCCATGGAATATCATCCAGACCGGGTGCAGGCCAATGGCATGTCGCCGGAGCTGGCGCTGGTAGCAGAGGAGAAGTTCAAGGAAATTCAGAACGCGTTTGATGTGATCGAAAAGCACAAACGTGCTGGTGGTTAGAGCGCTTGTCAGTCAGGTGTCGGAACGCCACGGCGCGTACCAGACTAACGTCGACAATAACCAGACAAACCCCAACGGTAGTAATAGGCTTTTGATCAGCATGATCACAATCAACTGGATGATAGCGCTAGCAGCGAGATCAGTAATACCTTGTTCTTCATCGGTGCCCATAATGGCGCGCAGCGTATCGCTGGCGCCGCTAAAAAATCCCTGTTCCTCAATCCCCCTTATATAGCTGGTGCGCAAGCCCTGCAGGCGGTCACGCGCGACATCTAAACTCGATAAAGCCTGTGTCTGCTGCTGGTTAAAATACAGCTGGTCCAATCCCCAACTGATCCCCACCTCAATGAGCAGCGCGAAACGTACCAGCAGCAACAAACACATCAGACGTTTAATGGTTGCGTTGACCCGCCGACCCATCAGCACAGTGATGGCGAGTGCCAGCGCGGCAACGGATATCATAATTTTTAACAGCAGGCTTGCGCTAGCTAGCAACACCACCTGCTGCAAGCCCAGCGCTGCGAGACCATATAGGACGAACCCTGAAAAACGTTCGACCAGATCATTCAATGGGTCCAGCGCCTCACCCGGATGTAGTGCTAAACCAGCCCCAAGACTTAGACTGACCTCAATCGATTGAATCACCGAGATCACTGCATTGATGGTGCGGGCGCTCGCATAGATCACAAGATTGTCTGCTAGCGCGTGACTCAGGTAATTATCGGCGGCCGAGTCGAAGTCCGGAATCCATGTTAAAACCAACAGCACGACTAGACCACAGGCACCAACAAGCTGCGTCAATCTTGACGGACCCGCGTTGTGAATGGGTAGGCCGTCCACTTAGCGTTTGCCTCCGGACCAAAGAACCTTATCGTCAACACTATTGATATCATTGAGGCCACAAAATGCCATCGTCAGATCAAGTTCGTTATGAATAATTTGCAGGCACTCGGTGACACCGGCCTCACCCATTGCACCCAGCCCGTATAGAAAAGCGCGACCGATCATGGTGCCTTTGGCACCCAGTGCTATGGCTTTGAATACGTCCTGGCCGCTGCGGATGCCGCCATCCATCCAGACTTCGATATCGCTACCTACAGCAGCAATAATAGCTGGTAGGGCGTCAATGCTGGCAGGTGCACCGTCAAGCTGACGCCCTCCATGGTTGGACACAATCAGTGCATCGGCACCGCAATCTACCGCTAGCCGCGCGTCTTCCGGGTCCATAATACCTTTGATAATAAGCGGCCCACCCCAAAGGTCTTTAACCCATTTGACGTCATCCACAGTTAGCGTCGGGTCCATTTGGTTAGCCGACCAAGCGCTTAGGCTGCCCATATTGTCGACGTCAGAGACGTGACCGACGACATTGCCAAAACTTCGCCGGGATGTACCGAGCATTCCTAACGCCCAGCGCGGCTTGGTCATAATGTTGACTATATTTTTCAGCGTCGGCTTGGGCGGCGTTGAAAGACCATTTTTAATGTCCTTATGCCTTTGTCCCATAATTTGTAAGTCAACGGTCAGTACCAACGCAGAACACTCCGCAGCACGGGCACGCTGAATTAGACGCGAAACATAGTCGCGGTCACGCATTACATAGAGTTGGAACCAGAAGGGCTTGGAGGCACTGGCGGCGACATCTTCGATTGAGCAGATGCTCATGGTCGACAAACAAAAAGGCACACCAAATTTCTCAGCAGCCCGTGCTGCTAGAATTTCGCCGTCAGCGTGTTGCATTCCGGTCATGCCGGCGGGCGCTAGTGCTACTGGCATGCTCACGGACTGCCCAACCATATGCGAGGCGAGGCTCCGTTCAGCCATATCTACCAGCACACGTTGGCGTAACTTGATTTTCTTAAAGGCCTGCTGATTGTCGCGAAAGGTTGATTCTGTCCATGATCCAGACTCAACATAATCATAGAACATTTGTGGCACGCGCCGCTTGTAAAGTGTGTGCAGGTCAGCAATACAAGTGATCTTCGACATGAGCAGGGCTGTGGTAGAACAGGAACATTGATTCTAGCCTGATTCTGCAACCATTTCGTTATCGTTTCGTCCTCAAAGGTAGCATAAAGCGGGTGCTGCATCCTCTTGAATCGGCGCTGTACGGCCCAATCCTTGCTGTAAGCACGGCTTGAAACCAGCAAACAAGGGACATCATGCAAGACGACATCAACGACGAAAACGAATTTATTCCGGGTACAGGATCCTCGGGTCACTCATTGGTGCGGGCGGACGAAGTATTGCCCGATATTCTGCAACTGGTGCCGTTGACTTCAGGACCCTATTTACCCGTATTAGTGCAGCCTGTGGTCATAGACAGCGATCCGTGGGGAGAAAGCCTCAAGCAAGTTGCTGAAACTACGCACAAACTTATCGGCATGAGTTATGCCCCCATGGGCGATGCTGGTGGGATACCAACAATCGGTGACATCGCGATCATCGGGTGCGTAGCGCGTGTACACCGCGTTCAAGAAGGACAGGGCAAACTTCAGTTTATCGCCCAGGGTTTGCGGCGCTTTCGTGTTACGGAGTGGTTGCAGAAGTCACCACCATTTCTCGTCAAAGTCGAGTATATAGAAGTCCCTACTTCTGATGACAACAGTCAGCTACGCGCCTATGCGATGGCACTGATCGATATCATTAAGGAGCTGATGACACTCAATCCGCTGTATAACGAAGAACTCAAGCAATACCTTAATTATTTTAATCCGAATGAACCGGGACCACTGGCAGATTTCGCGGCGGCCATTACCTCCGCTCCGCCTGCAGAGATGCAAGAGATTCTAGAAACGGTGCCCCTGTTAGAGCGCATGGAGAAGGTGTTGCTGTTAATCCGTAAGGAACTCGAAGTAGCACGCTTGCAAGCCAAAATCACGGAGCAAGTAAAACAACAAGTCGGCGAGCAGCAAAAGACATTCTTTTTGCGCGAGCAATTGAAAGTCATCCAAAAAGAGTTAGGCATTGCCAAAGATGATCGTCAGGCCGATGCTGAAAAGTTCATGTCACGCTTGCTGGCACTGGACGTGCCTGAGCCCATTCAGGCACGGGCTGATGAGGAGCTGCAGAAGCTGCAGGTTCTGGATTCGGCGTCCGCCGAATACGGGGTAACCCGCAATTATCTTGACTGGTTGACGAGTGTTCCATGGGGCGTTACTAGCCACGACCAGCTGAATCTGAAAACCGCGCGCATCATGCTTGATCAAGATCATGACGGGCTCGAGGATATCAAGCAGCGGATTATCGAGTTTTTGGCGATGGGCGCCTACAAGGGTGAGATAAAGGGATCTATTTTGCTGCTCGTTGGGCCACCCGGAGTCGGCAAGACCTCCATTGGTAAATCTATTGCCCGAGCGTTGGGGCGAGCGTTTTATCGATTCAGTCTTGGTGGCATGCGCGACGAGGCCGAGATCAAGGGCCACCGGCGTACTTATATCGGGGCAATGCCAGGTAAACTTATTCAGTCGTTGAAGGAGGTGAAGGTCGCGAACCCAGTTATCATGCTTGACGAGATTGATAAAATCGGTGCCTCGTTTCAGGGTGACCCGGCTTCAGCATTGTTAGAAGTGCTTGATCCGGAGCAAAACGGTGAATTTCTTGATCACTTTTTGGATGTAAGGGTCGATTTATCCAAAGTGCTGTTTATCTGCACCGCTAATCAGCTGGATTCTATTCCGGCACCGCTACTAGATCGGATGGAAGTACTGCGTCTTGCTGGCTACTTGACCGAAGAAAAGGTGCTGATTGCTAAAAATCATTTATGGCATAAGCAGCTCCAGCGAGCAGGCATCGCCGCTAGTCGGCTCACCATATCCGATGCTGCGTTACGTCGAGTGATTGATGGCTATGCCCGAGAGGCTGGTGTGCGCGGGCTTGAGAAGCAACTTGCCCGAATCGTCCGCAAAGCCATCGTCGAATTGCTCGATGCCGACAATCTTCGTGACAATACCGCGGCTAAAAGTTCGAGTAAAAACCGGGCAAAGCGGCGCATCGGTGCCAAAGACATTGTGCATTATCTAGGCTCGCCTTATTTTCATCCTCAAATTCCTCAGCGGGGGTTAGGCGTTATCAACGGGTTAGCCTGGACAGCGATGGGTGGCACAACATTAGCCATTGAAGCCGCCATCATTCATTCTCGGCATCGAGGTTTAAAGTTGACGGGACAACTGGGGGAGGTGATGCAGGAGTCCGCACAGATCGCCTATAGCCATGTTGTCTCGCACCTTATTGAGCTCAAGGGGCAGGCTGATCTATTTGACGATGCCCAAGTGCATTTGCATGTGCCCGAGGGGGCTACCCCGAAAGACGGGCCCAGTGCGGGTGTTACTATGGCGACAGCGTTGCTGTCGCTGGCGCGCAACAAACAGGTCAAAAAGAATGTTGCCATGACTGGCGAACTAACACTGACCGGGCGCGTGCTGCCCGTAGGTGGCATTCGCGAGAAAGTTATTGCCGCGAGGCGTGCTGGGCTCAAAGAACTTATTCTGCCCGAAGCCAATGCCCGAGACTATGAGGAGATGCCTGACTATTTAAAGAAAGGTTTGATCGTGCATTTTGTTGACCAATATTATCAGGTGGCTAGCATTTGCTTCGACTGAGTTCGATGCCATCTTGCAGATAGATGTTGATGATAAGTATTGACGATGAATGCGCATCGTCAATGTTCCTTGTGACACGGTGCAAAGTGCGCGAATCCGTCCACGAGGCGCATTTTATTCAAGCGAGATACTAAACATTTGGTAGTCAGCCCTGTATGGTAGCGCCATGTTATTTATCATACTTTCCTGCCTGACATTGCTTCTGCTGATTGGCTTCCTTGCTGTGCTGAAATGGGGCGCGGTCTCCACTGGCCGGCCGATAGCCGGCGTGCTGTTTTTTTGCGTTATAGCGATGTTAGTTGCGCAACAGAGCGTTGTGGTTTTTCGCTTGCTCGAGTCGTCCGACACCATGGCACTGATGGCAGCTTCTATGCTATGGGCGGTACTTTTTGTGTTGCTTGTGACCCTAGTGCCCACCGCGCGAATGTTACTCCAGCGTCGCAGGGTGGCCGGGGATTACGAAAACCTACTGAGCAATATGGCGGATTTATATTTTCAGACTGACAATGATGGAAATATCGTCCGCGTGTCTGCATCAAGCCTAGCAGTGTTGGGATATCGGCCCGATGAGCTTATCGGAACCTCTGTAACCCGGCTGCATTATTCCACCGACGTATTTCTCGATGCGCGGCGGCAAATAGAGGAGAAAGACGGCATTATAAACGGTTTTCTGCTTACGCTACGGCATCGTGACGGTCATTCGATTCAAGTCGAGTCTAACCTTCGCTGGCGCCTAGATAGCATGGGGAATATTGCGGGTATTGAGGCTGTGTCGCGTGACATTTCTGCACGAGTACAGGCTGACCGCCTAAATAGCCAGCTAGGCAGCATCGTCGAGGATTCCCTTAATGAGGTCTATGTTTTTGATGCGGAAACTTTCCTGTACACCATGGTCAATCGTGGCGCCAGGGAAAATCTTGGCTACACATTAGCAGAAATGCAGCAGTTAACGCCCATGGCTGTAATGCCAGACATGACCCAAGCGCAGTTTGCAGAAATAATTATCCCGCTACTCAACGGCAGTCAGGCTTCTGTTATCTTCAGAGCGGAACATCAACGCAAGGACCTGAGCCGCTATCCGGTCGAAATCGTGCTGCAGTTCTTTGCCTCAGAAGAGCGGCCAGTTTATTTTGCGAGTGTCGAGGATGTCACCGCGCGGAGTCAGGCTGAAGCCGAGCTTGTACAATCGCAACGCTTACAGTCAGTAGGCCAGCTGACCGGTGGTGTAGCGCATGATTTCAACAATATGCTGCAGGCACTGCAGTTGAATATCGAACTCATTGAACCGATTGAAGAAGACCAAATAGCTTTTCGCGATGCAGCACTCCGGGTGGTTGATAAGGCCTCTCAGTTAACCCAGAGACTATTGGCGTTCTCTCGTCGCCAGAAACTCATGCCTAAAGTCATTGACGTTAACGAGACGCTGGCCAGCATGGAAGCGCTTTTACGTTTGACACTGGGAGAGTCCATTGAAACAACCTTAGTTTTGTCCGATTTACCTGCGACAATTAGTGTCGACGAAGCCCAGTTGGAAAACGGCTTATTAAATTTGGTAATCAATGCCCGCGATGCCATGTCCAACGAAGGCAGTCTGACGTTGATCACGCGACTGACCCATCTGTCTGGAGATTTCAAATCACACTCTCTGGCCTCTCAGGAAATGTTAGCCAGCAGCAACGCTAAAAAGTTACCTTACGTCGAAATTTGCGTCAGCGACGACGGTGTGGGTATGAGCGCAGCAGTGCTGAAGAATGCCATAGAGCCGTTTTTCACCACCAAAGAAGTGGGCCAAGGCACCGGTCTGGGATTAAGTATGGTGTATGGTTTTGTTGTGCAATCTGGCGGGCACGTAGAAATTGATAGCGCACCGGGTCAGGGTACTTCTGTTAGAATTTACTTTCCTATTGTCAAAGCTGAACCCGAGGACGTTGGACCGACTACCATCGATAACGTCCGAACAGGCAGCGAAACTATTTTGTTAATTGAAGATGAGCAGGTTGTTCGTGATATCACCACCAGCGCCCTACAAAGCATGGGCTATCAGGTGATTAGTGCGGCTGATGGGCTTTTAGCGCTGCAGTTAGCGCGTATTTATGCGGGTTCCATCGACTTGATTTTATCTGATGTGGTTTTGACTGGCAGTTTATCAGGGCCGGCGACGGTCGAACGCCTACTGGAGAGCTTAGGGCCGATCAAGGTCCTGTTCATGTCTGGCTACGCCGATGACGTAATTAATGAAAGCCGGCTGAGAGAAGGCCAGCAGCTGCTGCAGAAGCCGTTTAGCAGAGATCAGCTGCAACAGTCTCTCAGGCAGGTACTAAATCTGTCTGGTTCCGAATCAGCGAGCTGAGGTGCAGTCTCCGAAAGGCTGCCACGATGGTGGCTTGCTGACTAAAACATCTGTCAATCAGAAGCGAACAGCCTCGGTGGATGAGCAAGCTGGTCTCAGGCCGCTAACGTTCATTCATTATGTCTGAGCAAGACATGCTCAAGCGCAGTCACGCATGGTCTCTAGAAGCGAGCCAATGCCGTAGTGTCAGCATGTTTTCGCTAAGGGTTGTGCCTCTAGGAATCAAACAGAATTTCCTGCGCTCGGTCGGCAACGCAGTAAGCGCCGCAAACCATCAACCTTGGCATTTGGTTGTCGTCAGTAGGCTTTAGATCAACGCACAGATTTTTGTCGCGGCTGAGGCTTTGGACCCGGGCGCTTTATACACGCAACGCGCATAAAGAGAAGCTCAAAGCACCAGCGCCCTAAGCAAATTATGCGTACACGCGCTTTTTAGAAGCGGCGTCCTATGTAGTTGCGATATTCCAGCGGCGCGCTGGGGCGTCAGATTTGGGGGAACCCGTTAAACACTACTACGCCACTAAATTCGTGGGCATTGCGACTGGCGCGCTGATTACAGCTTTGCACCATGCGGGACTAACATGCACAACCCATAGGCCAAGCCACATGGGTTTTCTTGACAAGATACTCGCACACCCAACATCAGCACGGCCATCTCCACTGCTGGTGGTTTATCCAGCAGCCGATGCTGAGGTGCCGGACATCAGCAGGCAACCATTGGCCAAGATCGCGACGTTTGTGGCGTAATTATATGGGTTGACGCGACCGTTTATCTGCGGCGGTGCGCTTTTCCATAGAGATCATATCGAGCAAAATATTGCCACTTTCCAGCAGTTGCGCGTCGGGCGCATCATCATCCGTCTTTACAGGTACCGCCTCCGCTGTCGATTCACCCTCGTTGTCAGAATCTGTTAGCGTTGCACTATTTGGAATCGGATTCACCTCAAGAACTTGGTCGCTGCCCACCGCCGACGGGTCTGACACAGGCGTGGGTGTATTCGCCACTTCAGGTTCATCTCTGCTCGGGTTAAGTTCCTCGAGGCTAGCAATGAGGGGTTTGCCTTTAAGTTCGCGTTTGGCGTTTTCGAGACCAAGCCAAAAAGTATCTGACTCGGTCTTTTCCACACGCCGCTGCGCTTCATTCAGAGTGATGCTGGTTTTTTTGCTGCGCAACTGACGATAAGCCGCTGCATCACGCATATAAATAAAGTCCGGGTCTTTCTCAACCCTCTCGTTATGGAGGCTCACAAGTGTCGTCGTCATCTGTGACACATTACTTTTGGGGCGGTAACTGGTGGCCTGAATCTTGTCCCAGGGCAGGGGATGCTCAAGCGTGCTTTCGCCGATAGATTCCGGATCATAGTCGAGAGGGAAATCGATATCCGGCATGATGCCTTTGTGTTGGGTGCTTTCTCCGCTGATGCGATAGAATTTTGCGGCTGTCAGTTTTAATTGGCCCTGATTTAGGGGTAGCAATGTCTGTACTGTTCCTTTGCCAAACGTCTGATTTCCAACGATTACGCCGCGATCGTAGTCTTGGATAGCACCAGCAAAGATCTCTGAAGCCGATGCGCTTAAGCGATTGACGAGAACCGCCAAGGGACCCTCGTAAATTGTCCGAATATCTCGATCATTGAGGATATCAACTCGGTTGCCGCTGTTACGAACCTGCACGGTCGGACCTCGGTCAATGAAGAGCCCGGTTAATGTTCTTGCCTCTTGTAAGGAACCGCCGCCGTTGTCTCGTAAGTCGATGACAACACCTTCCACGCCTTCAGCCATTAATCCCACGAGTAGATTTTTAACGTCGCGGGTTGTGCTCTTAAAGTCTTTGTTACCGTCTTGTAATGCCTGAAAGTCGATATAGAAGGTCGGGATATCGATCACACCAATCTTATGTTTGTGACCAAACTGTTCAACTTCAATGACTTTAGACTGTGCTGACTGCTCCTCAAGTTTGACTGTATTTCTGATGATACGTACAACTTTTGTTGCACTATCTTTGGCATTGGCCGGAATCACATCGAGTTTTACGGTGGTGTCTTTCTTACCGCGTATAAGCTGCACGACCTCGTCAAGTCGCCAGCCAATCACGTCAACCATCTCGCCCTCGGTGCCTTGTCCGACAGCGACAATTTTATCGTCAGGATAAATTTGTTGAGACTTGTCAGCGGGCCCGGCAGGAACGAGACTAACGACTTTGGTGAATTCGTCTTCGCGCTGCAGTACCGCGCCTATACCTTCCAAAGAAAGGCTCATGTTAATGTTGAAATTCTCTGAAGTGCGCGGTGAAAAGTAGGAAGTGTGGGGATCATAGGTGCGCGTAAAGGCATTCATGTAAAGCTGGAAAACATCCTCACTATTAGTTTGCAAAGTACGTGATAAGCGGCTCTTGTAACGCTTGACCAACAGTTCCTGAATCTCTGCGGGTTCCTTGTCGGTGAGTTTCAGGTTCAGTACCGTGTACTTAATTCGCTGACGCCATATTTCATCAAGCTCAACTTCACTGGTCGCCCAAGGCGCTTCTTTACGTTCGAGTTGCATGGACTCCTCGAGGGTGAAATCAAACGTATCTATGCCATTTTCGAGCAACGCGATGACTTTGCCAAACCGATCAACGACGCGGGCATGGTAGCGGTTGAATATGAGGTAAGCTGGTGCCACGTCACCACGACGTAAGGCATCGTCAAGCTGCAGGCGTAAAACTTCGAATTCTTCGATATCACTCGCCAAAAAATAGCTTTTGCTAGAATCAAGATCTTCTAGATAGCTCTTGAAGATATCAGCCGACAAATCATCATCGAGCGCTGTGCTTACGTAATGACGACTCGCCAAAGCGTCAACGATATTGCGCGTCGTTTCTGTGTGCGAGGGCATTGCCGCCAGTACCTCGATAGCATCGCTGGTGGGTGCAGTATTAGCGTCAACAAGTGCGTAGCTGCAAGCGCTGGTGAATGCCAGCGAAAGCAAGAACAATGGTGCACTAATGAGACTGGTCAAGCGGCGAGTTTTATTCATAAAATTATACGTCAAGTTCCTGTGGGGTCAGCGTTGGTATGAAGTGGCGATAGCGCTATATTAGTCCATGCAAACAAGTAGAAGGTTCCATAGTCTCAGTGTAGTGTTGAAACTGCTCATCAATCAAGGTGTTCAGCGCCAGACTTAAGGTTTACGTCGATGGATCATGTCTGGATGATGTCTCCAATGGGTCCGATTTACCCAAGGTTTGGTGCCATTGCCCGTTGAATTATTGGCGGGTCGTAATATCCCCGCTATCTGTACCTTGCTGCCACGTGGTAAGCGCAACGATGTAAAGCATGCGCACTTTGTCACATAATGCTGCGAGTGTTTATTATCATAACGCTGCGGGCGCTTATTATGACAACACTGCAGGCGCTTTATTACCGCGCGAAGTGTGGCATAATATTAACTTGACTAAAATCTTGATTCACAAGCAGGGCATAAATGATTAAATCCATTGTTATCAAATCGTTAGTATTGTTTTTTATTGTAAATTCAAGCTTAAGCCAAGCAGAAAGTACGCCCGTTGCGGAGGCAGTAGAGGCGGAGGCAGGGTCAGACAGTTTACAAAAGGACCTGAGTTATTTTTTTGGTTTTTCATTTGGCAATATGTTGAAGGAAGGCGGTAATGTTGATGTCGATATGCCGACGATGAATCAGGGCATGGCAGATTCTCTCGCCGGTAAAGCCCCCGATATGACCGAAGCACAGCAGACTGCAGTGATTACAGCCATTCAATCACAACAAGAGGCTGCGCAACGCGAACGCGCTGCAGAACAAAGCGCACTGGCGTCACGAATAGCGCTCGAGTCAACAGATTTTATGGCGGCTAATGCCACCAAAGATGGCGTTATGACCACGGATTCCGGTCTACAATATGAGACACTGGTGGCCGGTACGGGTATGGCACCGAACTTAGACAGTACGGTAAAAGTCCACTACGAGGGCAAGTTGACGAACGGTCAGGTCTTTGACAGCTCGATAGCGAGAGGCACGCCCGCTGAATTTGGTCTCAGTCAAGTCATCCCTGGCTGGACTGAAGGTTTGCAACTTATGAAGGCTGGGGGCAAGACCCGATTTACTATTCCTTCTGATCTTGCCTATGGCCCCGGTGGTACTCGTGGCATTCCACCAAATTCAGTGCTGATATTTGAAGTTGAATTGCTCGAAATCAACTAGTCATGGCATGACGCAATGCGCTGACTCAAGATGGTCCTTGAAACGCCGTCTTGAGTTCCTTGGCAGCCAGCTGCATGGCCTCTCTACCCGCTTCTAGGGCGTCCTGCATATGAAAGAAACCGTGAATCATGCCATCATAGCGCGTGATAGTCGTTGCAACGCCTGCAGACTTAAGCCTCTCACCAAAGGCTTCACCTTCATCCCGTAGCGGATCGAATTCTGCCGTAATAACCGTTGCTGGTGGCATACCAGACAAATCCTTCGCCTGCAGCGGCGATATCAAAGGATTCTCGCGAGGCTGATCGCCAATATAGTGTTGCCAGAATGCGTGCATCAAATCTTTTGTCAACGAGTAGCCTTCGGCATTCTCGACGTAGGATGCTGTATCGAATGCCGCGTTGGTCACTGGATAAACAAGAAGCTGATGAACCAGCGTTGGGCCCTTGAGCGCTTTTGCTTTTAAACAGACCGTCGCGGCAAGATTGCCGCCAGCGCTGTCACCACCGACAGCCATCCTGTTAATGTCGATGCCGAGCT
>JBLHVI010000011.1:0-83086 GCA_047630175.1 Candidatus Azotimanducaceae bacterium
ACGTTCGTATCGGTGATCGTCTGTTGGCTACCGAGGAGCGTCGGGTCGAGTCCATGTTTTATCCCTCGTCACCGGACCAAGACATAAATGGCGTGGTGATGAATCTATTGGGTGGCGCCACGGTGATTGGTAAAGATCAGGTCGTCGCCGTCAATCGAGGCGAAATCAATGGCCTAGAAGTAGGCCACGTCTTGGCGATTTACAAAGCAGGTAGGATTGTTCGCGACTCGGTGCAACGTGAGCAGGTAACGCTGCCGGCTGAGCGTATCGGTTTGTTGATGGTATTCCGTACCTTTGAGAAAATGGCTTATGGCTTAGTGCTGCAGACAGCTGAGCCGATCCGTGTCGGTTATCTGCTACAAAATCCCTAAGAGATAGGCTCTCGACCCATTACTGAGCGCCCTGTTAGTCTCCTCCCTTGCCTTGTCACGGGAGATTCTCTTGCCTTTGCCTGAAATAGATATTGCGCCATTGTTGCTCGTGATTAGGGCAACGGCGTGCCAACCCCGCCTGGCTCGGCGACTTCTTGCACGGTTTGATTCCCCTCGCGCCGCGGCTACCAGCTTTCGCGCGGCGCGGCATGCGCGCGAATGCGCGATGAAATATCAGACCGCCATTGAGCTCCAGGCGCGACTGCAAGACCCGCGGCTTGCAGAGCAAGTTGAATGCGACTTGCAATGGCTTAACGCGCCAGGTCACCATTTTCTGTCGCCCGGATCAAATGATTATCCTGGGCGTTTGGAAGAGATTGATGATCCTCCGTTGGGCCTGTTTGGGCTTGGCGACACCCGCTTGTTGACTCAACCGCAACTGGCGGTGGTTGGCAGTCGTCAGCCCAGTCGTTACGGTCGGCAGGTAGCAATACGCCTAGTGAGTGAATTGACGTCTGCAGGGCTGGTGATTACTAGTGGTATGGCAAGAGGAATCGACGGAATTGCTCATCGCGCGTGTCTTGGTGCGGGTGGTGCCACCATTGCAGTGCTGGGCACTGGGCTAGATCAGGTGTATCCGCGTGAACACCACGCGTTGCAGGCCGAGATTGGTAATCAGGGTCTGGTGATTTCCGAGTTTCCTTTGGGTACCGGGGTTGAGCCACACCAGTTTCCCCAGCGTAATCGGTTGGTCACTGGTTTAAGTTTGGGCACACTAATCATTGAAGCGCGACTTAGAAGTGGTTCGTTGATATCCGCTCGGTTAGCCATGGAGCAGGGCCGGGAGGTCTTCGCAGTGCCGGGTTCTATTCACAGCAAACTATCAGAGGGTTGTCATCAACTACTTCGCGACGGCGCGACGCTGACCACTAGTGTAGAAGATATACTTAACGAGTTACCTGAATTTTCTGCATGCGTATCTGACATGCCAGATGCTTTTGCACGCCTCAATCTGAGTCCGTTGCAGCACGATCTATTGCAGGTTCTCGATCTAGAGCAGCAGAGTTGTGATAGGCTCGCCGCTCGGCTACTTCAACCAGCGGGTGACATTCTAGGAGCGTTGGTTAGATTAGAAGTACAGGGTCTGGTGCGTTCACAGACCGGGGGCTACAGCCTAGTTGAGCGCTGGCTGACAGCCGATTCGGAACCTCCGTCGGGTTCTTGAAAGCCCACATCGACTCAGGTAAATTCTGTCCGTTCGTCGCAAAAAGTCCGCGATTAAGCTTATCAAACATCATCTGGAGAAGTAACGTCGCTGTAAAATCTCAATTCCAGACTAGCACTCGGCGCTATAAGATGAAGGTCAATCAACTTATTGAGGGTCAAAGAACCCACCCTTATCGAGTCCATCGGCTCGGCCAGCCTTTGGCAATGACTAGGCTGAAATCGAAATCGCTTTTAAAAGGCGCTGTCGATACCGTGGCTCACGGGCGGTTGGGCGGGCAGCCGCGGGTCAGCGAGACACGCGATCTGGTGAGCGGTGGTGTTCTACGACAAGCCAATATGCAGGAGGATCACTGATGTATCAGCTTGCAGTCTTTGGACACCCTGTCGCGCACAGCAAATCGCCTTTGATCCACCAGGCTTTTGCACGTCAGGTTAGTCTGACAATTAACTATGCGAAAATTGAAGCTCCGCTTGATGGATTCGAGGCTCACGCCCGTAAATTTATTGCTCAAGGCGGCGCTGGTTTTAATATCACCGTACCTTTTAAAACCGCAGCATTTGATATGGCAGATGAGTTAACACCTGCGGCTAGAAAGGCTGAGGCCGTCAATACAATAAAAGTCGTTGAAGCTGGGCGGCTGCTGGGGGCGAATACTGATGGTCCTGGGCTAGCCACTGACCTGATTCGAAACTTGGGTTGGTCCCTGCAATCCAAGCGCATTCTAGTGCTGGGTGCTGGCGGTGCTGTCCAAGGTGTGTTGATGAATTTGCTGGCAGCGCAACCGACAGCCGTGCACCTGTGGAATCGAACGCCCGCGACGGCTAAGGCGCTTGCACAAAAATTTGACGGTCCCTTATTGGCGGTAGCAACCTCAGATTTGGAATCGGCATACGATATTATCATTAATGGCACATCTGCTGGTCTGAGTGCGCGAGTACCCGATATCCCTCGGCGCGTCATCGGGCCCCATAGCTGCTGCTATGATATGGTCTATGGCGCAACCCAGACTAGCTTCATCCAGTGGTGTCTGCAGTATGGGCCGCAGGCCACTAGTGATGGCCTTGGTATGTTGGTTGAGCAAGCGGCGCTGGCGTTTGAGCTTTGGTTTGATCATCGGGTAGACACGTTGCCGGTCAGGCATTTGCTGCGACCTACATCGCTATCTTAGTCTACATTCTCCTGATGACGCCGCAGATCTGCGGGGTAAACACTGCTCATTAGATAAAGTCGTGATGGCAAGTGCGTGATGAAGAAAGTACAGAAGAGAGTACAGAACGTATCAGAAGACGTACCAGCGATCACATTTGAGACAATGATATGAATAACCCGTTGCTTAGCCAACATGAACTGCCGCCGTTTGACCTCATTAAGCCAGAGCATATTGTGCCGGCGATCGAGTCACGGTTGGCGAGTAATTTATCGCAGATCGATGCCTTGCTCGATGGTTTGGATATCGTCGGTGAGGCAAGCTGGTCGGGCCTTGTAAGCGTTATTGAGGAGATGGACGATGAGCTTCAACAGGCATACTCCGCGGTCTCGCATATGAACGCGGTAGTCAACTCAAAGGACTTGCGCGAAGCCTACAATGCGTGCCGGCCGAAGCTTTCAGAGTATTCCTCAGCACTAGGTCAGAACATACGGTTGTACAAGGCTTATCAGTCAATTGCTGCCAGCCCCGAATATGCCCAGTTAGAGAAAACTCGACGTAAAGCGTTAGATAATGCTCTGCGCGATTTCCGTCTGTCCGGGATCGACTTGTCAGCGGCTGACCAGCAACGGTTTGCTGCGATTAATAAGCGTCTCGCAGCGTTGTCTGGGCAGTTCAACGACAACGTGTTGGATGCCACAATGGCGTGGTCGAAGCTTATTACTGACGTTAGCGAACTGCCTGGTCTGCCGCCAAGTGCCTTGGCTCAGGCCAAGCAACGTGCTGAGCAGCTTGATATGCAAGGCTACTTGCTGACATTGGAGTTTCCGAGCTATTCACCGGTGATGAGCTATTGCGAGAATGCCGTTTTACGGCGAGAAATGTATGAGGCATACGTGACTCGCGCGTCAGACCAAGGGCCTCATGCAGGCCAATGGGATAATTCGGCGGTGATGCATGAAATTCTTAGTCTTGAAAAAGAAAAGGCAAGTCTGCTCGGCCACGAAAATTTTGCTGCCCTATCGCTGGCGACGAAAATGGCCGAATCCACCGATCAGGTGCTAGGCTTTTTGGATCAGCTGGCGACTCATGCCAAGGGTTCGGCGGTTGAAGAGTTCGCGCAGCTGTGTGACTTTGCACGGATTACGTTTGGCGCAGCCACCGTTGATCCCTGGGATGTGGCGTTCTTCGGTGAGAAGCTCAAGGAAAGCTTGTTCAGTGTGTCTGAGGAAACCCTTCGGCCTTATTTTCCTGCGCCTACGGTCATTCAGGGCATGTTCAAGGTTGTCCACCAATTGTTTGATTTGGAAATCGTTCAGGTCAACGAGATCACTACGTGGCACCCGGATGTGACGACGTATCAGGTCTCGAAAAATGGCGAGGTCATCGCGCGTTTCTATCTGGATTTGTATGCCCGTTCAGCGAAGCAAGGGGGTGCCTGGATGGCGGGCAGTCGAATCCGTCGACGTCGCAACGACGGTAGCCTGCAGCTGCCGGTTGCCTATTTGACATGTAATTTCTCATCGCCGGTAGGCGATCAGCCAGCGCTGTTAACTCACAATGAAGTCGTCACTCTGTTCCACGAGTTTGGCCATGGATTGCATCATATGCTGACCCGGGTCGAGTGTGCTGACGTTTCTGGTATTAACGGTGTCGCCTGGGATGCTGTAGAGCTACCCAGTCAATTTATGGAGAACTGGTGTTGGGAACCGCAGGCACTGGCGTTTATTTCAGGACACCATGAGACGGGTGAGCCCCTGCCTGCCGCTTTGCTTGACAAGATCATGGCAGCCAAAAATTTTCAATCAGCGATGATGATGGTGCGGCAGGTTGAGTTCTCATTGTTCGACTTTCGATTGCGCTGCGAGTTCGATCCGCAGCAAACGCAGCAGATTCAAAGTGTTCTTGACGACGTGCGGGCTCAGGTCGCGGTTATTCAGGCTGCACCATTTAATCGTTTTCAGCACGGATTTGGTCATATTTTTGGCGGCGGCTACGCAGCCGGGTATTACAGCTACAAATGGGCAGAAGTACTATCTGCC
Source organism: Candidatus Azotimanducaceae bacterium (assembly GCA_047630175.1). Classification (GTDB taxonomy): domain Bacteria; phylum Pseudomonadota; class Gammaproteobacteria; order Pseudomonadales; family Azotimanducaceae; genus UBA4582. The sequence continues at coordinate 4,789 of JBLHVI010000011.1, forward strand.
GATGCGTTTTCGCGCTTCAAGGCGGATGGCATATTTAATCGCCAAACCGGTGAGCGTTTTCTGTCATCTGTTTTGGAACAAGGTGGGTCTGAAGAGCCCATGGATATGTTTGTCGCATTTATGGGCAGAAAGCCTGAAATAACGGCGTTACTGCGTCAGGAGGGTATCCTTGAGCAATAAGAAGCGGTTTATCGCCGGTGCTGTCTGCCCGGAGTGTGGGGTCGAAGACCGGATATATGTCCTCACAGATAGCAGTGGTCAGAGCCGTCACTGCAATGACTGTGAGTTCAGTCAGCGCTTAGATAGCCTTAGTGAAAACGCGCCAGACGTAGAGGATAACGCTGCTGAGTTAGGTACCTGGCAGCCTATTAAGTTGCTGGACCGCTAAGTCGCCGAGCACGAAGACCCCCGGGTTGAACGGGCACGTCAGGCCTAAAACATTGAGAGATGGTGCCGGCCGGCTAGGTCCTCAACGGCTTTTCCATTGAGCGCGCAACCCGCTTTTTTTAGAGATATGACCAGAGCGTTGGCCAGTTGAGCTTCAATCAAGGACTTGGTGATCGTTGATTGTTCGATCAATGCATCGATAATTCGATCCAGACGATTGGCGAACTTATCACCAATCACATCGTGGACGATAATATTGGCGATCATCGTGCTGGTCCCCGTCAGGGGGATGCCGATGAAGCTCTCAATCTCGTCGTTGAGCTCCTCAAGTAATCGATTAAAGATGTAGGCACCTTGCAATAAGTCCAGAAATGGACCCGTATCTAACGGGCCGGTATCTAGGGATCGCCCATCTAAAAGATCTTCATTTGAAAGACCCTCGGGCTCCGGTCTTGTTGTTGCCATCAGGGTCCGGCAGGTGGCGGCCAGGTAGTTTGTTGATAGGTCTATAAAGGGCTGCAACAGATTGATGATGTTGTATTGCTCACCAATGAGCTGCAATTCTGCCAAGTGAGTCGGGACGTGCTGAATGTATTCATGCAGCATGTCAAAGACCTGTTCTCTGCTTTTCGCATTGTCAGGTAGGCCGAACGGTTTGTTGATTTTCGTCAACCTGACCGTCATCGATTCCGCGCCGCTGATACGGTCAACCCGTGCTAGGGTTTCAGTAATGACTTGGCTGAGAGCATTAATGTCCATGATGCCTTCATAGTACAGCGTTAACGCAAGAATTCACCACATACACTTCGGTTTAGGTTAAAGGTGAATTTAATTCTGGCAAAAGACAGTGCAAAGGGTCTTTGCAGCTTGAGAAACCCCGGTGCACTGATATAATTGCGCCGATTTCTGAACCATAGGCCCGCGTGATTTGGCCTGTCACGGAAGATCACGTGCTATTATAATAAGCTGCAAGGGAAATCTTAACGGAAAAGGGTCGTTGATCATCAGTGTTTATGATGCTTTGAGACGATGCCGAGCAGGTTCAGCACTAACAATTTTAAAACAGTCGTCCAACACAAGCTATTTTGCGTAAAGAAATGTGCGCAATTATCTTATCCGCGCGAACGGGCGTAGCAGGTGTACAGACACGCTGATCAAGTTGATAGAACCCGATTTAAAGACACTGAATATGTCAGTTATTAGTCTTCAGCCCGATGATCGGGTTGGAAAAGAGTTTATATAAACATTGGAGTTTTGGGATGGATATAGCAAAGCAGAGTAAGTGGTTAGTTGCTTTGTCACTGCTACTGTCTAGCAGCATGGTTTATGCTGACTGGACGGTGAACATGAGGCAGGGAGTGACGCAGATAAGTCGTGAGGTTTACGACCTGCATATGTTGATTTTTTGGGTCTGCGTCGCTATTGGCGTCACGGTGTTTAGTGTGATGATATTTTCTATGTTGATGCATAGAAAGTCGATTGGTGCGGTACCAGCGGATTTCCATGACAACACGAAAATTGAGATCTTATGGACCGTGATTCCTGTGTTTATTCTGCTGGCAATGGCTGTCCCTGCGACCAAGACCTTGAGCGAGATGTATGACACCGGTAATGCCGAGATAGACATCGAAGTTCGCGGTATGCAGTGGAAATGGCAATACACATACTTGGATGATGACCCGGCGAAAGAAGTTAGCTTCGTGAGTTCATTGTTAACAGACCGCGATGAGGTCAATAACTTAGCCAACAAGCGCGAACACTACCTTTTGGACGTCGATAATGAGTTGGTCATTCCGATTAACACTCGGATCCGCTTTTTAGTGACTTCTAGCGACACCTTGCATGCCTGGTGGGTACCCGACTTTGCTGTCAAGCGCGATGCCATTCCTGGCTTCGTCCATGCGGCCTGGACCGTAGTCGACACACCGGGCACTTACCGTGGGCAGTGCGCAGAGCTTTGCGGCAAAGATCATGGTTTCATGCCAGTGGTTGTTCGCGCCGTAGAGCGTGAAGAGTACGATATCTGGCTCGCAGACAGGCAGGCAGATGCCTTAGCAGTTTATGAAACCGTCGGAAAAGAATGGAGTCAAGACGAGTTGATGGTCAAGGGCGAGGAGGTCTACAAGCGGACTTGTGCAGCCTGCCACCAAATAAATGGTCAAGGTATTCCTCCAGCGTTCCCATCCTTAGTGGGTCAGGGTTTGGCAGTTGGCCCGATTGATGCACATTTGGATATCGTGCTCAACGGAAAAGCAGGTTCTGCGATGCAGTCCTTTAAAGGCCAGCTAAATGCGGCGGAGATTGCAGCAGTAGTAACTTACGAACGTAATGCTTGGGGTAATGACGTGGGTGATTCCATCCAGCCCCGGGAAGTAAACAATATGATGAGCGGCGAGTAGTCAGGAGATTCAACGATGAGCGCAATTATTGAACAAAGTCACCACGACGATCACCATCATGGTCCTGCCAAAGGCCTGATGCGTTGGGTGTTCACCACGAACCACAAGGATATCGGTACATTATATTTGTGGTTTAGTTTTTGTATGTTTTTGCTAGGAGGCACGTTTGCCCTAGTGATCCGAGCAGAGCTGTTTCAGCCCGGATTGCAATTGGTGCGACCGGAATTCTTTAACCAGATGACCACGATGCATGGCTTAATCATGGTTTTTGGGGCGGTGATGCCGGCTTTTGTCGGATTGGCTAACTGGTTAGTGCCGATGATGATCGGAGCGCCTGACATGGCGCTGCCGCGCATGAACAACTACAGCTTCTGGATACTGCCATTTGCCTTCACCATGCTCGCTAGCACGTTGTTGATGGAAGGTGGTGGTCCAAACTTTGGTTGGACATTCTATGCGCCGCTGTCTACGGATTATGCGCCCCCCAGTGTGACGTTCTTTATTTTCGCGGTCCATTTGATGGGTATCTCGTCAATCATGGGATCGATCAATGTGGTTGTCACCATTCTTAATTTACGAGCACCAGGCATGACCTTGATGAAAATGCCGCTGTTTGTCTGGACTTGGCTTATTACTGCCTATCTGCTCATTGCTGTTATGCCAGTATTAGCAGGCGTCGTCACCATGATGTTGATGGATATTCACTTCGGCACATCATTCTTTAATGCCGGTGGTGGTGGTGACCCCGTATTGTTCCAGCATGTATTCTGGTTCTTTGGCCACCCAGAAGTCTATATTATGATCCTGCCCGCCTTCGGTGTGGTCTCCGCCATCATTCCAACGTTTGCTCGGAAGCGCTTGTTTGGCTATGCCTCAATGGTATACGCCACGTCTTCAATCGCATTCTTGTCTTTTATCGTTTGGGCGCACCACATGTTCACAGTAGGCATGCCCCTGGCCGGTGAGTTGTACTTTATGTATGCGACGATGCTGATTGCTGTACCAACAGGTGTGAAGGTCTTTAACTGGGTTGCGACGATGTGGCAAGGTTCTATGACGTTTGAGACGCCTATGTTGTTCGCCATCGCGTTTGTCATTCTGTTCACTATCGGTGGTTTGTCAGGATTAATGCTGTCGATTGCACCCGCAGACTTTCAGTACCATGACACCTATTTTGTTGTGGCTCACTTCCACTATGTGTTGGTACCGGGCTCAGTCTTTTCTATCATGGCGGCAGTTTACTATTGGTTGCCAAAGTGGACCGGTCACATGTACGACGAAACCTTGGGCAAGACCCACTTTTGGTTATCATTCATTGGTGTCAACGTGACCTTCTTCCCACAGCATTTTATTGGTCTTGCGGGTATGCCACGCCGTATTCCTGACTATGCTTTGCAATTTGCGGACTACAACATGGTTTCTAGTGTCGGAGCGTTCTTGTTTGGTTTTTCACAGCTATTGTTCCTGTTCATTGTGGTCAAATGTATTCGCACGGGCAAGGCTGCCACAGCACAAGTTTGGGAAGGCGCTCACGGCTTGGAGTGGACTGTTGCTTCACCGGCTCCATACCACACGTTTACAACGCCAGATGAAGTAGACATGAAAGAAGCACACGGTTAGGTTGATATGAAAACAGCAAAAAATTCAAGCACCTCAATGGTTTTGCGGCTCCTCGCTGTAGCTGTAGGCATGTTTGGTTTTGGGTTTGCACTGGTACCGCTGTATTCAGTGTTCTGTGAGATCACCGGTCTTAATGGCAAGACTGGTGATCAGTATTCTCAGGCAGAGACGCAGACGGTTGATAGTGATCGGCTAGTAACCATCCAGTTTCTGACAAGCAACAACTCAGAGATGCCGTGGGACTTTCGGCCGAAGATGCGCACGCTTCAAGTGCATCCTGGCGCGCTAAATGAGACCAGTTTCTTTGCCCGGAATCCCGCAAATTACGATATGACAGCGCAAGCGGTCCCGAGCGTGACGCCCTTTATGGCAGCACGTTATTTGCATAAAACTGAGTGCTTTTGTTTCGAACAACAAGCACTAGCAGCAGGGGAATCGATTGATATGCCCCTGCGCTTTATAATTGATAAAGATTTGCCAGCAGAGATAGAAACGCTGACACTATCCTATACAATGTTTGACATCACAGAGCCAAAACCATCGGCTGACTAAGGGAGTATTTCTCGCCCTGTCGGCCAATAATGGTTCGCCGAAAATCCTGTACGGCAGCATTAGACGAATACACAGACAAGTAAATCGCGTATTCAGGTCGCAATTTTTTGCAACATAAAAAGATCGCAAAGATTTTGATGGAGAGTAGAAAATGGCACACGATCCAACTTATGAACACTATTATGTTCCCACTGACAGCAAGCTGCCGATCTTTGCATCTGCCGGTCTTTTCTTAACGGTTTTCGGCATGGGCAATATGCTTAATGCCATGACTGCTGAAGAAAGCTCCAGCTTTGGCGTGTGGACATTGTTACTCGGTGGTCTGGTACTGGCGGCGACTCTGTTTGTTTGGTTCAGCAAAGTTATTGAAGAGAACCATGCCAAGCTTTACAGCGATCAAATGAACCGCTCTTTCGTTTGGGGAATGAGTTGGTTCATTTTCTCCGAGGTGATGTTCTTCGCTGCGTTCTTTGGCGCATTGTTTTATGTCCGCTCGTTTGTCGTACCGTGGTTGGGCGGTGAAGGCAACCGTGGACCTTCAGATATGCTTTGGCCGGATTATGTGCCTGAGTGGCCACTGATTAATACACCAAACCCAGAGCGCTTTCCTGGTGCTAATGAGCCGATGGGCTGGTTCGGTCTGCCACTGGTGAATACTTTACTGCTAGTCACATCGAGCATCACGGTAACCTTTGCGCATCACGGCTTGAACGACGGTAATCGTCGTAAATTGATCGGCTGGTTAGCGGCGACCGTCGCTCTAGGTGTGGCGTTTCTAGCATGTCAGGTACTGGAATACTATCATGCCTACACTGAGCTAGGTCTGACGCTGACTGCGGGTATTTACGGTGCAACCTTCTTTATGCTGACAGGTTTTCACGGCGCTCACGTCACTATCGGCACGTTTATGCTCTTTATTATGTTGTTACGTGCTATGAAGGGTCACTTTAAACCTGACGATTGCTTTGGTTTTGAATCTGCAGCGTGGTACTGGCACTTCGTTGACGTCGTCTGGTTGGGGTTATTCTTGTTCGTTTACGTTTTCGGCAGTTAAACAAATAGACGCGCTTATCAAACTGGATAAGCTGATGCTGACGACGGTAAATGACTGAAAGGCCTCGCAACAGCGAGGCCTTTTTGTTTCGGGCCATGCATACGATGTGCGGTTATAGGTATAACGCACACGTTCCCGACTGAATAGTGTCTTGCTCGCAGCCATGTTAGATATGGCTGCGAACAACGACGTCATAGCACCTGGTGTCAGGCTCCGTCCCAGGGCGCGGCGATACCTAAATCACCACTCCAGACACCGTAAACGACGAACAGCAGTAACAGCCCGGCAAGACCAACACGCACCAGTAAAAGATTTGCTGTACGATTACCACCACGCCCTTGGTCGAGCATAAGGGTGTAAAAGGCGGTGCCTAGTGCGACGAGATTGCCGATGAATAACATGACTATAACGACTTTTACCCACATATATTAATCCGCTTGATATGATTAAACCTGACGAAATTATGAATGCAAACGATTATACCGGCCCTTTCACGAATGAATAGACCCCTACAAATTAACCTGAACTGGAAGCTCGCGGTATTTTCCCTGACAAGTCTTACGTTGTTTATCTACTTGGGGATCTGGCAACTGGATCGAGAAAGTGAAAAGATTAGCCTCATGCAGGCTGTAGAAGCGCGCGTTAACCAAGTACCGCTGACAGCGAGCGCTTTGTTTGCATCGGGTGCTAGTGTCGATGGTCTGCCGGTCGTTATCGAGGGTCATTACTCAGAACAACAGCCTTTACTCAAGGATAACGTGGTATTGGCTGGCCGCGTCGGTTTCGAGGTGTTGGCACTATTTATCGATGAGGCGACGGATATCGTGTTCTTAGTGAATCGCGGCTTTGTGCCTATGGGGAAGACGCGTGACGTGCTGCCTCAGATACCACCGACTTCACAAGACAGACTGAGCCTGACGGCCCATGTTTACGTATCTACCGCGCTTGAACAACAGTTTTCAGTGGGAGAACTGATTGATGGCCTTCAAATTGTACAAAGCGCGGATCCCAAGCTCCTGCAAACAGCACTAAACGCCACGGTGTATCCTCATTTATTGCGACTAGACGAGACTACACCATCGGCTTTGCCTCGTTATTGGCCAGTGACGAGTATGAGCCCAGAAAAGCATAGAGGTTATGCTGTTCAATGGTTTTTAATGGCAATTGCGGTCATCATCGCGTTCGGATATTTTACTTTTCGATCTGACCCCGATGACCAGGCACACAACTGACAGCCTTATTTCACGACTGGAGAACACCGTGACCGAACCCCTGGAAAGTAACGATCCTGTCTCTTCCTCAACCGAGATTTTGATCGCCGCCGGCAACCCGCCTGTTGACTCGAAAGCGTCACAGACGCGAAACCGACAAAAGCTGATCGTGCTATTTTCTGTCGCCATAGTACCGATGTTCGTGGCCTACGGCCTGTTTTTTTACTTCCCTGATTTGATTCCCGCATCGACAACTAATCAGGGTGTTCTAATCCAACCGCCGCTGTCAGGGGTTGAATTGGGACTCGCGCAACCTGTTACCGGCCCCGGGGGTGTTTGGACATTGCTAATTCCTGTGTCTTCAAGCTGCGCTATGCAGTGCCAGCGACGCTTATATCTTAGCCGACAGATTAAAATTGGTCTGGGCAAGGATGCCGACCGTATCGAAAGGATAGCGTTGCTAGAGTCAGAGCCTAACGAGACATTACGCGGGCTACTGAATCAGGAGCACGCAGATTTGTCTACTCAGATATACTCGATGCAAGCACTGCAAAGTTCGCTGCAAAGCAGCCTTTCTTTGATTCCAACGGATGAATTTCTGCTGTTAATGGATCCGAATGGAAATATTATGATGTTCTATTCCTTCGAAAAGATCGGCGCGCCGTTGCGCAAAGATCTTAAACATTTATTGAAAATTTCAAATATCGGCTGACGTCTCAAATTCTGACTGAAAAATGTTCCGATATTCGTTAATATGCGGTACCCAAATCATGACAAAAGAAATATTTAAACGTGTCTAATACCAACGATTACGCCATGAGTTCTCGGCCCAGCTGGCAGGACTACCTAGAGATGTGCAAACCTCGGGTAGTTCTACTGATGTTGTTGTGTTCTGTCGTAGGCATGTTTTTAGCTACGCCTGGCATGGTAGCGTGGGACATACTGTTATTCGGAAACTTAGGCATAGCACTCGTCGCCGGATCAGCAGCAGCGATGAATCATCTCATGGATTCTAAAATCGACGCTGACATGGCGAGAACGCGTAACCGACCGATGGCGCAGGGGCGAGTATCCAACACCCAGGGTGCCTTCTTTGTTGGCGCGACGGGCATCACTGGCATTGCCATTTTAGCCATCTTGGTTAATCCGCTGACAGCTTGGTTAAACCTGGCTTCTTGGATCGGGTACGGTGTTATTTATACGGTATATTTGAAACGAGCTACACCACAGAATATTGTAATCGGGGGTTTGTTTGGTGCAGCGCCACCACTGTTTGGCTGGACAGCAGTGACGAACAGCGTTGATGGCGGCGGCTTGTTGCTAGTTTTGATTATTTTTGCTTGGACTCCACCCCACTTCTGGGCACTCGCAATCGATCGTATGGAAGAATATCGGAAAGTCGATATTCCGATGCTGCCGGTTACACATGGTGTCGCGTACACCAAATTGCACATCTTGCTGTACACGATTGTTATGGTTCTAGTATCGGTATTGCCCTACTTGATTGGTATGAGCAATCTGTTGTATCTCGTGTCTGCATTGGCGCTAGGAGCGGGTTTTCTGTACTGGAGCCTGGTGCTGATAATAGGCAACAATAAACGTGCACCTATTGAGACTTTCCGTTATTCAATTGTCTATCTAATGCTACTTTTTCTTGCGCTGCTTATCGATCACTATGCGTTCCCGGTAGACTACGTGCTCAACTTTCAGGCGGTCTAAATCCCCCTAATTAACAGGGTGCGTAACATTTATGACTCAGGGTATTAAGAACACATTACTGATTATCTTCAGCTTCATTGCATTGATGCTCGGTATGCTCATCTTCAACATGATGACACCCAAAAGCCTCAGTGCAGAGGGCTACAAAGAACTCGGCTATTACGGTTTCCCAGAACCACGAGAGATTTTGCCGTTCAAGCTCACTGACCAATTGGGCCAGCCTGTGGGTCTAACGAACTTGAAGGGACAGTGGACAGTACTATTTTTTGGCTTCACGTATTGCCCCGATGTCTGTCCGACAACGTTGGGTGTTTTAAACCGTGCTGCCAAGAAAATGGCCATACCACCACAAGTTGTCCTTGTTAGCGTTGATCCAGAACGCGATACCCCAGCGCAGTTAGCTGCCTATCTCGCAGGCTTCAACACGAACTTCAAGGGCTACACCGGCACGTTCGACGATCTGGTGGGTTTGGCTACCAACGTCAACATAGCGTTCGGCAAAATTCCCGGTGTCGAAGCTGGCACCTATACGATGGACCATAGCGCGAGTATGGTGGTTGTTGACCCTTTTGGCCGCTACGCAGGGTTTATTAAGTCCCCTCACCAAGCTAGCAAGATTCAAAAAATTATTGAATCACTACGACGCTAGCGTCATCGCAGACAAGTGACGGCTAATGCGTATGAACTCCATAGGGTCTTTCAGCGGGCCTTCACCTGTATCACTGACAAAGCGCGTCAGCATAAACCGCATGGCCCCAGCGCGCTGAAAGGCGGGTAAGTGTTTGTGTTCCTCAGGATCGAGTGTTCGGATAGATTCATAGCCTTGAATAATAGCGTCGCGTAGATCTTCAATTACGACCCCACTAGGATCACTACACCAGTCGTTAATGCTAATTGCCAAATCCTGAATCAAATAATCTGTGCAGGCGTGATAAAAGTCGATAATCCCGGTCAGTTTATCGTCTACAAACAACGTGTTGTCTCTAAATAAGTCACCATGGATAATTCCTTTGGGTAACGGCAGCGATTGCAGGCACGCATATTCCGCTGAAATGTCATCAAAGCAGACTTGATCGTGCACTGCCAGTCGCCAACGATTTTGTTTGTAGGTTGCATCAATCCAAGTTGAACTATAAGGATTTTCACGTTGCAGCTTGGATCCTTGTGACGACTCATGCAGTTTGGCAATACCCGCACCGATCACCTGACACTGACCGACACTGACAGAATCGGGATGGCTTCCTGGCAAGCGGGGAAACAGCCAAGTAGGTTTTCCGCAAAAGACGGTGCTAGACATGCCATCAAGCGTACGGTGAGGTGCAGGGACGGTAAGCCCACGACCAGCCAACTGGTCTAACAGTTGACTAAAAAAAGGCGCCTGCTCGAAATTAAGGCTTTCGTTGATCGTCAACACATAGTCACAATCAACAGTGTCCTTAGTGAGCGTGACATAATAATTTGAGTTCTCAATGCCTGTCGTTATCGGCGCATAAGTCTTGAGTTCACCGAGGTCATAGATGCTCAGATAGCGTGCTAGGGCGGTCTCACTGAAGGTTGTAAATGCAGCCATTAACTATTGCTCTTGGAATCGAATGTCGATTCTACCATTCAAACAACACCCACTGTGGGTACAGCTTACGCGTATGGTCTAAGTCTGTGAAATGGGGTGAGCCGTCAGCAGGAACCATATAATAGGCACGGCCATTTTTTGGAACGATCTTTATCATCATCAAGCGTCCTGCGGTACGGTACTCGTAAACAGTTTGGCTCTCGCCGACAATGATTTCGACATCGCCTGCACCGGATGCTGGCCGATTAGCCGCCACACCTACCGACATGACCGGTGTTGCTAGGGATACTCCTAGGGTCAATACAGTGGCGACAACTAGCATTGGAAAGTTGGGTGAGTTCACAGTATGGTTCCCCCAAATATCTGAGCGACATGAAATGAAAGAAAAATATTCACTGGTCTTAGTAGACGGCTCATCCTACCTTTTTCGAGCCTTTCATGCACTGCCGAAGTTGATGAGCACAAAGGGGGCCCATACCGGTGCAATGAAGGGTGTCATAAGTATGATCAAGAAATTGATCAACGACAATCCCGAGAGTCAGATCGCCGTTATTTTTGATGCGAAAGGGAAGTCATTCCGGAATGATATCTATCCCGAATACAAAGCTAATCGTGCTGCCATGCCAGACGAGCTAAGGGAGCAGATCGGACCGATTCACGAGATCATCAAGCGCATGGGGGTACCTTTACTCATAGTGGATGGTGTTGAGGCCGACGATGTTATTGGTACTCTGGCAGCCCGTGCCACAGAACAAAAGTTGGATGTCTTAATTTCAACCGGCGACAAAGATATGGCGCAACTCGTCAACAACCATATCACGCTGGTAAACACTATGAATGAAGTTGTGATGAACCCAGAGGGTGTTGTCGAGAAATTTGGTGTCAGGCCTAACCAGATAATCGATTACCTCGCGTTGGTCGGTGATACGTCTGACAATATTCCTGGGGTGCCAAAATGTGGGCCGAAGACGGCGGTTAAATGGTTGGACGCGTACCAAACTGTAACCGGTGTTATTGCCCACGCCGATGAGGTGAAAGGCAAAGTCGGAGAGTACTTACGCGACTCACTTGAAACGTTACCTATGTCCTATCTACTGGCGACGATTAAATTGGACGTGCAGCTTGATGTTGGGCCAGAAGCTCTTGAGATGACGCCTGCGGATACCAGTGCTCTGCGAGCGTTGTACACGGAATATGAATTTCGTCAGTGGCTTGAAGAGTTGCATGAGCCTGGTGATGAGGCAAAGCCAGAGCAAAGTAAAGTGGTATATGAAATGGTAACAACGCTGCCAGAATTAGAGCGTTGGGTTGATGCATTGCAGACCGCAGAGGTATTTGCGTTCGATACAGAAACTACCAGTCTAGATTACATGGTCGCCGATTTGGTCGGTGTGTCATTCAGTGTCGCAGCTGGGGAAGCTGCTTATGTGCCCGTCGCACATACTTACATCGGTGCACCTGAGCAGTTGTCATTGGACGATGTCATGACGCGGCTTAAGCCGCTGCTGGAAGATCCTAACAAGAAAAAAGTAGGGCAGAATCTTAAGTACGATATGAGCGTATTGGCGCGTTATGGGATTACCTTGCGAGGCGTTACGTTTGACACCATGCTCGAATCGTACGTTCTAAACTCAGTAGCGTCGCGCCACAACATGGACGATCTTGCGTTGAAATATCTTGGTAAAGAAACAATCTCTTTTGAGACCGTCGCAGGTAAAGGGGCCAAGCAGATTACGTTCGACCAAGTTCCACTTGACGTTGCTGGGCCGTATGCTGCCGAAGACGCTGATATCACTCTGCAGTTGCATCAGAATCTATGGCCCAAGCTGGAGGCCATTCCGTCGTTAAAACATATTTTCGAATCGATCGAGTTACCCTTATTGACAGTTTTGTCGCGGATCGAGCGTAATGGCGTGCTACTTGATAGCAAACTACTAGATACTCAAAGTGCACAACTCGGTGAACGCCTAGTTGAGCTGCAGAAAGAGGCCTTTGAATTGGCGGGCGAGACATTTAATCTAGGCTCGCCGCGGCAACTGCAGGTGATTTTATTCGAAAAGCTTGGATTGCCTATCAAGAAGAAGACGCCCAAGGGACAACCGTCAACTGCGGAAGATGTTCTGCAGGAGCTCGCGCTAGATTATCCGTTACCTAAGGTCATCACTGAGTACCGCGGGTTGTCAAAACTCAAGTCCACGTATACAGATCAATTACCCAAGCAGATAAATGCTGCTTCTGGCCGCGTTCACACGTCTTATCATCAAGCAGTGGCGGCAACAGGTCGACTGTCCAGTACTGACCCGAACCTGCAAAATATTCCGATTCGTACGGAGCAAGGGCGGCGTATCAGGAAAGCCTTTATTGCACCAACAGGTTACAAACTTATTGCCGCAGATTATTCACAGATCGAGTTGCGAATCATGGCTCATCTGTCGTCAGATGCGGGTCTTTTATCGGCTTTTTCACAGGGCCTTGATATACACAAGGCAACCGCGGCCGAGGTTTTTGGGCGAGAATTAGCCGACGTTACAGCCGATCAACGTCGTAGTGCCAAGGCGATTAATTTCGGTTTGATTTATGGTATGTCTGCTTTCGGTCTAGGGCGACAATTAAGTATTGGTCGTGGCGATGCTCAAAGTTACATCGATATGTATTTTGAGCGTTATCCAGGTGTCCGTGAGTACATGGATAAAACACGGACCCTAGCTGCCGAGCAGGGGTTTGTTGAGACGTTGTTTGGTCGGCGTCTTTACTTACCAGAAATTAACACGAGTAATTTTCAACGTCGGCAGGCTGCTGAACGAACGGCTATTAACGCACCCATGCAGGGTTCAGCAGCCGACATTATTAAATTGGCTATGATCGACGTTGATCAGTGGCTGCAAGAAGCGCAACCCGACGCGATGATGATCATGCAGGTTCACGATGAGTTGGTGCTCGAGGTTAGGGATGATCAGGTAGAAGAGGTTGCTAGTATTCTCAACGAAAAAATGACCAATGCGGCGCAACTTAAAGTACCGTTGCTGGTGGAAACTGGCATTGGTCAAGATTGGGAAGCGGCCCATTAGCCTTGCCATAATCTGCCAAAGAGATACGCCTTAGCAAAATAATTTGGAGGACCGTTGAACTTTACCTGCAGGCACCAGTCCTAATATAGGTAGCAGAGAGCATTATAACTTCAAGCATCAGTAGTACCGAAGAAAAATGCGAATTGCGACAGTAAAGCGCTAGTCTCGAACCTGATCGCGAACGCGACAATCAAATTGTTTCCCCCACCAGTTTGTTGACGGGTTGAACGTCAGGTCAGAGACGAAGGCTTTTCACAGTAAAGCTAGAACAGAACGGTATAGCTGGCAAACACAAAAAGCAGGCAATACTTGTTAAGTTAAGCCGATTAGTCACGTTAAGTGGCAGCGCAACAACGACGTAGAAGGCAAGCAAGTCATAGATAAGAAGTAAGCAAAAATTAGAGATATTTCGGCGATTTTTTCCCCCAAAGAGAGCCGGAACCCCGACCCTGATCACCTCCCCCCCAATGGTGATCAGGGTTTTTTTTGCCTGCCATCCACTGCTTCAATCGACCGAAGGAATATCAGCAGAAAAGTTTGTGCTTTGACGTGCGGCGAGGTCTGCCCGGTGTCCTTGGTTGACCCATTCAGAGAGCTGATTCAGTAGTAGCTTCTGGCCGACCTCGTGGGTTGAAGAAAATAGCTGGATGGTCGTCGCCTGCTGGTTTGCGAGTTCTCGCTTAACCTTGAGTAGTGTCGATTGCTGGGCGCCACGTTTGAGCTTATCGCACTTAGTTAGCAATATATGGAGCGGCATTTGAGCCTGAGCGCACCAATTAATCATCGTATGGTCAAATGCTTTCAAAGGGTGGCGAATGTCCATCAACAACACCAGGCCGGTGAGTGATAGGCGGTTACGCAGGTAGTTATCGATGTTCTCGTGCCAGTCCCTTTTCATCGCCGTAGGCACTTTAGCATAGCCATATCCGGGGAGGTCGACGAGCCGAAAGTCATCTGAGACCGTAAAGAAGTTAATTAGCTGGGTGCGACCAGGTGTCTTGCTGGTTCTGGCTAGTTTATTTTGGCCGGTTAGGTAGTTGATAGCACTGGATTTGCCCGCATTAGATCGGCCGCAAAAAGCAACCTCCAGCCCGGTATCGTCGGGGCAATGCGACAAATTAGCGGCACTTTTGAGGAATTGGATGTTCCCTAGGTCTACACGCGATAAAATTTTAGTCGGTTCAGGCATAATCACTACGTATCACTATATATTGCTACTGAGTCGTTTGAGCCTTGAGGCACACTTTGTTATATACTGGTGGTTTAGTTTAACACCGCCAATCCAGAATTAGTTTTTTTAGGGAAGCTCATGTTTAGAATTGCAATAATACTTACCGCTGCCTTGGCGACCTTTACGGCACAGGCGGAACCCAATATCGCGCACGGCAAAGAATTGTCAGCGGTGTGCGTGGCCTGCCATGGTACAGATGGCAACAGTGCTGCAGGCGTTTTTCCAAGCATTGCAGGCCAAGGACAGAAATATTTGGTCAAGCAGTTGGTCAACATTAAGGACGGTACTCGCGTTGCGATGCTAATGGCCGGTATTCTTGATAACTACACCAATCAGGATATGCAAGACGTTGCTGCCTATTTTGCTAGCCAGACGCCCAAAGGCGGTACGGCTGATGCAGATCTTGTCGATTTAGGTGAAAGCATTTACCGCGGCGGTATCGCTCGTAAAAGCGTAGCGGCATGTACAGCCTGTCATTCACCGACAGGTCAGGGTAACGGTGCCGCCGCTTTTCCGATGCTCGCGGGACAATGGCCAGAATACACCGAGGCTCAGCTTAAGCTATTCCGTTCGGGTATGCGTAACAATGATGGCGATAGTCGCATGATGCGGCTCACGGCAATGGATTTAAGTGACACAGAAATCGCAGCTGTTGCCAGTTACATTCGCGGCCTACAGAAATAGGCACAGAACAATTGCGTAAATACTTAGGTTTCGCCATGCGATTTGGCGACGGACGCTCAGCACAAAAAATGGACGAACTAACATGAAAAAAATAGGGCGTTGGATTTCTTGGCCTTTACTCATAGTTGCAGCGATAGCCAGTACTGGCGCGGCGGCTGAAGACCTGATCATCACCGCTGGTACGCACTACGTGGAGTTGCCGGTTCCGATAAAAGGACGTAATGCAGACAAAGTTGAGGTCGCCGAGTTCTTTTCTTACGGTTGCCCTCACTGCTATCAGTTTGAGCCCGTCATCGGCACCTGGAAGGCACAGCTGCCTGCCGATGTCGAGTTCGTCCGCACGCCTGCTGTCTTTAATAAAGACTACCAGCTTTATGCCCAGACCTACTTCACAGCTCAAGCGTTGAACGTGCAAGAGCAAACGCACATCCCCTTGTTTGATGCTTTGCATAATCAGCGTCGCCGGCTCAATGATCCCGAGCGTATGGCGACATTCTTCGGTGAACTCGGTGTTGATCCGCTAGCATTTGCCCGAACCTACAATTCTTTCGGTGTACGCGCGAGTACACAACAAGCCGAGGCCAAGGGCCGCGCCTATCGTGCCGCTGGCGTCCCTGCCTTAATTGTTAACGGTAAATACCGGATCGAAGGTTCGATGGCGGGCAGCTATGCAAATATGATATTGGTGGCTGACTACCTCATTGCCAAAGAGCTTGAGTTGCTGGCCGATAATCAGTCCGGTGCAGATAGCAAGCAGCTCCAGTCAGCTAACTGATTGGTGTTTACGCTCGACGAGATTCGCCATCAGGATGAGCTGATATTGGGGTGTGCTGCCAATGACATCCTTGGCTTGCTGCCTTCGCGTCTGAGTCAGAAAATTCTGACGTGGGTGGAGAACACACCTAGGGCGCCCGCGCTACACGGCATTAATCAACAGCTTAATTACGCGGAGCTCGGTGGCGCTGTCAGCGAAGCCAAGGTATGGCTGCAACAGCATGGCGTGAGAGCGGGCGACCGCGTGATGTTGGTGGCTGAAAACAGCATTACGCTGATGTGTTTGTTCCTCGCGTTAAGTGAGCTTGATGCTATCGCGGCTGTTATAAACGCACGTCTGTCAGACAGAGAGATCGATCTGATCGCCTTGGACTGTGATCCACGGATCATCATTTTTACTTCTGGCGATTCAAAGGACGCTCGTGTTCAGGCAGATCGACTGACTGCCGAACAGTTCACAATGACTTTCGGGCTGTATGCCGCGACCGTAGCGGTAGCCTGTGAGCCAGAGGTTGTTTTCGCCGACCCAGCTCAACAAGTTTTGGCCATGATCTATACCACCGGCACCACTGGCACGCCCAAGGGCGTTATGCTGACCCACCAAAACTTGTCTTTTATTGCCTTTATTTCTGGGCGTCTACGAGGCATTAAGCCTGGCGACAGGGTCTATAGTGCGTTGCCCATGTCTCACGTGTTCGGTCTGTCTGCGGTATGTAGTTCTGTGCTCTTTAGTGGCGGTTGTATACACCTGGTACCACGCTTTGATGCAGCGGAGGCCCTGCGTGCCATGGCGGAGGATGAACTCGTAGGCTTTCTGGGCGTACCCACCATGTATGCCTTGATGATCGAGTTGCTCGAACAAAAACCAGCTTGGCGGGCGCCGCAGTTACGGTTCATGTTTTCTGGTGGCGCGCCCCTAGACCCCAACCTCAAAGCGCGGGTTGAATCTGCCTTCCGTCTGCCGTTGCATAACGGCTATGGCCTTACGGAGAGTGGCCCAACCATCAGTCAGGCGCGTTTGTATGCGCCGCTAGAAAATTGCTCAGTGGGTTACCCCTTGCCCGGTGTAGACGTTAAGTTACTGGACAAAGCTGGAGAGAAGGTTGAGACGGGTGAGATTGGTGAGCTATGGGCAAAAGGTCCCAATATTATGAAGGGTTACTTTCGACAGCCCGAGTTAACGGCAGCGGTGATCAAGGACGGTTGGTTTAATACTGCAGATTTGGCTTTTCAGGACACAGCAGGGACTATTAATATTGCGGGTCGTACCAAGGAGCTGATCATTCGCTCGGGCTTCAATGTTTACCCGCCTGAGGTGGAAGCTGTATTGTCCAGTCATCCAGATGTCAGCCTGTGCGCTGTTATCGGTCGCAGCACTGCCGGTGACGAGGAGATCGTTGCCTATATTCAGCCGGTCGAGGGCAAGTTACTGGATGTCGATGCGATATTGGCGTTTAGCCGAGAACGTCTGACTGGCTACAAAGTGCCGACCCAGATCGTTATTAAGGCACAATTACCGACGGCGCCATCAGGCAAAATCCTCAAGCATCAGCTAATGAAAGACGAAGCCAGCTAGCGTATGGGTTTTACTGCCAGTTTTATAATAAGGCCTGCGCCGCTCGTGAGTCATCAACACGGCGCTTGAGTTCTTTGCCGGGTTTGAAATGAGGCACGTATTTCCCCGGTTTGTTGATGCCCACCTCGCCAGTTTTTGGATTCCTGACTGAGCGTGGCTGCCGATAATGATTTGAGAATGTGCCGAACCCCCGAATTTCGATACGATCGCCTACGGCCAATGTTTCGGACATGATATCGACGATGGTTTGCACAGCCAGGTCGACGTCCTTACTCGTTAACTGATCGAGCTTGTCAGACATGCGCTTGATAAGTTCAGATTTATTCATAGGTGTAGTGCTGGGTTGTGAGGCTTGTTGGGCGGCGTCAATGGGATGTGAATGCCAAGTATGGAGTTATATTACAAGTTTTACGTCTAATATCAATGCTTTATATCAGTTAACTCAAGTGATAAGTGATAATTGCCGTCTAATAACATGATCAATTTATCAATAACGTATGAATAGCGGCAACGCTGCTGGTGTGACGAAGACCTATTCGTCGCCATTTATTGAATCAGTCAGCAGATTCGCCTAGAATTCGCCATGGCGATTCCCTCAAGACGTATTGATCCCGAGCACAGCGGTAATGGCTCCACTTGGCCTCGTTACGCGATCAGAGCAGCGCTGCCCGCCTCGATAGATAATTCCATGAAAATCTCCGAATTAATTCAGATTCACTTCTTCACACGTGGCTACCTTAGCGCTTGTGATCTGCCAATATTGGAGCCCTAGATGGCGAAGATTCTTCAAGACATCTCACGTACGTTTTCAGAGTACTTACTTATCCCACGTTTGACCCGCAAAGGTCAGCGTGCTGACCAAGTTAACCTGTCAACGCCCTTGTCGGCGCTCAGGGATAGCGTGACACGCCGTTTCCATATCAATGTTCCAGTGACGTCTGCTTGCATGCAGGCGGTGTCTGGAACACGCCTAGCCATTGCGCTGGCTCGCCAAGGCGGGCTGAGTTTTATTTTTTGCTCACAGGCCATCGAAACGCAGGCTGAGATGGTACGCCAGGTAAAGGCACATAAAGCTGGTTTTGTGCAGAGTGACTCGAACGCGACCACCAGCATGAGCCTTGAAGAGGTCAGTGAACTCATGGTGAGCACCGGCCACTCAACGGTACCTGTCACTGATGACGGGAGCGCTACCGGGCGTCTTGAAGGGATTATTACCGATAAAGATTTCTGGCAGTTCGAGGACGATTTGAGCCGTACAGTGGGTGATCATATGACGCCTTTTGCCGATGTGATCCACGGTCATGAAGGGATCAGTCTACGTGAAGCAAACGAGTTACTACACAAGCACAAAAAGGACTGTCTGCCAGTAGTCTGTGATGCGGGTCGACTGACCGCGCTTGTGTTTAAAAAAGACTATGAAGATCATCGGCGGCATCCGCATGAGTTGCTCGATGCATCTAAGCGGCTGTGTGTTGGAGCGGCGATTAATACACACGATTTTAAGGAGCGTGTCCCAGCACTATTAGCTGCAGGGGCAGACGCGTTGTGCTTTGATTCATCGGATGGGTTTACTGAATACCAAATGGAAGGCATTCAATGGATTCGCGATAATTATGGGGAAGACGTGGTTATTGGCGGTGGCAATATTGTCTCTGCAGAGGGCTTTGATTACTTGGTTCAAGGTCCTGGAGTAGATTTTATCAAGGTTGGCATTGGTGGCGGATCTATCTGTATCACGCGAGAGCAGAAAGGCGTTGGTCGTGGTCAGGCTTCGGCACTTTTGGATGTTGTGCAGCGTCGGGACGAGTATTTTGCAGAAACGGGGCGTTATATCCCCATCTGTTCAGATGGTGGTTTGGGTAACGATACCCAGATCGTTATTGCGCTAGCCATGGGAGCCGACTTCGTTATGATGGGGCGCTATTTTGCTACAACAGAGGAGAGTCCTACGCCAAAAACCTCTATCAACGGTCAGGTTTACAAGCCCTATTGGGGCGAAGGCACAGTGCGCGCACAGAACTGGCAGCGATACAGTGAGGGTATGACTAGCCGTAAAATGGTCTTTGAGGAAGGCGTAGATGCTTTCGTGCCAATGGCAGGCCCGTTGGCTGAGGTCCTGGAGACTACGCTGTATAAATTACGTAGCACGATGGTTAATGTCGGGGCTGACAACCTTGAGCAGTTTCGCGAGCAGGCGATCTTGACCCTAGTTTCTGAGCAGTCAGTGGTCGAAGGCGGCACATCTAGCGTATTTAAGTTCAATAGAAGTCGCGATGCGGACGATAGCCGGTGGGGAAATTCTGGCTAGACAGCGCATGTCGGTGCTATACCAGAGCCTTTGATGGGTGTGCGGCAGGGATTGGTTATGTATAATATTGAGTCTATCGGGCTCAGCGAATTTAGGGAAAATTGTTGTGAAAATTGCAAAAATAATTGTGGCGTGTCTCATGTTTTCAACGTTGCTTGTCCCGGGCGTTAATGCGAATACTACCGAGGACGAAATCACTGCGCGAATCAAGAAGATCGGTAGCGTGTGTATTCAGGGCGCCGATTGCGCACAGGGTAGTGGTTTAGCTGCAGCTGCTGTTGTCGCTAGCGTTAGCCCTCAGGCCCACTACGACAACGCCTGCAAGACATGCCATAGCATGGGCATCGGCGGAGCGCCTATCTTTGGTGATAAAGTCGCCTGGGAAGATCGTGTTGCGAAGGGCTCAGAGGAACTTTACCAGAGCGTGTTTAACGGCATAGCGCCTGGTATGCCTGCGCGAGGCCTGTGCATGTCATGTACCGATGATGATCTAAGGGCTATTGTAGATTTGATGGTTGCAGAAGTCAGCAACTAGGCCGGTAACGGGTTGGAAGTGACTTGAGATTTTATGTCACGGCAGATCTGATCTGTCGAGTCGTCTGAAAGCTAACGCTTCTGCTAGATGTGCGCCTTCAATCTGAATTTCGCCGGCCATGTCGGCGATGGTTCTAGCGACCTTAAGTATCTTAAAATAGCCTCTGGCTGAAAGGCCGAGCGCATCCATTGCTGCCTCAAGAAATTCACGATCTGCGTGCGCCAAGTGACAGTCTTTGCGGGTCTGCGCACCATTGAGGTGCGCATTGAGGCGTCCCGAGCGCGCAAGCATTGTGTTGCGTGTTTGAAACACCAGTTGACGAGCCTGCACATCGTCAAGCTCGCCTTTAGTAGGTGTCTCGCTGCCAAGAAGACCAGGCGGTATCGATGGGACAACCACATGTAGATCAATCCTATCCATTAACGGACCAGAAACCCGGCTGCGGTATGCGGTTATTCTCTCAGAGCTGCAGTTGCAACGGCCGCGACCGTCACCGAAATATCCGCAGGGGCAGGGGTTCATCGCCGCGATTAGTTGAAACTGGGCTGGGTAGCAAACTTGATACTGGGCGCGGCTAATCATGATATAGCCTGATTCCATTGGCTCTCTGAGTACTTCTAGCACCCGCCGAGAGTATTCAGGTAACTCGTCAAGAAATAGCACGCCACGATGCGCCAATGAAATTTCGCCTGGTCTAGGCGCGCTGCTACCACCCACCAAGGCGATGGGTGATGCCGTGTGGTGGGGCGACCGGAATGGCCGTTGACGCCACTGGTTTAGGTCAAAGGCATGGTTTGACACCGAGTGTACCGAGGCCACTTCCAGAGCCTCGTCGAGCGTCAGTTGCGGCAGCAAGCCGCGCAAACGACTAGCCAACATTGTTTTACCAGTACCTGGTGGGCCGATAAACAGCAAGTTATGCCCTCCTGCAGCGGCGATCATGAGTGCGCGTTTGGCATGTACTTGGCCTTTCACATCCTGCAGGCTCGGATGATCAGTATGATTGGTGGTTAGCGATACCGCTGCAGGACTCTCTAATGGCTGTTTTTCGACTAAATATCTGATGACTTCAAGCAGGCTGTTGGCCACCCGGACATTAGCTTGACCACCTAGACTGGATTCAGCGCTATTCGAGAATGGTACGATAAGCAATCGTTTTGACGCTGCACTTTGTATGACGGCAGGCAGTACACCAGTTACAGGGCGAAGCGCGCCATCAAGCGCAAGCTCTCCTAGCCATTCGGTGCCGGTGAGGGCTGCTGTAGGCAGGTCGCCGTTGGCCGCAAGGATAGCCAGTGCAATGGCCAGATCATAACGTCCTCCTTGTTTAGGCAAATCTGCGGGTGCCAGGTTCACAGTAACCCGGCGACTCGGTGTTTTAAAGCCAGCGTTTACAATTGCGGCTTTGACCCGGTCCTTGGCTTCTTTAACCGTAGTTGCCGGTAGCCCGATGATTTGGATTTGCGGCAAGCCCTGAGAAATATCAGCTTCGACGGTCACTAGCGGTGCTTGTATGCCAATTTGTGCGCGGGAATAGGTAACAGCAAAAGTCATCAACAGCGCCTTGACCAATATCGGGTGAGGTATGATGCTAGTGGGTTATATCGGCCGTTCTGTGCGATCTGGCTGTAAATACCTGTGGGTGATTGGCGCCAGTGATAAGTTTGTGCGCCCTCATTGAGTGCGTGACCGCAGTGCTATCACCCCCTTGCTGCACTATAATAAGGCGAAGGGCTGCGAGTCGCTGTGAGGGTGACAGCGTATCTGTATGAAAAATAACAATTTATTTAACTTGGCATGGTCAGTGCTGTGTGTAACATGAAATACGCATTTGATGGTAGTCGGTCAGAAACTGATTCGGCAACTCGCAAGTTGGTTGTATTCATGGCAAGACAGCAAGATTCTGTGCTGAATTTGCGGCGTCAGGCCTGCGAGTGATCAAGAGTATTAGGCATAGCCAAGGGAATGTATTTTCGATACATTTGCCGCACAACAAAAACAGGGGTGATCCTGTTCAAGGAGAACATACATGAAATTAGTCACAGCAATCATTAAGCCCTTTAAACTCGATGATGTCAGAGAGGCTCTCTCAGAGATCTCTGTGCAAGGGATGACAGTGACAGAAGTTAAGGGTTTTGGTCGTCAGAAGGGTCACACGGAGCTCTATCGTGGCGCAGAGTATGTTGTTGATTTCTTACCAAAAGTTAAAATTGAAGTAGCGATTGCTGACGATAGCCTGGACAGTGTGATTGAAGCTATCAGCAGCGCCGCGAACACAGGTAAGGTCGGTGACGGTAAAATATTCGTCACAACCCTAGACGATGTTATTCGCATTAGAACCGGAGAGACCGGCGGTGAAGCTGTTTAAGTGCTCACCAAACGATAATTAGTATTGAGTCCTCCGATCGATCGCCCGGATTACTATGTAATCCGGGCGATCGATCGTGTTATATTTACAATCCTCGCAAGACCACCATTCTGCCTCCTATGCTGTGCTGCAGTGACGGTCACAACCGTCTTGTTCGGCAAATACTAACAGCAAGACTGGGTCGACATAACGCCTGCCAGCCCATCTAAAAACTAAGCGAGATGAATTGCATTTTTTTCGAAAGGTCATTGTATATCTGCCCCAGACCTCTTTTATAATCCAGCATTGCGTTTTAATTGCGAAAATTTTATGAAGTATCAAAGTACCCGCGGTGGTGTGAAAGGCATCAGTTTTAAAGACGCTGTGTTAATGGGCTTAGCCGATGATGGCGGGCTATTGGTACCCGAGTCGATTCCAGACGTCAGTCAAGAGTTACCGGATTGGCAAGGTTTAAGCTATCAGGAGCTTGCACTCAAAGTCCTGGGCAAATTCATTGACGATATTCCAACCGAAGATCTACGCCGCATTATCGACAAGAGCTATGAGACCTTCACAGACCCGCGGGTAACGCCGTTGGTACCGCTGGGCGACGATCATGTGCTTGAGTTATTTCACGGCCCAACGTTGGCGTTCAAAGATATTGCGCTGCAACTTCTCGGCAATCTGTTTGAGTACATACTTCAGGAGCGTGGTCATAGCGTCAATATCCTTGGTGCAACGAGTGGTGACACAGGCGGTGCGGCTATCGCAGGTGTGCGTGGCAAAAAAAATATTAATATTTATATTATGTTCCCCGAGGGTCGGACCAGCCCGCTGCAGGAATTGCAGATGACCTCTATCTTGGATCCAAATGTCCACAACATCGCGATTAATGGCAGTTTTGATGATTGTCAAACGCTGATGAAAAATGTCTTCTCTGATTTACCCTTCAAGCAGGAATACGGTCTGGCGGCAGTGAATTCAGTGAACTGGACCCGAGTGCTGGCCCAGGTGGTTTACTACTTTTCTGCCTGGAATCAAACGGGGTGTCCTGCTAGTTTCGACGTCTGTGTGCCGACAGGTAATTTTGGGAATATTTTTGCTGGCTACATTGCCCAGCAAATGGGCTTGCCTATTAGGCGTCTAATTCTTGCTACCAATGCCAACGATATTCTTTGTCGCTTTTTCAACTCTGGTCGTTACGAGCGCCAAGAGGTGCACTTCACCCATAGCCCGTCGATGGATATTCAGATATCCAGTAACTTCGAGCGGTATCTTTTTTATAAGCTCAATGGCTCTGCGACGCAGGTGAAAGAGTTTATGGCTTGTTTCAGCACTACCGGTTCGGCACAGCTACCCGATAATGACGAGATTGTTGATAACGCGATTGTTGCGGGGTCCGCAAGCAATGAAGAGACCTTGGCTATGATCCGTCAGGTTTATGACACCTATGGCTATCTTGCTGACCCGCATACAGCTGTCGGGTTGGCAGTGATGCAGGCTTACGCAGACCCCGAAGTGCCGTTAGTGTGTCTCGCTACAGCACATCCGGCGAAATTCGAAGACTCGATTCATGAAGCCCTGCCGACGGCAGTGGTCTCGCATCCTACGTTGGAAGCTTTGCGTCAGCTGCCCACGCGCAAAACCCTGCTGGTGCCGGATGAGACGACTATTAAAGCCTTTATAACGGCTGGCGGACAGACCTAAAGCTGTTACTGAAGCTTGATAAGTAAGCGCTTGACGGCTGCAGGCAGGTCGCGGATGTCCTCGATAGTTTCGTCTGGAACAGTTTGGTCGATGACCGGTTTTGCCGCCGTTTTCAGCCAGATGGTGTGTAGTCCCAGCTGTTTGGCTGCATCAACGTCCAGTGTCGGATCGTCACCCACATACAGCATTTCATGGGGTGCAGCACCTGTATGCGTGAGTGCGGCCTGAAATAATGTTGGGTCAGGTTTGGGTGCGCCTACCATCTCGGCTGAAAAAGCGAAGTCGAAATACTTATCTAGTCCGACACGCTGAATGTCAGCATTGCCGTTACTCAGGGCGCCAAGTCGATAGTCTGCTGCCAAGGTACTAATCGTATCAATTGCGCCCTCGTACAGTTGGATATCGTTCCTAGCCACCAGGAATACTTCAATCGCCTGCGTAGACAGAGCCCGAGCTTGTGTTTCACTTCTGCCGCTTTTAAGCATCGCTAGCTCGATAATACGGCGTCGTAGCTCGGTAATCATTTTTGCTAACGCTGGTTCAGCTTTGATAAGGTCATGACGCAATTCACGCATGCTAGTGACATCGTATTGCAGATCATTGACGTGTTCGCGCAGCCATATGTCCAGACGCTTCTCGGCACGAATAATGACTGGTTTGACGGCCCATAGGGTGTCGTCCAGATCAAATGCGATGACTTTGATCATGGTCGATTCAGTCCTTTGATGACGTTTTTTTATGTGCACGAGGATGGGCCTTGTCGTAAACCTCGGCGAGATGCTGGAAATTGAGGTGTGTATAGATCTGAGTGGTAGAGATATCTGCGTGGCCAAGTAATTCTTGGACGGCGCGAAGATCACCGCTAGATTCGAGCAAGTGACTGGCAAATGAGTGCCTCAGCATATGCGGATGGACCTTGCCGGGCAAGTTTTGTTGGCGGGTCCAGTGACGAAGGCGAGACTGAACATTACGCGCACTAATGCGTTGACCGCGCTCGCTGATAAATAAAGCGTCTTGATTTTCGAGGGCATTTTTTACGGGTAATGGTTGCCTACCTTTTTGCCATGCCTGCAGCGCCTGCATCGCCAGGCTACCAATAGGTATCAGGCGCTGTTTATTGCCTTTGCCCGTGACCTTGATTGACCCTTCATCCCAGTTGATATCCTCAATATTACTATTCACTAGTTCTGCCAAGCGTAGACCCGACGAGTAAAACAACTCTAAGATGGCGCGATCGCGCAACCCATACCAGTCATCCACAGGCACATTGAGCAGTCGAGCAACCTGGTCAGTATCTAGAGTGTCTGGCAAGCGGTGCCCAGTTTTTGGTGCCGTGACCCCTAGCGCTGGATTGTGTTGACTTAGGTTTTCCCTAATCAAGAAATGAAAAAAAGTACGAAAACTCGATAACCGTCGCCGTTGGCTGCTGCCGGCCAAGCCTTGGCGATGACCGTCGGCCACGAATTGGCGTAAATGATGCGTTTGCAATTGTGGCCATTTACTGAGTTCCAGCAACTCACAAAACGACTGGAGTGTTTGCAGGTCGCGGCGGTAATTAAGTACGGTATGAGATGACAACCCGCGCTCATGACCGAGGTGTTGGACAAATTGCTCAATGTTGATTGCCAAAGCTGAGCTTGGCGAAGGGCTCATTGACTTATCCTGCCTTTAGTCTGGGGGGTAGCAAGCGGGCTAACACATCGGCAATAAAACCGATGAACAGCGTTCCCATGCCTGGTTGAAAATAATCTGCATCATCGCTGCCGATCGCTAACAATGCTATTTGGCCGCGTGCACTGCCGCTAGTAGCCGGATCTTTAACAGACAAAACAGCGGCTGATCTTACTTTGTCACTCGCGTGCCTAAACAGAAAATCTTGTTCTGCTGGCCGTAATACACCGAGTGTCGGTTTTTTACTTTTTATCAGGGAGCCGACGTATTCGCGGGCAGTCGCCTCCGACACGCTGTAAGTAAAGTGATTAATTTGTTCAGCGTCGTCATTGAATACCATGAGACTGTAAGCATTACATTTGAAATCTCGTTTAAGACTTTTTTCCAGCGCCAAATAGAATTCAGCGCTATCTTTTGCCTCAAGTAGCGCCAGTACCAGACGCTGGCACTTGAGAAAGATATCACTGTTGGTGGTTGCCGCAGAAACCAGTGCCTCAAGTTGCTTGCGCAGGTCTTGATTGCGATCTCGCAAAAGGCTGACTTGACGCTCGACTAAAGAAACATCGCCGCCGTGTATATGAGGCAGCTGCAAGTCGAGTAACAAAGCATCGCGGGTAACGAAAAAATCCGGGTGCGAGCTTAGGTAGTCTTCTACCTGAGTAGTTTCCAGAGCAGTCTGCGCCTGAGGGTCGGTCTTGGACGTGGTCATAATTTCGCTTCTTAAATTTGGAGTCTGCCTTCGTATACACGACTGGCTGGACCCGTCATAAAAACCGGACGTTGGTCGCCATCCCAGCTTATTTTTAGGTCGCCGCCCGCCAGGCTGACCTCAACCTGAGGATCTAGTATACCTTGAAGTCTGCCCGCGACCACGGCGGCGCAGGCACCTGACCCACATGCTCGGGTCTCGCCTACGCCACGCTCAAATACGCGCAGCTTGATTCTATTGCGATTAATGATCTGCATAAAGCCAACATTTACCCGCGCCGGGAATCGAGGGTCTTTCTCAATTAGGGGCCCTAGGCGTGCTACCGGTGCCGTGTCTATATTATCGACAGTTATAACAGCATGAGGGTTACCCATGCTGATGACTGCAAGGCAAATTTGATCCATACCTGAGCCCACCGTTCTGGGGATTTTGAAATCGTAAAGTATGCTTGGTGCAGCAGCTATGAAAGGAATTTTCTCCGGCTGCAAAATAGGCGCGCCCATATTCACACTGATATTGCCGTCACGTTCTATCTGGCATTCTATGCTGCCGTTGCTGGTTTCCAACATCATTTTAGATTTTGTTGTCAAGCCACGATCCCGGACAAACTTAACAAAGCAACGAGCGCCATTTCCGCATTGTTCTGCCTCTGTGCCGTCGGCATTGAATATACGATAACGAAAGTCCATGGTGGGGTCTTGCGGGGGCTCGGCTACCAAAAGCTGATCAAAGCCAACACCCGTGCGCCGATCAGCCAGAAGGGTGATGTGTTCCTCACGGAGCTGAAAATTCTGCGTGACTAGGTCGAGCAACACGAAGTCATTGCCAAGGCCGTGCATTTTGGTAAATCGTAATAGCATGATCCGGTAAGATTACCTGTGCAGAGATTGAAAGTAACGGCCTATATAGGCTCAGATCATAGCGTCTGGTCGTAGCTTAAGATCAGTAGTGGCCTAAAGTGGTTTATAGGTGTGCTCAAGCCGTAATTGATCTTCTATTGTCTCTCTGTCGCGCACGCACTGACTTGACTCGCCGCTAACCAAGATTTCAGCAGCTCGGTTGCGGCTGTTGTAGTTTGAGCTCATAGCAAATCCATAGGCGCCTGCCGAATGAATAGCCAGCAGATCACCTGCCTCAATGTTGAGCTCACGTGATTTGCCTAAAAAGTCACCCGTCTCACAAATAGGCCCAACAACATCGTAGGTACGCTGTTCGCCTGGCCGGCGTTTAACCTCGGTGATTCGTTGCCAGGACTCGTACAACGCGGGTCTGATCAAATCATTCATGCCAGCATCTATGATCGCAAAATGCCGGTCCTCATTACTCTTTAAGTTGATGACTCGGGTCAATAACACCCCGCTATTGGCTGTTAGAAAACGGCCAGGCTCAAAGACGAGTGTCTGTTTTCTGTGACCCATACTTTGCAGTATCGCTGCAGCATATTCCTGTACGTCAATGGGTGTTTCGTCTTGGTAACAGACACCAAGGCCGCCTCCTAGATCTATATGCGACAGCTCTATGCCGTTAGCATCAAGGCTGTCAACGAGTTCCAGCACGCGACTCATAGAATCCATAAAAGGTGCCAGCTCGGTAATCTGAGAGCCTATATGGCAGTCGATACCCCTGATCTCGATGTGACTTAATTGATCGGCCTGTTGATAAAGCGCAAGCGCTCCTGCCATGGAAACCCCGAATTTATTTTCCCGCAATCCCGTTGAGATGTAAGGGTGAGTGCCCGCATCAACATCAGGATTGACTCTGACAGAGATAGGGGCTTTGCAGTCTAGCGACTGTGCTAGACGCTGGATCTGACTAAGCTCCATCGCTGATTCAACATTAAAGCAGTGGATGCGTGCTTTTAATGCGTTTTTGATCTCCCAGTCTTGTTTGCCAACACCTGAGAATACGACCTTATCGGCGCTGCCGCCCGCTCGGAGTACACGGGCAAGTTCGCCGCCCGAAACGATATCAAAACCTGCACCGAGGCTCGCCAGAAGACCCAAGACGCCTATATTAGAGTTGGCTTTGACGGCATAGCAAATCATTAGTGGGTGACTACTAAAAGCGCTCTGAAAAGAGCTATAGGCTTGGCTGATGGCCGCTTTTGAATAGACGTACAAGGGTGTATCAAATTGATCGGCAAGCTTTTCAGCGCTGAGTTCTTCGATATGCAATACATCATTGTGGTAACCAATGAAGTTCATAAAGTGTTATCAACGTGGTGTGCGAGATTCTCGGCCTGCGTGGTGTTAACGCTGGTATTGCTGTTGCTGGCCTCAGGTAGAAAAAGCGGGCTTTTCTGCCCGCACGCGGATGTCAGGCTGGCAATGACCATCCCTAACAATGTAATTAAGACACGACGTTGCATGGGTTTTCCCTAGATGTTGCTGAGTCAGTCAGCGGGTAAAATAATACCAAGGGCAGTATACGTGAGTGCTCTTGCCTCGCAAAGGGTCGCAAAGTCTTTTGAAGCGGCAAAAAGTGAATCGCCTGTTACTGTGATTTGCCTTTATACTGTCAATTCCGTACACGTTGCCTGATCGGGTCAGGCCAAAACAAGAAGGATGGTAACAACTTGCAAGACAACGAATACAATGACCGAGTAGACGCGATTTTTACGACGCTGGAAGATCAGTTTGACGAGCAGGCTGCAGACTTAGACGTGGAGGTTTCGGGGCCGGTGATGACCATTATTTTTCCAAATCTGAGCCAGGTTATCCTCAGTCGCCAGGTTGCTACTCAAGAAATCTGGGTAGCAGCAAAATCTGGCGGCTTCCACTTGCATCTGGATGCGGACGATAGCTGGCTATGCCGGACGACTGGCGAAGATCTGGTGACCTTGTTGAATCGGGCATTTACCGAACAACTCGGCGAACCGGTTGTGCTGGTTGTCTAAGGAATCTTTACTAAAACCGTGGCCCGCATGTGTTTTCTCTTAGACGTTCACGTGCCAGCATCCAAGCGAACTCGGGCGGCTTTGATAGCGGCGGTGACTTGTGCAGGTGCTGTACCGCCGGGGTGATTGCGGGCTTCGACGGAGCCGTCGAGTGTCAACACGTCAAAAACATCAGCCGTAATCAGGTTCGATTCGACTTGTAGCGCAGACAAAGACAATTCTGCCAGATCGACAGATTGGCTAATAGCGACGCCCACCAGTTTGCCTACAACATCATGGGCATCGCGGAACGGCAGCCCTTTTTTAACGAGGTAGTCTGCCAAGTCGGTTGCGGTCGCATAGCCACGCATAGCTGCTGCACGCATATTGTCAGGCTGGGCGACCATGGCGGGGATCATATCGGCGAAGGCCATAAGACAACCGACAATGGTTTTTACCGTATCGAAAAGCGGTTCTTTGTCTTCTTGGTTGTCCTTGTTGTAAGCCAGTGGCTGGCTCTTCATCAACGTTAATAGGGTTGTCAGGCTGCCGTAAACCCGGCCAGTTTTGCCTCGCACGAGTTCGGGTACATCTGGATTTTTTTTCTGCGGCATAATTGATGAGCCGGTGCAGAAACGGTCTGGCAGTTCAATAAAGCTAAACTGAGGCGACGCCCAAAGCACTATTTCCTCTGACCAGCGTGACAGGTGCATCATTAAAATGCTTGAGCAGGCGCAAAATTCAATAGCGAAGTCACGATCACTGACAGCATCGAGTGAATTGCCGGCAATACTGTCAAAACCAAGCAATTTTGCGGTCATATGGCGATCGATGGGATAACTGGTGCCGGCCAGAGCAGCAGCACCTAGAGGCAGAATATTGACACGCTTGCGACAATCCTGCAGACGGTCGTAATCGCGCTCTGTCATGGCATACCAGGCCATCAAGTGATGGCCAAAAGTAATGGGTTGGGCAACTTGCAGATGGGTAAAACCGGGCATAATCGTCGCGACGTGTTGTTCGGCAAGAAATAGAATGCCATGTTGGAGTTTGCGTAAGAGTTGACTGATCACATCAATCTGGTCGCGCAAATACAGTCGTATGTCCGTGGCTACTTGGTCATTTCTGGAACGCCCAGTATGCAGTTTCTTGCCGACGTTGCCGATACGCCCGGTGAGCGCTGCCTCGATATTCATATGAACGTCTTCGAGGCTTACGGACCAGACAAAGTCTCCCTGCTCGATGTCCCGTTTGATATCTGCGAGGCCTTCTATAATAGATGCTAATTCATCGTCGCTAAGCACACCCACGTGGCAAAGCATGGTTGCATGGGCCACTGAGCCGCGGATATCCTGCTGCGCCATGATCTGGTCGAAGTCTACCGAGGCCGTAAATTCTTCGACGAAGGCATCGGTTGCTTCCGTGAACCTGCCGTCCCAGAGTTTTTTGTTTGTGCTTTTATCGTCTGTCATCTGCAGGTCCTGTTTGTGTCGGTCTAGAGTGTCTGTTGGGCAAAAAAGGCTGGGAGTATAGCAGTAAGCTTGAAGGCGCTATACTAGTGAGGTCGAACAAAATGACATTGAGGGACTATGACAGCCGAAAAAACCACCGAAGAAGACTTCTTTTTGCCTGATTTGTGTCAGGCCCAGAGCATCTTGTTTCTAGTGTTGGTAGCCGAGTTGTTGGTGTTGGTGTTGGTGTTAGCAAGCTCGTCTTTATTGACTTTCAGTTGGTCGCGTTTAGGGCTGACGTCCTTGTTTGTGCAGTGGGTGGTGCTCACGTCTGCGACGGTCCTGTGCAACATCCGACCACTGCTCATGCGTATGTCGATTCCCTACGCGACGCTGGTAGGTTATGTCATCATCATCTCCCTGACACTGCTGTTCAGCATTCTTGGCGAGTGGATTATAATGCTCCCAGAGCAACGCTGGCAGCTTGAACAAACCGGCAACGTGACCCGCAATTTAATCGTTGCGGGTGTCATGACGGGTATCGCGTTTCGTTATTTTTATCTGCAGCATCAGCTTAGGCGTCAGGAGCAGGCGGAATTAAATTCGCGTATTCAGGCCCTGCAGTCGCGGATAAGACCACACTTTTTATTCAATAGCATGAACATTATTGCGAGTCTGATCAGCGTTGATCCCGTGACAGCGGAGGAGGTGGTGGAAGATTTGTCCATGTTATTCAGGGCGAGTTTAAACCAGAGCAGTGACAAGCCTGTGGCGCTGGCTGAAGAGCTGGATTTGTGTCAAAAATACGTCCACATTGAATCGCTGCGTTTAGATGAGCGATTGACGGTGACTTGGAATATAGACGTCGATCCAACGCAGGTAAAAATACCCTTGCTAACGCTTCAGCCGCTGCTTGAGAATGCGATCTATCATGGCATTCAGCCTTTGCCCAAAGGTGGTGAAGTCCAGGTGGATATCAGTGTCCAGGACAATAAGCTGGTGGCGAGTATCACCAATCCAATGCCCGAAAAGACACAACAACCTGCTCAGGGCAATCGTATGGCGCTAGACAATATTCGCCGGCGTCTGGAAGCCACTTATGGTGCAAGTGCCTCTATTATCAGCTTGCAAGACAAGAATACGTTTAACACGACGATCAGCTATCCTTTAACGAACCAGCGCTAAATATGTGCGTTAATTTCGGTTATCCCTGCAAATTTTTGCGCAAAAGCGTGAACTGGCTCACATTAGGTCAAATTAGCAGCCTGTTACTACGCGTGACTGCGTACTATATCGTACGGTACATTTTATAGCGTAAGCGGTAGAGTAGGGGCGAAGGTGCGTCGCGTGATGTAGACGCAGATTTAGCAGAGTAACTTGCGGTAGGTAGGAAGACGTCTGTAGATGATTCTTGTACGTGAGGCTCAGGCGGCTCCATTATTAGATAATCTGAAAGTGAGGTTCCGCTACCATGAAAGTGTTGATAGTCGACGACGAAAAACTGGCTCGTGAGCGTCTGATTAGGATGGTCAATACCCTAGATCACTACGAGGTAGTTGGCGAGGCCGCGTGCGGCGATGAAGCGGTAAAACGTACGTTGGAGTTTGAACCCGACATTGTGCTACTGGATATTCGTATGCCAGGAACGGATGGTATGGCCGCTGCGCATAAAATAGCTAATCTGCAATCACCGCCTGCCGTCGTTTTTTGCACCGCCTTTGGCGAGCATGCTATAGAAGCTATTAACGCCAATGCAGCCGGATATCTTCTCAAGCCTGTTCGCCGTGAAGCACTGGTAGATGCTTTAGCCAAGATCGGTCGGGTAAACCGGGTGCAAGAATTAGCAATCATTGGTGAGGACCACACTACAAAACCCCGCACGCGAACACACATCAGCGCCAAGACGCGGCGTGGGATAGAGTTGATTCCATTGTCAGAAATCCGGTTCTTTCAGGCTGACCACAAGTACGTTACGGTACGTCACGAAGCGGGTGAAGTACTGATTGATGACACGCTTCGAGACTTAGAAGATGAATTTGGTGATCGTGTGGTTCGAATTCATCGCAACGCGCTAGTCATGACAGATCATCTGGAAGGCTTAGACCGAGACTCACAAGGACACTACCAGGTAAGGCTGCGTGGCGTGGATGAAAAGCTCGATGTTAGTCGGCGTCACGTCTCTGGGCTGAGACGTCTCGTGCAGGCTCTCTAGCACGGGCGCTGTAATGGAAGCAGATTGCAGTGCAAAAGGCGGCTATAATGTCGCTTTTTTTACGTCTGTAGTTTATTCATCGAGCGACCATCTCTCGGCTGGCGAATGACTGATGGCGCCAGAAACATAGGTTTAAGGATTAAGATGCTAGACAAGATTCGTATCGCCACCCGTGAAAGCGCGCTTGCTATGTGGCAGGCACATTACGTTAAAGCGGCGCTGGAAGCAGCGCACCCGGGGCTGCAGGTTTCGATCATGGGTATGACCACTGCCGGTGACCGGAATAAAGAGTCGCCGCTGAGTCAGATGGGTGGTAAGGGTGTTTTCGTCAAAGAGCTAGAGGTCGCTTTGTTTGAGAACCGAGTCGATATAGCTGTGCACTCAATGAAAGACATGCCCAGTGTTTTGCCAGAGGGGCTGGAGTTAGCCGCGATCTGTGAACGTGAGGATCCGCGTGACGCCCTGATAACCAACCAGTTTGATTCGCTGCAGGACATGCCATCGGGTGCGCGCATCGGTTCATCGAGTCTTCGACGTCGCCTGCAATTACAAGAACATCGGCCAGACTTGGTGTATCAAGAGCTGCGCGGCAATGTTGATACCCGTCTGCGTAAATTAGATGAAGGCGAGTACGACGGCATCATACTTGCGACGGCTGGCTTAAAACGCTTGGGGCTGGCACATCGCATCAGTGAGGCCATCGATACTGGCACGAGCCTGCCATCGGCTGGTCAAGGTGCTGTGGGGATCGAGTGTCGTAGTGATGCATCTGACGTAAAGGCGCTGCTGGTTGCTATTAATCATGCTGATACCCAGTTTCGCGTCACCTGTGAGCGAATGATCTCAGCAGGGCTCGGGGCCAGTTGCAGTTTGCCGATTGCTGCCTTTGCGACCCTTGATGGTGATCAGATAAGCCTGTCGAGTTATGTCAGTGACATCGACGGTAAAACGCCCTTACGAGTTAGTCGCACGGGGCCGCGAGCCGGTGGTATTGAGATGGCCCGGCAGATGACTGCTGAACTGATCGCTGGCGGGGCTCTGGCACTGATCCAGCCTCAAGGTTAACGCAGTTCAATGCCTCACCAAGATACAGTGCTGCTAACCCGTCTGCCGACGCAGAATCAGCAGTTGATACAGACACTAAAGGCTGTCCCGAACCTGAGTTTGACGTTTGTCGAGCGCCCCTTGCTTGAGTTTGCCGGTCTACCGGCGAGTGCTGCAACGCGGCAGCGCGTATTGGCTTTAGATACCTACGATCATGTTATTTTTGTTAGCCAGAACGCGGTTACTTATGGGTTTGACGTACTAGAAGCCTACTGGCCCCAGTGGCCCATGGCGCTTAATTGGTATGGCGTTGGAGCAACCACTGGCACATTGCTGAATGACGTCGGCATCAAGTGTCAGGTGCCTGATGATTATTCGTCTGAAGGGCTGTTAGGGCTGGCAGATTTGCAGGTACTAACGGGTCGCAAAGTGCTAATTGTCCGCGGTCAAGAGGGCGGTCGGGAATATCTACGAGAAGCACTATTACAACGTGGTGCAGAGGTTGACTACCTGCCAGTTTACACGCGCCGCTTCTGCACCTACCCGCAAGGCTTTCGAGGAACCCTGCAGCCTAGCAGGCTTTTAGCGGGTGTTGTCTTTAGCGGTGAAGGCCTCAGATGCCTAGTGAGTTTGATGGATTGGCCAAAGCCCGATTTGCGGTTGATTGTGCCTTCACATCGACTGCAAAAGCTGGCAATGCAGTTAGGTTTTGATAAGGTCAACGTGTGCACGCCTGTTGACGCTGCGGTAGCAGCGGAAATTGAGCGGATTTGGCTTGCAGAGAATTTCTAGAACTCAGGGATGTCCAGCGGATATGTCTGGCTGGCGCTGCTGGCAAAATAAAAGGGATAAGCATCAAGATGGCAGATCAAATACCGAGTTCTGGGTCTGACACACTCGATGTGCGCCTCAACGAAGCATTCACTCGACTGGAAAAGCGAGACATGAGCGAGCCCAAGGAAAGTCCAAAAACTAAACCGATACAACCTGGCAATTTAGGACAACCGGCTGCCGGAACAGGTATCGCGGGCGTACTTGCGGTATTCCTAGCGCTGGTTGCAATCGGCATGTCGAGCTACATCATTTTCCACTTATTTGGTCCTTCAGCGCGCTCCGGGCAAGCTACAGCACCTGCCGCTACTACGCAGGCGACCTTATCAGATGCGCTTTCCGCGCGTCTGTCGACCCTCCAAAATAAACAGACTGAGCAGACGCGACAGTTCCAGCAAAACTTGGAAGAGCTGTCGACACGACTGGTGAATCAGTCAGGTGTCGCTCCTGAGGAGCTTGATGTAGCGCTTTTGGGGCTACGTACGGAAATGTTGGCACTGCTAGGGACTAGCAGTCAGGACTGGTTATTCGCTGAAGTTGAATTTCTGCTGCGGATGGCAAATCAGCGTATTTTGATGGAGCGTGATCCACAGGGTGCGTTGGCGCTCCTACGCGCCGCGGATGATGTGGTTCGTGATGCACGAGGCATTATGGCTTTTGACTTGAGAGCAGCAATCAGCGAGGACTTGGGGCGTCTGTCAGCGGTTGAAGCGCTGGATGTTGACGGTCTGTATTTGCGTCTGATGACGCTGATCCGCCAAGTCGAGACGCTACCACAGAGAGGCTTGCGCTATAGCGCCAGTGACGACCAAACCGCTGTTAGGCAGTCGTCCGGTGCCAGCCGATTCACAGAGCTGATGCGGGAAGCCGGTGCGCGTTTGAGTCAGTTAGTCGATTATCGGGCGTCAGGGGTTGTGATCACACCAATATTGCCACCTCAGGAAGAATACTATTTGCGTCAGAATTTAGTGCTGCAATTGCAGATGGCCCAGTTGGCTTTGCTGCGCGGTGATCCGGCAATTTATGCGGGTGCGCTAGCAGAAGCGCAACGCTGGGTGCCGGCCTACTTTGATGTTGAGAGCGCCAGGACTCGTGCCATGATGGCAATGCTTGATAATTTGGCCAGTACCGATATCAGCCAAGAATTTCCTGATATTTCTGGTTCACTGCGGGTTGCGCGCGAACATATGGCTCGGTTTCAGGGGCAGCCTGCGCGCGTTACGGCGCCCACCGATTTGCCCGGTAATCAGAAAGCACCGGGAGTTGCGCAATGAAACGTAATCTTGTCATTGTTCTGCTAGTTGTCTTAACAGCGGCGGGTTTGGGCACTCTGATCGCCCAGGACCCCGGCTATGTGCTGATCGCATACAACGGCGCCAGTATGCAAACAGGCCTTTGGGTCTTCCTAGGGATGATTTTAACGGGCGTATTTGGGGTTTACGCGCTGTTTGCAAGCCTTTCTTTGTTATTGGGAAGCGGTCAGTCTATCAGGCGTTGGCAAGTGCTGCGGCGAACACAGCGAGCGACCAGTCTGACTAAAAAAGGTATGGCTTTTCTGCAGCAGGGCGAGTACCCACGCGCCGAAAAATTTCTGGTCAGCGGTGTCCGAAATAGTGATTCGCCCGCAGCTAATTACATTGCAGCCGCACGTGCGGCTGATGCTCAGTCGCATACGCAGGAGCGGGAGCGTTATCTACGTCTCGCGGTGACTCTCGATCCGTCATTAAAAGCTACGGTCGCCATTACAGAGGCTGAGATGTTGATTGGTCGTAGCGACTGGCATGGTGCTTTGTCGAGCCTTGAAGGGTTGGCGAATACCCGCGCAACCCTGAATCTGCGTAAGCAGGCACTGCTTAATCTCCGTGACTGGCAGGGGCTGACTAACATCATGAAGGAGCTGCGTAAGTATGCTGATGATCCTGCGGTCCAGTTAGCGTTTGAAAAGCAGGTTGCGCAGCAGCGTTTTGCTTCACCGAATAATACGGATGAAAGTCTTGGGGTTTTATTTAGACGGTTGTCTGATTCACTTAAAAGTGACCCTGAACTTGTCGCCGATTATTGTCGGCGCGTCCGAGACGATAAACAGGTTGAGAGTTTGCTTCGCTCGACGATTAAGCATCAATGGCATGATGCGCTAGTCGTCGCCTATGGTCATGCGGGAAAAGAAACGTTAGGTAAACGGCTTAAAACGGCTCAAGGCTGGCAAAAAACCCATCCAGATAATTGGGCCCTGCAGTCTTGCTTGGGACAGTTGTATGAAGCTAGTGGCGTAAAAGATGAGGCAAAAACCGCCTTCGAAAAGAGTTTGAACTTGATGCCGTCGGTGTTGGCTCATGAGAAACTTGCTAAGTTGTTGGCCTTTGACGGCGAATACGCGCGTAGTAGTGAGCATTTGCGTCAGGCGTTACAAATAAAAGCGCCTCCCCATTCGCCGCATAAGGTTGGTTTATAAAACCATTAGCGGCTTAATTGCTGACAAAAATAGCCGTACTGCTAGGCCTGCGGCTATTGCCGAATACTAGCTCCGAGGGGCATAAGAAAACACGTCAGAAAAAATTCGGTTTTTGTCGAGTCCGTGGGCGATGAATCGATCCAGCGTGGCATAGACCATACCGGGCCCACCAGAGACGTAAATGGTGACATCATCAAGCCGGGTAAAATCTTCAAGTACCGCATCAGGTAACAGTCCGGTTCTGCCAGACCATTGTGGTGAGGTATCAGGTTGACTAACGACCGGTACAAATGTGAAGCGCTCCATTTGCGCTTGCCAGCTGCTGCAGAGTTCGCTGAGATACAAATCGTTGGCGGACAACACACCCCAGTAGAGCCAGATAGGTTGTTCGTTGAGGCGCGGTATTAAGAATTCGATGATACTTTTCATCTGACTGATACCGGTGCTGGCCGCTATCAAGATCAGAGGTGTGCTGATGGGCTGCTCTATGTAGCAGTCACCTACGGGCATGTCGATGTCAAGAAAAGTCCCTTGATCGAGCAGAGCTTCAATCTCTACAGAGTCACCAGACCCGGGGGTGGGCCTGATGTGGAGTTCAATAGCATCAGTGGCATCTGGTGAGCTGGCGATAGAAAACGGACAGGATCGGTCTGATAGAACAATATTGAGGTATTGTCCGGCCTTAAAACGAGTATCAGGCTCAAGTCCAGGTGAATTATCGAGCGCCTTCGAGGGCAGTTCAAGAATGACTTTTCTTGTGTTCGAATTAAAGCGCTCCGTAGAGCGAATGGTGCATCTGAATCGAGTCAACTTATTTTTCAGCCCGCTACAATCGGTTAGCTACGTCGCATCGAGGCGAAAAATTCTTCGTTCGTCTTGGTCTTCTTCATGCGTTCTAGCATGAACTCGATGGCCGCAAGATCGTCCATCTCATGCAAAATTTTACGAAGAATCCAGGCTTTTTGCAGCTCTTCCTCGCTCATCAACAAGTCTTCACGGCGCGTGCCTGAACGACGAATGTTGATAGCGGGGTAGACGCGTTTCTCGGCGATCTTGCGCTCGAGGTGCAATTCCATATTACCGGTACCCTTAAACTCTTCGTAAATCACCTCGTCCATTTTAGAGCCGGTATCTACCAGGCAAGTGGCAATAATAGTCAGCGAACCACCTTCTTCAATGTTCCGTGCGGCACCGAAGAAGCGCTTCGGGCGCTCTAGCGCATGCGCGTCGATACCACCGGTTAGTACCTTGCCTGAGGCAGGTATCACTGTGTTGTAGGCACGAGCCAGACGGGTGATAGAGTCGAGCAAAATTACAACGTCGGTCTTGTGCTCAACCAGACGCTTGGCTTTCTCGATGACCATCTCGCTTACCTGGACGTGGCGCGAAGGTGGCTCATCGAATGTACTTGCAACCACTTCACCGCGCACAGAGCGCTGCATCTCTGTGACTTCTTCGGGACGTTCGTCAATCAACAAGACGATAAGGTGACATTCAGGGTTATTGCGCATCACGGCTTGCGCGATATTTTGCAATATCAACGTTTTACCGGCTTTTGGCGGTGACACGATCAAACCGCGTTGTCCTTTACCGATGGGCGACGTCAAATCGATAATACGTGCAGTCAGATCCTCGGTGCTGCCGTTACCCGATTCAAGCGTTAAGGGCTTGTCGGGAAATAGAGGCGTAAGGTTTTCAAATAGAATTTTATTCTTTGACTCAGAGGGATCCGTGAAGTTGATCTGATCTACTTTGAGTAATGCGAAATAACGCTCTGAATCTTTGGGTGGGCGTATCTTGCCGGAAACACTGTCGCCGGTACGCAGGTTGAAGCGTCGAATCTGGCTCGGCGATACATAAATATCATCTGGTCCAGCCAGATAAGAGCTGTCTGCTGATCTTAAGAATCCAAAGCCATCTTGTAGAATTTCCAAGGTGCCGTCGCCATAAATCGCTTCGCCGCCTTTAGCGTGCTTGCGGAGAATATTGGCGATAATTTCCTGTTTGCGTGATCGACCTAGGTTGTCCATGCCCATTTCGTGAGCGATTTCGAGCAATTCGGGTATGGGCTTGGCTTTGAGGTCA
The DNA here is from genome assembly GCA_047630175.1 of Candidatus Azotimanducaceae bacterium. Taxonomy (GTDB): domain Bacteria; phylum Pseudomonadota; class Gammaproteobacteria; order Pseudomonadales; family Azotimanducaceae; genus UBA4582. Next base: position 44,861 of record JBLHVI010000011.1, read on the forward strand.
GTTAGATTCATAGGTTCACTTGTTTGGTTTGTCAATTTTGGTTTGTCTACTTTTGATTGATGTATCATTACCCGGCGTATTTTTAGCCAACAAATTACCGATTGGCGTGATGTCGCAATGTTTGTGCGCGCTTTTAGTCGGAGCTGTAGTTTTAGGTATAAGTTTTAGGGTCTGAGTTTTTAGCGTCTAGGGTTTTGGCGTCGATAAACAGAGTTTGCAACTAATTAGGGCCCATCGATAAAGGGCAAAAAGTTCTTGTCTTGTCGGATTGTCGTGCTGGAAGAGGGCAAACTAAGTGCGGGCTATAAGTGATCTGTACTGGTCCCGACAATTGATCTTGTGTTTTTCGTCAGGTGTATAATTGTCGCTTTTCCCGCTAATTGTCAACCTTTTTTTAGCCTCAGCTTTAAAGAGCATCGTTGACCTGTCCTCCATCAAGCGGTTGTTAAGTGTTCTGCTTGTCGTTACAGGAGGATTTTGGGTCTTGATCTAGGACTGCTTATTGAGCGCCGAAGGCAGATATTGCCAGCACAGAGTCTTGTGGGGATGAGTTAATACAAGACCCTGTGTCCAAGTTTAGATATTGCTGTCTAGGAATGCTGTCAACTGTGATTTTGACAGGGCGCCTACTTTAGTCGCTTCAACAGCGCCATTTTTAAATAGCATCAATGTAGGGATACCACGGATACCATACTTCGGTGGTGTATCTTCATTGGCATCGATGTCTAGTTTGCAGACTTTCATTTTGCCGTTATATTCCGCCGCAATCTCTTCCAGTACTGGGGCGATGACTTTACAAGGACCACACCACTCGGCCCAGTAATCGACCAGCACAGGCACGTCGGATTTCAAAACTTCTGATTCAAAGGTGTCGTCGGTAACATGATTGATTTCGGACATTGCGGGTGGCTCCCAAGAAAGATAACAAATGGTTGCTAGCTAAGGCTGCGAATTGAGGCAGCTAAAAATAAGGTAAAGAGGCTGGCAAAGACAAGCATCCTAGTCTGAGTTCATTAATTTCACAACCAGTAAGACGATAGTTTGCTGGTGAGGCCGGCACGATGTTCACCGTTGCAACATGGTTGCAGCGCGCATCGCGAAATAGGTCAGGATGCCATCTGCGCCTGCTCGTTTCATGCCCAATAATGACTCAAGAATAACGCTTTCGTCGAGCCAGCCATGTTCGATGGCGGCCATGTGCATGGCATACTCGCCGCTCACCTGATACACCATGGTTGGGACGCCAAACTCATCTTTTACGCGTCGAACGACATCGAGGTAGGGCATGCCCGGTTTCACCATCACCATATCTGCTCCCTCGGCGAGATCCATGGCGACTTCGTGGAGCGCCTCATCGAGATTTGCTGGGTCCATCTGGTAGCTGAATTTATCGCCACCGGCGAGGTTCGCTGCTGAACCGACGGCGTCTCTAAAGGGTCCATAGTAAGCAGATGCGTATTTGGCTGAGTAGGCCAAAATGCGGGTATTGGTGTGTCCGGCTTGTTCGAGTGCTGCTCGGACGGCGCCAATACGCCCGTCCATCATATCTGATGGTGCTACCACGTCGGCTCCGGCGTCAGCATGTGACAGCGCCTGCTTGACCAAGATGTCGACCGTGACATCGTTGAGCACATAAGCTTGATCGTCGAGGATCCCATCTTGGCCGTGTATTGTGAACGGGTCGAGGGCTACGTCGGTCATAATGCCAAGATTAGGTACTGCGCTCTTCAGTGCGCGTATGGCTCGCTGTGCCAGACCGTCAGGGTTATAGGATTCTTCGCCTAATAATGATTTTTGAGGTTTGTCGACGACAGGAAACAGGGCCAGCATGGGAATGCCGAGTTGCTCGACTTGGCGGGCTTCTTCCACCAACCGGTCGATGGATTTACGCACAACCCCAGGCATGCTCGCGACGGCCTCGGTCTTGTCTCGGCCTTCGATGACAAACACTGGATAGATTAGGTCGTTGCAGGTCAACTGATTTTCGCGCATTAGGCGTCGAGAAAAATCATCACGCCGCATGCGGCGCATGCGCGTACTAGGGTACTGTCTGCTCATGATAGCGTAAAGCTCCTAACGGAAATGGCGGCGAAGTTACCAGTGCCAGCGTATAAAATTCATGTAGTGAGTATATCGCAGGACGGCCTAATTCAACGAGACCAAATGGCCGCATCGGTCTTGACAAGTCATGTACTCGTCTGGGGGGTTAAGCTTTCGAGCTGTTCCTGACGTTCAAGCCATTGCTCTTCTACAGTGGCGGTTTCCGTCTCAAGGCTTAGTTTGTCCCTCAGTAACCCTTGTAGGTTCGTGTCGTTTGATTGCAGGTAAAGCTCACTATCGGTAAGTGCTAGGTCGACCTCGGCGAGTTTACGGTGCAGGCGATCTAAGCGCTCCTCCAGCGTCTTGATTTGGGTCTTAAACTGGCGAATCTGCTTACCCGTATTTGGGTTTGGTGACACGTTGGGTTTAGTGGCCCTGTTGGTTGCTAGATTTTCTGGGTTGAGGACGCGTTTGCGATAGTCGTCCAGATCGCCCTCGAAAGTCATAACCTGGCCCTTCTCGACCAGCAGAAAACCGTCGACGGTATTGGCTAGAAGGTGTCGGTCATGTGAAATCAGCAGTAATGCACCTTCAAACGACTGCAAGGCGACGGTTAGCGCGTGTCGCATGTCAATATCCAGGTGATTGGTGGGCTCATCCATAAGCAATAGGTTCGGCCGGCTAAAAGCGACCAGTGCCAATGCCAGCCGTGCCTTCTCGCCCCCTGAAAAAATCCTCACTGATTCAAGCACCTTATCGCCATGGAAATCAAAACCCCCAAGGTAATTGCGAATCTGTTGTTCACTCAACGTTTTATTGCGTTCGCGCAGGTGCTGCAGAGCCGATGAATCCAAGTCAAGGTCGTCAACTTGGTGTTGTGAAAAATAGCCTATACGTAGATTGATACCCTCAACTCGCTGGCCTTTGAGGGTTTCAAGCTCACCGACAAGGGTTTTGATTAACGTCGATTTGCCTGCCCCATTGTGTCCCAACAAGCCCAGCCGATCGCCGGGATGCAGGCTTAGGCGGAGTTGCTTCAAGATCGGTGTTGAGTACCCAAGGTCGGCATCAATAAGCGACAGCAGTGGATCTGATAACTTGTCCGCTGTGGGTATCTCAAAATGAAACGGTGAGTCGATGTGCGCTGGTGCGATCAGTTCAAGTCGATCGAGGGCCTTGATACGACTTTGCGCTTGACGCGCCTTCGTTGCCTTGGCGCGGAAACGACGGACGAAATCCTGCATGTGTTTGACGTCCCGTTGCTGCTTTTCGTAGTTGCTTTGTTGCTCAGCGAGACGCGCCGCTTTGAGTACTTCGAACGCAGAATAGTTACCACTAAATAATTCAACGGTTTTATGGTGCAAGTAGGCGATGCCATCAACCGTTTCATCGAGAAATTCTCGGTCATGAGAAATCAGCAACAGCGCTCCGCGATAGCTTTTTATCCAGTTAGCCAGCCAGACAATAGCGTCAAGGTCGAGGTGGTTGGTGGGTTCGTCTAGCAATAGCATATCTGAGGGCGTCATTAGGGCTTGCGCGAGATTCAAGCGAATACGCCAACCACCGGAAAATGCGCGTAGTGGCTGATTAAAATCAACTGCTTTAAAGCCTAGCCCTAGCATCAATTGCTCGGCGCGTGATCTTGCGGTGTAGCCATCGAGGCTGTCGAGGCGCTCATGCAGCTGCGCAATTTTGCTGAATTCCTGATCGGCCTCTGCTATCTGGATTAATGCTTGCACTGCAATGAGTTCCCGATCGCCGGCCATTACATAGTCGAGCGCTAGGGCATCACTGGCCTCGGCCTCCTGTTCAAGATATGCAATACGCGTTTCGGGTGGATATTCGAGCGTACCTTGATCAATATCTAACTCCCCCAGAATCAGTTTAAAAAGGCTGGTTTTACCTGCACCGTTTGCTCCAACGAGGCCGACTTTACGGCCTCGGTGTACCGTGAAGGTTGCGTCTGCGAATAAAAGCTCTGTACCGCGCCGCAATGAGAGGTTGTTCAGGGAAAGCATGCAAAAGTGACCTATTCTGGACGCGACATCATATCACGCCACAGGTATCTGGCCGTCATAGACTTGACAAGATGTTAGTCTGGCGCATTATTAACGCCTGAACAGCGGCCCGGGCAATCGTCAGGGCAGTAGCCAGACAAATGCTAAATAGGCAGGGCGAGTCATGTTGAAAATTATGCTTTTGATCGTGATGCTGGCTTGCATAGGGCCTTTTTTTATTAAGGGTCCCAACGGCGAGCCTTTACTGACTGTCGCCGACTTTGCGCCTGATGTCAGCCTAGCGTTGATCTTAGAGCGTATCAAACAAGCTCCCGGTTTGGCATCCCTGACCGGTTTAGCCAAGGGAATCGATGTATCTGGCGACGCCTCGGATGGCGAGCAGGCAGAGCGGGGCACAGTTAAAAGCGCGCTGGGGTCTGTAACCAAGGTCTATAAATGGCGTGATGAGCAAGGGGTATGGCAATTCTCTGACGGCTCAAATGTAGCTGAGGGAGCTGCGCTAGTGGAGATTAGTCATCAGATAAACCGCATGCCGGCGCCAGACGTTGCCGGCCGGAGCGAATCACAAATACCTGCTACGCAAAAGACTCAGTCGGGCGCATTCGATTTTTCAAAACTACCCGCCGGTGTAACGTCAGTGGCCCCCGAGCAGCTTATGCAGATGGGGCGGACCATCGAAACATTTCAAAAAGCAATTGATGATCAAAGTGAGGCGTTAGAAGCGTTAGTACCGAGCAATCCCTGATGAATTTTATAGAAATGATGTTACACAGACATGGCACATAAACGACTCGGAAGTTACATGAATTCCGGTGTGGTATTACTCCAGAAGGTAGTTGACGCCATCAGAGGCAATCGCCAGAAATTGGGTTGGTGACTCGCCGAACGTGACAGCCAGTACGGCAGGTTTGTGCCATGGGTCAGCTTCAGGCAGCCGCCAGGATCTTAATTTTTCGCCATTTTGCAGGTCCCACAACTCAATTATGGCGCGAGAGGTGCCGACAAGCAATTGATGTTCATCAGTGCTGAAAGCAACTGTCGTGAGACCTGGATTCTTGGTGTACAGCAGATGCAACCGGTTAGCAGTATCAACATCCCAAATTTCAACTGTCCCCTGATCGGCGGCGACTAATACTAAGCTAGCAGTGATGGAAAATTCCGTCAAAGAAATAGTGCCTGACTGCGACCACCGATGCACCGATTTGCCGGTATCTAACGACCAGATGTGAACCTCTCCGCTCCTCGTGCCGGTTATAGCTTTACTGGCTTGATTGTCGATCGCGACACTACTAACGCTATCTGTATGCTTTAAAGACCCAACAACTCCACCTTGCCGCAAGTTAAACATAACGGCTTCATTATCTTCTTGGCCAAGTAAAGCAAAGCCCGCATTCTCAGAAATTTCGAGGCTGGTTATTCGCGTGGGAGCTTGCCAGTAGCGTGCAGGGCTGCCGTCTCCAACATTCCATAGCGCAAGTGACTTGCCAGATGCGGTGGCAGCATAGTGATTGTTAGCCGAAAAGCTAACGGCACTTATCGCCGAAAATTCGTTCTTGGTGTGATTCCAATCATAGAGTCTGGCTTGCGTTTTAGTATCCCAAAGGCTGCCACCATCAGTCATAGCGCCGATGAAGTAGACCCGACCGTTCGAACTAAAGCCAGCCGTTAGGAGGCTGTGATTGGCGACCTGATAGCTAGACGTCGGGGCATCAGGCGGCGTGCATGCTGACAATATAGCAACAATAAAAGCGACAAATAAGCAGTGCCCGTGTCTCTGCATTAGTATGTTGCCCTGATTGCTAGCGGTCCTAGTGGTATCGCTCAGCGTTAGCCAGATGAACATACTCGATTAATTGATCTTCGAGTTCAAAACGATCTGTCAGGCTTTCTCCCAACCTCGATAGTTCTTCCCTGACTTGCCCGATGCCCGCATGATTGATGCGCAGTTGTTCGCAGCGATCGTTGAAGCCTAAGGCGATGTCGGTTGACTGTTCTAAGTAAGGGTAAAGCGCCCTAACGAGTTGGATACCGCGCGCGTCAAACGTTCGTGCCTCGCACTCTAGTTCAGTAAAGACTTCGAAGTGCCCCGCAGACAGATAATCTACCAGCACCTCACAAAAAGCTTCAAGCTCAGCTGATGGCTCATTGCCCGAATCTTTCTCACTTACAAGAGTACAATAAGAGCTGATCAGTTTACGGCGCTCTAGCAGCCACTTGTTGAGAATCAGGTCTACTGCACCCCACAATTGCTTTGGATTCTGAACTTTTCTAAGCATGATTGCCTTCCTTGCATGGATAGCTGTATTGAGAGTTTGTCCTTTAACTCTGCGCTAATCCTAGGATAGCCAATTCACAGTAATTGGCAAGTTCGACGCATATATTTGCAGCGCCTGCAGGTGTTCTACTTTCATTGGATGTGGATAACCATTCGATGTAGATGGCACCATCATCCGACGATGAAGCCGCGCTTATCTCAGCTGCGTGTCCGGGGCTGGCTGACTTGCCATACGCCAATAGCTATCAAGCCGATAAACCCTGCCAGAGTCCAGCCAGGGATACTGATGCCGAACAGTGACCAGACAACCTCGGCACAACTGCCGTCGCCACTGAGGATCATCGTTAAAACCTCTGTGAGGGGGAACACATCCAGCAGATAATCCAGGCCAGGTCCGCAGGAGGGAACCTGATCTGCAGGTAAGCTCTGCAGCCACAGGTGGCGCACAGAAAGCATGGCACCGCCTGCGGCTGTTATCACGACCAAAGCGCCGTATACCTGAATCCCAATTTTAGCAGGCCCGTGGAGTGCCGCGAGCAGGGCAATTATGCCCGTAGCGATCACCATGACGCGCTGCATGATGCATAGCGGACATGGCTCAAGTGCCATGACATGTTCCATAAACAGGGCGACAGCCATCAGCAGTCCACTGGCAATGAATAGGCTCAAATATACGATTCGCGATGAGGGGATGGGCATAGTCAGATTTCTGTAAGTTGTAGGTTAACGTCGAGGTGAGTGAATGTGGTCTATTATGTATCAAACGTCGATCAATAAAAAATAAATGCAGGTTGTCCATGTCTTCAATGATGTCTTCAAGCATGTCCTCAAGTACGGAACTCAAGTACGGAACTCAAGCACAGATCTCAAGTAGGAACGTTAATGCGCTGACGCATAAGTTCACTGTTTGGCGTATCGGGCAATGAACAGCTTAGATCATAGGGGCTCGCATTACGTCGCCGAGGGTTTGGCCGCGTTAGTCAAGATACTTGTGCTCGTCACTATTGTGTTGAGCCTGGCGGTGACTGGCGCGCAGGCAGAGGAGTCCTCCGACGAAGATTCAGATGAGGAAGTAGAGGTCGTTAAGGGCAACAGCTACTTGAAACTGTCCAATGATATGGTTGTTAACTATGGTGACCCCAGCCTTGGGCGCTTGCGATATCTTAAGTTTGCAGTAAATGTTCGGGTTGCGCATTCTAGCATTGGCGATATTGTCGCCTATCATCAGCCTGCGTTGTTGGATTCGCTTATTATTTTATTCAGTTCGCAGCCTGACGTGCGGGTTAACAGTGCTGCTGGCAAAGAAGAAATACGCCAATTGGCGTTAGCAGAGTTGCGGCGCATCATGAAGCGTGAAGAGGGCGAAGAGTACATTGATGACTTGTTGTTTGTGCGATTTGTTGTTCAGCGCTAGGGCGGCTGGAAGCAGAGAGTACTTCGATAGCTGTGTGGCAAGCGCTTACCGGTGTTGGTCTTGCCAGTTGCTGGAGAAATCTAAAATATCAGGAAAGAACGCCAGAAAGTCTGCCTCTAGCGCCGCGTAGTGCGCTATAAATCCAGCAAAGCCCTCAAGCATAGGATTTTCTCGAGTGAGGCGTTTAGACAGATGGCCCAGCACCTTCTCCACAGCTTCGGGCTGCGCATAATTTTCTAGGCTTTTATGGTATTCCATACGTTTTATCAAGCTGTTGATGTTAGCGGGTAATTGGGCGTCAAAGGCCTTGATCAAAAGGTAGATGTGCGCGCAGTATTCAGGCAGTGCCGTGGGATGGAACGTCTGCCAGTGGCGGGCTAGAAAATGATCATAGACTACGTCGGAGATTACCGGAGCAAAGCGGCGAAGTGCGGGCCCCATTCGTTGTTGTGATCGTTTAACAATGGGGTGTTGGTCGGTAAATCCGTCAATGGCCCGATGCAGTCGGATGCCTCGGTCGATATGCGGTGGATAGGTCGAGGGAAGGCGGCCTTTGACAAAGTCACCCAAAAAACCGCCGACGATTAACCCCGCGTTCGGATCAGCAAGACGAATATGTGCCAGGTGATTCACAGGCTCTCATAGGCTGCAAGTACGTGTTTAAGGTAGTCGTCGAAGGCTGGCTCCGGCGTCGCTTCCAGCTCAGCATGTTCAAGCATTGAGATTCTGGCAAGCTCTTGAAAGTGTTGACGCTCAACGTCGCTGAGTGGTTGTGCCAGAAAAGCTGTCTTGTGAACGAGTGACTGATCGAGCATGAACCGATAAAACGGCATCTCACTGGCGCGCATATCGTCAAGCATGGCAATGCTTGGAACATTGCTGGTATCGGTAAGTTTGGCGAATTGCGCGTTAACACTGCTGGCATAGTCACCACCACCGTTAGTCTGGTCAAGCCATTTGGCGACGACCATGACGCCCTCGAGGATCTCAGTGCCCCAATCTTTTAGGGAGCGCGCGGCAGCTATATCTTGCAGCATCGTGCTCGTTATCTGACCGTTATCGACTACGGCTTTGACATTGAGACCAACATTGTCACATAACGCTCCGTGGTGTTCGGGACTTTCGGTAAGCAGGCAATACAGCAAAAAGACATCGAGAAAATGCATCTGCGGCTCGTCAATGCCTAGGGGCAGGTAAGGGTTTACATCGAGCAATCTTACTTCAACATATTCTACGCCCTCTTCTTGAAGCGTATGCAGGAAGTTAGCGCCCTTAGGTGGTACGCATTTGGCGCGCACCGTGGTGTAGAACTCAGCTTCTGATTGCAGAACGTTGCCACTAACCTGCGTGTAGATGCCTTGCGCTTCGACGCCCATTTTTTGATAAATTTCATGGGGTGTTCGTATCGCCTCAGCGAGTGTTCCGATGTAGCTACTCAGCGAGTTGTAGCAAATATTGATCATGCCTGACTGGGTTTCACTCTGATAACCCAGACCGCCGTTTCGCAAAGATGTGCCATTGGGGCGATAAAGGCTGTCACTATCAAACGCCTGCAGCGTATGCGGTCGGTCCCTGACAAAGCTCTTACTGACCACGGGTGAGGCGCCAAACAGATAGACCGGTAACCAGGACAGGCGACGGAAATTACGCATTAAGTCAAAATAGCGCTCTGAGCGATAGTCACGGTTGTTGGTTTTTTGCTCCAAGGTTGCTAGGTGCTGCCACAAATCTGCTTCTACCGAGAAATTGTAGTGAATAGCGCAGATAGTTTGCATGGCCCGTCCGTAGCGGTTGTTCAGGCCATTGCGATAAGTTGTTTTGAGACGTCCCAAATTCGACGTTCCATACTGCGCCAGAGGAATTTCGCTGTCTGTGGGGAGGAGACAGGGCATGCTGGCAGACCAAATAGTTTCGTCCTTCAGGCCGGAATAAACGAATCGATGGACGTCACGCAGATGTGTCAGGGCCTCTGCCGCGGTTTTACATACCGGCGTGATGAGTTCTAGCTGTGACTCTGAGAAATCCGTCGTGATAGTCGGGTGGGTCAGATTAGAGCCGAGAAAAGCCGGATGGGGGGTTTGTACCAGTTTACCCTGCGCGTCGACACGTAATCCCTCGCGCTCAATGCCGCGATTAAAGGTCAGCTTGCTGCCCTCGTAGGCGCGCGTCAAAAAGGGTAGCGTCTCATTTAGCTGTTTGGTCATGGTGTCACACTTATTTTTATTAAGAAGGTTGGCCTAACGGGCCGGCGTTGATGATGCTATCACTGATGTCGAATTGTTTGATATTGCCTGCGAACGCTTGCGCCAATTGGTCGGCAGCAGCGTCATACTTTCGGGTGTCTGACCAGCATGCGCGCGGATCTAGTCGTACCGGATCGATGCCAGTGAGACTGATAGGCACATCAAGGTTCATCGGCTGCAGTGTGGTTTTGGGAGCCCTGCTAACCTCTCCGTTTTGAATTGCCGCGATTATCTGTCTGGACACAGGCAAGCTGATGCGTTGACCGGTATCACGATTGCCGCCCTGCCAGCCCGTGTTGACGAGATATACTTGCGCATTAAATTCCGTCAATCGTTTGAGAAACAGGTCAATATATTGTGCGGCGGGCCGAGGTAGAAACGGTGCGCCGAAGCAGGCTGAAAATGTCGCGTCAATGAGCGAGTTATGGCCCCGTGGTGTCATGCCGAGATCGGCGGTGTAACCGCTAAGAAAGTGGTAAGCCGCGGCCTCCGGAGACAGTGTTGCGACGAGTGGCAACACACCGCTGACATCGCAGGTAAGAAAGATAATCGTTGCTGGCTCCGGTGCCCGTGCGTTTGTAAAGTGGCCTGGAATATGAGTGAGTGGATACGTTGCCCTGCCGTTGTCTGACAAGCTGTCGTCGGCAAAAATTGGCTGACGTGTCAGCGGGTCAATAACGACGTTTTCCAGCAGTGCCCTAAAGCCAATAGCTTGGCTGATGAGGGGCTCACTGACGGGGTCGAGGCAGAAGCATTTGGCGTAACAACCGTTTTCAAGATTAAAGACAGTATCTTTTCCCCAACCATGTTGATCATCACCGATCAGGGCGAGTGTAGGATCCGCTGACAACGTTGTTTTGCCTGTCCCAGAGAGGCCAAAAAAAAGGCTGACGGTGCCTTCTTGGTCGATGTTCGCGGCACAATGCATGGGCAACACATCTTTCTCGGGTAGCAGAAAATTCTGGACGGTGAACACTGCCTGTTTTATTTCCCCGGCGTAGGGCATGCCTGCTATCAATATTTTGCGGCGGGCGAAATTGATAATAATAACGCCGTGGCTATGCGTACCATCGCGCGCGGGCTCGCAACGAAAGGTAGCGGCGTGCAGCAGTGACCAAGTTTCTTTACCTTTTGGGTTAAAAACATTCGGACTATAGTAAAGCGTCTGGCCGAAAAGACTGTGCCAGGCTGTCTCAGTTTTCAGCAGTAGTGGCAGATAGTGCTCTGGGTCTTGGCCTGCATGCAGTTGGCTGGTGTAAGTGTCAGCGTCTGCAAGATATTGGCTGGCGCGGGTCCAGAGTTCATCGAACTGGCGAGCCTTAAACGGCTGGTTGTTAGCGCCCCAGTCGATAGCATCGCTGGTACTGGGCTCCCTGACAATAAACCGATCCAGCGGCTGGCGAGCGCATTGTGCGCCAGTTGCCACGACCAAGGCACCCTGATCTGTCAGCTGGCCTTCTTGAGCCTGTAGTGCTCTTTCGATCAGCTCGGCAGGTTCCAGATCAGCGCGCTCTGTGACTGTGGCCATCTGGCTGTCATGACGACTGTCGCTGCCGCTGTCCTTGGCATTTAAGGAGTCTATAGACACGATTCTATGATGGCCCAGACAGCATCGTTGTGACGCTCAAATAGACCGGCTTAAATGTGTATTCACGCATAAATTTACACCCTGGCGTAGAGGGGGGCTTAGAGGTGGGCTTGGTCATAGGTAAGGCGGGATTCCTACAGTGAATTGTGCAGATTATGCCAAAAGACGCCTCAGGGATACATGCCCCTATTCGAGGTTGCCCTCTCGAAACTGATGAATGAGGCGTCTGTCCTTCTTTGTGGGTCGCCCGGTAGACACGCCAGCAGGCCCGGCAGCCTTGCGTTGTGCGGCCTGTAACTCTCGTTGTGCAATGCTATCTTGAGTCTCAACGTAAAGTTGTGCAGCGCTAGTGGCATCACGCCGCTGATCGCTGAGCGCAACAATCTCGACAATCTTTGTATCCCAGCCCTGTCGGATCTCTAAAATCTGCCCGGCTATTACTTCTTTACTGGGTTTAACTCGACCGCCGTCTAGGTGAATCTTGCCGCCAGCTATGGCTTCCTTGGCCCGACCGCGAGTTTTGAAGAAGCGCGCGGCCCAGAGCCATTTGTCGACTCGCACCCCGCTCATGGTTTTCCAGCTCCGCTCATGGCTTTTTTGCCGCGCTTACGGCTCTCATTTCGCTCATGGCTGTTTCTCTCAAGTGCTATGTCCATATTCATTGAAAAATGCCTGTATCCGTCGTGCCTGACCGCGATACCATGCGGGTACAGAGTTTGTTGTTTCGACGATTACTTCGAAACTGCGCTGATCATTGGCGCGCCCCAACCTTATCATCAACTGGGATATCCGTGACTATGCAAGAAATTCTACCGGGCGTCATTAGTATTGCGCGACAGGCTGGGAAAGCTATTCTTGAGGTTTATCAGCGCGAGGATTTTTCGGTTCAAAGCAAGCGCGACGATTCGCCTCTGACGGCGGCAGACTTGGCGGCGCACCATCTCATTGTGTCCGGCTTGACTGCACTTGCGCCAGAGATTCCAGTGCTCTCAGAAGAGTCTGATGATATACCGTTCAGTGAGCGTCAGCAGTGGTCGCGCTATTTTCTGGTAGATCCGTTGGACGGCACCAAGGAATTTATAAATCGTAACGGTGAATTTACCGTCAATATCGCACTTATTGATGAGGGGGTTCCAGTGCTGGGTGTTGTCTATGTGCCTGTGCTCGACGTGCTGTATGCCGGTACCTCAGTTGCCGCAGATGATCATGCAGGCGTCGCCTTTGTTGAGCGTAATGGTGTCCGCAAGGATATTCGAGTGGCATCTTTGGCGCCGCGATTAGCCGCAGGTGAGCCTCTGCGGGTTGTGGCAAGTCGACGCCACTCGAGTCCTGACATGGAGGCTTGCATGGTCTCGCTGAACGAACGTTTCACTGTCACGACGCTCAACATGGGCAGCTCGCTCAAGCTTTGCATGATAGCGGAGGGCGAAGCAGATTTGTATCCGCGACTGGCGCCTACCTGTGAGTGGGACACGGCAGCGGCTCATGGCGTGGTGATGGCCGCCGGTGGCGACGTCGTTGATGCCGGGCTTCTGCCGCTGCGCTACAACACAAAAGCGGAGTTACTTAACCCCTATTTTTATGTGCTCGGCGACACGTCGTTTGATTGGTCCGCAAGCCTCACCTAACCCTGCTGCATTGTGGTCAGTGAATAATGCTCGCTGAGCAATTGTTTATGCGCGTTGTTGCGGAGCTTGGTCTCAGGTTTATGCCGAATGTTTGTAACTGATTATTGACGCGTTTTTGAATGACCGGGAGACGTCCTATGAACGACCTCATTGCTGATAGATCCAAAATCCCTATTCCTGTGCCGACGCCAGAAACAGCGGACTTCTGGGCAGGTACAAAAATGAGTGAATTACGGTTGCAGTGTTGTGACGAGTGTCAGCACGTTTATTTTCCGCCACGGCCTTTTTGTCCCGCTTGTGCCTGTCGGTCGGTATCAATCCAGCTTGCGTCAGGACGCGCAAGTCTTTATAGCTATGTTATCAATCATCGTCCGCACCCCGGCTATAACGGTCCTTATGCGATCGCCGTCGTGACGCTTGAGGAGGGCCCGCGCATGATGACGAATATTCTCAACTGTCCCCAGACGCCTGAGGCGCTAGTCTTAGATATGCCCCTGCGAGTGACGTTTGAAAGTTTGACTGATGGTATTACTTTGCCCTACTTCCAGCCTGCGGAGGGACATTAAATGCGACCAGGTGCAATAGCGATAGTCGGCGCTGCCGAGACGACAAAACTGGGCAAGATACCTGATGTTAGTCAGTTGCAGCTACATGCTGATGCTGCGCTTAACGCGCTCGCAGATGCTGGGCTGACGCCAAAAGATATCGATGGTGTTGCCACCGCCGGTGAATCACCTACAAATTTGTCACATTACCTAGGCATTACGCCAACCTGGGTCGACGGCACAAACGTGGGCGGTTGCTCATTTATGTTGCACGTAAGGCATGCAGCAGCAGCCATCAATGAAGGCTTGTGCGACACAGTGCTGATTACCCACGGCGAGAGTGGCCGCTCGAATGTGGGTCGCGGCGGATATAGAGGAGCGGGAGGCGCCAGTCTGGGCGGACAGTTCGAGGCGCCATTTGGGGTTATGGGTCCTACATCTATGTTTACCATCCCGTTTCTACGCTACATGAAAGAGACCGGCACAACGCTTGAGCAGCTCGCCACGGTGGCGGTGGTGCAGCGGGAGTGGGCGGGCCTGAACCCGCGCGCGTCGTACCGTGACCCTCTTACTGTCGAGCAGGTGATGAATGACCGGATGATTGCTTATCCATTTACCAAGTTAGAGTGCTGTCTGGTGACGGACGGCGGTGGGGCATTGATTCTCACTAGGTCAGAGCGTGCCGCCGATTTTCCTCAGAAACCTGTTTATATTTTGGGCACCGGGGAGAGCGTCGAAACGCCGATGATTAGCCAGATGGCTGATTTTTCAAGTTCCAGAGCATTTCGAGTGGCGGGCAAGAAGGCGTTTGCTGAAGCCGGGATCGTTCACGAGGATGTTGATCATCTGATGATTTACGATGCGTTTGCGCACTTGCCGTTTTATGGTCTAGAGGATCTCGGTTTTTGTGCTCGCGGTGAAGCTGGCGTATTTGTTGAGGAGCGACACACGGCGATTGGCGGTAAGTTACCGGTTAACACGAATGGTGGAGGGTTAAGTTACATGCATTCAGGCATGTATGGCATGTATGCGCTGCAGGAAAGTGTTCGACAGCTGCGAGGTAATGCGCCTGCTCAGGTTGATGACGTGCGCATATCAGTAGCTCACGGTGTCGGTGGTATGTTCGCCGCGAGCGGCACTATTATTATGGGTAATGAGTTGGGTTGATGGCTGGCGCCGCTTGCAGGTTAGTCTCAACTAGCCAAGCTATACGTCCCACATCTCGTATTGAAATATTAGGGCGGTGGCATGATGTGACACAGGATTTACCTGTACATTCATACAGCTTGGCTAGTGAGGTGACCTAATATACAAACATCCATTGAGAAAGAGAAGGTATGAACAATGGAGGTTTCGTGCAAGGTTGGTGGCAACCATTTGAAGAGGTTGGGTTAACGAATTGAAATAAATGTATTTCTGTTGCAGAAAAGCCGGCTCCAAGCGTCGGTTGTACGTCGGCAAGTTGGTGTTTTTCTTCATCGTAGTATTTTATGGCGCACCGGACTGGCAATTTCCTGATTTTGTGAGATAGTTATAGACAGTCTCCTCAAAGGTGCAGCATAATGACAGATGCCTTGTGGAGTCTGTGGTGTTAAACGACGCTTTTGTCCGTTTATACTTTCATAGAGACGAATCGATGGTGATTATTTTTGTAAGAAAATGCGGTAGAAGCCTTTTAATTCAAAAATTTGCCACCATATAAGGCGCCACTGGAAGAGTGATCAACAGGCATAATAGGCAAGTAGGTAAACGCGCGCTGTGTAAAGGCTACACAGGAGCGGCGACAAACACCTGGCCAGATTGTTATGAAAGTCTGCAAGATCCAGCACTGAATACAGTGAGTACAATAATCACGAGATTGGTGGGTTACTACGCCCGCAATACCCAACGCAGTTATACCTGCGGGAATAGCATCCCGAGGTATGATGAGAGTGATCAACTGATTGCCCTCGCTAAGAATGTCCCAATGAATCTATTTTTGGAGCCCGAGCCCTATGACCAGTAACGCACGCGAAGGCGATTTCGATTCTATCCTCGAAGATGACACGTTAGAGGATGCCACCCAAAACCTCGATGATGTTTTGTCTCAGTCAGGATCAATGATTGAGGGCGTCGAAGACGACGAGGAAGAAGCAACGGATCAGTCACGTATAAAAGTACTGATCACGAAAGGTAAAGACCAAGGGTATCTGACTTACGATCAACTTACAGAAGTATTGCCGGCAAGCATTATCGAATCTGACGAGTTCGAAAACATCGTCCAGATGTTTGATGAAATGGACATTACTGTTTACGAGCAGGCACCCGAAAACGATAGTCTGTCGGATCGTTCAGACGAAGTTAGTGTTGAATCGAACATCATTGGCTCGATGGAGTCAGTCGTCGGCAAAACAATGGACCCAGTGCGCATGTATATGCGTGAAATGGGCACCGTGCCGCTGTTGACCCGCGAAGGCGAGATTGTTATCGCCAAACGCATCGAAGAGGGTCTACGCGAAACTATGGCGATCCTTGCACGCTACCCAGGTAATGTGCAGAGAATTTTGGGCGTTTATGAGCAGGTTGTGGCTGACGAGGCTGATCTAGCCACGGTTATCAGCGGTTTTCTTGACCCTGAGGACATCATTCCTGACATGTCTTTAGTCGCCGAGGCGAAATCAAGCGGTAATTATGAGGCCAGTGAACACGAGGAAAAGAAAGGTCTGGACTTGGATCTGACTCACAGCCGATTTGGCAGCATCAAAAAGAATTTCGTTCGCTTCGAAAAATCGCTGGCGAAAAGTGGCATGGAGGCCAAGACCCGAAAGATTCAGGACGAGGTCGCTGAAGTTTTTAGTTCTCTCAAACTGGTACCGGCGTTGATGGATCCTTTGCTTGACGGTGTACGCTCCGAAATGCAGAAAATTCGTGACCAAGAAAAACTGGTTCGAGAGCTTTGCGTGAGCAAGTCGGGCATGCCCAGAGAGCTATTTATTAGTCTGTATGTCAATCATGAGAATGATATCGACTGGCTTGATCAGCAAATAGACGGCGGTGAGGCTTGGGCCAAGGGCCTAGCGCGCTATCGTGTATCTATTCGTCATGCCCTGAAAACGGTGAAGCGTATTTCTGACCGGACAGGCTTAGATATTGCGGAAATCAAGGATATCAATCGTCGTTTATTTGTCGCTGTGGGTAAGACCCGAGCTGCTAAGAAGGACATGATTGAAGCTAACCTCCGTTTGGTTATTTCCATCGCCAAGAAGTACACCAACCGTGGTCTGCACTTTCTTGATTTGATTCAGGAAGGCAATATCGGTCTGATGAAAGCGGTGGATAAATTTGAATATCGGCGTGGCTTTAAGTTCTCAACGTATGCTACCTGGTGGATTCGCCAAGCGATTACACGTTCTATATCTGATTTGGCCCGTACGATCCGTGTACCCGTGCATATGATGGAGACCGTTAACAAGCTTAACCGTTTGACGCGCCAGCTGATTCAGGAGTTAGGGCGCGCGCCGACTATCGAAGAACTCGCTGAAAAGATGGAGCTACCGGAAGACAAGGTTCTTAAGGCGCTGGACGTCGCTAAACAGCCAATTTCTCTTGAGACGCCTGTAGGCGATGATGATGATTCCACGATGTGGAACCTAGTCAGTGATACCTCTGCCGAGTCACCCATGGATCACGCCACTGACGAGGGCTTGAAAGAGACCACTACCAGTGTTCTGACCGCGCTGACTGAACGTGAAGCGAAAGTCTTGAGAATGCGCTTTGGTATTGATATGAACACCGATCACACGCTTGAAGAGGTCGGTCGCCAATTTTCTGTGACGCGTGAGCGTATTCGCCAGATTGAGGCGAAGGCCCTGAGAAAGCTGCGTCACCCGGCGCGTTCTGAGCAGTTGCGTAGTTTCATCGACGCGAATTAGGCTAAATCGCTCCGCGTCAGCTATTGCTGACGCGGGGCAGACCCGCCCGATCAGGTAACTGAAAGCAAAAAAGCACACGCGCTAGTGTGCTTTTTTTTGGGTGCGGGGCAATGACAGACTTGGCTGCCAGCGAACGTGTAACGCTCTCTGGAGCACGTGAATCTCGTCCATGGTGTTTGGCATAGCGCGCCGGGCTGAATCCTTGACGGGAATCGTGTATAGTATGCGACCCACAACAACGTTTAAGGTTACCTATGGCTGCTAAGCCTAAGACTGCACCCGCGAAAAAGAAGCAACCAGCAGCATCAGAAACGTCACAATCAATTGCCGAGCAAACTGAGGCTTTTTTCAAATCTGGTGGCAAAATTAACGAGATCAAGTCAGGCATCAGTGGCCAACAGAGTGTGGCAGGTCCAAAGCATATCTCTCTTGGTAACAAACCACGCGCCACATAGGCTCGCATCGGGTAGCCTGCGCTTATAGCAAACCCTTAAAAGACAGACGAAAAAAAAGCAGATAACTGCTTTTTTTTTCGCCTGTAGATTCACTATTGTTAAATAGCCACGACATATATGGGCAAGGTTGAGGCAGCACGCTTGGTTCGATGACGTGGGCGTGCTGCGACAATCACTAGAACTGATTCATCGTGTTGTCTTTACCGCCAGCCAACAATGCATTGTCACCGGAGAAGTACTCCTTGTGATCATCGCCAATGTTCGAGCCAGCCAAGTCTTGGTGCTTGACCGAAGCCATATCCCGCCGAATTTCTTGACGTTGGATATCACGTACATAGGCAAGCATGCCCAGTTCGCCGAAGTAACCTTCGCTGAGAATATCGGTACCCAGTGCGGTTTCGTGATAGGTTGGCAGCGTTATCAGGTGGTGAAAGATTCCTGCTTCTCGGGCAGCATCTCTCTGGAAGTTTTGAACTAGCGTATCAGCGGTCACGGCTAGATCTGTAGCATCAAATTCTGCGTCCATCAAACCTTTAGCGTTAACTGCGGGGTCAGGGTAGGCCGACAGGTCCTTACCGGCTTCTTTCCACTCGGTATAGACTTGCTCGCGGAATGCGAGGGTCCAGTTAAACGACGGTGAATTGTTATACACCAGCTTCGCATCGGGGACGTGTACGCGAATGGCGTCTACCATCGTTGCAATCTGCGCTACATTTGGCTTTTCGGTTTCGATCCAGAGCAGGTCAGCACCGTGGTTTAGGCTAGTGACACAGTCAAGTACAACGCGATCAAAACCTGTGCCCTCGCGGAACGAGTACAAACCGTTATCCAGACGAATCGGCTTTACGAGCTTGCCGTTCTGATGGATAGATATATCATTTTCCTTCAGCTGGCTCAGATCTTTGATTTCCTGAGTCTCAAGGAATGAGTTGTATTGGCTCGCCAGATCGCCGGCTTCTTTAGATACTGGAATCTTCTGTGTCAAGCTTGCGCCCAGAGAGTCGGTGCGCGCGACAATAATTCCATTGTCGACACCTAGTTCAAGAAAGGCGTAGCGAATCGCATTGATTTTAGATAGAAAATCTTCGTGTGGAACCGTGACTTTGCCGGCTTGGTGACCGCATTGCTTCGCGTCTGATACTTGATTTTCAACCTGAATCGCACACGCGCCTGCTTCAATCATCTTCTTGGCGAGCAAGTACGTGGCTTCTTCGTTACCAAAGCCCGCATCAATATCTGCAATGATCGGTACTACGTGAGTCTGAAAGTTATCAATTCTTTTGATAATACCATCAACGTCGCCGCCATTGGCGCGCGCTTCATCAAGCTCAATGAAGATGTGACGTAATTCACGGGCGTCAGCCTGCTTTAAGAAGGTGTAGATCTCTTCGATCAGGGCCGGTACGCTGGTCTTCTCATGCATGCTCTGGTCTGGCAATGGTCCGAACTGTGAACGCAGAGCCGCAACCATCCAGCCGCTGAGATAGATGTAGCTTTTGTCCATGGTGCCGCGATGCTTCTTTACTGACATTGCTAGCTGCTGGGCAGTAAAGCCGTGCCAGCAACCCAGAGACTGGGTGTACTTGGCCGAATCCGCATCATAGTCAGCCATGTCTTTGCGCATAATGTCAGCGGTGTAACGTGCAATATCAAGGCCCGTCTTGAAGCGGTTTTGTAAATCCATGCGGGTCGCATATTCTGGATTGATACCGTTCCAGGTCGCTTGGGCGTCCCGGAGGGTTTTAAAGGCTTGGATTTTTTGCAGATAGTCGGACATTTGGGGCCTCTTAAGAAGTCGATCTGATGAGATAGTATATCGCAGGGTAGCTGTTAAAGCAGGAAGTTAACAGGCAATGAGGTAGAAGTTAATGGAATATTTGGATAGTAATACATTCCATTTATTCATGATTGTTTCTTAAACAGGCAGGATCGACGAACGTCTGTGTGCGGTCCTTTGTGGTGTTCAGGGTTCTAGTCGCGACGGCTTGATACTGCCAATCAATTGAAGGACTGTAGCGCGCAAGCAAACGTTCTAGGTGTTGTAACCGCTGTTGCATCACGTGATGTTAATCGCACAGATCGAGTACCAAGGCGACGCCTTGTAGATCGAGCTCCAGATCACGTTGTAGCCGCCGTGCTCTGACGCCTCTTAGTATCCGGCGTGTATCAAGGTCCCGTTGATGTGAGTCGCAATGATGCCCACAGCGGCTAGCGTAAAGCACATAAGATGGTTTTAACGCGGTGATCTGGCAAAATACTGCCAAGGTCAGCCCTTTCGAGTTCATGACTAGGTTCCCGCCCGGGGGTCGAAATGTTTGAAGGTTGTTTGCAGTGTCTCAAAGGCTGCTTGTTCTGCTTGTGTTGCCACAGGTGGGTTGACGAGTTTCAGAACGACCATTTGATCGCCTCTTTGATCATCCTTCGGGCTAGCGCTCCGAGCACTTCCTCCGTCACTATTCTTGGTCAGGCCCTTGGCTTTGAGTCTGAGTCGGCTGCCGTTTTGACTCTCGGGCGGGATGCGCAATTTGACTCTGCCACTGAGGGTCGGTACTTCGATACTGGTCCCCAATGCTGCTTCCCAGGGCGTAATGGGGACGACCAGCACCAGATCATGCCCATCAACCTCAAACTTTTTGTGAGGTAGGTACTCGACCTGTAAATACAGGTCTCCGGCACCACCACTACCTGGATCACCTTGGCCGCGTAGTCTTAATTCCTTACCATTGCTGATGCCGATCGGAATCTTGACGTTGATGGTTTTCTCGCCGGCTTGGGAGCGAAAACGAACTTGCTTATCACCACCCCCTTGAACCTCTTCAAGGCTGAGTTGCACGGTATAGCGAACATCACGGCCTGGCTGACGAAATCCGCCGTTTGTGCTGAAACCGCTGCGATCGAAACCACGTTGGCCAAAGATTGAGCTTAGAATGTCATCAAACTCGGGGTTGTTGGCAAAGTCGTGGTTGTCAAACTGGAAGCCGTCGTTTCCGGGCTGTTGGGCCTGGCGCTTAACATAGCGGCGAAGCTGATCATATTCGGTCCGCTTGCCAGCGTCTTTGAGAATCTCGTAAGCTTCACTGACCTCCTGAAATCGCGCTTGCGCGTCTTTTTCAGTACTGACGTCAGGGTGAAACTTGCGTGCTAGTTTTTTAAAGGCACGTTTGATTTCGTCCTGAGCGGCGGTCGGTTCAAGCCCAAGTATTTCGTAGTAGTCAGTAAATTCCACAGTGGTCGCGTCTTATTGTTAGCTTAGTTTAGGGTGGGTGTTGAACAGATGTATTGCCATTCGGAAGCGTTCTGAGCGGATGCGAGCAGCGATTTGCTGCTTCGCCAGTCGCGCCCGACGCGTAATCCGCATTTGAAGACGTCATAGTTATTGGGGGCTAACCCGCAGATTCAAGGTCCGGGGCGGTAGGTCCTGTGCTAGGTCAACTATCTGCTTTGGGTGGGCGCTTACGTAGAGGCGAATGACCCTCTTTGTTGCTGCCGGCGGTTCCTGCAGTGCCTTCTCTGCTGGACGGTGTGGCAGTGGAATTCTTGCTCTCAGCCCGCGCTGGCGCAGCCTTGCGTTTCTGATGCTTTGGCCTTGGAGCCTTGGCAGGGGCTTTCTTGCTAGCCGTCTTACGCACCTTGACCGACTTTTTCGCGCCGACTGCTTTACCGGATTTTTTCAGCTTACGGGGGCCCAGATAGGCTGCCTCAAGACCCTTGACTCGGCGTGGTTCGAAACGAATTTTCAGATAGCGTTCAATACTCGACATCTGATTCCATTCGAGGGATGTCACCAGTGTGATCGCTTTACCCGCTTGGCCTGCGCGGCCAGTTCTGCCGACCCGGTGGACGTGATCGTCGCCAGAGTGGGCAACCGTATAATTAATAACCAGTTCAACGTTTTGAATATCAAGACCGCGTGCGGCGACATCTGTAGCCACTAAAATTGTAATCTTACCGTCCCGAAATCGGCTCATAACCTGCTTGCGAATACTCTGGGCTATTTCGCCGTGAATATAGCCGATTTTCAAACCCTGGTTTTGAAGCGTGCTGCCAAGCTGCTGGCATTGCTGCCGAGTATTACAGAACACAAAGACGCGGGTCGCGCCTTCTTCTTTAACGAGAGCGGTAATCAGCTTTTCTTTATGTTTGGCATCGTCTGCAAGTACGATCTGCTGTTGGATATGACTATGCGCCTGACGATGGGTGTCGGTGATAATCGTTTCCGGCGAGGTCAATATTGCTTTGATATGCTGAAAGCCCTGATGGCTAAGCGTTGCCGAGAACAGCAAGTTTTGACGTTTTGCAGGGCAGGCGGCAGCTATGCGGTTCATGTCCTCGGTAAAGCCCATATCGAGCATGCGATCCGCCTCATCGAGAATGAGAACCTCAAGATCATTAAAATCCAAACTGCCTTTATCAAGGTGCTCAACCAGCCTACCCGGTGTAGCGATAATGACGTCCGGATTTTTGCGAATGCTGGCGATCTGGTGTTTAAAGGCCTCGCCCCCCATGACCAGCCCGCATTTGATTGGCGTAAAACTGGCGAGACCTTCGAACATTTTCTGGGTCTGCAGTGCCAATTCTCGGGTGGGTAGGAGTATCAGCGCACGAGTGCCTGATTTAGGCGCGGGTGTGGCGAGCAGTCGATTGAGCAATGGCAACAGGAATGCTGCTGTTTTGCCACTACCAGTCTTTGCTGCGACCATCAGGTCTCTGCCTGTCAGAGCTACTGGAATAGACTGGGCTTGGACTTCCGTTGCTTCTGTAAAGCCGAGTTTATCGAGGGCTTTAAATAGCTGCGGATTGAGGGGTAAATCAGTCAGTAATGACACACAAGGCCTGCGTGGTTGGAGTGGGAGTTTAAAGGCGAAGACCTTAGCAAGTCGGCGCGGTTTGGACCAGCAACTTTAGTCGTAATTGACGGAGGTTTGCTGCTATATCGGTCTATTTCTTAAAATGACACGATCGACGGCCTTTTCATTTGTTTATTTGCTAGTACTTTTACTTTTGCCTTTTCTAAATCAGCTTAGTCTTTCTGAGGTGCTGTACGCATGTACCACGCGGGAACAACGGAGACTAAAAAGATCAGCGCCACCCCGGCAAAGCCCTCCCTGAATGCCATGACCATAGCCTGTCCATGGAGCGTACTCGAAAGATAAGCCAGTGCTGGCTCAAATTGCATCAAGTAGCCGAGGTGCTCTCCAAACAGGGTGTCTTGAATTTTTTGTAGTAGTCCGAGGGTTGCGGTACTGGACGTTTGGGTGGTTGTGTAGGCGTCGCTGTATTCGGCTGATCGGCGGGCTAAGAAAATAGACAACAAGTTCACACCGAAAGCACCGCCTAGCTGACGTAGGAAGTTGATCGCACCGGACCCCTGATTCAGTAGTTCTAAGGGTAATGTTGCCAGAGACGCTGCGTTAAGTGAGGGGAAGATAAGCGCTAGGCCAACCCGGCCGATTAGGGCCCAAATAAGAAGCTGCGCATAAGGCGTGTTGAAGTCTACTTGATACATTAATCCGCTCGAAACCGCAAATAACAGCAGCCCTAGAATAATCACATAGCGCGGTTCGATACGATCACTCAGGGCGCCGGCGATCGGGAAGAAAAACGCCATGGCAAGACCCGCCGGTAGCATCAGCAGGCCAGAGTTGGTGGGCGTTATATGTTGCAGTGTCTGAAGAAATAAGGGCACGAGATAGGTTGAGCCATAAAGACCAATACCCAAAATGAAAGTGACGGCCGCGGCGGCCAGAAACCGACCGTGGGTAAACAACTGCAAATCCAGCAACGGATGTTCGACGCGATTTTCCCACCAGATGAACAGCACCATGCAGAGCCCTGCACAGGCTATTTGCAGGACAATGATGTCAGAGTGCCAACCATCGCGTTCACCATTAGACAAGCCCGTCAGAAGGCTGACGAGGAACACGCTGGACAGCAACACGCCCACCCAGTCAAAGCCTGGCACGGGATCATCGGGATCGCGGGTTGGCATAAACATCAGGGCCATGGGTATGCTGATTACTGTGAAGGGCACGGCTAGGTAAAACACATAGCGCCAGTCATAATTGTCAATTAACAGGCCGCCCAGGGTTGGGCCCAAAGCAGGGGCCAAGACTACGCCGATGCCGAAAATACCCATCGCCATGCCACGCTGATGTGCAGGGAATATTTGGTAGTTGATTACCATAGACAAAGGGCTTAGCACACCAGCAGCAGCGCCTTGAATGACGCGTGACAAAATTAATATTTCTGGGTTGGGTGCCAAGCCTCCCATGATTGATCCCGCCAGAAACACCAACATCGAGCCAACATAAGTCGCCCGCATACCGAAGACCGTGCAACACCAAGCGGTTAGCAACATGGTGACAGTGCCGGCTGCCAGAAACCCCGTCGACAGCCATTGGGCCTGATCTTGACCGATGCCAAAAGCGCCCATCACCTCGGGAATGGCCACGTTGATAATGGTGCCGGTCAGCAGCGTTGCAAAAGAGCCAAGCATGGCGGTGATGACTGCCAGCCAAGTGTAGATGGGCCCATAGATTTCAAACATGGCCAATACCGGCGGCGATGCCTGAATACCCTCGGGTACCTGGTTACTCATGCGGGGTTATCCCGCATTAATCTGGAGTTCAACCATCATCCCGGGTTTGAGTAAGCCCCGCGGATCATCAATACTGATTTTGACTTCCAGACGCTGGGTCACTTTAGTGAAGTTACCGCTAGGATTCGGGCTGGGTAGCAAGGCGAACTGACTGGTAGCGGCTTGACCGATACGTTCAACGCGCCCATGGAAAGACAGATCTGGCCAAGCGTCAACACTGATCAACACAAGATTGTTGATCAGGATATGACGAATCTCTGTTTCTTTAATATTCGCCTTGATCCACACAGCCTGTGGATTGTGCAGCATGGCAATGCGCTGGCCGGGGTAGACGTACTCGCCAGCGTTAACAAAGGTTTCGTCGACGACACCGTGTATTGGGCTCTTTATCTGATGGTCAGCCTGCGACTTGAGCAGCTGTTGCTTGTCGATGGCGAGTTTGTTCTGGCGGGTGCGAGTGATTAACAGCTCAGCGTCGATCACTCCGAGCTCTGCCTCAGCTGCTTGGGCCTTGAGGATCTCGGCGCGCGCCGTCTCAACCTCAGCAGCCCTGCGCTGATGCCGTTGCTGATTGGTTTGATGGGTAAGGTTATTTCGCTCCCACAGATCGTCGCTAATGAGTTTGTCGTTGTGTAATGTACTCGCACGCTGAAGGTCGAGGCCTGATTGGGTGAGGTTAGTCTCTGCTTCTTTGAGTGCCGTGACGGATACAGTTAACTGAGATTGCTTGGTTTTAACGTTCGATTCAACGCGACGCTGGGTCATCACCAGTTGCTTTTGTTGGCGCTGATACTCGGCATTGAGTGTGGTCAGGCTCGCCTCAATGGACTCAATCTGCAAGCGGATCTGGTCATCGTCGATCATCGCCAACTGCTCTTCGGCTTCGACGATCTGGCCTTCCCGCGCATCGAGGTAAGTAACCCTGCCCGGAATGCGACTGCTGATACTGATCATATCTGCGGCCACCCGTGCATCATTAACAAAAACGAACCCAGTGCGCTCGAAAAACCACCAACCCAGCCAAAGGCTGCCTAATACTAGGGTCAGCAGCGCGCCTATGTTGGTTTTAGACCAACTATTTGATCGGCCTGCAGCACTAGAGTCGATATTGCTCATGTGGGCTCCATCGCTGTCAGGACTTTGTTAAAGACGGTCAGGCAGGTCTGCAAGTCCGCTGGAGAGACGTCGGCGAGCAAGCTCTGACGTACCTGAGCGGCAGTACCATGGAGTTCGAGTAATAGCGTACCAGCATGATTCGTGAGATGAATTGTCTTGCCACGACGATCCTGTACCGCTGCTCGACGTTCTACGAGGGCCTTGGATTCGAGATTGTCAAGCAGGCGAACCAAGCCGGCGCTTTCAATACCCATGACGCGCGCCAAGTCCTTTTGCAAAACACCGTCACCAATCTGTTCCAAATAAAATAAGGTTCGCCAGGCGGCATCGGTTACACCCAGTGGCTTAAAGCGATCATCCATCGCCAGCCGAAATCGGGTGCGCGCCATAAACAGCCGGGCGACGAATTCTATACTGAGCGTATCTAGATCATTTGACTCAGGCATATTAGTTAGCTAGTTAATTATATACAGATGAACCATATCTCAGCAGGGATACACTGAGCAAGTCATTTGCGGGTGACGCTGTTTTGGCGAGTTGCCGGTGTTCGTTCTAGTGTTAGGCCGACGCAGCAAGTACTGGGTTCGGTGACCTAGCTAAGCGAAACAGCAAAGCTTGAAATGCCTGAAAAACGGCCTGCATGTTCGCGGCTTTGTAAGGATAAATTGCAACGGGATCCATGGCATGTACGACCATGGCATTCGCCACCTCGAAAATCAGCAGTTGACCATCATTGGTCTCTGCACAATCGATGCCGAAATAATCTAAACCGATAGCCTTGATTAGGCCATCGAAGGCGCGTTTGTGGCGAATGCAGAAGTCACTTTTAAATGTTGCCATAACCTGCGCCTCCTCGTTGCGTTTGGTGGCATTCCCCGCCATGCCAGCGTTAAGGTAATGCACCATCCAGGTGCTGGAAATGGCCATATGACAGAGAAATGGCTCGCCATCGATAAAGACAATGCGGTATTTCCGATACTGACCATCAAGGCTGCTGTAGTCGATAAAAGGCGCTAGAAAAAAGCTATTATTTGCCTGCAGTGACAGATAAGCCTTCAGATCCAGCAACTGATCAATACGTTCGAGACCGATTCCTGCGTGTGAGCCCACAGGACGTATGATTACGGGGTAGCTCAGATTCGACTGGTTTTCTAACGCGAGGCGTGATTCTCGTCGATTCACCGGCATAAAAAGACCATCGATGTCTGCTAATCTTTTCCACACTTGGTCTCGACCAATGCAGGCGATTTCTTTCGGATAGTTAATGACGGGGTTCTGCCAGCACGTCAACAATTGATCGATCAGCGCCAGGGTGTCGCTGTTAGTATCAGCTTCGCTGACCGCTACAAAAATTGCGTCATGAGTTGGCGCGGCAAGTGGCAAAGGCAGGTCTGGTGCAACAAACAGAACATCAACGCTCAGTTCCGGGTGGTCGAGGAGAAACTCAACCGGTGTATTGGCCATGAAGTCGCCGGGCGTCTTTAGCACTAATACCCGCAGGGCAGTGGCCGAATCTGCTTGTTGTAAAGAATAAAACCGCTTGATTTGTAATGCTTGGCTTTGCAATGCCAGGCCGGTCGCGGCATCGCCACGAAGTATCAATGAATAGGCAAGGTCTAGCAGCGCGTTGGCATCCAGCGGATTGCGTTCGACCAACGCCATTAAATGGCTCGCGGTTGCTGCGAGATCATCGCCATTGAACATGGCCTGCATCAGGGCGACTTGGCCGACGAGTTGTGTTGGTTGACAGTAAAACGGCTGATGTTTGGGTGTTTGCAAGCGTGTTGCGATGGATAGAGTGGCGGGCATGCAGGGCATCCAGTAGATGAGAGAAAGTACTCATCTAAGCAGTGCAATCTCCGTGCCGGTCAATAGAAGCCTACAATCAGCCACGTTGAGTCGTTGCAACAATACAAAGTGGCGAAGATTTGCCGCTTTTTGGTACACAGTCTGCCGATCCAACACGCGTATTTCGAGGATTCTACCGCGTGTTAGGCGAAGCGCCAGCGACGCTCAGGGTTTGAGTGGGTGTAAAATGACGGGTAAGCGCGTGTAACCTTTGACGAAAGTTGAATAGGTCCTTTCCGGCGCGCCGATTACCTCTATCTTGTCAAAGCGCTTGAGAATCTCCTCCCAGACGACGCGCAGTTGCATCTCGGCCAGACGATTGCCCATGCAGCGATGAATGCCAAAGCCAAAGGACAAGTGATGTCGCGCGTTAGGACGGTCGATCAAAAATTCGTTGGGTCGATCGATAATCCGTTCATCACGATTACCGGAGACATACCACATTAATAACTTATCGCCAGCCTTGATGTGCTTGCCATTCAGTGTGGTATCTACTGATGCTGTGCGACGCATATACGCTAGTGGCGTCTGCCAGCGGATAATTTCTGGCACCATTGTTGGAATTAGTCCCGGGTTGTCCCTGAGCTTCTGGTACTCCGCAGGATTTTCGTTGAGCGCCAGTACACCCCCCGAGATGGAGTTTCTGGTCGTGTCATTGCCGCCGACAATCAGCAGTATCAAGTTGCCGAGAAATTCCATAGGCGCCATATTGCGAGTGTCTTTGCCATGGGCGAGCATCGAGATCAAGTCACCCTTGGGTGCTTCATTGACGCGTTCGTTCCACAGCCCGGTAAAGTACTCAAGGCACTCCAATAACTCCGTACGCCGCTGTTCAAAGGATATACCGTTACCAGGGCCGGCGGTGGCGACGTCAGACCAGCGCGTCAGTTTGCTGCGGTCTTGGAACGGAAAATCGAACAATGTGGCCAGCATCTGAGTGGTTAATTCGACAGACACAGCCTCTACCCAGTCAAATTCTTCACCTATTGGTAATGCGTCAAGGATGGCGCCAGCGCGCTCGCGTATGGTGCTCTCCAGCGTTGCCAGGTTTGATGGCGCAACGGCGGGCGACACGGTTGCCCGCTGGACGTCGTGTTTGGGCGGGTCCATCGCGATAAAATTGCTGGTGACAAAAGCGTCGCGCTGATGCGCCTTGCTATTGGGCAAACCCAAAGTGATGCCGGCCTCTGAGGAGAACAATTCGTGGTGTTTGTCGACGTACATAATGTCTTCAAACCGAGTCACGGACCAGACGCGATCATATTCACTATTTTCGTTCAGGTGTACCGGGTCCTCATCCCGCAGCCGAGCAAAGTAGGCCCAATGAACATTTTGCTGAAACAGAGCGGGGTCGACTACGTTAATAGTCTCGAGTGGTAGCGTATAAGGGTCCGGAATATCGGTGGATTCAGCGGCTTGTCGGATGACGAATGCTCCTTAAGGGATACGTTGTCGCTGAGTCTAATCCGATTGTTGGTAGAGATAAACTGCCTTGTCATCCGTTATTTCGGCCGCTATCGATGGCCGACGAGCCCAGTTAACAGTTTTGTTGACAAAATTTACGGGCAAAAAAAAGACCGGCAAGCCGGTCTTTTTTGTTCCGCCATGCAGCGCATGGCGATGGGTCAGGCCTTGGCAGCCTTGCGTTCCAGCGTATCCTTCACAACTTCGTCAGCAACATTTTTCGGTGCTGCGCTGTAATGACTGAATTCCATAGAAAACTGGCCACGGCCCGAAGTCATGGTACGCAGATCACCGATATAACCGAACATTTCTGATAACGGAGCCTGTGCCTTGACGCGAGTACCGGTAGCACCAGCCTCTTGACCCTGAATCATACCGCGACGGCGGTTAAGGTCACCGATAACATCACCGACGTGCGCATCAGGCGTGAAAACGTCAATCTTCATGATCGGCTCCATGATCTGCGGACCAGCTTTGGGCATAGTCTGTCTGTAGGCTGCACGTGACGCTATCTCAAACGCAATGGCAGATGAGTCAACAGCGTGAAAGCCACCATCGTGTAAAGAGACCTTCACGTCAAGACAAGGGAAGCCGGCCATTGGACCTTCTTCTAAGCTTGTTCTGAAGCCTTTCTCAACCGCTGGCCAGAATTCACGAGGAACGTTGCCGCCCGTGACTTTTGACTCAAACTGGAAGCCTGAGCCAACTTCAGCAGGCTCAAGAACGTAGTCAATTTTTGCAAATTGGCCAGACCCACCCGTCTGCTTCTTGTGTGTGTAGGAGTCTTCGATGCGCTTGGTGATAGACTCGCGGTATGCCACCAAAGGCTTGCCGACGACAACATCGACACCGTGGGTGCGGCGCAGAATATCGACCTTGATATCCAAGTGCAACTCGCCCATACCCTTAAGAATGACCTCGCCAGACTCCTCATCCGTTTCAACGCGGAACGAGGGATCTTCTTGAATCATCTTCGATAATGCCATGCCCATTTTCTCGGCAGCAGTCTTATCTTTGGGTGATACAGCCAGGTAGATCACAGGCTCTGGGAATACCATTGGCTCGAGCGTCGCAGGGTTCTTGGGGTCGCAAAGGGTGTGACCCGTCTGCGTGTTTTTCATACCAATCAGAGCGATAATGTCACCGGCAGAAGCAGAGTCGATTTCAATACGCTCATTGGCATGCATTTCTACCAGACGACCGATGCGTTCGTTTTTACCAGTGAAGGTGTTGAGCACGGTGTCGCCTTTCTTCAATGTACCCGAATAGATACGCGTGAAGGTCAGAGCACCAAAACGGTCGTCCATGATTTTGAACGCCAGCGCGCGCAAAGGCTTGTTGACGTCAACAATTGCGAAAGAGCCCGTTTCAACACCTTCCATATCAACTTCTGGCTGGGGGGGCACTTCAGTGGGATTTGGTAGGTAATCTACCACGCCATCCAACATCATCTGGATACACTTGTTCTTGAAGGCAGACCCACAAAAAGTTGGGAAGAATTCGAGAGCGATCGTGCCCTTGCGGATGCAACGCTTAAGCTCATCGATTGACGGCTCCTGGCCTTCTTCAAGGTAGGCCATCATGATGTCTTCATCTTGCTCTACTGCTGTTTCAATAAGTTTTTCGCGATACTCTGCGGCTAACGCCAGCATGTTCTCAGGGATGTCAGTGATCTCGTATTTGGTGGGGTCGCCAGAATCGTCCCAAATGTGCGCTTTCTGAGTAATAAGGTCTACGGCGCCAACAAAGTTTTCTTCTTCGCCAATGGGCAGGACCATCACGAGGGGCTTGGCTGCCAGCACATCTTCAACCTGTTTAATGACGCGGTAGAAGTCAGCGCCCAGACGGTCGAGCTTATTGACGAAAATGATTCGCGCAACCGCAGACTCATTGGCATAGCGCCAGTTGGTCTCAGATTGAGGCTCAACGCCGCCAGAACCACAAAAAACGCCGACGCCACCGTCGAGTACCTTCAAAGAACGGTAAACTTCAATAGTGAAGTCAACGTGCCCCGGGGTGTCGATGATATTTAGGCGGTGTTCTTTCCAAAACGCTGTGGTAGCCGCTGACTGGATCGTAATACCGCGTTCTTGTTCTTGCGCCATGAAGTCAGTGGTTGCTGCGCCATCATGAACCTCGCCGATCTTGTGGATCTTGCCGGTCAATTTCAGGATACGTTCAGTGGTGGTGGTTTTACCAGCATCTACGTGTGCGAAAATGCCGATATTTCGATAGCGGCTCAGTTCAGTCATGGCTCTATGCTCTGCTCAAATGGGTAAAAAAGGGCTTGTGAAAAGGCGCGCCATGTTATATCTAGACAGACGTAATATCCAGTGATGTTTTTGCGTGTTGTTGGAATTGGTCTGTTAGCCCCCTCAGGGGCGTGCGGCTCGTCGGGTTTTAAGATTCAGAGCGTTCTCTGACAGGCCCTTGTCTCTTAATAGGTAATTAAGGCGTTTGGAGCTTATCAATCGATGTGAGTTGAGTAAATTTAGTGCCGCCATAAGGCGTCCGAAATAGACTGCTCGGGTCAAATCGTTGCAGTGATTCAATGGTTTTTGATGATAAAAATCTTCCATATCAGCAGCGATCACATCCCCCAGGTCCCATTCTGCAATGAGTTGTCGCAACAGCTTGTCGCGTGATTGCTTAAAAACCAGCGGGAATATTTTCGGCTGAGGTACCGAATCTTCATGTTTGGCGTAGATATCAAGGGTCAGCTGAAACAGGGTAATTTCGCTCAGGTATAACAGCAAGCCCATCAGATAGGCGCTATGATCGCTAGCATCAGGCGCTTTTTGAGGCGTGTCGTGAAGGGTGGGCGATGCGGCTGGCTTTTTTACTCGGGTCGACAGGCTATAAGTTTGTGCTGCCTGCGCAGAGGCCAATGCAAGGCCCCAGACCACGTCGCTGTAATGTTGATAGCGGTCTGACAGACAGCGAAAAGCAGGCTGCATGATCGCGCTGGTGATGAGCACCTTGAGGCCATTGACGCCGAGAACCACCAATGCAGATTCGACATTGGCAATGGGCGTAAGATTAGGTCGGTAATAGGGTGAGTTACTCAGGGTCAGGACTGTGCTTGTTAGCCCGGGATTTTCGAGAATGAGTTTCACTAATGCTGCAGCGCCGCCATTACCATGGCGAATGGCACGCATCAACTGGGGCAGCACAAGTGGCTGTCTCGGTAATCTCGGATGGTCTTGAGTCAGACCCTGGCATGCTTTATGTATTTCAGCAATGCGTCGCTTATCGACATCTGACAGTAACGCATCGTCGTCCTCGGGTGCAGGTCCTTCAAATCCCAGTTGATAGACTTGCCTCCAGACGCTGTCTGTGGCTTCATCTTGAAACTGAATGTCTTGGCTATCATGCGGGTTATCGACAGTGCGTTGATCGCTGCCAGACCGGGCTTTGCCATCACTACGAGGCTTGCGCCGCGGCGTTTGACAAGGCTGCCTTTGTTTGTTTCGCGTGCTTATCATAAATACGATAAAAAACAGGGTTATTAGGGCCGCGACCATTATCGGCGCGACCCAAAAAAGCAAGTCTGCAGGCACACTGTCAGTGCTCACATTGGATTTCCTGTTATATGAGAGTACTAATAACTATAGACGTAGAATCAGCATTGCGAGTGCTCTCGTTAGCTGCCGGAGAAGTTTGGCGATGCTTGCCTGCTGACATTGATGAAAGGAAGCTGGCGGTGATCCCCTCCACTAGGGCAAAATAAGGTATGTCTAACAGCGAAGCGCGCGTATTGGGTCGTCGAAGCGCAGAAGAAAAACTCATAGTTGCGGTCAGTACCGCCACAGGGATAGTCCTGCTGCCATTCGCTATTATGCGCTGGGTTTTAGGCGATTTGTGGCTCTCAATCCTTGGCTTTTGCGGTGTAGCGTTGGTGCTATGGTTGCTGGTCAGTGTTCTGTACTACCGTGAAACGCGCATATCAGGCGCGGTTCTATCACTACTGGTCGTTATGGGCATGGTAGGCAATGTCTATATGAGAGGTCCGAGCGAAGCCTTCTTTTTGTTCCCGGTCATGGTGGCTGCCTACTTTATCGTCACACCTAACGTTGCTTTGAGTATCAGCGTGCTGGCCCTAGTTACCCTTATGCCCGGCATGATGAAGGCGCTAGATTTGTCCAATGTCGCGAATTTCTATCTTTCAATCATTAGTTGCTTGCTATTCACCTACGCGTTTGCCGTGCATCGCAATGCCCAGCGTGATCAGCTATTGCTTTTTTCGACTAAAGACAGCCTGACGGGCGCAGGCAACCGGCGTTTGCTAGATGAGCGCCTGGGTGATGTGATTGCGCGTCATAAACGCGTTGAAGCCCCAATGTCTTTGCTGCTCTTGGATATTGACCGCTTCAAACGGGTTAACGACAGTGCCGGTCATGCAGTAGGTGACCGACTGCTGGTCCGTGTCACTGAAATCGTGCGGGATCGTATTCGATCAACCGATACGTTGTTTCGGTACGGAGGCGATGAGTTTATTGTCTATGTCGACGGCTCGGATCTGGAAACGGCGGCTAGCTTGGCTGAAGATATCCGGGCTCTGGTTGAGGCTGACCTGAACACCTCCGGCTGGCAGTTGTCTATTTCTCTGGGCGTCGCAGAATACTGCCGCGGCGAAGATCAAGCAGCATGGATTGGCCGAGCTGATGAGGCGCTGCTCGAATCCAAACGTCAGGGGCGAAACCGGGTGGCGTTAAGTCCAGTGTCGCTGCTAGACGCCGTTTAGGCTTCTGCTGCGCTGAATTGCAAGATGAACAGGTTAAAAGGTCGAGGGACCAGTTTGAAATTATAAATGGGCGGTTGATTTTACTGCCCTTTCATACACCAACAACCACTACGGAGATCCAGACGTATGTCTGCTCAAATTCCTGTTACAGCATTGCAATTGAGATCGCTTGTCACCGCTGAGGGAGAGTTACAGCTTTCTCTGGCATCTGTGCC
This sequence comes from Candidatus Azotimanducaceae bacterium, assembly GCA_047630175.1. Taxonomy (GTDB): domain Bacteria; phylum Pseudomonadota; class Gammaproteobacteria; order Pseudomonadales; family Azotimanducaceae; genus UBA4582. Next base: position 78,963 of record JBLHVI010000011.1, read on the forward strand.
AGTAACTGCACCCGGTGAAAATGAAGTCGTGGTTCGCGTTGAAGCATCGCCCATAAATCCGTCTGACCTAGGTCTGTTGTTCGGTGGCGCTGATATGTTGCAGGCCGTGGCCAGTGGCTCTGCCGACGAGCCCGTCATTACAGCGAAAATCCCGGAGGCTGTGCGGCCTATGATGGCTGCTAGGGTAGGTGAATCAATGCCTGTTGGTAATGAAGGCGGTGGCGTTGTTGTGCAGGCAGGCAGCTCGTTTGCTGCCCAGGCATTACTCGGAAAAACCGTCGGTATGCTGGGTGGTGCGATGTATTCTCAATATCGCACGCTACATGTTAGTCAGTGTCTAGCCTTGCCAGACGGCACGACATCGGCAGAAGGCGCATCTTGTTTTGTTAACCCACTTACTGCCCTGGGTATGGTTGAAACTATGCGCCTTGAGGGTCACACGGCGCTGTTGCATACGGCAGCGGCGTCTAACCTTGGACAGATGCTGCAGAAGATCTGTATCAACGAGGGCGTCAAGCTGGTTAACGTCGTGCGCAGCCAGGCCCAAGTCGATATTTTGAAGAGTCTTGGTGCTGAGTATATTTGCAATTCGAGTGCTCAGACTTTTACGGACGATCTCGCAAATGCCCTGACGGCGACGGGCGCGACCATTGGTTTTGATGCGACCGGCGGCGGTAGTCTCGCGAGTCAGGTGCTTAGCGCCATGGAAGTTGCGGCTAATCGATCTGCTAAGGAATACAGCCGCTATGGTTCCAATGTCTTCAAGCAGGTGTATATCTATGGTGGCCTGGAGCGATCGCAGACAACCCTGAGCCGTACTTTTGGTATGTCTTGGTCGCTCGGCGGCTGGTTACTCATGCCGTTCCTGCAGAAGATCGGCGATGACGGGGCAGCAAAGCTTCGGCAGAAGGTCGCCGCCGAAATCAAAACAACGTTTGTCAGCAACTATACGCGAGATGTGTCGCTCAAAGAGACGTTGACTATGGATGCGATCAAGATTTATGGGATGCAAGCCACTGGCGAAAAATACCTCGTTAATCCGAACAAATAAATGCCGGTAACATGCCTGTAGTCTGGTGTAGTCTGGTGTAGTCTGGGGCAGTCTGATGTCAAATTAGGCTAACGTCGGCAATGCCGGCTGGGGTTATAATACTAGGTACCCGACGTCAGGCGTTTGTAACTTACGTATTTTCAACATACCCAAATCCGTTAGGGATGAAACTTGATTAGTTGGCCGAAGCTGCCAGTTTATCTGCCGAGTTAAACAAGGGTTCTAATGAGTTCCGATACGCTTGTGGAGGAATAGCTTCTCGTACTAATAGACCCGGTGGATACAGCGTGTTGTCATATCGAGGTACGGGGGAAAATCGATCTTCAAACGAGATGCGGTTGACGCCATAGCCGACCAAGACACCGACAACCATTAAGGATGTGATGGTGAGCCGCGCCGTCTGCTTTAGTGGCGTGCTGACCAGTAGTAGCAGATAAGCATAGATGGCGGCGATTCCTAGCAAGATCAATAATTCGGCTAGCTTGCGGCTGATGCCTGGCAGGTTATATGCGGCGACGCCATTGATGTGCACCAACGCAAATGAAATGAGAAGCGTTACCAAGCTGAGATTGAAGATAGCCCGCAGGCGTGATTCGCCACGCAATAGTTTTGACAGTAAAGACCAGCCCGCAGCAACCCCGATGGGTCCGGCGATAGCAATCATCATGGCGGTGAAATAAGTCGCCGGTTTGCTGTCTAGGCCATCGTAGTTGAGGAAAACCTCTAGTCCGGTGTAGGTCAACAGCAACGCGACCAGTGCTAGTGTGGCGCGCCAGCTATCAAATGCCAGTAAACGGTGTTCAAGGTCCGTGAGTGACAGAGCGGAAGCAACCTGAAAGTGCCTGTCGTATACTTTCAGCGAGGTTTTGCCTATTTTGAAAGGCTCTCCCGGCTGTAAATCTGCTTGCTGGATAGCATGACGGTCTTTGAGCGTACCATTGGTGCTGTCAAGATCATGGATAGACCAAGCGTCATCGTCTGTTAGGTCGAGTAGGAGGTGATGCGCATCGACAAAAGGATCCTCGATGATCAGGTCATTATCGGGAGCACGACCGACTCTGATGGATCCTTCATCGAGTCTCTCGTAGCGCGGCGCTGCATCGGCGGCGGTCTTGATCTCGACAATTACCATACGTCGGCTTCCATAAAGCGTGTCGTAAACGCCATTGCCATCTCGCGAGTTGTGCCAGCTAAAGTAAAATGGGTGACAAAACCTTGGCGAGCGCGGTCAATGCTTCCCTGCACAAACAAAACATCAAATAATCCAGGAAATTTTTTGTAAGCGCGCAAACAAAATATCGCTTTGGTTCGTTCCATAGCAATGTTGTTAGCTTGAACAAAATCTTCTTCACAATCCCAGTTGCCGAGATCCTTAGCAGTGCCGAAATTACCAGGTCGGTAGGCGGCGAAAATTCTCTGGTAGTATTCGTAAAATTGAATAGTATTAAAATCATCTGACTCTACCCAATAAAACTGCTGCTCCATACTGCCTGTCATTAGATTACGGTTAACATAGATATTATGGTCGGTTTGACAGGCGCGGGTCACGTAGAACGGTCGGCGATCAGACTTGTCGCGAGTATCTTTGGAATTGCCCCAGCAGCGCAGAAAAGGCGTAATTTCGCCTAGTGCGCGAGCACCAGCAAGGGGTTCTGTTGCCCAATCACCATCAAGCATTTCACCCACCAGACGCTCGGTGTTGTGAGTTAACTGCAGGGTCAGTAGTGATGGTATTTCTGTTACGTTGGCGACCCTAGGTGCTGCAAGTAATTTCACTAGATTTTCAACCGGCACTAGAAAGCTCATCTGGTTGCCAGCAGTGGAGACGTTGACGCCAATCACTTCCCCATCACCGTTGAACGCCGGCCCACCACTCATACCTGGATTAAGTGAGCCAGAGAAATGTACTCGCTGGCTGACGCTGTATGGCGCGAGTCCGTTGTAGGTGCCGTCAATCACGGTGACCCCCAAATCGAACGGGAAACCAATGGAGTAGACTGTTTCACCTTTGACCGAGTCTCTGCGAGCTAATCGCAGTGGTGTCACTGCTGACTTTGGAACCAAGGTGGGGTCGACCTGCAGCAAAGCTAAGTCGTTAACAATATCGACATTGACAATTTTTGCGGCAACGAAAGAGCGATTTGGCAACACAAGTTCAATGCGATATTTGTCGGGCGCGTCGATGGCGCTGGCGATAACGTGATAGTTAGTTGCTAGTGTTCCATCAGCAGCAACCATAAATCCGGTCCCTGTTGATGACTTGTTGTTTGCTGCAGTATCGACCACCCTGACTTGAAAAATTGCTGCTTGGTTTTGTGTGAATAATTGATCTGCTTCAACCGCCCAGGCAATACTAGAGCCAGCGAGCCATAAAAGGCTCGTTAGCCACAACCATGTTTTTGAATTACAGTACCGATGGAACATTTAGCGCCTTAAGATTTTTCACCAGCTCTGAACCGGCGGTGCGTGGGTTCACGCGCTTGTCGATTTGACGAATAATCCCTTGTGGGTCGATGTAGAAGGTCCAGCGTTGTGCAAAACCACCACGTGACAATACGCCATAAGCGTTGGTCATTACTTTGCTGGGATCTGCCAGAATCGGAAAGCTGGCGTCATTCTTTGCCGCAAAGGTAGTGTTGTCTTGTAGGCTATCGACGCTCGCCATAAAGTATGCCACGTTAAACGCTCGTATTTGCTGGTCACTGTCACGCAGCGCCTTGCATTCGAGAGTTCAGCCACCCGTATGAGCTTTCGGAAAGAATGCAATCACGACGTACTGCTGGTTTTGATAGTCTGCTAGCGCGTAGCTTTTGCCATCGCTGCCAGGTAAGTCGAAGGCGGGTGCAACATCGCCTACTTTAAGTTCAGCTGCAGCGGCTATGCTGCCTAGCAGCAACAAAGCGGTGATGGTGAGTTTTAGTAGCCTCATAATGACTCGCTCCAAGAATATTTATGTAGTGTGAATTGTTGAACATAGCATACGTTACGGGGTGAAAGTTCGATCACTGGACGGTCGGGCGACTCAACTCAGCTGGGCGTAACGGGTCACGCTTGAGTACGTCGCAAAGCTTAG
>JBLHVI010000012.1:0-80405 GCA_047630175.1 Candidatus Azotimanducaceae bacterium
GCGCGCTCAAACGTATGATCACCGTCAATTCTGACATCATGATACGCACGCTGTGTTTGATCTTTACCTTTGCATGGTTCACTAACGAAGGAGCTCAAGCTGGCGATGTTATGCTCGCAAGCAATGCAATTTTAATGCAATTCGTCACCTTTGCGGCATTTTTCCTAGACGGCTTCGCACTTGCCACAGAGACCCTCATCGGACAAGCCGTAGGCGATACCAACATAAAAAGCATGGATATAATCCTGCGCTATAGCTTCGAAATCGGCTTAGCAACCGCTTGCCTGCTAAGTCTACTGTTCTACTTGCTCGGGCCAGATGTTATCCGCCTACTCACCAGCAGCGCGGACGTAAGGCATACCAGTGGTGACTATTTGCTATGGGCAGTATTTGCACCTCCCATCGCCTTCCCTTGTTTTCTACTTGACGGGGCTTTCATTGGCGCAACGCGCACCAAAGAAATGCGTAATGCCATGATTGCTTCACTGCTGGCGTTCATGCTCGCTTGGTGGGTCTTAACACCTTGGGGTAATGACGGTTTGTGGTTAGCGTTGCATCTCTACTTTATTGCCCGTGCACTGAGTCTTTTTGTCTACCTACCTAAACTCAGGGTATTGGGCTGTACGACAAACACACAGTAACCAGACCTGCTTGCGCGCGAGGTGATGAAGTGCGCACTATCTAAAGGCAGGCACTCCACGAGAGGTTTTACTGATTGGCTTAACTCAACTCGCAGTTACACCGGTCACACGCACCCAAGGCAACAAACTACTGCCCGTATTGAGACGCTCGGAAGAGACAGCATCAACGGAGTTCAGCAAATCCACCATGTTACCGCTAACCGTTGTTTCCTTGATAGGAAACTGGACCTTGCCGTCTTTGATATAATAGCTGTTCTTGGCAATTCCGGAAAAATCACCCCGATCATTTGGCCGACCGCCAGAGAAGCGGGTAATTAAAATGCCCTCTTTCACGCCTGCTACCATCTCTTCAAACGTAAGGTCTCCGGGCTCTGCGATATAACTGCCACCGCTGTTTATTGCTCGCGGCAAACCTGTTTTGTTAGCCCCATAAAGTCCAAGCAAATAAGTTTTTAATACGCCCTTATCAATAACCGTTGCATTTTCAGCTCGGTAGCCATCACCCGTGACCCAGTAACCACTGCAGAGCTCATCAGCAAGCGGCTTCGAATGCAGCGTCAGCAGCGGGCTCGTGACCTGCTCGTTTAACTTACCTTTGTATATCGAGGTACCCGAAACTAGCGGTCCATCACTGATTCGCGCTGTTAAAAAACCGACAAAGGTCATCAGACAGTCCGGAGTTATCACCATATCGCCAACGAATTTCTCAGGAATATGCTGAGTTTCTACCTGCTCAGTTGACTGGCGCATTAGCAGGTCAACGTTGCTGGCTTGCTGGATAGGCGTATTCAGGTCAAGTGTGTTGTATCCGGTATACATCATCGATGAGGTATTACTCCCTAGCCTAGAGCTGAAAGATATACTCACCTGGTATAGGCCTCGACTCGTGAGGAACTCAACGCCGTTACTATTAACAAAACAACTACGGCGTTTGAAAAACGTGATACCTGACGAGCGTAGATTAAGTGTTGGGTAAGTCGCCGTGACATATTTCTGTAAGCCTTCGATACGATCGAACATGGCATCGTAGTCTGGCTCATCAATACCACCATGAAATCCTGCTGCAGATTGCATCTGGGCAATATCGAAGGCAGAGTCCTGCTGGCTTCCGGCCGCCATACCCTGCAGATCAACGACCGCCGCGTCGAGCGCGGTATCGTCAACTTGGTTTATCGACAGGCTCGCGCGCTTTGCATCGTCAATACCAACTAGACCAATCTCCGTTTCAAAGTTGGTGCGCAACAGATTGATCTTGCCGTTCTCTGCCTGCAGTTCATGTAGCTCGTCGGCGCTGACCCTAGCGGCCGCCTTGTCGAAGCCCTTGGCGAGAATTTTGCCTAGAACCTTATGCGCTAAAGACTTTTCCTTGTCCGTCTGCTCCGACATATTTATTCCCCTCCGATATGGACTTTAGTTTTCACTGCAGGGCCGCCCATCCCAACAGGCATAGGTTGCTTCTTGCCACACATGCCCGCACAAGACCAGACCATTTCATTAGATAACATAGTGACTTCTTTGAGCATATCGAAAGCGACGCCCGAGATCGTTGTGTCAGAAATAGCACGACCCAGCTTACCCTGCTTGATCTCGTAACCCATTTGTACACCGAACATAAACTCACTAGTGCTGTCAGCTTGTCCATTGGTTGGTCGCATCAGCAGGTAGCCATTTTCGATAGACGCTATCATGTCTTCCAGACTCGACTCGCCTGGCAGTATTGCCGTGTTGCGCATGCGCACCAAGGGCTCGTCAGTGTAATTGAAGGCCCGGGCGTTACCGGTTAACGGCATATCGAAATACTCGGCGCTTTCCTTGTTATGCATGTAAGACTTGAGAACGCCCTTGTCGATAATCACGGCGTCTTGACTTGAAACGCCCTCGTCGTCTATGTAAACAGGCACGGGCAGGGTTTCACCGTTATGTGTGTTAGCAAAATCAACCAGCGTCACCAGTTCGTTGGCCACAACCTTGTTTAAATAGTCCGCAGCCACCGATCCGGCACGAACTATATCGCCCTCAGTTGTGTGGCCGATGGCCTCATGAGCAAGGATACCTGCGAGATCAGACGCCAAAATAACATCAACATAACCAGATACCGGCTTAACCGCCTCCTTCTTATCGAGCAATTGAAGGTACAGTGCGTCGATTTTTTCAAACATTGGCTTGGCGCTAGTGAACACATCCTCGAACTGGCCACGCTCACCGATCGCCTCAGATAATTCGATGGGCTCGTCTCGATTGTTTCTAGTCGTCAGCTTAATGCCGATAATGCTACGCGTGTTGGTGTTGTGCCCGTAGGAACCTTCGGATGTGTGCAGCTTCTTTTCCATGTCCAAGCAGTTAAGCGCAACTTGGCGAGACACTACCTCTGGACAGTTTGCTACGATGTAGGCATCAAGCTCGCGCAGCAGCGCAATCTTACTTTCCTGACTTACCGCTGGCTCATCAGAAGTAAAATCACTATTCGCTTCGGCACTCGCGCGCGGCAGGCTCGCATCGGCCTGCCCGACACGCTTGGCAAGAAATGCCGCATTGCGAGTAGCGGCACTGATTGTGGTTTCAATGGCCTCGTTACCCATATCAGGGTTTGAGCAAAAGCCCCAAGCTCCCTTGTCAAAAACTCGCGCTGAAACGCCACCGCTGGCATCACGAGTATTGCTAACCACATCCCCGTTGAGTAACGCTATATTCTCGGAGCGGTTTTCGTGAAGGCGTAACTCGGTATAGGAAGCGAATTGGTTTGAGTATTTTTTTAGGTCAATCTCATGAATATGCATGGTGACAAGCCTGCTAAGTGATGGTCTGGAATATGCCGCCTACACTATGGTATATGCGACGAAAAATCCATGCTCGCGCATGCCCCAAGCACCACGCACCATGCCGAAAAGCGCAAGACGTTACTTCCCAAACCAATTAGTTTATTCTGTCGCATCATCAATTTACGCAGAATCACCCGTCGATACGTGCAACGCGGGCGTAACAATAGGCCGCTTAAAAAACTCTCTATTTACGCAATGTATTAACCCAAGCTATTTACCCATAACAAAAAAAGGCAAACACACCATGATCTCAAGGGAAATTCATTTAACGTCACGGCCAACAGGTTTGCCGACGGCAGACAACTTTGCCATCGTCGACAACGAAATCGGTGAACCTAGCACCGGTGAAATCGTTATTCACAACCATTTTATGTCAGTCGACCCGTACATGCGTGGTCGTATGGCGCAGGCTTGGCCAATCGGTGAAGTCATGATTGGTGGAGCCGTCGGTAAAGTCACCGCGTCTAAAAACCCAGCCTTTGAGGTCGGTGACTACGTCACTCACGGTCTTGGCTGGCGTGAATACGCTGTGACCAATGGTGAGGGTGTCAGCAAGATTGACCCAAATCTAGCTCCCCTGTCGAGCTATCTTGGGGTTATGGGCATGCCGGGCCTTACCGCCTTCGGCGGCTTACTCGTCACGGGCGAGTACAAACCCGGTGAAACCGTCTTTGTGTCCGCCGCATCTGGCGCTGTGGGCAGTATCGTCGGCCAGATCGCCAAGATACATGGCAGCACAGTCATCGGCAGCGCCGGCAGCGACGAGAAAGTAAACGCGCTGATGGACGAGTTTGGATTTGATCACGCCTTTAATTATAAAACCGCCAATGCTTTGGAAGAATTGCGTAAGGCGGCCCCTAAAGGCATCGATATATATTTCGAAAATGTTGGCGGACCACAGCTTGAAGCGGCTCTGACCCATTTGCGCCCCTACGGACGCATCCCCATCTGCGGCATGATATCAACCTATAATGATGGCGCGACACAGACGCCAGGACCGCGTAACCTGACGGAGACCATCTATAAGCACATCACCATGAAGGGCTTTGTCGTCACCGACTTTTTTGACCAGCAGCCGAAGTTCTTGAAGGAGATGAGCGGCTGGATCGAATCAGGGGATGTAAAGTACCAAGAGACAATTTTCGACGGTATTGAAAAGGCTGTAACGGCCTTCGAGGGGCTATTCCAAGGTGCCAATAATGGCAAAATGTTAGTAAAACTTGTCACCGAATAAGTCGGCTGCAAAAAAACCGTCACGGCACAATTGTCGCCATGGCGGTTTTTTATTTTGGCGTTTCAGCATCGTGCCAAACGACGACCATTAACGCTGTGGCAGCAGTTCCTCAAATGCCTGCCGATACTCTTTTGACAGATACAGACGCAACTCACCAGCATCTAGAAAAGTCGAGTGACAACTGGGGCAAAGCTCAAAGCGTATTCTCACAGGCGTTTCGAGTAGGCGCTGATCCATTATTTTGTCGCACTTAGGGCATTCTACATACACCATTTCGTCGTATTCTGATCCCACTTCAACATCACCACTATCGACGTTGATTAATGTCTCGAGCGTACCGAAATCCTCACGCGTCAGTTGATCAATATACATACCATGACAAAGCAAACATCGATCAATGCGCATCGTATCGTCACCACTGCTGATGACCTGCTCCGTTTCGCCATAACATTTTGGGCATTGCATAGATGATAAGTCCTGACAGCCTAGATTACCCACATTATCCCAAAAATGAGCGCTGACGCCAGTCCCGTCTGAACCGAATGGCACTTTTTTAAACAATGCTAACCTCGAATGCGGCCTGTCTTATAACAACAAGCAGGACTTTCGTTGCCAGCCGCTAGCGAGACGGCGCATTATGAGCTTCGTTTGGGCACAACCCAAACTAGTCTCCGCCGCACATGCCATCAAGGTCTCCAACATGGGCGCCTAACGCGACGTCTCGTATCATGCGCTGATACCGTTAGTCAGCATACGACAAACCATTAGCCAGCGTGGGGTACAGGTATCTATTTCTGAGGCTATGCGTTCATTACATCCCGTTTTCTACAAAAACAACTACAAACTACAAACCACAAACCACAAATTAAAAACTTAAGTTACGACGTTTTCCGCCTGATCATTTTGCCCATAACCCAGTGCGCCAACCGATCAGCGGTGAAGTTCGATAGCGGGCGACCGGGGCAGCCAATCATCATGTGGGCACAGACACACTGGCCAGCACTACCAGCACATGAGCACCGAAAGCGCCCATCGTGCCGCGTACGCGCAGATCTCGGTAATACTGTGGCTGCTGACGCAAACCAGCGAGCCTACTTTCACCTGCCAGTAGCAGTGGGTGCAACAGACCCAGCAACATCACAGCGCCCAAGGCGGGTAATACCAGCAGTGCACCCAATCCGACAATCACAATACCATTGCTCAGCAATAAAATTTGGCTTCGCTGCTTGATACTGGTATCAGGCATGAGTAATGCAAAACCCCACCAGCTGCCCGCAAGAAAGCTCAGAATACCAAACGAGTAAAGACTCAGACCTTGCTGCGCAAACGTTAATTCAACACCAAACAATGCCAGCAGCGTGAAACCCAAAAATGGTAGGAGTCCAGCGCCAGCAAGGACAATAGCCCACTGTTGATAAGACTGAATATTTGTCACGGTTTTATCTCCCCTACCAATGAACAGTTGCGTAGTGGCACTCTCATTATTTGCCAATCACTGCACTACAGTCCGTCAACGCTTAGTTAACGGACCCTGCCAGCCTGCGTGTACAACATCGAATCATTTCGATCTCTAACCATTAAATGGTACGAAAGTTTCTCGACCGTAGACTCATTTACTCCCCCTTCTCAGAACGCCGGGCCAAGCAACGTGTCCCAATATCTCTCGACGACAGGCGCCACATTTTCTCCCTTAGAGCATGAAAATACCAACCAGAAGGAATCCCGCCAACGCGATGAACGCACTACACAACGCATAGGGTAGTTGGGTCCGAACGTGGTCGATATGATCCGTTGCCGCAGCCATAGAAGCAACAACCGTCGTGTCACTAATGGGTGATGCATGGTCGCCAAAGATTGCGCCAGAGAGCACAGCGGCAAGAAACAAAGTGCTTGGCAGGTCTAGCGACAACGCTATCTGCATGCCCAACGGAATCATGATGGCAAAGGTGCCCCAACTAGAACCGATAGAAAAAGCAATGACGCCAGAGATGAGAAACAATATGGGTAGCAGCAGCGCCTGAGGAACGTTGTCCCCTGCTAACTGGGCAATATAGACACCCGTACCTAGCAAGTTCGCCACATCACCCAGCGCCAGAGCCAATAATAAAATAATAACGACGGGTAAAAGACCCCCAGCACCGCGTAAGAAAACCTGCATAAGGTCATCAAGACTTGATTTACCCTGCAGCAGCACGAGTAACCAAGCGCTGGCCAAGGCCGCCATCACGGCCCACAGCACCGCGGTGGAACCCGAACCAGCGCTTAAATCGCCGTCGCCAGTGACATACAGTCCAAGGGGCATACTCAATACCATAACGCCGATAGGCACAACCATAAAGCGCGCCTTATCGGTTGGCTTGGCGTCGGCTTGGCTTGAGAGAATGGCCGGATCAACCATCGGTGTCGCGTCCGGCCAAAGCATCTGGCCTCCGAGAGTACGCTGTTGGGCCGCACGCATGGGCCCGATATCGATATCACGCCAGATAGAGACTGCAGCCACGGCAACGGCAGCCAAGGCATAGAAATTAAACAAAATGGCACCCAAAAACACATCGATAGGATCTTCAACATCAGCGGCCACCAGCAGACTGATGATGACCGCGCCCCAAGCATTAAGCGGAATAAGGATACAAATTGGGGCTGAAGTGGCGTCGATGATGTAGGCAAGCTTCTCCCGCGAGATCCGGTATTTATCGAACAGAGGCCGAGCGATTGCGCCCGCGATCAGCAGGGTGATACTTGATTCCACAAACACAACGACGCCAATGCCGAAGGCTAGCCACTGCGCCGGTTTGGCGCCTTGGAGCCAGTTACGCTGTGCCAAATAGGCGATAAAGCCACGCACGCCCCCGACCTTTTCGATAGTCGCAATCAGACCGCCAACCATCAGCGCAAACATCAGTATTCGCGCGTCGCCGGGATCAGTAAATACGGCAACGATACCATCAATACCGTGACCTAAGCCTGCCAGTGGATGCACGCTATACAGCAAGCTGTGACCGAGCCAGATGCCCATAGCCAAGGACAAAATAACCTGCCGCGAAATAATGGCGAGTGCGATCGCGAGCACGGGAGGCAATATAGATAACCAATTAGGTTCATAGACCATAGAAACTTCTAAGCTGCTAGCCACCAATAATTGTCCGAGTGTACTCAATATTAATGTGCAAGCAGTATTTAAACGCCACTTTCGCGAATAACAGCAACCTGTTCAACCAAAAGAAACCATCACTGGGATTAATCAGTGGCGGCAACAGGCCCTACCTATCACGTGCTAGACCCAGCACTGCTGCATCATCATTCGACGTGATAACGCCACAAATAGTCTCATTCGTCGTCCTTGTATATACTGGCGACCAGCGGCGTCGTGCTTATTCGTTGTCCGCACAATCAGGCGTCCTTATGAAATGCCGCGCGAGGACTACGCGCGTCAACTTACTGAATCGACTACCCGCCGACACTGGCTAAGCTCTGGAACACGCGGACTATGATAAGACCTATTAACTACTACTTCATCGGCGCGGGCAGTTGGTTCCTCGCCTACGGTATGCAGTCTGTGGTTTTTGCCTGGCTGGTCACCATGGTCTTGAATGAAAGTGCTGAGTTAGTGGGTATTGCACAGATGGCGTTTTTGCTGCCAGCAATGCTGTTCATGCTCCTTGGCGGTAGCCTCGCCGATTACTTTGGTGGCAAAAGAGTCGCTATCGTTGGTCACCTAATGGCTTCCTTAGCCCCCCTGTTTCTGGGCGTTGTCGTTTTACTCGACGGCATGACTTACAGCAGCGTGATTATATTTGCAGTGATTATGGGGTGTGCCCAGTCCTTGGTGACGCCTGCCCGAGATGGATTGTTGGCATTGGTGGCTGACGGCAAAATCCAACGATTAGTCGTGCAAGCCAGCATGATCCAGTTCGGCATACAAATGCTGGGCTTTGGCATCGCAGCCCACGCTGATGAGCTCGGTGCAGCCACCATGCTATTGATGCAATTTTTAATACTGCAAGTTGGTGTATTTGCATTTATCAAACTCAAGGTGCCACACACGCGACCCAGCGTCACAGATGGCCATTTGCTGCAACAGATAGGTGCATCAATCAGCGAAGGCTTTCGCACAGTGCGCGGTTCGCCCTACTTACGCGCAGTCGTTGCACAGAATTTTGCCATGGGCGTTTTTTTCATGGGGTCGTATATCGTTACCATTCCATTATTGATTCGGGAGCGTTATCACGGTTCTTCTGTGGAGCTCTCTTGGGTCAATGGCGCCAATTCGCTGGGGCTTGTCATGACCATCTTGATTTTAATGAAAATCGGCGATGTTCATCGCCAGGGTCGTGCCTTACTGCTCGCTCAGGGCATCGGTGCTATCGCACTGGCAGGCGGCGGACTAGGTCTTGGCTTCTACTCGCTCATTGTCTGCGTCTTTTTCTGGGGAGTCTGTGGCGGTTTAGGCATGACGATGTCTCGAACCATCATGCAAGAGATGGCGCCCGCCAATCAACGCGCACGGATCATGGCATTTTATTCATTTTCATTTATGGGCGCAGGCCCCATCGGCGCGCTGTTGAGCGGCTATCTCGTCACCTGGTTCGGCCCCTCACAGGCACTAATTATGTCATCTGCGGCAATGCTGGTTGTCGTCTGCTTCATGTCTTTACGCTCAACCCTCTGGGGGCTTGATCCCCGACAGGCAACGCAGCCATGACGATGCTTACACCGCTGGTTGACTTTATTGACGCCCATCAACGTCTGTTGGTGCTTACCGGCGCTGGCTGCAGTGCGTCATCGGGGATACCAACCTACCGCGACCATGCAGGACAATGGCAGCGCAACACGCCAATTCAGCATGCTGACTTCGTGCGCTTCGACGCATCTAGAAAACGCTATTGGGCGCGCAGCCTCGCGGGTTGGCCAGCCGTCTCACAAGCGCAACCCAATGCCGCTCACATAACGTTGGCCAGTATGGAAGGCCGCGGTCAAATCCCCTTACTCGTCACCCAGAACGTTGACCGCTTGCACCAACGAGCCGGACATCAACAAGTAATCGACTTGCATGGCCGACTTGATCAAGTGATGTGTCTTGCCTGCGATGCGCGCTCCAGCCGAGATGTCATGCAACAACGCCTACTAACACTCAACAGTATCGATGTACCAACGACAACGCGCTTAGCGCCTGATGGTGATGCCGACGTTGAAGAGCAGCTGACCCAGACACTCCAAATTCCTACCTGCGAAGCCTGCGGCGGTACGCTCAAGCCTGATGTTGTGTTCTTCGGCGGCGCCGTCCCCAAAAACACCGTCGAGTCAATCTACTCGGCGTTAACTCAGGTCGATGGAATGTTAGTCGTTGGCTCGTCTCTGACCGTCTTTTCTGGCTTTCGATTCTGCCGCGAGGCCCATAAAATAGGCCTACCTATTGCTGCTATTAATCAGGGTAAGACGCGGGCAGATGACCTGTTTAGCCTAAAAATTGAAGCCGACTGTGTTAGTACCCTGAACGAGCTTGCCCAACTAGATCAGTACTAAGGCAGTAGCGCCTTAGTGAAATCTGGCAATGCTAGTGACACAGTCGGTAGATAAAGTCACCCATCAGTCGCACATGGCCCCATAGATGATATTTTTTAGTTGGCCCCGAAAATTAAACGTACCTGACGGCATCAACTGCGTCATAAACACCACCGACAAATCCTCTTCCGGATCTACCCAAAAAATCGTCGACGCAGCGCCTCCCCAATAAAAGTCACCCCAACCCAAACCACCTGTCTCGACCTGCCCCAGCGTCGTGGCAAACCCCAAGCCAAAACCCACGCCCTCATTAGCCGTCTCAGAAAAGCTACCAATGGCGATTTGAGTTAAATCCTGACCGTCCTTAAGGTGATTCAAATGCATCATATCCAGCGTCCGCGAGCCAATAATACGAACCCCATCAAGCTGCCCACCACAACGCAACATTTCAGCAAACCGGTAATAATCAAAAATTGTGCCTGTCAAACCGGCGCCACCCGACGCAAAGCTCGGCTCTTGCAAATATTTGCTCTTCAGTGGATCGTCAATCAACCGTAGGCTCTTGTCCTTATTGCGACTGTAATTTGCCGTGAATCGATCCTGCTTGCCCGGCGCTACCCAAAAACTTGTATCCAACATTTCTAGTGGGCCAAGAATATGCTCCTGCAAATACTCTGCAAAAGGCTGGCCAGAGATAATTTCCACCAATGCACCACAGACATCCGTCGACAGCGAGTACATCCACTGCTCACCGGGATCGTAACGTAACGGTACACCCGCTAATTTCGCAACAAAACTCAGCACCGTCTCACCCTCCTCCCGACTGACCTTTAATGCCCGATATACCTTGTCAACCGGATGACTCGAAGCGCCATAGGTCAAACCACCACTATGATTCAAAACATGCCGCATCGTCATCGGTTGGTTCGGCGGCCGGGTCTGCATAGCATCCCCTTCCCCCGACACCCAAACCTGCTGATTACGCCATGCTGGAATAAATCGATGTACCGGATCATTCAGCTGAAAACACCCTCGCTCATATAGCTGCATCAGCGCAATTGAAGTAATGGGCTTGGTCATCGAATAAATACGATGAATCGCATCATCCTGCATTGGCTTACCACGTTCGAGATCCATCGAACCAAAGTTACGAAAATAGGCCGTGTGCCCATGCCGACCCACCATCACTTGGCAACCCGCTATCTTGCCAGAGTCAATATAGTTACGCTGAATATGCTCCGTAATCCATTCCAACCGATCTGCCGCAAGCCCCGCCATTTCCGGTGCGATTTCCATACCTTCTCCCCTATAGTTCATGGCGCCCAAATTCCATGTCGCCGAATCAAAATCATTACACAGTCAGCAACGCCAGCACCAGCGAATCTTCCACCCAGCACAACACTTCACAACGCGTTGCAGAGCCCATAAGCGAAACAACCTCATCGGCCACTCCAACTCATTCGGAAATAACCCGGCAACAACTTCACCATGCCCTCTATCTCCGCCTTATTGAACGCAATCCCTGCTAAGCCGAATCGCCCAAAATGATTCCTGATGACCCATGCTTTCCGCATCAGACAGCCACAGCAATGCCCCGGCACGAGACACACAGTGACAGAAAGCAAAATCAGAATATCGGAGAGTAAACCGGGCTTTCTAATAAAATAAGCGAGCCGCGCGCGAACGCCGGGGAAGCGCAAAGAAAAAGCAATAAAAAAACCCAGCGTATTAGCCGGCGAGACCTAGGTTGAATTGACGTTAGCGCGAGCGTTAATGGACGCCATGTATCACCCCATGTGACGCCATGAAAAGGTCGTGAGCGTGCGCGTGCATGCCGATCAGTGAGCGAGCCAGCTTGATTAATCGCAAAGCAATGAAGGTAGTCCGGAGGGCAAAAGGGTACTGCCACCAGCTCCCGTATGGTTAATAAAACGCCAAGGTGTCATCAGACAAATAATGCTTCACTAAATATCGGGGTGCTCAGGAAATACAATCTTGTCACGGTCGTAGCCGATCTTAACCGCCCGCTCCACTAGTTCTTCCAACTTTTCCTGCGCGACACCAGGCTTCCTGGCCATCACCCAAAGGAAGTCCCGCTTGCTACGGCCCACAATGGTGTACTCATAGGCCTCATCAAGGTACACCAATAAGTATTCTGCTCTAATTGGCCAAAAAGGTTGCATCGACCAAACTGCGTTCGACTTTTTGTCCTCAACAAACCCCGTCATCTGTAGACTACGGGCCACGCCGTCACGTCGATAATTAAATGTCGTGGCGATACTGCCATTTGCATTGAGAGAGTAATGCTCCCGGGGGTTTTGCACCTCCTGCTCAATCCAGGTAGGAATCGTCGCGACCACATACCAATCGCCCATAAAACGGGGGATATCAACGTGCTTCGTCGTCGCAACGGGCACCGAAGAAGTTGTACTACAAGAAAGTAGGGACATGTAAAGTACACCGCCAAGGACGGCTTTCGCCAGGATATTCATATGCCCATTCTACGCCCCCCCTTCTCGACCGGATCAAAGACCCCAAAAATAGTCGGCGAATTCTATGTCAATACACAACTTATTTGATCTTTGATGGCGTAAATCGCAACACCAAATAACCCAGCACTGCAGAAGCAGCTGAACCCACAATGATACCTAAACGTTCGTTCAAGGCTATACCGACACCCGTCTGATCAAATGCCAAAGAACTAATAAACAGGCTCATCGTGAAACCGATGCCACATAGGCAAGCGACGCCATAAAGATGCAACCAACCCGCACCCGAGGGCAAGCGTGCAAGGCCAAGTTTAATAGCGACCCAGCAAAAACTCATTACACCGATCTGATTGCCAAAAAATAGACCCACCGCGATACCCATAGGCACAGGTTCAAACATCGATTGGAATGACAGGCCAGCAAAAGAGATACCCGTGTTAGCGAAAGCAAAGATAGGCAGAATACCGTAAACGACAGTCGGGTGCAGATCATCTTCGAGACGCTCTAACTGCGTTATCTTTTGACCTGGCGCGTTGCGGAAAGGGATAAACAGGGCAATCAATACCCCCGCCAACGTGGCATGCACGCCAGATTTCAAAACAGCCACCCACAGCACTAACCCCACCAAGAGGTACGGCACTAATGACAACACCCCACGGCGATTAAAAATGAACAGCACCAGGGTTGCTACAGAGGCAACCAATAACGATGCAACCGACATGTCCTCGGTGTAAAACACCGCGATAATAACGATGGCGCCGAGGTCATCTATAATCGCCAGTGCCATTAGAAACAGTTTCAGAGAAGCCGGAACATTTTTACCAAGCAACGCCAGCACCGCAAGCGCAAAAGCAATATCAGTTGCTGAAGGAATCGCCCAGCCATTCATCGCTAGCGGATTACCCCAATTAATCCACGCAAAAATCACCGCAGGCACCGACATGCCGCCGATGGCGCCAATCACTGGTAGTACAACTCTAGCAGGGTCTGACAATTCACCACCGAGCATTTCCCGCTTAACTTCGAGACCGATAAGAAAAAAGAAAATCGCCATCAGCCCATCGTTTATCCACAATAATAATGGCTTGGAAATTGCGAAATTTCCTACGCTGACATGCACAGGAACATCCAATAGGGAATTGTACAAGCCACTCATGGGGGAATTGACTGCCACCATGGCGGTGATTGCAGCGATTAATAGCAATATGCCGCTGGCAGCTTCGAGACGCAGAAAACGGGCGATGAAAGTTTCAGCAGCCATACAAAATCCAGTGAGTTACTAAGCAAAACTAAAAAAGTGGTCGGAGGATAGTTTAAAGCCGTACAAGGCACATGAGAACGACAAAAAAACAACAAAAAAAAGGCAAGACCCTAAGGTTTTGCCTTTCTTTATCTCAGATAGACATTACCAAATTGCGCTTACGCCGCTTGGTACTGCTTGCTTGAGGATCTTTCCAGCGCTTGACTGGAATAGCTCGTTCTCAGGTTCTAGAACCAAAGTTCGTGCAATATTGCCGCTTTTTATAGGGCAACGATGTTTTCAGCTTGTGGGCCTTTCTGACCTTGAGTTACAGTGAACTCAACTTTTTGGCCTTCGACCAAAGTCTTAAAACCTGAACCAGAAATTGCACTGAAGTGAGCGAAAACGTCAGGACCTGACTCTTGCTCGATGAAGCCAAAGCCTTTTGATTCGTTAAACCATTTAACTGTGCCAGTAGTTGTTGCCATGATGATATATCCTAGATAACCAATTTTAAGTTTTTGTCCCAAAAACGAGACGATTTTTGCCGGAAGTGTATTTCAATGACTTATGGTAACAGGACGAGGTACAACTGAGGGCCTTCGATAACGGGTTTTCATAAATGCAATACTTACTTTCTAGCTGCCACTGATTATATACGAGTCTGACCGTCTGTCAAACTATTCTTCCGAAACTGTGCAGCCCTCGCCCAATTTTAGTGCTTGTGCCTCCCCGCGGTGCCTTGGCTAATTGACGCCGACAGCATTGTCTTTTCCAACATGACATCCAACGGTGTCAACACTAACCCTAGGCTGGCGACGGCTGCCGATGAATCAACCGCGTCATCGTGATCCAGCACGCCGAGCATGGCGCGAGTCACCGGGGGTACCGAAAGCAACCATTCAAGCGGTGCAACAAACATCAAACCTAATGTCAACGGCACCGACACAATCCGTGGCGCCCTACCCAGCAGACTTGCGGCTCGCCAAATTAGCGCTCGCCGCGAAAGAGACTCAGGACCCGCTAGCGAGAGTACATCACGGTGCGGGCCAGACTCGATGCTGCCGAGCAGAGCATTGATGACATCACCTGCATAAATCGGCTGCTCTAGGCTAGCAGCGCGTAGCTCAAACCCTAATTTTCGGTGGGCCTTGTGCCATATTGCCCGGGTGGCAAAATCTCCCTCCCCCAGCACCATGGGCACTTTAATGACTCTTGCAGGCACAGAACCCGCCAGGAGTATAGTCTCTGCTCGTGCTTTTGACGCCAAGCAGGCATTACTCGTACGTTCGTCCGCACCAAGAATACTTAGGTACAAAACACCCTTCACTGCACTGTTTTCGAGCGCCGTCACCAAAGCAGTCGCCGCATGCTCGTGGGCCATCTCGAACGTATTAACACGAGACTCTTTAATAATGCCAGGCAAGTGAACAACAAAATCGACGTCCGCAAGCTCTCGTGCAAGGCTACCGACATCAGCATAGTCGCATTGCACAACGCGCACTCGATCTGGCACCTCAGCAAGTAATTTCTGCGCAGCACTGGCAGAACGGACAATCGCCACAACGTCCGTGGCTGGCACGATAGACTTAATCAATCGACGACCAAGATGCCCATTAGCGCCTGTTATCGCAATTCTCACACGCTAACGCCAGCAGCAGACAAGCCGATTCTATAGCGCCAAAAAGGCACAAGCATTGCCTTGTCACCGGGCCGCGCCTGCAATTGCCGAACGCGACTTTTTATGATGTGAATAGGCATGATGTTTCACTCCTGTAAAGTTGTGTGTCACGATGATAGTGGGGCTATCCCAGCTTATCTCAAGGATCGACAGGTGTGACGTCCAACAGACTGCAGCTACCCAACTTACTCAGCGGTTCACGCCTGCTACTGATGCCTGTATCGCTGTATTGTATTTACAATGATGCCTGGCTCGCTGCCACCCTGACACTTTTATTGGCAGTATTTACAGACCTGCTAGACGGATTCTTCGCTCGCCGATGGCAACAAACCAGCACCTGGGGTGGATTGCTCGACCATAGCAGTGACGCCTTGTTTATCAGCGTAACACTCGCCGCGCTCGCCGCTGTTGGGCTCGTCCCATGGCCTCTGCCAATGCTTGTCGCCAGCGCATTTTTCCAATACCTCATTGACTCTAAAGCTCTGCAGGGCAGGTCTTTGCGAGCAAGCCGCCTAGGTCGATATAACGGCATCGCTTATTTCATTCTGGCTGGCTGGCTAATCATCCAGCGCGGTCTTGGCGTTGAATTGATCTCGGAGGAAAGCTTACTGACCATTGGTTGGTGCTTGGTTATTACAACGCTGACCTCCATGCTTGACAGGCTATTGACGTTACTTAGGTATCGATCCCACTGACGCAGAACTCACTTTTAGCACACCATCAGGAAACAACTCCTGATTTGCTCTGGGGAGAAAGACAAGCCCAATCAACGCATTAAACACAACAAAGAACGTGTGCATGATCAACGAAAAAGCACCTATCTCGGGATATTCGGGGAACAGCACCGCCCATAACAATAATGCACCTGCGTGAAACGGCAAAGGCAATGCCGCAGCCAGAAAGATCACCGGCAGGAAAGCCAGCATCTGACCAAAATTAACAGTGACCTGAAACAACTCCAGCGACAAGGTATACACCAACACTGCCACCAACAGATTGGGCGCCTTGAACAACAAAACCAACACATATTGGCGTACCCGAGCCAGCCGGAAGGCATGCAGCAAGGGCCTGTCTCGCAGGGTCGAGTGCTTGAAGATAACGCTTTTGAAATACAACAAATGAAGCGGGATATACAACAAAGCAGCGGCATAAACCGTCAACAAAATAATAGGCAGAGGCAACACTGAAGAAGCCTGCTGGACTAAATCAAAATATAGAAATACGCCGACCGCGGAGAAAAAAAGTAACTGGTAGATCTCCACGACGCCCAGCAGCATCATACTCGACACTGCCTGCCAGACGGGCACATCATGACGCCGAAGCAAATACAGCGACATTGCGCCCTTGCCCACCTGTTCGTTCACGAGTGAAAGTATGTAGGCGCTTGCGCGTACGGGTAATATTTGGGCGAACCTCAAACGGTCGGTGTTGAACCAGCGAATGACCCGCCAAGTTGCATGAGCGTCAACTAAAAAAAAGAATACTGAGTAAGGAATCATTAGGCACAACCAATAAACCCAGCTGGCTTCGCCAAAAAAACGGGACATATACGTCATTGGTGTCAATCCATCGCGCAGTGCAGCCGCCTCAACCCTGGTATAAACGAGGTAAAAACAGCCCAGCGCAAGTACCCAGGTAATAAGCTTAAACAACAACGTCCGCGCCTTGCCAGCTTTGGATTTTGTCACAACGCTCAATATGCAACCCGATTTCGACCAGCACCTTTGGCTTGATAAAGTTTCTCGTCTGCGGCGGCGATAAAAGCCTCGGCGCTAGCAAATTCATCACCGCCTGAGCAGTGGCTGACGCCTAGACTGACGGTAATCCGCAGTTCTAGGCTTTCGTATTTGAAGATTTCATCGGCGATAACCCGGCGTATACGCTCTGCTAGCGCCGGAGCCGAATCTCTTGACGCACTGCGCATCAGGAAAACGAATTCTTCACCTCCGACGCGCGCAAACACATCGTAACCTCTAGCCTCATGCTCTATAAGCTCTGCCAACTGCCTGAGAATGGAATCTCCCGCTGGATGTCCCCATGTGTCATTAACCTGCTTGAAGTTATCGATATCGAACATCACTAACGACAGACCCGTCTTATTTCGGCGATTGTAATCAAACTCTTTAACAACAGCTTCATCAAAGAATCGCTTATTATAGATCCGCGTCAAACCATCCTTAACCGCCATATTGCGAAGCATCTTGTGATAAAGCGTGTCATCTTCGTCTTGGTAGCTGAACTTAAACACCACATTGCCGACGGCAACCTTGTCTCCTTCTTGCAACAGACAGGCAGTTGTGACGTTTTTACGATTGAGCTGGGTGCCATTAGTGCTGTCTAAGTCAGACAAATAAAAACCATCTGCTCGCAAGACAACCATCGCGTGTTTGCGGCTAATACTCGTGTCTGATATCACAAGATCGGCCGCGTCACTGCGCCCTAACCAGGTTACGTCCTTAACTAACTCATAAACCTGACCGATGAAATCGCCACGTACCATAATCAGGCAGGGCCGCTTACCATCAACCTGCAGATCTCTGGGTGTTGTGTCTACTGTATACTCAGTATTATCCGACATAACTATCTCTTGAATCTGCCGACGCTCCGCTAGCTATCGGCGTGCGCGCACATTTACTCGCCCAATTAGGCATTCATATGCGCTTTTATCAATACAATGTTGCCCGCGCACCAATCCCTGTCAGCTTACCCAACACGACTACTTGCCAAAACGCCGGCTGCGCTGCTGGTAAATACGTAACGCCCGCCAAAAATCAATCATACGAAATGCGGGCCAATAAACTTCAGTAAAATAAAGCTCAGAATACGCGCTTTGCCAGAGTAAAAATCCAGACAGGCGCTCTTCGCCGGATGTCCGGATAATCAGGTCCGGGTCAGGTATACCATCAGTGTACAGATATTGACCAAAACGTTCCTCAGTGATTTGCTCTACGGTCAAGTTGCCGGACTCGATCTCTGCAGCGACCTTTTTCACCGCATCAACAATTTCGGCTCTACCGCCATAACTAATAGCAATGTTCAGCTGAAACCGATCATAATTCTCGGTCAGCGCCTCAACTTTATCAATTTCTTCTACCATAGCGGCAGAAAGATCCTCACGCCGGCCTATCACTTTGATACGAACGCCTTGCTCTTTTATCAACGGGTCTATCTGGAATTGCTTGAGCTTGGACATTATTAGCTCCATCAAGTAGTCCACTTCTTCCGGGCTACGTTTGAAGTTCTCAGTCGAGAATGCAAACAGAGTGATGATCTTGATATCCAAACGCCAACACCAGCGGAGAAAAGCCTCCAGTTTCTCCGAGCCGGCAGTGTGCCCCTCGATCGTATTAGTAAACCCTTTGCCTCTGGCAAAACGCCGGTTACCGTCAACAATCAAGCCGATATGGTGCGGCCGCGGACCAGCGTTAATTTGACGCCAAAGCACACGTTCGTATAATTTGTAGAAAATCCCAGGAACATTCATCAATGCAGGTTTCGTAAGACAGACTGGGATTATTCCAGACTATGAACAAACCGCAACCTATAATGTCATCTAATCATAAGGTTAATCGACCAGTCGCCATTGAGCCGCACTCGACAGCCCGAAAAACGCAGAATTTGAGCCAACGTTTCTCGTATGAAGCGTTGCATAAAGCGCTGTGTGGCGTATTACTCCCAACGTCCCATAAAGAGTTTTCGGCAGACTTGGTGTTGGGCAGCAAACATGGTTATTATTCACGACACCATCATTTGCATGACCCACTGTCACTCATTGCTGCGCGCTAATTATGCCGTGTAATTGACGATACGTGAACATTGACGGCAGCCTATCAGTGTTTGTTATTGGCGATAAAAGACAGCCGACCCATCAAGGAGTTAATCATGTCAGAAGCTAAGTCCAATCTAACCGCCCCTGCAGTCAATCCGAATGCTTTAGTTAACTACCCACCAACGTACGCGTCGGTAGCAGAAGAACGTAAGGCGCGAAAACGTAAACTAACGGCGGCCCTGCGTTTGTTCGGTAAATTCGGTTTTGATGAGGGCGTCGCGGGACATTTCACCGTCCGCGACCCGGAGCACTTGGACTCTTTCTGGGTCAACCCGTTCGGGCGATCCTTCAAACAAATGCGCGTATCCGACTTAATCCGGGTTAATCATGAGGGCGAGGTTGTCGAAGGAAGCGGGCCGCTAAATGGCGCAGCTTTCGCCATTCACTCGCAGATCCACAAGAATTTGCCACATGTTACAGCAGCAGCTCATACCCACTCGTTGTACGGCAAGACCTGGTCCTCCCTGGGACGTTTGCTCGACCCACTAACGCAAGACTCCTGTGCATTCTATGACGAGCATGTGTTGTTTGATGATTTCACCGGTGTCGTGCTGGACACCTCCGAAGGCGAACGTATTGCCAGCGCGTTGGGTCACAAAAAAGCCGCGATCTTGCAGAACCATGGCTTGCTGACTGTCGGTCAGACGATCGATGAAGCGGCTTGGTGGTTTATTACCATGGAGCGCACTTGCCAATCGCAATTGATGGCTGAAGCTGTCGGTAAGCCCGTCCATATTCGTCCAGATGTCGCGGCTCATACTCAGCGTCAGGTAGGTTCTGCCGCCGGAGGATGGTTCAGCTTTCAACCCCTACATGATGTCATTGTTGCTGAGCAGCCAGATATGTTCGACGACGCGTAATATGCGCTCGGTTCAGCTCGGCGCTGTTTAACTTTTGACGTCCGATCATATACCAGTAGCCTGACCTTTGGGTGACCGTAAACGTTCGAATCGACGCTTCTGGCGGTACGGATACACGTCCATGATTCGGTTGTGACGGATATTGTCTTGCAGCTCTTCCCAGAACTCAGCAGTAAACAAGTCCGCATGGTGCTCACAAAACAATTCCTTAAGCCTGCCTGAGCTGAATAGAAAGTTTTTGAACTCTTCAGGAAATACATCATTAGGGCCGACGCTATACCAAGGCTCTGATGCCATGGCGTCTTCGGGGTAGCGCGGCGGCGGTATCCGACGAAAATTCACCTTGGTTAGGTAGCAAATTTCATCGTAGTCATAGAAAATTACACGACCATGGCGCGTTACGCCAAAGTTTTTTAACAGCATATCGCCGGGGAAAATATTCGCCGCGGCCAGTTGCTTAATGGCATTGCCATATTCGTCCAGAACCTGGCTTAGCTCGAAATCAGATTTATCTCGGATATACAAATTAAGCGGTGTCATCAGACGTTCGGTATACAGGTGGCTAATAACGACGTGTTCATCGGTCACTGTGACAGATGAGGCCGCGACTTTTTGCAGCTCTTGCAGTAGGACATCAGAGAACCGAGACCGCGGAAACTTGAAGTTAGTGAATTCTTGGGTGTCTGCCATACGACCCACGCGGTCGTGTGTCTTGACAAGATAATAGGCATCCTTGACCTGTTCTCGCGTAACCGATTTGGTAGGCGCGAATTTATCTTTGATAATTTTGAAGACTATTTGATAAGACGGCAGTGTAAACACAGTCATCACCAGACCCTTAATACCTTCGGCCAACACAAACTGATCGTCAGAGGCCTCGAGATGGTCGAGAAAACCGCGATAGAACTCGGTCTTTCCATGTTTGTAGTAACCCAGCGCTGTATACAACTCCCATCGTTTCTTATTCGGCAAAAGCTCCTGTAGATAGGTCACCAGTTCATTGGGATGATCCGTGTCGACCATGAAATAAGCACGCGTAAAGCTAAAAATGATACTTAA
Organism: Candidatus Azotimanducaceae bacterium; assembly: GCA_047630175.1. Classification (GTDB taxonomy): domain Bacteria; phylum Pseudomonadota; class Gammaproteobacteria; order Pseudomonadales; family Azotimanducaceae; genus UBA4582. Next base: position 21,355 of record JBLHVI010000012.1, read on the forward strand.
GTCGCTGTCGGTCCAGATCACCGTATCAACAAACAGTCCTGCAGTTGAGTCATCCGTATCAAACGCGTTATGAATAGGTATCGCAAGCGGAAACTGATGCTCCCCAACACTTATTTTACCGACTAAATAGGCGCCTTTATTACGATAGAATACCGCCTTCAACATATTGAAACGTACCTCGGTGCTTTGCCTGAGCAAAGGAATCGCGCTACGCATGGTGGCCACTATCTGAGCAATACACCCCCCTTGATCAATCCAGGGAATGGCGAACCCTGCGTCATTGAGAAGTTGTTGCAACAACCCGCCTAAATCATAAGACGGCCCATAGCGCCGTGAAAGATCGGCGTCAAACTGAGGACGTGGCAGCAAGGGCTCCTCAACAAACACATAATGATCAGACAAGTATTGCCCATCCCATGTACGACGAAAAACAGAATTAAATACCGTTTCTGCCAGATCAAAGTCTGGTCGTTTGCGAATGAGCGTTTGGAACTCCCGCTTGATCACAGACCAGTCTTCCACCGGCAAACGGTCGGGCGAGATCATCTCACCCAAGGTTTCTTTGGTCATATGGGTGGCGTGCCTATACAAGGTAATACGATCAGCCGCCGATTGTTGCGCTGCTTGCCAATCAGCACGCTCAAAACGCCCTTGAGCGCCTCGAGTAATGGTTTGAAACTCGCGCCGATAGGCGTCGAACCCCTGTAAAATAAGGGTTGCAATGGTGGAGGCCTGACTAATTGAAATGGTCATCTAAAAATATTCCTGTTGTCACGACTAGACACTGACCTAACGCCTAATTCAATATCGGCCTAACACCCGATCAGCACCAAATGCAGACCCTAGCTAGTGGGGTCAGTCATAGCAAGTCCTGTGGCAGAGGAATTCAAGAGGATCCGACGCGACAAAAACTCGAGCAGTAACTGATTCAAACGGTCGGGTTGATCATAGTGGAGCATGTGCCCGGCCTGCTCGATGACCACGTGCTGAGCATTGTCAAACAGCGCCAGTCGGCGAGTCAGCTCTGATTGATGCAGCGACTCGTCGACCTGCGAAACAAGGCCCGCATTGATCCAGTAGTTCAAGGCTTCATCACCCGTCACTATCAACACAGGACAGCTAAACCAATGCATCTGCTGTTCGCTTTCTATCATAGAAAAGGTTTGCCAAACCAATGTCATGGCGGGATCCCAGCGCCAGCGAATACCGCCCGTTGGATGCGCCTCGACACCCTCGTCGATTATCTGACGGGCTAGTTTTGATGACAGCCGTGGGTTATTACGAAGCAGGCGCTGCAGGGCATCGTCATGATCTACCATGGCTCTTTGAGCGACTGATGCACTCAATGCGGTGTCTACCTGGCCGCGCCATGTCAACTGCTTGTCATTATCTCCGGGAAGGTTAGGTTCGCGCGGCGGTCCCATACCGTCGAGCAAAACGAGCCGCGCCAACTGATCGGGATATGCCATCGCGTAGCGGCCAACGATATGACCACCCAAGCTATGCCCGATGAGCATAGGCAACTCGATTTGACAAAACAAGATTAGCGCGCGTAGATCTGCAACGAATTGCGCCATGGCGTAGGCGCCAGGGTTGTCACTATGCCCATGGCCACGTAAATCGATTGCTATAACATGATAGCTGCTACTCAGCGCCTCGGCTATGCCACCAAGACTGAGCGCATGGTCTCTCATACCATGGACGAGAACGACGGGAGGATTGTCGGCAGAACCAAAGTCAATGGCTGATAAACGGCAGCCGGCGCCGTCAAAATAGAATCGTTTGGGGATCATTAAAATACTGAGTGTTTGGCGGCAAGTTGACCCATGTGTGGGGTGGTTGCCGCCAAATACTACTAACCTAACATAGCTTCAAATTCAGGCACAGCAGTGAACAAGTCAGCGACGAGACCGTAATCTGCAACCTGAAAAATAGGTGCGTCAGCATCTTTGTTGATAGCAACGATTACCTTGCTATCTTTCATGCCAGCCAGATGTTGAATGGCGCCACTGATGCCCACTGCAATGTATAAATCAGGCGCTACGAGCTTGCCAGTTTGCCCGACCTGCATATCGTTAGGCGCGAACCCTGCATCAACAGCAGCGCGCGATGCGCCGATAGCAGCGCCTAGCTTGTCTGCGACTGACTCTAGCATCTTAAAGTTTTCTTCGCTTTGCATACCGCGGCCGCCAGAAATAATGACACTAGCAGCAGTCAGTTCAGGGCGGTCCATCTTCGCGATTTCATCTTTAACCCAACTGCTCAGCGCTGCGTCCTTGACGATGTCGAGCGCCTCAACACTGGCACTTCCGCCATCTGCAGCGACGGCGTCATAGGCTGTACCACGTACGGTTATCACCTTGATCGCATCGCTCGATTGTACAGTAGCAATAGCGTTGCCGGCATAAATAGGCCGCTCAAATGTGTCAGCACTGACAACGACACTGATGTCGGAGATCTGTGCGACATCGAGTAGTGCGGCGACGCGAGGCATAAAGTTTTTACCTGATGTTGTTGATACCGCAAGTATATGGCTGTAATCGGTGCCGATGGCTACCACTAAGTCAGCAATATTTTCAGCCAGACCGTGAGCATAGGCCGCGTTGTCAGCAACTCTCACCTTGGTAACACCAGAAATCTTCGACGCGGCATCTGCCGCTGCAGAACAATCAGCACCTGCAACAAGAATATCGATATCACCACCAACAGCTTGCGCAGCAGCAACAGCAACCAGAGTCGCCGCTTTGATCGTTTTGTTATCATGTTCAGCAATAACTAAAATACTCATGAGATTACCTTCGCTTCGTTCTTCAATTTATCAACCAGCTGTTCGACACTGTCAACAATGATGCCGGCTTTGCGCTCTGCTGGTGGTGTGACTTTTATCGTTTTGATGCGCGGCGTGACATCAACACCGAGATCCGCTGGCGTCATAATATCTACGGGCTTTTTCTTGGCTTTCATTATGTTAGGTAAAGACGCATAACGAGGCTCATTCAGGCGCAGGTCTGTGGTAATAACCGCTGGCAGTTTGACGGTGATCGTCTCCAAGCCACCGTCAATTTCACGGGTCACTGTTGCCGAATCGGCGTCTAGGTCGATGTTTGAAGCAAAGGTTGCTTGAGACAAACCAGCCAGTGCTGCTAGCATTTGGCCGGTTTGGCTATTATCACCATCAATTGCCTGTTTACCGGCTATAATCAGCCCGGGCTGCTCTTTATCAACAATTGCCTTCAGGCACTTAGCAATAGCTAGTGGCTGCATGTCTTCATCGGTTTCAACTAAAATGCCGCGATCTGCTCCCAGCGCCAAACACGTGCGGATCTGCTCCTGACATGCTGAAGTTCCGATGGAAACGACGATAACTTCCTCAACTTTGCCCGCCTCTTTGAGTCGAACAGCCTCTTCAATAGCAATCTCGTCGAATGGATTGACGGACATTTTTACATTGTTTAAATCGACGCCGCTGTTATCACTCAGGACGCGGATACTCACGTTGTAGTCGACAACGCGCTTGGCGGTTACGAGAACTTTCATGAAATTCCTCTGCTTATCATAGATCTGATCAAAAAATGAAGGACAGCGGCTGCTAAAATAAGGCGAACAGCTGTCGATGGATATCGAGATCGCGTATTCTGCCGTTTAATGGTTTTTCGGTCAATAGTAGAAAAATCTTCAGGCAATCGTCTAAAACCCTGTTTTTATTGCATATATGCCTTGCACCCGCCTGATATGCAATTATAAGGCTAAATAGACGCGAGTTATTTCCTTTAATGCGCCACTTTTCATACAATGACGTACTAGATGCATAAAAGAGTAAATCAAGGAGTGTTAGCTGTGGAAAGAGAATCAATGGAATTCGATGTGGTAGTAGTTGGAGGTGGTCCTGCTGGACTATCCACAGCCATTCGATTCGTGCAAATGGCGCAAGAAGCCGGCGAAGACTACAGCGTCTGCCTCGTTGAGAAAGGTTCAGAAATTGGCGCTCATATTCTTTCCGGCGCTGTTGTCGAACCTAGAGCCCTAGACGAGTTGTTCCCCGACTGGAAAGCAATGGGTGCGCCATTGAATAACAGCGTCACTGAGGACGACGTTTATTACTTGATAGACGACCATCAGGGTATGCGTCTTCCCTCCTTGCTTGTGCCGACAGCGCTGCACAACCAAGGCAACTACGCCACTAGTCTCGCGAATTTGTGCCGATGGCTGGGGGTACAGGCGGAAGAGTTAGGCGTCAATATATTCCCCGGATTCGCTGCCAGCGAGGTTCTATATAATGAGGACGGCGCCATTGCTGGCGTCGCGACTGGCGATATGGGTGTGGCTGCCGATGGTGAACACAAGCCGTCTTACCAAGCGGGCTACGAGCTGCGTGCCAAGTACACTATTTTTGCCGAAGGTTGTCGTGGCAATCTTGGCAAGCAACTCATCGAAAAATACAAACTCGATGCCGATGTAGACCCCCAGCACTACGGCATCGGCTTTAAAGAAGTTTGGGATATCTCGCCAGAGAAGCACGTGCCTGGCAAGGTAGTTCATACGGTTGGCTGGCCCCTTGGCCACTTTCCTGGTGAGACGCTGGGTGGCTCTTACATCTACCACCTAGAAGATAACCAGATAGCGATTGGTTTGATCGTCGACTTGGGCTACAGCAACCCACATCTGAGCCCATTCGACGAGTTTCAGCGCTTCAAACACCACAAATTCGTCAAACAGTATTTGGAAGGTGGCAAACGTATCGCTTACGGTGCGCGCGCGGTCATTAAAGGCGGCTTGAATTCATTGCCTAAACTGGTCATGCCTGGCGGTTTGTTGGTAGGCGATGATGCTGGCTTTCTAAACAATCTCAAGCAAAAAGGCACACACACTGCCATGAAGTCCGGCATGCTTGCCGCTGAAGCCGTCTTCAATGCACTCAAGAGCGGCTCTGCAGGTTACGAAGTGCTGAATGGCTATCCAGAATCGTTCAAGTCATCTTGGCTGTATGAAGAGCTTTACGTGGCACGCAATACGTCTTCGTGGCTACACAAGTTCGGCTTATTCCTCGGTTCTGCCATGACTTGGATCGATCAATACATTTTCCGCGGTAAGATGCCTATAACGCTGTCGGATCCCAAGCCAGATTATGCTGCGATGAAACCTGCTGCCAAGTCTGAAAAAATAGACTATCCAAAACCTGACGGAATTATCAGTTTTGACAAGTTATCTTCTGTATTTCTGACCAATACCTCGCACGAAGAAAACCAGCCCTGTCACTTACAGCTGGCTGACTCATCAATCCCTATCAGCCACAATCTTCCCATGTATGACGAACCCGCCCAGCGTTACTGCCCAGCGGGGGTTTATGAAGTAGTGGACGAACCTGATGGTTCCAAGCGATTTCAAATCAACGCTCAAAACTGTATTCATTGCAAAACCTGTGACATCAAGGATCCGTCACAGAATATCAATTGGGTTGTTCCAGAGGGTACCGGCGGCCCGAATTACGGTAATATGTAGCACTGACGGTGCAGGTCCTGGTGCACTGAGACCTGCACCAGGGTAGGTTGTGAACCAAACGCACCCTGCACCTCTTCTAGACCTTGGAATCGACGTCACTCGCGAGCTGCATCGGAAAGAATACACCGTTACTCCAAAACCCGTAAAAGTCTTCGCCTTCAAAAGCATCGCAACATACCAACGCCATGAGCGCGTAGTAAACATTGCGGTCGAGCAAGGCCAACAAACCATCTCGCACCTCTACCAACGGCACAAAGACACCTGAGTTATCTCGTTGAAACACCATGGGATGTTGTGCGTTGATGGCCACGTCATCGGCGACGTTAGTCGTAAACGTAAGCTGTTGGTTTTTGCCGCTACCCGTCGCGGTCATGAGCACGGCCATAAAAGGTGCACGTTTGACGCTAACGCGACATTTTTCAACCGGCGTGACGAGGTAGTACTCACCATCCGCTTCAAGCCGCAACAGCGTCGAAAATAATCTGACCAGACGTTGTCGCTTAATGGCATCGCCATCGTGATACCAAGTGCCGTCGTCACCGATCTCCATGTCGATGTCGCTAACGTCCTGCGGGTCCCACAAATGAATGGGTGGCAGCTCTTTATCCTTAAGTTGTTCTAATTCATTAAGTAATGAATAAGACAGTAACGGGGCCATTGCACCCTCCTCGTTGTAACAATCGTTGAATCAATAATCGACGTCGTTTTGCCGACCTGCGAGATCAATTTGACCACATGGCTTACGACTATTGTACACAACCTTTATCTATGTGGATCAACGTGCCGGGCGCATATCGTCTATTAATACTCGCTAAGAAGCCGCAAGTAGGCATCTAGGGGCTTCCAAAATACATCTTCTTCGTGCGCCGTTAATGCACCAGCTCGGGACTGAAATTGAAATTGATCGACTTTTTGCTTCTCTCCAACGGTATACAACCCCAGATCCATGTCAAAAAGCCCTGGCTGTATATCGCGGATCCGTGCTTTGCGCCTAACGACTTCGCTGGCGCCCTGTTTTTGCTGACGTCGCGTTATCACAGGATATACCACTACATCGAGACCCGCCTGGCGCGCACTGATAAATGCCGCAGCAAGTGTTTCCTGCTCGGTACCTTCCTGCAGGTTGTGATAGTAACGACCAAAACGTGTCATCAACTGCGTATGCACAGGGGCACTAAATTGGCTACCCGTGGGCATCGCTAAATAAAGCCGCGTCTCTTGCGACAAAACCCAATGAGTTGATCGGATTAGACGGTGTCGGTCTGCCATCCCTGCCGATTGCAGCGGGCCGTACCAAGATGTTAACGGGTTGCTCGTGCATCCTGAAAGGCACAATAGGGTAGACGTTAACAGGCAACTAACTTTGGAGCGCATGAGATCAAACCGAACTGACAAACGTAACCTCAGTATAGTCGGCCTTCAGATTTATGGGTTGTCAGCCATCAATGAACTTCGTCACGGTAGTCTCAGTCAAAAAAGTGAGCTTTTTACCAGCTGGGGCTCTCACCAATATATTTTGCGACTGCGGCAACGCCTGATGCGACGCTGAATCGAGAAGCTGTCGGTCAATGCCACTCAACACAGCTGCCAGATCACCGCCACGAGCAATCTGCTGAAAGCGAATGAGATTGACGGTATCGAGGTGACTTTGCTACGCGTTATGCCCAACTCACGAATCACCAAACGTGTGCGCCCTTACAGCTTGCCATTGGTTGTGAGCCTGGCATCGTCCATGTGTAGCCGTGTCACACCCAATGGGAATCATCCAACCTTTAGCATGACCCGCGGTTCGCCGCCGGTACTCCGCAGCTTGTCAGCATCCGCAGCCTGCTATAGCAATCTCACAGCTTTGCGCAATTTCGTTGCGGCCAATTCATTACAAGTAGGTTGCAAGCCCTTACGATCAGGCACACAGTAAGTGCAGACGTAGTTGCGAGCTGTCTTGAGATTGACTCGCAAATTTCGAAATCGTCTGCCTAACTTATCAACAAACACACGTCCGCCCATTTTAAGGCGCAGACAAATGCATCCTTTGGCGTACAGGAATGAGCACTCAGCCGGTCATAATCAAGTGCCAAATATCGACCGACCGATGGTGGGGGTTCTAAAAACTGGCTTATCCAGACAGCTCAACTAAATACCGACGTAACGTGTTAACAAAATCATTAACCCAAAAAACCTGATTTGAACCCTTGATTAGCATGACAGCATCATCGTCCAACTTCGCCACCAGCAGCGCTAGATCAATCTCTGCAGCCTTATTAAAGTGTCCCCAATAGCGTGATCCTAAGACCCCGGCATCCCAATCAGCAAAGCCATCGCCGACGGTAATAACGCCGTCAAATCCAGCGCAGGCAGGCAGTAGTTGCTGATGCATTTCTGGGCCCTGGACACCCAACTCTAGCATCTCACCAAGTAACGCCACCTTCTGAGTATTCCCCCCCCGATCACTCAAAGATTTCAGGGCATAGCCCATGCTGACCGGGTTCGCATTATAGCTGTCGTCTATCACATATCGCTGACCGATCAATACCTCATCGCCGCGGCCAGCGGGCATTGTCAGCTGAGGCATGTCTTGCGAAGCCTGATCTAGGTCGGCGCCTAGCGCAAGCAAGACTGCAAAGCTCGCCAATGACGTTAACACGCGATGTTCGCCACCAGCCTGCAAGCGGTAGCTCCAGCGCTGGCCAAGACTCTCAACCTGCACTAGCGTATAATCGTGGTGGTACTCAGCCACACCATATACGTCAGCGTCTTCCCCCAGACCAAAGGTCAACACCCGCGTCTCGCCCACGTTATTGTCACTCGCGCCATCTGGATTAATACCGGCGAGATTAACGCCATCGAGATTAAGGTCTGCAGGCACAACGAGAGTCCCGCCGGCCTTGAGCCCCGCTGCAATTGATAGCTTTTCGCGGCGAATGCCTTCGATATTTTCAAATTGCCCCAGATGCGCAGGTGACACATTCAGCACCAGCGCAACATCCATGTGCGCCAAAACTGCTAGGGGCTCGATCTCTCCCGGGTGACTCATGCCAATTTCAAATAGGCCAAAATCACTGTCAGCCGGCATGCGAGCAAGTGATAGGGGCACGCCCCAATGATTGTTAAAGCTACCCACCGACGCATGGGTGCGACCCTGAACACCGAGAAGCACTTCGAGCCATTGACGCGCGGTAGTTTTGCCACTGCTGCCGGTAATACCGACGACCTTGCCCTGCATACGCTGACGTCCAACCTCACCAAGCCGCCAAAGGCCATCAAGCGTGTCCGGGACCTGCAAAACGGGCACATCCGACGTCATTGCAGACGCTATAGCCTGCGACAACATAAGGCCACTGGCACCTTTGCTGACTGCCGATGCGACGAATTCATGACCATCACGGCTAGCACCACCGGCGCCGTTAAAACGAGGGCCTGGATCACCTGCTAGCGCAATAAACAAATCACCGGATTGCACGCGCCTTGAATCGATACACAGGCCTTGAATATCGGCACCCGGTTGGCTCGAAAGACCAAAGACCGCGCACAACTCGGACCAACGCCACAATGGCTGCGAAGAACTCAAAGGGGTCGACCAGCGGCCGTTTTGGGATCCATCAGGAGACGGACCAACTGCAACGCGTCCTCACGCCCCGCATAGTAGCCAACCAGACGGCGTTTACAGGTAAATCCAAGGTTAGCGTAATAAGCCAGCGCCTTAGCATTGTCAGCGCGCACCTCAACGATGATGCGTTCCAGTCCTGCTATTCGCGCAGAATCAACGAGCCAGTCGAGTAGACGCCGGGCGTGTCCCCGGCGTTGATGGGCCGCTGCGGTGGCCAACAGATTCAGGTGCGCGTGAGTGGCGTGGAATTCCATGATAGCAAACGCCATCATGGTCTCCCCCGTGCGTGCTGTCAGCACAACGCATTCAGGTTCACGCATCATGGCCAGTACTCGACTTGCGCGCCAACGCCAGCCAAGGCCGGTCTCAATCAAATCGCGTGAAAGCTCAGCGATAAGCAATGCATCAACCGCACGCGCTGGCGAAATCTTAATGTTAGAACTGGTTTTCATCGCGTTCACCGCTCGCATAGACTTGTCTGATTGAGTTTACTCGCCGCCCGCCTTTTCCACTACAGGCACGTACAAATTGGCATGATCACAACGAAGTAGATTTTTGCTTAGCTGTAAGCTACTTTCATGCTTTATTATCCGGGGGTCTGTCATTCTTAGCGCCCGGCATACCGCGGAGACCATATTATCACTCAGCCAACTAGCCGAACTCGGCGATTTTCATCTCAGGGCCTGAAAGTGACAGCGCTGGCGCTTTTGCTCGGCTTTCTTAGCGTGCTCAATATAACTGCCTGTGGCAGTCGAGCGAATTCACCTGCGGCAACCCCTGCTACGAATACGTCGCTAGAAAATGTCGTCCAACAAGAAAAAGTTAATGCAGCGAACGCCGAGAGTCAGCTTGGTGCGCGCCTGCTAGAAGATCAGTTTCAGGGTCGCAGCCGCAGTTATTGGCTTTATGTACCACCGGCACTTGGCAACGAACCGGCACCAATGATCATGTTGCTGCACGGGACCGGCAGCAATGGCCAACAAATGCTCTATATGGGCGACTTTGTGCGTCATGCCCATGCAAACAACTATATAGTGGTGGCGCCCAACGCGCTCGGCCGCGCATTCAACGATGGCTCAGGCAGAGCAGGTCCAGCGAATGATAAAGCACCTAAAGATATCGATGATGTGGCTTTTTTCGCGGCGCTAAAGCAACGCCTAAGCGTCGAATACGCGATTAATCCCGACAAAAACTACCTTGTAGGTTTTTCCAGTGGCGGTGCGATGGTGCAGCGTGTGACGTTACAGCAAGGCGACGCATTTAGCGCATACGTGTCTGTTAGCGGCCACCTCTGGGCCGAGGGCGCCGAGTCTGTAAAAGCCCAATCACTCTTGCTCATCTTCGGTGACAGCGACCCATTAAACCCTGTTGATGGCGGCCCAGTAGATTACGGCAACGGCTTGATACTCGACAAACCGGCTCAACTAGCGACCGCTAAAGACTGGTCCAGACGTTTCGATTGCACGACCCAAGTTCAGGCGCGTCAAGATGTCGTGCAACAAATCGGATGGTACCAGTGCGATGGCGGCGGCCAAATTTTGTATCAAAAGATCGCTGGTTTGGGCCACTTTTGGGCGGGGGGCAAAATAGCGCACTATCCTAACCTCTCGACCAAACGAGTCGGCCCCTACCTTCACCGCTTCATCACCACGGAAGTGATCTGGGATTACTTCAAACACGTGACACCAGCTAGTGATCTCCGACGTCCACAATTGAACATCATCCGGCCTTAAGTATTATGTGCTTCTGCGGTCTCACGCAGCAAAAACTTCTGCACCTTACCGGTTGAAGTTTTCACTAGTGGACTGAAGATGACGGTTCGCGGCACCTTAAAACGCGCCAGATGCTCACGACACCAGTCTATAACCGCTTCCGCAGTGAGGATTTCGCCTTCCTTAAGCGTCACAAAAGCGCAGGGATGCTCACCCCATTTCGCATCTGATTTAGCCACTACTGCAGCTTCCAGAATTTTCGGATGACGGAACAAAATGTCCTCTATCTCAATGCTCGAAATATTCTCGCCGCCACTGATGATAATATCTTTTGAACGATCTTTGATCTGGATATAGCCATCGGGATGACAAACGGCGAGATCGCCAGAATGAAACCAACCACCTTCAAACGCGTCACGCGTTGTGGTCGGGTTTTTCAGATAACCCTTCATGACAATATTACCGCGAATCATGATCTCACCTTGCGTCTCTCCATCCCACGCGACCGGAGCAAGTGACTGCGGGTCAGCGACCATCACCTCACCACCAAGAATAGACACGATACCCTGACGTGCTTTAAGACTGGCTCGCTCCGAGGGACTCAGTTCATCCCAGTCACTGCGCCAGGCCGACACGACCATGGGACCATAGGTTTCTGTCAGACCGTAGACTTGGGTTACGTCAAAACCCAGACTCTCCATCCCCTGAATAACCGCGGCAGGTGGCGCTGCTCCCGCTGTCATTACCTTAATGCGGCGACCGGTTATTGCCGGGTCTAAACCATGTTTAAAAGCATCTGGGGCGTTAACCAGGGTATTGAGCACCACTGGAGCACCGCAGAAATGGCTGACTTGGTGAGTTCGCAATGCGTCAAATACCTCCTGATCTCGCACTTGGCGCAAACACACCGTCGTTCCTACCGTCGCGGCCAGCGTCCATGGGAAGCACCAGCCATTGCAATGGAACATCGGCAGCGTCCACAGGTAGCGCGGGTGCAGGCCCATTTCCCAGGTAATGGCATTATTCGCCGCATTAAGATATGCGCCGCGATGGTGGTACACCACCCCTTTAGGGTTACCCGTTGTACCGGACGTATAGTTCAGCGAAATTGCATCCCACTCGTCCTCTGGCAACTGCCAGGTGTAGTCGAGGTCTCCGGTGGCAAGTAAGTCGTCAAATGTCAGATCACCGATATTAACGCCTCCGTCAAATAAGCTATCCTCGACATTTACCACCAGAATATCACGCTGACTCAAGGCCAGCGCCTGAGTGATTACCACAGCGTATTCCCGATCAGTGAACAGCACCTTGGCTTCCGCGTGATCCAGAATAAAAGCAATAGTCTTGGGATCTAGGCGCGTATTAATCGCATTGAGCACTGCCCCTGTCATGGGGACAAAAAAATGCGCCTCAAACATTTCTGGAATGTTGGGCAACATCACAGCCACCGTATCGCCTTTACCAATACCCCGAGCAGCTAATGCCGACGCCATCAGCACGCAGCGCTGATAGACCTCGCCCCAACTGCGGCTTAAATCACCATGAACCACAGCTTCAGCCTGCGGATACAGGTTGCCAGCACGGGCAACGAAACTTAACGGTGACAAAGCCGCAAAGTTGGCAGCCTGTCGGTCAAGCTGATTCTGATAGATATTATCCATGACGACCTCGACAAATGATATTTTATCGACCGAGGATATCGCTAACGACGTTGAGATTCCCGGTGATTTGATTAGCCTTAAGGTACCATGTTATTCGAACAACAGTTCCTTAATTCACGGTCTAGTCTCAGCGCCCCTATACCTTGAAGCAAAATACCTTGAAGCAAACACGGCCACCCGTGTCAGCATAGCGGTCGCAGTATATGCTAGAATTGACAGTCATATTTTTAATCGAGCACCTGTAACATGGGACGACTACTTCGCGGTATCTGGCGCAGCGTCACCGCTATCAAAAATTTTGTCGGCAACCTGCTGTTCCTCTGCATTTTAGTGGTTGTTCTGGTCGCTATCTTTTCTCAGACAGAACAGGTTTCCATACCCGACAGCACCGCTATGATCATCAATCCCACCGGCACTATCGTCGAGCAAAAGCGCGCCATTGACCCGTTAGCTGGCCTCTTGGGCAATACCATTGAGCAAGAATCAGAAACGTTACTGAGCGATGTTACGTCTGCCATCAGTGCCGCCAAAAACGACAACCGTGTAAAAGCACTCGTCCTAGAACTTAGCGGAATGCAGGGCGTTAGCATGGCCCAACTACAGGAAATTGGCGTCCACATCGACGACTTCAAAGCCGCTGGCAAGCTCGTCTTTGCTTATGCTGAAAGCTATAGCCAAAGCCAATATTACCTTGCCGCCCACGCCGACCATCTTTTTCTCAACAAACAGAGCTTTGAGGTCTTTGGCGGCGTTTTCATGACAGGCATGGGTGTTTATCCGACTTATTTCAAATCGGCGCTCGACAAACTTAAGGTACAATTTCATATCTTTAAAGTCGGCACCTACAAAGGTGCGGTAGAGCCCTATCTCCGGGACGATATGTCGGCTGACGCAAAAGAAGCCAACCTCGGCTGGCTACAAGTTCTATGGCAGCAGTATCTAGCGCGCGTGGGTGACCTGCGCGGTCTCGCACCCGAGACACTGAATCAGCACATAAACACCTACGATAAACTGCTCGATGGCGTTGGTGGTGACGCTGGACGACTCGCCGTTCAGCAAGGACTCGTCGATGAACAGATCAGTCGCAAGCAGTGGTTCGCCCGCGTTCATGCGGTAGTAGGCAGTAACATCGGCAGTGACAGTGGTGAGGATTTCTCGCACATCGGCTTTCGCGACTACCTGCTTGCGACACGGCCACCTATGGTTGTCAACAACCCAAGCAGCGACAAGATCGCCGTCATCACCGCCAAAGGTAATATTCTCGACGGCGACCAACCAGCCGGTAGCATCGGCAGCGACTCCATGGCTGAACTTATCAAGCGCGCCCGGGAAGATGAAACCGTCAAGGCCCTAGTCGTTCGAATTGACAGCCCTGGGGGCAGTGCTAGCGCCTCCGAGCATATTCGTTACGAACTCGAACTGACCCAACAGGAAGGCAAACCTGTCATTGTATCCATGGGCACTTACGCCGCATCGGGTGGTTACTGGATAGCCGCCACAGCTGACAGAATTTTCGCATCGACGACAACTATCACCGGTTCTATCGGTACTTTCTTATTATTCCCAACACTCGACCAAAGCCTCGCGGAACTCGGCATTTATTCGGATGGCGTGGGCACCACAACACTAAGCGGCGCCCTTAACCCACTGCAAGCTATCAACCCGACAGTAGAAAAAATTCTTTCTCAATCCATCAACCATACCTACGCTCAATTTATAGGTCTGGTGGCTAAAGGTCGTAACATGAGCCCCGAAGCCGTCGACAGCGTCGCGCAAGGCCGCGTCTGGGCGGGTGCCACCGCACTCGATCTGGGTTTAATAGATGCCATAGGAAACCTCGATGACGCCGTGCGGGCCGCCGCCTCCATCGCAGACATCACTGACTTCGAAACCATCTACCTAGAGAAAGCGCTGACGCCCAGAGAACGACTTATCAGCGAACTCATGGAAGGCGGCACAGACGCCATGGTCAGCCTCATCGGTCATAGCAACCTGCAACTTGCATTGCCCTTCACCCAACAAATAAAAGAACTCCACAACATGAGCAAGAAACCCGGCCTTTACCTCCAATGCCTCGAGTGCCAGTCGCCGGGTCATTAGAAATGCGGCAGTTGATAATATTCAGCTTAAATTCATCCCACCTCCACTAACCTGTGCTTCAATGCTAGAAGAGCGCGTGGAGTCACACCATGAAATATGCAACACACTGCACCCGACGGTTTACCCAGCCCTTTCTCCGACCTTTAGCCATTGGTCAGCATCGTATCGCCCTGCTCGTCTGGTTGCTCACGCCTGCTGCAGCGTTCCCTGAAACCACACAAACAACGAGGGTTGTTGGAACTGGCACTCATATCGAACAACACACAACCCACTCTGCGGCCGATTATGACCATTGTCACTTCGACGATGCACATGGCCATTTACACTGCTATACCGAGCGGCTCGGCCACCAATGCGACGAGGTCATCAAACAACGTTCCAACACCATTGTACGTACCACTCGTCGTTACAGCGAGCCCACAACAATCATCGAACGCCATTACCGCACCAATGTAGTAACACAGCCCAATGTTATTTTGACCTATGGCGATACCCATCGATATAGACCGAACCCGTATTATGGCCTGGGACCAGGGATCTTTCTTCGCTACAACGACTTTCGTTATAGCAACCATCGCTATAACCACCGCTATAACAATCGCTATAACAACAATCAGCGATATAACCGTCAGCGCAGAAATAGTCGATCAAATAGCGGTCATGGAAACCGCAACAATCGCTAATCACACATGCGGCACTATTCTAGCAACCCGCTATCGTCCGGTGATCGCACATACGTTTTGACATCATTACTAACAGGGTTAGTTAGCGCCGTCTTACGCCAAAATTCCGCCACTGAACGTGCCAGTATTTCACGATTACGTGCCGCCTGAACTTGCCAGTGCGGGGGCATCAATCGTCGATAGCGCGCCTCATTGAAGCGATTATCGATTAAGCAGATAATACCGCGATCTTGCTCACCTCTGATCACTCGACCGGCTGTCTGCAGTACACGACTCATAGCGGGATACTGATAGGCGAATTCAAAGCCTTGCCCGGCTTGCTCTGGCTGCTCAAAATACGTCTTTATCAGGTCTCGCTCAACACCAATTTGCGGCAACCCCACACCCGCAATAATGACACCAATAAGTCGGGAACCTTTTAAGTCTATTCCTTCACCAAAAATACCACCCATTACCGCGAAGCCGACTAACGTCGTCGGCTCCTCGCCGTCGACACCCCCCTTAAAACGGCCAAGAAAATTACTTCGTGCCACCTCATCCATCCCTGGCGTCTGGGACACATGAGTCACACCCGGATGACGCTCAATTAATTTATCTCGCACCTCATTAAGATACGCAAACGACGGCAAGAAAACCAAGTAGTTACCAAAACGCTGGGCGACAATTACCGCTATCGAGTCTACTAACTCGTAGAGACTGTCGGCCCTATCCCGATAAGTGGTAGAAATGTAACTGGTAGCAAATACACCGAGGTTAGCAGCAGCAAATGGCGAATCAATTTGGAACCAGCTAGCCTTCTCGCCGATACCCATCAATGTTTGAAAATAGCGCTGCGGCATCAAGGTTGCTGAGAACCCAACAACCGAGGTCAACCGCGCCATTGCCACGGCCAAGTTCGGGCCAGGGTTAATACTGTAGAGTTTCAGCCCAACACCTTGAGGGCGCTGAATAAGCAAACAGCGATAATGCCGATCAAAAGACTCAGAAATCCGCAGGAAACGTAACCAATCAAAATATGATTGCAATAATTCAGTATACTCAGAGCTTGGCTGGTCCGACTGCAACCAATCTTCCACCACCAAACAAAGCCGACGCAACGTCGACATAAGCTTGTCGGGCAAAATCTCACAGATGTAAAAGCCGTCTTGTTCGAATCGATTCTTAACGGGCTTTATTAGCGTTAAAAATTGTGCATTAACAGCGCCGAGCGCACGACGAATAGCCGGCAAGTCTGAACCACACTGGCGACGAAGCGTCAGGAACTCATCCTTGCAAATTTCCGCGGAGAACATATCCCGACCACGATCAACCAGATTATGAGCCTCGTCCATTAACAAGCCATACCGCTGCGTGGGATTGTCAAAATAGCGACGTAAGTAGACGCCGGGATCGAACACATA
The DNA here is from genome assembly GCA_047630175.1 of Candidatus Azotimanducaceae bacterium. Classification (GTDB taxonomy): domain Bacteria; phylum Pseudomonadota; class Gammaproteobacteria; order Pseudomonadales; family Azotimanducaceae; genus UBA4582. Next base: position 38,017 of record JBLHVI010000012.1, read on the forward strand.
ATTATAATCGCAGACAATAACATCAGCAATTAATGATAGATCTAGCCCCAATTCAAACGGACACATCTCGTGCTTATGCGCCAACGCTTCGATATCACTTCGTTCTAGCGACCCCTTTGCTGCCAACACGTCCCTGCGCACTCCAGCCAGCTTGTCGTAATACCCCTTTGCGTAACGACAATGCTCAGCCGCGCAGGGTGCGCCTGGGGTGAAACAGATTTTGCTTTTTGCTGTCAACGTAATATCTCGCAGTACAAGACCGTGCTGCTTAAGATCGTTGATAGCATCCCTCGCCATCTGCTGTCCGGAGTTCTTTGCGGAAACAAAGAACAGTTTATCGTAGGCTACCGCAGGCATTACCTTGATGGCAGGAAACAGCGCAGCCATGGTTTTTCCAATACCCGTCGGCGCCTGCAAAATTAACTGTCCACCATCGATCATTGTACGATACACACTGACGGCCATATCGCGCTGACCCGCACGATACTCGCCATAGGGAAAATCAAGTTGCTCGATACTTCTATCACGCTGGTGTCGCCAAGCATGCAGCCCCGCCAAAAAACCCAAATAAGTCTCAATTAATCCGTCAAAGTAGTCCTTCAGTGCCGCTACTGACCAATGATCGGACAACAGAAATTCCGCATCGTCAGCCAACTCCAGATAGCATAATCGCAGGGTAATTACCTCGTCATCTGCAAGACCATGATCCTTTGCTAACAGATGTGCGTAGACCCGCGCTTGAGCCCAATGCAGGCATCTGACGCTGTCAGGTATCATCGAAGGGTCGCCCCGAGTAGTCTTGATTTCCTCCACCAACATTGGGCTTGCCGTTGGAAAATAGCCATCAACACGGCCACTAATCTCGAGACACAAGCCGTCACGTTCGATACGCGTCGATAGCTTTTTCTCAGCCACATACGCCGCACCACGCGCTTTTTGAACACGCTGGTGACCACGCAGTCCTGCCAGCGCTGAACTCCGTGACGAAAACCGAAAATTAATGTCGCCACTGCGCTCAACCTGTTCGACCAACTCTCTGACCGAGACCTTAAACTGGCTAGTTAGCACTACGCCCATGAGACGTTAACGACCTCATGAAGGATGCCACATTTACTGAAGCAGCTTAACCAGCGAATCTGATTGGTTTGCAGTTTGTCGTTAGGTCCTTTGACCTCCGCTAACCGATAGCCACCAGCGGCAGGAAAGACGATCAAGTCAGGAAATCCACTACGATTAGCACGCGGGTCGGCTAATAACCGCTGAAAGATCGCATGAAAGTCAGCTATCGGTATCTGTGCAAAACAATTCTCCAATAGTTCTGACGACAGACCACCCCAATGCACAAACGGGTTCACACGTCCGGCCTTCAGTTGCTGAGTCGCCAAAACCCGCTGCCTTAAATCATCGATAGTTGCTAATTCAGCCAAACGATTTTGCAATGCGACTCGACGCTGGACGCAGAAGTCCCCGGTAAACAAATCGGCCGGCCCCCGCTGAAACGGATTGAAAAAAGCCCCACGCACGGGCGCAAAGATGATGTCCCAATAAGCCAGCCCAAAAATTGATGGTAGCAGCGTATTTTCAACGTAAAAAACTCGATCACCCAGCGCTTCGAAATAATCAGCTACGAGTAATTCCACTCGGCGCTCAGGTATTTTTATCACGGATATTTCACGCACTAAACAGGCCGGAATAGCGTTGGCTTTGGCAGCAAAATACTGTGCTGGCTGGCTTGGAAAGTTCGGCGAAGCAGGTTCTTGGGCATCAAATTTACGGTACAAACGTGTCGCAAAATTCGCCGCAAAATCATGCTCGGACTCATCTTCAGGCGCTATCAAAATTTGCGCACACAGATCGAGCGCTTCCGCCCAATGTTTTGGGTTATTCGCCAGTAGCCTTATCCGACGTTCTCGCGCTATACCTGTCGTTGTGCGTACATATAACTGCAACGCTGTCGTAGAATCACCATAGCGCTCAAGCTGCCTGGCAACACGATTATTTATCTTATCCAGCCGTCGCTGTAGTTCAGGTGCTACCTTCTGAGGTAGCTCATCGGTAAATATCTGCAGCCCAGCGACTGAACCTGCCTCTATGACCATCCGCGCCTGATCCCGCAACTCAGCCAACGTGTTTGCTTGTTCGAGTAACTCACGACGATCGAAAAAACGAGTCTCTTGATCGATGGCGTAATCCTCGTAAGGGAGGATGCCCAGATCATTCAATACAAATTCAGTAAAGTCCTGGTGCAGATTGCCGAAAAATAACAGGCGGAATAGCCGCAAAGTCGGCAATTGGAGTGGCTCGTAGATGTGAAAATTGATGAAGCCACGCAATGCGGCGGCGTTGCTATTCACCAGCAGATTGTCCACCAGCGTCTCCCTACTGCTATCCGCTAGCGGCGATACATCAGCAGTAGCAAACGCTCGAAAACGACTTAACTCTGGCTTGACTAATAGATGCAGCAACGCATCAAAAGACGCATTCTCGCCTTGGCTAAGGTAGCCCGCTTCAATTAACTCAATGGCGACCGACGCGATGTCGGGAATTTCAGAGTACTGAAGTTTATCACTGCGAAACAGCGGGCCCTTACGGAGCGCTAGTCGCACATAAAAACGCTGAGCTGGGAGGGACAACTGAAAAAACTGCTCGCCGTAGGCGCGCTCAACCGGCGTCAGCAGGTCTGCATAACGCTGAAGTACGAATTTAAATAGAAATGCGACGTTATCGCGGTAGTACCCTACGGGAAGATCGCCAACAACCGCATTCACACGCGTGCATTCCAGGTAACAGTGAAGTCTGCATATTACGCACCCTCTACTGTATATACAACCAGCTGTTTGTACGCGGGGCTAGCAGCAAACCTACTAAGGAATTATAAACGGCGGCTAAATCGATGCTCCGTGCCAGTCATAGGGTCAGTTTGGGTCATCTCAGCGGCGGCGGGGAACTTCAGAACGCGTACTTGGCTGCCACCCTCGGCAATCTGTAAACGGTCTCCCATCAGTTGATAAGAGACAGGCGCTTGCCCATCAACACTAACCTCCGTCGCGGTGTACACAATTGTCACCGGAAAACCCCCTACTTGCGTCTGCCACGAACCCAGCAGCATCTCGCTTGCGGGCTTTGTCGTCATACAAGCCGCGATCATTAAAAGCATGCTGATTGCGCAAACTGCCTTGATTGTTCTCACGTCTATTTCCTCTCTTAAACCGCTATCTAGCAGATTAACCCAATCAATGTCAGCAACATACCCTGATGTTCATCCGCGAAGAAGAGCTGATCAGGTATACTTTTCAAACTTTTTCTCGGAATCGGAAAATACTTGCTGCCACTTACCCGACTTAAAGCGCCAGACCAACATGCTTGCCTTAACGATGTAGTCACCAATCAGAGAACCATAAATCCATACCACGGGCAGTCCCAGCAGGGTAAACAGCGCGGCCAGCCCTACCCGCGCACCCACCAGCCCTGAGAGAGTGGTTCGCAGCGGAAACCGCGTATCGCCGGCACCGCGTAAACACCCGCTGAGGGTAAACTCGATGGCCATCAACGGCTGGGCTACCCCCAAAATTAGAATAAAGATGACGGTGAGCCTGACCACCTCATCGTCGTCGATCAAAAAGCGTGCAATAGGCTCAGAAAATATCACAATGACAATACTCAACAACACCATGCTCGCGATGGCCATAGCTGTGGCACGCCATCCCTGGCGCATGGCCTCAACAGGGTCACGGGCGCCCATGTGTTGACCCACCAACGTGGCACCGGCGATAGAGAACCCAAAGCCCACAACAAACGACATAGACAATATCTGCACACCGATACCATAGGCTGCAAACGCTGCCGTGCCGTACTTGCCCACTAGCCACAAAAACGCAACAAAGCCCAATTGAAACACCAGTTGCTCTAGCCCAGCAGGATAACCAATGTCGACTAACTGACGAATACGCTTTTCAGTCATTGAGCCGCGCCCACCAACACCGATCTTAAGGAAACCGCCGTACCAAAGCACCAAATAGGCCAGTGCTGCGAGTGCAAATGACAACCCATTGGCGATCGCCGCGCCTGCGATCCCCATCGCCGGCAAACCGTAACCACCAAACACCAGCCAGTAAACCAGACCAACATTAACGATATTCGTCAAAATGCCGATCCACAGCGGCGTCCGAGTATCGCCGGCCGCCCGCAGCGCAGCACTGATAATTATGTTGACCGCAAACGCAACATTGAACAGGCTGATCCAACGAATAAAACTCGCCGCCGCCAGCGTCGTCACCTCGTCCAGCCCGAAGACACCCGCGACAGCTTCAGCATAAACGATACAGGGCACCATCAGGATAATCGCGATGCTGTTACCAATCCACAGCGACACTGTGGTGACTTTGGCGGCCTCAAGTAAATCTTTGGCGCCTACCGACCGTGCTACCATGGCTGTGGTGCCTGCCGACACGGCCATCAAAACTGCCTGCAAGGCGAAGAATACTCGATTGCCGGTGGTCACAGACGCTACGGCAGAGGCGCCGAGGGAACCGACAATTTTAATGCTGACCAAACCAATTACCGAGAACAACAGGTTACTGATAATGGCCGGCCAAGCGAGCTGCCAAATACTCAACTGCGGCTTGTCTATCTTAGGGGTCTTGTCAGTGCTGGAATCAGTCATAATAAGGCAAGCTCGGAGCCGCGACGCAGGCCCGGTGGCCATGCAATGCAGACGCCGCGTACCATACACCAGCGGCCCGTTAATACTCAAGAGCGTAGAATATCGATGACGAAACATGCGGTGATTATCGGCGGTGGCCACAATGGTCTAGTTTGCGCGGCGTACCTAGCAAAAAGCGGTGCTAAAGTCACCGTCCTTGAGCGCCGAAATATAGTCGGCGGTGCTGCGGTGACTGAGGAGTTTCATCCGGGATTTAAAAATTCTGTCGCCAGCTACACCGTCAGTCTGCTCCATCCTAAAATCATTAAAGACTTGAACCTACATGCCCATGGTTTGACGATTTTGCCGAGGCGAATCAATAACTTCCTGCCCCTGCCGGACGGCCGCAGTCTGCTAAGCTACCCCGCGCTGAATGATACCCAGCAATCACTCGCGGCATTTTCTAAACGTGATGCGCTGCAACTCGGCCACTACTATCAAGCCCTTGACGAAGTCGTCCCCGTGGTTAAGGAGATCATGCTACTTACACCACCGAATTTAGTCGGCATTGGTTTTGGCGACCTGTTTAAGTTGTTCGGCCTTAGCCGCGCTTTTGAGCAGCTCAATGATCGCCAGAAGCGCTTTTTGGTCAAGCTTTTCTCTGTCAGTGCCGGTGAAATGCTCGACGATCTGTTCGAATCGGACGCGATCAAGGCGTTGCTGGGGTTTGATGCCATTGTCGGGCATTTTGCGAGCCCTTATGCGCCTGGCTCAGCCTATGTACTACTGCACCATGTCGTTGGTGAGGTTAATGGCCAAGCCGGAGTCTGGGGTCATGCTGTGGGGGGCATGGGCGCGATTACGCAAGCCATGGCGAAAGAGGCGCTCGCTCGCGGTGTAGAAATTCGCACTGACAGCGCGGTTACGCAAGTCGATATCCATAAAGGCCAAGCACGTGGCGTACATCTAGCAGATGGTAGCCACCTGGCCGCTGACCTAGTAGTCGCCAACGTCAATCCAAAGCTACTCTTCGAGCAGTTAATGGACAGTGGCGATGTCAGCCCAGATATTTTGCATCATTTCGAAGGCTACAAGTGCCAGAGCGGTACCTTCCGTATGAATGTCGCCCTCAGCAAGCTGCCCAGATTCACCGCCCAAGATATGAGCGCAGTGCGTAATGGAGAGAATATTGATGCGTGTCTAGAGGGTGGCATTATCATGGCACCCTCGCTGGACTACATGGATCAAGCGTTTACCGATGCACGACGGCAAGGCTGGTCAAATGCCCCCATCGTCGAGATGCTGATCCCCAGTATTGTTGATGATAGCCTCGCACCCGCGGGCAAACATGTCGCGAGCTTGTTCTGCCAACACTTTGACCCAGCCCTCGGTGGCCGCTGGGACGACCACCGTGAGGCGGCTGCAGACCTTATTATCAGCACAGTCGAGACCTATGCGCCGGGCTTTTCCGCCAGCATTTTGGCGCGTCAGATCCACAGCCCATGGGATCTAGAGCAAAAGTTTGGACTGATTGGTGGCGATATATTCCATGGTCGCCTAAGCCTAGACCAGCTCTTCTCGGCACGCCCAATGCTTGGTATGGGCCAGTATCGGACAGAGATTCCCAACCTTTATCTGTGTGGTGCTGGCACACACCCAGGCGGCGGCGTCAGCGGCCTGCCCGGTCACAACGCAGCACGGGAGATACGTCGCCACCTGTAATCAATGACGGAGCACCTAATAACCCACGATTGAGATTTAACCATCTATACTAAACATCATGACCCTAACGTGAGCACTGTGTGAACGAACTAGCAGAGATACTAATTGCCGATGACTCAAAGTCAAACCGACTGTCCCTGGCTGCTGCTCTCTCTGACCTGAACGCTGATCTGCTAATCGCCAGCAACGGTCTGGAGACTATCCGGCTGGCAACTGCACATCAACCAGCATTGATTATCTTAGATGTTGATATGCCAGACATGGATGGCTACCAAGTCGCCAACCACCTTGCCGGTAACGGCCGTACGGCCAACATTCCGATTATTTTTATGGAAACTAATTTTGCGCGCCATAAGGCCACCCTGCACGGCAACTCGATTTGGCCGCCAGAATTGATTTACAAACCCATTAATTATGAACAACTCAACCAGCGGGTCGTCGACCTATTAGTTCTCGCAGAGTACCGCAATGGCATCGCCACCATTCGTCAGTTTGAAGACGAAATGGAAGATGAGGCAGATGAAGGCATAGCCGGTATCGACAAGAGTGGTCGAATCCGTTACTGCAACCCCACCATGATCAAGATGCTGCGGACACGCTATTCAGAAATACTCGGCGTTGGTCTAGAAAGTATCTTCGAGAAGGCTTACCACGACACGGACCCCAAGTGGCAAACTCATCCCGTCGCTACAGCACTCGCGGTCAACAAAACCGTACAAGTCAAAAAGGCTACTCTGTGGACCAACGATGGCGGTAAGGTCACGACTACTTTCGTCGCTGTACCTATCAAAGACCACCCGGTGTTACAGGCGCTACTCGTTTTCAAAGATATTTCACGACGTTCCCGGGCGGATGCTCAGATCACTTCTATTACCACGCACGACCCATTGACCGGCCTAGCTAACAGGTTCAAATTTGAAGAAGTGCTGCGCGGCTTGATCGCGCTCTACAAAGCCAAAACCAACGTGCTGATCTCCCGGAAACGCGCTGCGCCCTGCGCAGTGCTCTACATCGGCATAGACCACTTTTCGCACATCAATAAAGGGCTGGGTCATAACATAGGTGACAAGCTGCTGCAGAGCGTGGCGCATCGAATCCGTAACTGTGTTTCAGACCTTGACCTTGTTGCGCGCTTAGGTGGCGATGAATTTACTGTAGCTCTCACCCATATGTTTGACGCCAGCGACGCCACTACTGCAGCACAAAATATTCTTAAGAGCCTCGACGAGCCATTCTTGATCGGTGGCAATGAGATTTTCTCAAGTGTCAGTATCGGCATCGCGACCTATCCTGAGTGCGGTGATACAACCGGCGACCTGCTGACTAACAGCAGCACCGCGATGCAAATCGCCAAGGACAACGGCCGACACGGCATACAGTACTTTACCGATTCACTGAACCAGAACTATCTTGAAAAAATCAATCGTGAGGGAGAGTTTCGCGAAGCCTTAGCCAAGAACCTATTACAGCTCCGTTTCCAGCCATTTATCTCAGCCGGTAACGAAAATATCCTAGGGCACTACATGAGCCTGATATGGGACCACGCTGACCGCATAGGACTAGACGCCACAGACATTATTTCGGGCATGGAAAACAATCAGATACAGGCAAAACTGACCCATAAGATGCTCAGTGATGGCGTGCAAAAATATAATGAATTTCGACTTGCCAACCTCACCGACACCAAAACCGCTCTGGTGATACCCTTCCCCGCGTTTCAGTTGATGAATTCCAGCTTTGTCAACAATCTGCGCTCTGTGCTCGCACACAACAACTTACCCCCAGGACAGCTGATCCTAGAAATCAACGAAACACGTGCCGACTTGAACTTGAAAGACTTCCAAGTGCATGCGAAACAAATTGCAGTGCTCGGAGCAAAGCTGGCGTTGAATTTGTTCTCCAACCCAAAAACACCCCTGACCCATCTGTTTCAGATCGATCTCGATATTATTAGAATTAACCTCAAAGACATCGACCCAATTACCCAAGACCCACGCAGTGTCATTTTCATCCGCAGCATTACCAATATGGCCCATGACCTAGGCATTGAAGTTGTCGTCGACGGCATCACCAACGACGCCGAAGTCGAGCTCTTAAGATCTATCGGCATCGATGGGTTAATGGGCGAGCGGTTCGGGACGATCAATCTCAGCTTGACCATGACTTAAAAAGGGGCTTAGAAAGAGACTTGAAAATGGGACCTAGAAAGAAAACTTAGCACCAGTTTCTACGCTACTCTTGGTCCTCGGCAGCCGTTACACGATTGAACGGGATTCGCACTGAGAAAGTAGTTCCCTGTCCTTCCTGACTAGCAACAGAAACACTGCCTTTATGCGATTGAGCCACGTGTTTGACGATCGATAGGCCCAGCCCTGTGCCACCTTTATCTCTCGAACGAGCCCGATCTATTCGGTAGAAACGCTCAAATATGCGTCGCTGTTCCTTATCAGCAATACCAATACCGTTGTCCTCAACCTCAATTAAAGCGATCTCGCCCACTGTCGTGACGCGCAGCGCAACTTGTCCGTCGCCTACGCGCGTGTATTTAATGGCATTATCCAATAAATTGCTGATCATCTGCTCGAACCCTCCACGGTCACCCTCTATCTCAATGGGATAGCCTGGCAAGCCGAGCTCCATTGTCACGCCCACATCCAGCGCATCTTCTGACTTAGCCTTGAACACCTGATTAGCTAGGGATACCAGATTAAACGCTGAATCAGCTGATAGGTCGATCGGCGAATCATAGCGCGACAGATGAATTAGGTTCTGGACAATCGAGTCGAGTCGTGAGGCCTGACTGCGGACCCGCTCCATAAAGTGGTCGCGGGTATCCTCAGGCATGTCAGGGTCATCAATAATCGTCTCGGCGAAGCCTCGTATGGCAGCGATTGGCGTCTTGAGTTCGTGCGAAGCGTTAGCAACGAAATCCGTGCGAATCTTTTGCAAGCGGACCATCTCGGTAAAGTCCCCAAGCACGATAATTGCGCCACTTGCCTTGCCAGTTTCTTGATTGCGCATAATGATGACGGTCAGATCGAGCACCTTGCCCGCTCGCCTGACCGTTGCATTCACCGTGATTTGCTCGCGCATACAAGTATCCACGGCATGACTGATCTCACTGATACGAATGGCTTCCCACAGAGGCGCATCAAGCAACGGCTCATCACCTAGCGCAAGCATAGCCCTAGCCGCAGCATTTAAATGGACAATACGCTGTTGCAGGTTGACGGCGATTACACCTTCGTTTAGCCCAGACAAAACCCCAGCTATCTGATCACGACTATTGGTCAATGCTTCGATACGGTCCTGCGCACCTTGGGCAAGGTTGTTCAACGCCAGCGCTAGCTCGCCAAGTTCGTCATGGCGCAAGCTCGGCAAGCGAAGGTTGTACTCACCCCGAGCGATGCGCGAGGCGACGTTAGTCATCTCAACAATAGGGTGGGTAAAGCCACGCGCTAATATGAAGCCAAGAACGAGAAAAAATGCCGTGATCACAGCCGCACTGACATAGATCCTATTTCTCAATTCTCCCAACTGCCGTTCTACAGCAACAATGGATACCGCAACACGAACAAAGCCTAAAACGTCCTCACCTTCGTCAACGCGCACAGCGACATACAACAAGTTTTGGTCCACCGTACTGCTATAGCGCTCAGAGTCACCTTGACCATCACGACGAGCTTCAAGAATTTCGGGACGCTGGCTATGATTGTTCATCAAACTAGGTGCTTGGCGGTTGTCCGCCAAGACGGCGCCAGCCTTGTCAATAATGGTTATGCGCGTATCAGGACTCTCCCCTACCAAGCCATATTCTTCGGCTGTCATGACGGTACCGCGGCGCAAATAGGGTCGAAAGACATGGTCGAGGATGGATGCTTGAGCAAACAACCCTAAACGGATCTGCTCCCTTGCATCCTGCTGCACACGTGATGAAGTTAGCACCCCAAAAACGAGGGTGCTGACTAAAATCATCACACCGAAGGCACCGTACAACTGCCACAGAAAACGCGATTTCAACATCTAAACTATTCGTCCAGAAAGCGGTAACCGACGCCACGAATGGTCTGGATCATTTGACTGTATGCGCCCAGCTTCTTGCGTACCGAGCGTATGTGCACGTCGATGTTTCGATCCACGACGATGACGCCCTCACCAACCACACGATTCAACAGTTGCTCACGCGAGAAAGCACGACCCGGCTGCGACGCTAGCTGGAAGAGTAATTTGAATTCGGTACTCGTCAGCTTGACTTGTTCGCCGGCAATGTTCACCTCATGACGTGTGGTGTCTATCATCAAGTCCTTAATTTGGATACGTTCTTTTTGCTGATCATCACGCACAGGACCCCGGCGCAATACTGCTTTGACACGCGCTAACAGTTCCCGAGGACTAAACGGCTTAGCAATATAATCATCCGCACCCAGTCCCAAACCAATCACGACGTCACTCTCTTCACCCTTGGCTGAGACGATAATAATTGGGATATCACGGGTTATAGGGTCGCCTTTTAACTGCTGACAAATGGACAGGCCATCAGTACCAGGCAGCATTAGGTCGAGTAGTACGAGCGCTGGCGATTGATTACGCACCAAAGTCAGTCCCTCATCACCGCGATTTGAGGCACTCACTTGGTAACCTTCTCGCTTGAGGTTATAACTAATCACTTCGACGATGTCGGGCTCATCTTCAATGATAACGATTTTAGCTCTGTTCATTAAGCACTGACCAAGACTGACTAAAGCACCATTGAATCATGAAGCCCCGATAATGGGTAGCGAGGAATGATTAAGTTACGGCGTGAATTGTTAAAATCCAGTAAAAACCGTGGCGTTTGGCGCAGCATCAGCTGCGCCACAGCACTGGTGCATGCCAGCGTTTCCGCCATAGACCTGAGTTAAGACACTTAATGTAGACGTGTACGCAGCTCTGGCCAGCAGGTGGAGAAAACACCCTCCATTTCCTACCGCAGAATAGACGTCATTTGAGCGAAATACTGCTTAATGTAGTGGCACCGACTCAAGCTCCCCTAAAACTAATGCGTACGGCATTGCTTAACCAGACAATAGCGGCGCCACAACAGAACCGACTACCCGGTGAATCGCTGAAAGGCCAGCACTGCATTAGTCCCGCCAAACCCAAAACTATTAGAAATCACAGTGCTGAGCCCGGCGTTATCAATACGACTGGTCACCACCGGTGCGTCACCCACCAAAGGATCTAGGTTATCAATATTCGCGGAGGCGCAAATAAAGTCATTTTCAAGCATCAATAAGCTGTAAATAGCCTCGTGAACGCCGGCAGCACCGAGAGAATGACCCGACAGCGACTTAGTCGATGAAATAGGCGGAATCGCGTCGCCAAAGACTGCACGTATCGCTTTGATTTCCGGAATATCGCCGGCCGGGGTGCTAGTGCCATGAGCATTGATATAGTCGACAGGACCATTGACCGTTGCTAGTGCCATTTCCATCGCGCGTTGACCGCCCTCACCTGAAGGCGACACCATGTCAAAGCCGTCCGAAGTCGCACCATAGCCAACGAGTTCGGCGTAAATTTTTGCGCCACGTGCCTTAGCGTGCTCAAGTTCCTCGACGACCAAAAAGCCACCACCACCCGCAATAACAAATCCATCGCGGTCTTTATCGTAAGCTCTAGAAGCAGTACTTGGTGCGTCGTTGCGCTGCGTCGATAACGCGCCCATGGCATCGAACAATGAGCTCATGCTCCAGTGCTCTTCTTCACCACCGCCAGCCAAAACAATGTCTTGCTTGCCGAGCTGAATAAGTTCGGCGGCATGCCCAATACAGTGCGCGCTGGTAGAACATGCCGACGTGATGGAGTAATTCACGCCCCTGATCTTGAATGCCGTTGCCAGACATGCCGACACGGTCGACCCCATAGTCCGAGTGACCCGATAAGGCCCGATACGCTTAACACCTTTGGCGCGCAGAATATCAGCAGCTTCGGTTAGGTTCGAAGACGAAGCTCCACCAGACCCGGCAACGATACCCGTGCGATTGTTCGATACATCCGAGTCTTCAAGCCCCGCATCTGCAATAGCTTCCACTAGAGCAACATAGGAAAATGCCGCAGCGTCACCCATAAACCGATAAAGTTTGCGATCGATCAGCGACTCAACATCCAAATCAATGCTACCGGCGACGTGGCTTCGTAGCCCCATCTCCTTGTACTCTTCCTGAAACTTAATGCCCGAACGCGTCTCGCGCAAAGACAGCAGAGTTTCCGCCTTATTGTTACCCAGTGGTGAAACCAGCCCCATTCCCGATATAACAACACGTTTCATATAATTACCTAAAATTCTTCGAGAGAGTTGAACAGACCGACTTTAATATCTTCAGCAACGTAAATTTGCTTGCCATCAACGAGCACTCTGGCGTTGGCAATGCCGAGTACAGTTTTGCCTTCACGTACCCGTGTTAGATCGATTTCATATTCAAGTTTTTTCGCTGTTGGTAAAACTTGCCCGCGAAACGCCACTTTGCCACAACCCAAAGCGCGGCCGGCACCCCAGTTACCGCGCCACGCAAGGTAAAAACCGACCAGTTGCCACAAAGCGTCAAGTCCCAAACAACCGGGCATCACGGGATCGCCCGGAAAGTGAACCTTAAAGAACCACAAGTCTGGATGAATATCCATCTCCGCTCTGATCATTCCCTTACCGTGTGTACCACCTGTTTCAGAGATGTTGACAATGCGATCGATCATGAGCATCTCATCGATAGGCAGCTGCGCACGACCCGGCCCGAACAAACGACCGTGGCCGCATTCGAGCAAATCTTCTCGACTAAAGGCATGCGTGTTACTAAGTGACCTGTCAAGGGGACGCAACGTTGGTTTTATTTCATCTTGCATAAATACATGGTCCGCCGACGTGTTGAGGTCTCGACTAGACCTCGGCTGTTGAATGTAAAGTTCGGAATTATAACATCGGGCTATGAAAAGAAAACCAACCCATGACACTCAATAATGGATATATATCCACTATTGAGCTTTGCAGGCACACCACCATCATGCTAGGCATTAACAGCAAAAACCTACCGAGAATTGCGCCTCTACAAAGGTGTTAGAAGCTAATGGCGCTATAATATACGCTTATTAGCAAACTTATGGCGCCGTAGCGCCGCGAGCTACGCCATTTAAAAATGTGCATACGCACATTTTTAAGAGGATTTACTAACACAGCAGTCATGTAGGTCTTCAAAGATACCATCATCTACCCAGCCCACCGCCTAATTCACTCAAGAAACCTAATAAAACACCCTGCTCTTCGCCATCAATACAGTGATACTATTGGCGCACTTCTACCCGTATTTTCGGCAAGCTACTTTTAAGTGCTGCTATAATTGGCGCTGAGACGATACACCACCTTGTGGGCACGGTAAGCCTGTCGGTTTAGCCATAGAGTCAGGCGCTGCACCCGACTATGCAAACAAACACAACCATTATGCAGCTACAACTAATTTGGTTGCATGGGGTACACAGACCGATCAGCCGTTGCTGTTCGAAGGAGAAACCATGATTCATATCGACAAGCTAGCCGTCGTTGATCCAAAAGCCGAGATCGGCGACAACTGCCATATAGGCCCTTTTTGTACCATCGCCGCAAACGTGATTATTGGCGCCAATACCGTTTTGCGCTCACACGTGGTCGTCGACCCCTATACAGAAATCGGTCCCGATACACAGATCTACCCATTCGCGACGGTGGGTATCGAGTCCCAGGATACCAAGCACGTCGCTGACACCGTTACCTACACCAAGATTGGCGCGCGTAACACGATTCGCGAATTCGTCAGCATACACAGCGGCACCGAAGCAGGATCAACCACCAGTATTGGCGATGACTGCACGTTGCTTGCACATTCTCATGTGGCGCATAACTGCCATGTGGGCAACCATGTAGTGATGTCTCACAGCGCACTCATCGCAGGCCACGTCATTATTGGCGACCACGTCAACATTGGTGGCCTTTCAGCGATACATCAATTTTGTCACATCGGCAGAGCCGCCATGATCGGTGGTATGAGCCGAGTAATTCAAGATGTCTTACCATTTACTATCGCAGAAGGTTTTCCGGCTCACATGCGAGTGATCAACAAAATTGGCATGGAACGCGCGGGCCACAGCTCCGAAGAAATCGCCGAAGTCCGAAAAGCTTTCCGCATCCTCTTCATGCGTGAACTTCGCCTCGAAATCGCAGTAAAACAAGCGCAAGAAGAGTTTCCGGAGTCTGCCAATGTAAGACTGATGATAGATGCCATTAGCTCATCTCAAAGAGGTTTGGCACGACCAGATTCCGCTATGTTTGAAATTAATGTGAGTGAGTAACTATGTATAAAGCTGTTTTATGGGATTTTGGCGGTGTCATGACCTCGAGCCCGTTTGAGGCCTTCAATCGCTTCGAGCGCACAGAGAAGCTACCAATCGATTTTATTCGCTCGATTAATTCGACTGATCCAGAGACCAATGCTTGGGCACAACTTGAGAGTGCTAGTATCGATGTCAAAGAATTTGATAGCTTGTTTGCAGCAGAAGCTTCGCGCCTCGGACATGCAGTGCGTGGCCAACAAGTTCTCGCTCTACTGTCTGGCGAACTACGCCCAGAAATGGTCGCAGCTTTGAAATTGATCAAGGCGAAAATGAAGGTCGGATGCATCACCAACAATGTCAAAAGCGCAGGTACTGGGGCAGGTATGGCTCGTGACCCCGAACGTTCAAAGCAATTCGCAGCCGTAATGGATCTTTTCGATACAGTGATAGAATCCAGTAAAGTTGGTATTCGCAAACCGGACCCGCGCATTTATCAGCTGGCGTGTGACAAACTGTCCATTGCGCCAAGCGAGGCTATTTTTCTGGATGATCTGGGCATCAATCTCAAACCAGCACGCGCATTGGGTATGACCACCATCAAAGTGCTAAATAGTCAGCAAGCGCTGACGGAATTAGAACAGCATCTCGATATGTCATTGCGCTAAGGAGCTCCGGTTGAACATACTACTTACTGGCGGCGCCGGCTATATAGGCTCGCACACGGCATTGGCCTTTATTGAGGCTGGCCATCGAGTGTCTGTCGCCGACAATCTGGCCAACAGCTCCGCCGAATCAATTCGTCGTGTCGAACGCCTAACAGGGCAGTCTATTGACCTGCACAGACTCGATCTATTGGATTTAGTCAGCCTTGACAATTTGTTTGCACAATCCTCTTTTGATGCCGTCGTACATTTCGCCGGTCTCAAGGCTGTCGGAGAATCAGTCGCACAGCCATTGCTGTATTACCAAAACAACATCGGCAGTACCCTCAACCTGATTGAGGTGATGGAGCGGCACAAAGTCAATCATTTGGTCTTTAGTTCATCAGCAACCGTCTACGGTGAACCGCAGCGCATTCCCATTGACGAGACCTGTCAGATCATTGATGCCACAAATCCTTATGGGCGTTCAAAGCTGTTTATCGAGAAAATTCTGGAAGATGTTTGTCACGCAAACCCTGCATTCAATGTGGCGCGGTTACGATACTTTAATCCTGGGGGTGCCCATGAGAGTGGCGAAATTGGTGAGGACCCCAAGGGCACGCCCAGCAACCTTCTGCCTTTTGTCACGCAGGTAGCGGTGGGCAAACGCGCGCAGTTGGTTGTCTTCGGTAATGACTACGACACACCTGATGGCACCTGCGTACGTGACTATATCCACGTGGTAGATCTGGCGATGGGGCATCTGGCGGCAGTGAAAAAGCTGGTCAGCCATCCCGGCATGGTGACATACAATCTCGGCACAGGTACTGGCTATTCTGTCTTGGATATCATCGAGGCTTTCGAAACTGCAAACAACCTAACATTGCCTTACGTGATTGGGCCTCGAAGAAATGGCGATATAGCCAGCAGCTATACCAACCCCATTAAAGCGCAGAACGACCTAGGTTGGCGGGCAACGAGAGATTTAGACGCGATCTGCCGCGACGCTTGGCGTTGGCAACAGCAATATCCAGATGGTTACGCGCGTTGAACCTGCGCCTACAGCTGTTTAGTCGCAACTCAATTGATAGATCGTCGTACTATCAAACACATCACCACTCACCAGCCGTGTTGAAGGAAAGTGCGACACGTTAGGGCTGTCAGGGAAGTGCTGAGTCTCTAGGCATATACCGGCATGCGGCACTGACAAATGGTTACCCGTATATAACTGCAGGCCAGGTTCGGTCGTCACAACATCCAGACGGATCCCTGATTGCTCGCTATAGAGTGTAGCTGCGGGCGTCTCAGTTGTAGGCTCGGACATCTTGTCGAGTACTAGGCAATGATCAAATCCCTGCCCCAGACGTAACTGCTCGTGCGTCGCCTTCATTAAAGGTCCAAGGATTTTTGTTGTGCGAAATTCAAATGGCGTACCCACAACCGACTCAACTTTGCCCGTCGGCAACGTCTGTGTATCTATAGGTAAATACGCACCGGCCCTAACACGCAATGCATGATCGAGTATGTTCACGGTACCATCTTGCCAACCGTCAGTACCAGAGAGATTAAAATAAGCGTGATTCGTTAAATTGATCACGGTGTCAACATCGCTCGTAGCCTGATAGTGGTAACCCAGGGCTGGCCCGATAAGAGACACCGTCACCGAGATCTGCATTGTGCCGGGATAACCCTGGTCGCCTGCCGCGCTCAGCAAGTGGAACTGAACTCCACTGTTGGTAGTTTTGCCCTGCCATGTTGCCTGCGAAAATCCGTAAGTCCCGCCATGCAGATGGTGCTGTCCATGATTTTTATCTAATGTGAACTGCTGATTTCCAAGCCGAAATTGACCATGCCGAATCCGGTTAGCGAAACGACCAACAACTGCGCCAAGATAACTTTCGTCTCGATGGTAAGCTTCTGCACTGCATAGACCCAGCACCAAATTCAGGGGCGAAGCATATCGATCAAGAAATATCAGTGATTTAAGACGCAACCCGTAACTGCTGATAACGAGTCGAACGTCATCGTTTTGGAGGTGCCAGTCAATGACTGCTTCGCCAGTAATGGGATGCACACCCGTCTTTACAGCGCGGCTATGACAATTCATCCGCCAGCAATAAAGTGGAAGAAATGCACCTCACTATCGGCGCCAACGGTTTCTAGCAGGGGCTCATGAATGATTTCACCGTCGATAGCAATCGCCATCCGCATAAGATCGGCGCGATCCAGCTGCGGATAACGTTTGATAACAGCATCAATCAACTGGCGGTAATTTGCAGCAACGAGATCACACTCAGCCTCATGCGTTAACCTTTGCTGCTCACTTGAAAAACCGACTCTCGCCATAGCCCACCCAAAACCAACTAAAATCGCTCACGTCAACCGATCTGTAAGCACAATAACCGTGGCCGCTAACGGCGGCCAAAATTAAGTGCCTAGGCGCTATCTTGCACCAATTTCAATACTCGTGGTGGCGACAAAGGCAAATCTGTCACTTTAGCGCCAATCGCATTTTCAACAGCATTACCCACCGCGGCAAGGGGCGGAATAATGCCAGACTCACCCACACCACGCACTCCATACGGATGGAATGCGTTGGGCACCTCAACAATAATGGCGTCGATCATGGGCAAGTCTGACGCCACAGGGATCCGATAGTCGAGAAACCCTGCGTTCTCCATTAATCCATCCTCGTTGAAAACGTACTCCTCATTGAGCGCCCAACCAATACCCTGTGCTGCACCGCCTTGATACTGACCCTCAACATACTGTGGGTGAATTGCTTTGCCAGCATCCTGAACAGCCGTATATCGAATCACATCAACCTTACCGGTTTCCTTATCAACTTCAACATCGCATAGATGCACGGCGAAACTGGGCCCAGCACCGCGAGCGTTAATATTACCGCGGCCAGAGATTTGGCCACCCGTGCGCTCGGCACCTGCGCAAACCTCAGCCAACGTTAAACATTCTTCACCCGCCATATTGGTGGCAACGCCGTCAGCCCAATCGACCTGCTCGGCAGTCACATTCCAGACCGAAGCGGCTCGTTGCTTGACTTGATTGACAACGTCCTCTGCCGCCTCAATTACCGCCATGCCGGTAGCAAATGTCGTTCGACTGCCCCCCGTACCTTGACTGAAGGCCACATTCTCGGTGTCGGCAATGATGGGCTTGAGCAAGCTAGGCGCTATACCCAAAGCCTCAGCTGCCATCATCTGCATCGAGGCTCTGGAGCCACCAATATCAGGCGAACCTTCAACAATAGTTCCCGTGCCATCAGGGTTCATATTAATAATGACGCTCGATTGTCCACCCACGTTGAACCAGAAACCAGCGGCAACACCGCGACCCTGATTTGCCTGCAAGGCATGTTTGTAATGCGCTGAGTCACGCGCCGCTTCCAGACACTCGACGAGACCCACACGCTTAAACTTAGGTCCGTAAATAGTCTGAGTGCCTTCTTTTGCAGCGTTTTGCAAGCGCAAGTCAATAGGATCACGCCCCAGCTTGACCGCCAACTCGTTCACCAACATTTCCACGGCGAACTCGGCCTGAGGTGCGCCTGGTGCCCGATAAGCAGCCACCTTGGCTTTGTTAACCACAACATCAAAACCTTCAATATACATATTCGGCACAGCGTAAGGCGTAAAAGCGGTCATACATCCGAGCATCACAGGTGAGCCCTTAAATGCACCGGCTTCATAAGCCAACCAGCCTTTCATGGCGGTTATGGTGCCGTCTTTTTTAGCGCCAATTTTAATCCGTGAGCGGCTAGCCGAACCCGGCCCGGTGGCTTTTAGCACTTCGTCGCGGTTCATCACCATTTTTACTGGGCGGCCAGACTTGCGGGACAAAATCAGTGCTACAGGTTCCAGATAGACAGTAGTTTTGCCACCAAAGCCGCCGCCAATCTCGCTGGCGATGACTTTTAACTTACCAAGATTCATGTTCAATAATTTGGCGGTACTGGACCGAACGTCAAAGTGTCCTTGCGTTGAGCACCAAATCATCGACTGCCCGTCTTTGTCATAACGCACCGTGCAGGCGTGGGGCTCAATGTAACCTTGGTGTGCGGTGGGCGTATAAAACTCACGCTCGACTATCACGTCGGCATGACTAAACCCCGCCTCAATATCGCCGAGCTTCATCTCGTGACGTGCTGCGATGTTCGATGCTGTCGTCGGCGTTTCTTCCAGACCTTGCGTAAACAGATCAGCATGCAACAGCGGCGAATCTGCTGCCATGGCAGTCCGCACGTCCAACACCGGTCTAAGAACCTCATATTCAATCTCGACAAGACTCAAGGCTTGCTCTGCGATGGCAGCCGTCTTAGCCGCAATAGCGACTACTGCATGGCCGTGATACAAAACTTTGTCTTTAGCCAATATGTTGCGTGCCAAATCAAGCAAGCTAGAACTCCCCTCACCCGACTCAATTGCCTCGTCGGTTACACTCGGGAAATCAGCGTGGGTGGCAACCGCTAATACGCCGGGATGGGACTCCGCCTTAGATACATCCAGCGACTTAATAATAGCGTGAGCGTGCGGGCTGCGTAGAATCTTCCCCCAAATCATTCCTGGTAACGACATATCGGCACCATAATTGGCGCGTCCTGTCACTTTATCGAACCCATCAGGGCGAATCGTATTCTGACCAATGTATTTAAAATCGCGTGCTTCACTCATGATTATGCCGCTCCTCTCATGGTCGCGGCGGCATCAAGCACCGCGCGAATAATTTTGTCGTAGCCTGTGCAACGGCACAGATTGCCAGCAAGAAAATAGCGTGCCTCGGCCTCGGTAGGATCAGGATTAAGCGTCAATAGTGCTTGGGTCGATACCACCAACCCTGGCGTGCAAATGCCACACTGCAATGCCGCATGCTCCAGAAATTTCTCCTGAATAACGCTGAGCTTGTCGCTGTTGCCGACGCCCTCAATGGTGCCAATTTCACGGCCTTGAGCCTCAACACCTAAGACTAGACAGCTAACCACTAAACGACCATCGACGGTCACAGAACATGCGCCACAATCACCTGAACCGCAGCCCTCTTTGGTACCGGTCATCTGCAGGTCGTTGCGCAAGACATCAAGCAGTGTGTCATGGGGCTCACAGAGAAACTCGGTGGCGTCACCGTTAATTGACGTTGTGATATGTACTTTTGGCATAATAAATTCTCCTACAAGCTCGCCTGGGCGCGTTGTTTTGCTATCACTGCTGCACGTTTGACTAGCACACCAACAATCTGTCTTCGGTAGTCTGCAGTACCACGTCGATCGGTAATGGGTCTGGCAGCGTTTGATGCGGCAGTCGCGGCCGCAACCAGCGCTGCTTCTTCAAGCTGAGTGCCTACCAGTGCCGCAGCCGCATCAGCGACTAATAACGCCGTCGGCGCTACAGCACCTATAGCGACTCGCGCAGCGGTACAGGTGCCACTAGCATCAAGGCTTATACTGACACCGGCGCCCGCAACGGCGATATCCATTTCAGTGCGAGGAATAAATCGCAAATAAGCATCCCGAGTACCGACGCCAGGTTTGGGTATTAAAATACGCTGTAATAACTCACCCGGCTGCATGCAGTTGCGGCCCACGCCGGTGACAAAGTCCTCTACGGCGACTGTGCGCGCCCCTTCTGGCCCATGAATCAGACACTTGGCACTACTCGCCATTAGCGCGGGAACAGTGTCTGCAGCCGGTGAGGAGTTACACAAATTGCCACCGATACTGGCGCGCCCCTGCACCTGCGTAGAACCAATCAGGTAAGCCGCTTCTATCAAACCTGGATACCATGCCTTAACGTCGTCAAGGGCGGTGAATTCGGCACAACACATAGAAGGCCCGAGTGACAAACCCGCGTCGCTAAGCGCGTACGATAGCATCTCACGAATATGTTTGAGATCAAGTATTCGCAGAGGTTCGGAGGTTTGGCTCTTGGACTGAATGATCAGATCCGTGCCACCGGCCATCACTTTGGCTTTGATATCAGACCCGGCAAGTAAGGTTACCGCCTCCTCGATTGACGATGGCGCCTGGTAATCGACTACAGCCATATTTTTACTCCTGAGTTGAATCAGTGATTATTGTTTGAGATTTGGGGATTTGTAAAGCACCGACCTTGCAGGCGTCAGCCCGTAACAAGCCGCCAAACCGCGCCTACAAGACTACCGAGGAGCAATATCCAGGCCGGCAATACTGACAGCAAAAACCCAGGACCCCGCTTTGCTGGATCTTTCACGTAGGTAATTGCATAAATAATGCGCCCAACCAAATAGACACAGCCGAGGCCTGCGGCCCATTCTTCACCAACGTAATAGCCAAATGCCCAGAGTGCCGGCAGGAACACGACCAGTTGTTCTAGGGTGTTGTAGTGCACGCGGTAATGGCGCTCAAACATTTCATCACCCGCAATCGCAGGGGCTTTGATGTTGTACTTACCACGGGCCGCTCCAACCCTAATACTCATCCAAATAAACTCTAATAACGCCAACATGGTTATGATCGTGAGTAATTCCATGCGGTCTACCTTTTATTATGAGTTTTATTGACACGCATTATGAGCAAGTCAGCGCCTATGTCCAGCCCCCACCCGCGATGCCGCGACGAGCTATGATATTATGTGCCCACTGAGGCCTCGATGGAGGCGCATTTATTTCAGAAGATATTATCAGGACAAGCAATATGACACTCTCAATCACCGACATCCCAAGTGATCTGGCAGATCTCTACCCTACGCACTTGGCGCGCTTGCAACAATACTATGCTGACGCAGCGATGCTGACTGGGTGCCTTGGTGTTTTGATCGCCGCAGGCGACGTGCATGGCTGCTTTCTCGATGACCATCATTACCCCTTTGTGGTTAATCCCCACTTTAAAGCTTGGCTGCCCGTTACTGATACGCCAGACTCATTCATATTGTTTCGCGACGGCGAAACGCCCCGCCTACTATTCAACCAACCTGAAGATTACTGGCATATGAAACCCGCCGACCCGACTGGCTTCTGGGTTGAGCACTGGGACATCATCCCTATTCCATCAGTGGCCGATGCCAAGCAATATCTGGGCACCACAGCAGACTTGTTGTTTATCGGTGAACAAACACAACTCGCTGCAGAGTGGGGTATAAGCCAGATTAATACCGCTGCGGCGCTCGACATGCTGCATTATGAACGCGCCTACAAGACACCATACGAGATCGCCTGCGTCTGGCAGGCCAATCAAATTGCCGTCCAAGGACATCACGCCGCCGAAGGCGCCTTTCGATCGGGCCAATCCGAATTCGAGATAGCCCACACGTATCTAGGCGCTATCGCCCATCGCGAGCACCAAACCCCCTATAACGCGATTGTCGCACTGAACGATCATTGCGCCGTCCTGCACTACCAGTTTTACCAGCATCAACGGTTTGCCGAGAACGACCGACACGCCATGCTCATTGACGGTGGCGCTAGTTTCCATGGTTATGCCGCCGACATTACGCGCACCTACGCTTACCGGCCCGGTCCATTTCAGGACTTGATCAATCAGATGGATGAGCAACATCTGGGCATTATCAGTGACATCAAACCAGGCATAAATTATGCCGACCTGCACGAACAAATGCACCGACGCCTAGCGCAGGTGCTTCAGTCATCTGGCATCGTCAACATGTCAATAGACGGCATGCTGGAGACCAATCTAACGTTTAGTTTTCTGCCCCATGGGCTCGGCCACTTTTTAGGCCTACAGACCCACGACGTGGGCGGCTTCCAACAATCAATGCAGGGTGAAACGAAAGCAGCGCCAGACAAGTATCCGGCGCTGCGTTTAACGCGCGATATTGAGGACCAGCAGATTTTCACGATTGAGCCGGGCCTATACTTTATTCCTATACTCCTCAAGCAACTCCGGCAGGGACCTCACAAAAATGCCATCAACTGGGCGCTCATTGAACAACTACTACCCTGTGGCGGCATCCGCATTGAGGACAATATCGCCATGATTAATGGCACGACCGTTAACCTGACGCGACGAGCACAGCAAGCCCTCAGCGAGCAGGCCTGAAATGAGTTTTCAATGGATGATATGTTGCTCAACAACAGCATTCAACGTCGTAAGGCGCTGCTGGATGCCAATATTTGCGTTGATATTATGAACTATCCGGAGCTTGGCATGGCCTAAACGTTTGTTAAGTAATTCTTCATCGCTATAGTGTGGTGAACCCATTTTTCAGCCCATATTTAAAGGCGGCGGCGAGCACCACACAAGAACAATAGATCGCCTCCTATGACAATACTGATGGCCTTTTAACTAGCGGCCAAATAACGACACTAAAACCATTAATTCAAAGGTCACCAACATGAAGATTACCTCACGCCAAGCCGTTGCGGCTGACATTACTACGATTGCCATGTTCAACCAGTCGATGGCAAAGGAAACAGAAAACAAGTTACTGGCAACGAAGACAATCATGGCTGGCGTAGAACACATGGTGGGCAACACCGACCTGGGTTTCTACCTTGTGGCTGAAGCTGAGGGCGGCGTGGTTGGGTGCCTTGGCATTACCTTCGAGTGGAGCGACTGGCGCAACGGTCTTTTTTGGTGGATCCAAAGCGTGTTTGTAGACAAAGACTATCGCGGTCAGGGCGCATTCCGACACCTCTACGACCACGTTAGTCGACTCGCCAAAGCAGAGTCCAACGTCTGCGGCATTCGCCTGTATGTAGAGGATGATAACACTGGAGCACAACAGACATATGCCGCGCTCGGCATGAAGGAAACATCGTATAAATTACTCGAGGTTGAGTTCTGAAATGCGTTGATTTTCAGGGTATACTCCAGAAAATCCCTTTGACGTTGATTGCATGGACCTGAAGAAATATTCAACTCGGTCAAGTTTCTATGATGAGCTGCTGACGTCCCAGAACAGGGCGCGCCCCGGTTTTACTGAACTCACCAACTTCCTTAAGAACAGCCCATTAAAGGATCTTAAGGAGCGGCAGCACAACGCTGAGCTTGCGATTCGAACTATGGGTATTACCTTCACGGTTTATAGTGAAGGCGAAAACATAGACCGTGAGTGGCCTTTTGATATCATCCCACGGATGATTCGTCAGAAAGAGTGGGAGCATGTTGAAAAAGGCCTGACACAGCGCTTACAAGCCCTCAATTTGTTTATCACCGATATCTACAACGACGAGAAGATACTCAAAGATAAGCGCATACCTCGCGACCTGCTGCGTTCCTCCAAGGATTACCGCAAAGAGTGCGAGGGCATGAAGCCCCTATACAATACTTGGGCGCACATCTGCGGCACCGACTTGGTACGGGGCGGCGACGGCACCATGTATGTCCTCGAAGATAATCTACGAGTACCCTCTGGCGTCTCGTACATGATGGAAAATCGAAACATCAGCAAGCTAGTACTACCGGAATTGTTCGAGCAATATGACATTTTGCCGATGGATGACTACCCCACCAACCTGTTCGATACGCTAAGCTCTATCTCACCCCGTCCACTAGATTATCCAGAAGTAGTCGTACTGACACCGGGCACATTTAACTCAGCCTATTTTGAACACGCGTTTCTCGCCCAATGCATGGGTGCAGAACTGGTCGAAGGACCTGATTTAGTAGTCGGTGACGACGATTGCGTGTACATGAAAACTATCGAGGGCCTGTCTCGGGTCGATGTCATCTATCGCCGCATAGATGATTTGTTCCTTGATCCCGAAGTGTTTGACAAAAACTCTCTACTAGGGGTACCCGGCCTAATGCGCGCTTGGCGCAAAGGTAATGTCGCCCTTGCTAACGCACCTGGTGCTGGTGTTGCTGACGACAAACTAGTCTATACCTATGTACCTGATATGATTCGCTACTATCTGGGTGAGGAACCCATCCTACCCAACGTGCCTAGTTTCATCTGTTCCGACCCGATACAGCGCAAACATGTTCTACAAAATATCGAGAACCTAGTGGTTAAGCCCGCAAACGAGTCTGGCGGCTATGGGATGTACATTGGCCCCAAAGAAACCAAAAAACGCACGGCTGAAATGAAGCGTTTGATCAAATCAAATCCGCGCAATTATATTGCACAACCAATCATTGATTTATCAACGGTACCAACCTTGTGCGACAACACCATTGAAGCCCGCCACGTGGATCTGCGACCCTTTATTTTGCAAGGTAATAAATCCTATGTCAGCGCTGGCGGCTTAACCCGAGTTGCTTTGGTGAAAGGCTCATTGATCGTAAATTCTTCCCAGGGTGGCGGTAGTAAAGACACCTGGATTATCGCTGACCGCCAAGACGCCTGAGGAAGTAGATTATGCTATCGCGAGTTGCAGAACGGATGTACTGGTTTGGACGCTACATAGAGCGTGTCGAGAATACCGCCCAACTTATTAGCGTCAACACCAATCTGGTGATGGACCTGCCTAGGGTGCCGCATATCTGGGCAAGTACGCTGGATATCACTGGCAATACAGAGGGGTTCCAGCGCCGCTTCACACGCGTGGATGAACGTAATGTCGTAAAATTCCTGCTTGAAGATGATACCTGCTCTATTCGCAGCTTCGTCCGTAGTGCTCGGGAAAATGCCCGCACCACTCGCGAAATTATGCCGTCAGAAGTTTGGGTACTTGTTAACGAGCTACATTTATTCTTGCAGAAAAACCATCAAAAAGGCGTTAATCGAGAGGGCCGGCATCAATTTCTGGCTGAAATCATAGGGCATTGTCATGAACTAACCGGCTTGATGGCCGGCTCCATGAGCGTCGATGTTGCCTACAACTTTATCAAGATTGGCCGTAATCTGGAGCGCGCAGATATGTCGTCGCGTATTGTCGATGTTGGCACCCTAAACCTGATCACTGATCAGGACACACAAATGGAGTTCGACAGTATTCTATGGATGAACGTCTTACGCTCGTTAATGGGTTACCAGATGTATCGCCAGCATGTTAAAGACCGGGTTAATGGCGAAGACGTGGTCGATTTCCTACTTAAGAATCGCAAATTTCCCAGGGCGGTGGCTCATTGCTTGGAGGAAGTGCAGCATTGTTGCTCAGAGCTACCCCTCAACGATCTGCCTCTGCGTAGCATCTCACAAGCACTACGCAGCATTGAGAGTAATGACGTTATCAAATTGTTGAATGAATCTAAGCTGCATGAGTTTATCGACGAGGTGCAGCTGGACTTTGCTGCCATTCACGAGCAAGTCGCAAATACCTGGTTTGGTTATGTAGCTGAGATCCCGCAGACCCAAATTCCAGCAGCTCACGTCTAACTAAAGACTTCAGCTAGCGCGTAAAAGCCCCTTAATTAGCGATAAGTACGGGGCTTTTTTATTCGATGGTATAACCGATAGGCGATCGCCGACGCCGAATGTCTTTCACCATCAGCGCGGCTCAGGCCAACGTAGATCGAGGGTCAAAGGCTGCTCAGGATGCCCTTCATCGGGTGGCACACTTATTCGACCTTGAGTTTTACCAATACCCCAGAAGCGTGCGTGACGCCGAGCTTCGGCTTCCGCCGCATTAACAGGGAAGCTGTCGTAGTTGCGGCCGCCCGGATGCGACACATAATAAGTGCAGCCACCCAAAGAGCGCTGGTTATCGACGTCAATGACGTCAAATACCAGCGGATTATGCGGCTCAATACTCGGGTGCAAGCTTGAAGATTGCTCCCATGCTTTGTAACGCACAGCTGCCACCTGACGACCTCGAATACCGGTGGCGCGCAATGGTACTTTGCGACCGTTACAAGTAACAATAAACCGACCCGGCGTAGCGTTATCAAGCGTGACTTGGACTCGTTCTAGGGTTGAGTCGACAAATCGCGAGGTCCCCTGGGTCGATGATTCTTCACCTAACACATGCCAAGGTTCCAGCGCCGCATAAAGTTGTAGCTCCATGCCGTCAACATTGACGCCACCGATCCGCGGGAAGCGAAACTCGATGAAGGGATCAAACCAAGCTTGGTCAAAGTGATAGCCCGACCGGCGCAAATCATCAATCACCTGCTGAAAATCATCAGCAATAAAGTGGCGTAGCATGAACTTGTCATGCAACTCAGTGCCCCAACGTATCAGCGGGCGGTCGTGAGGCTTGCGCCAAAACATGGCAATCAGGCCACGAATCAATAGCATCTGTACCAGGCCCATACGCTCGTGTGGGGGCATCTCGAAAGCGCGAAACTCAACCAAACCACGGCGCCCGCCGGCGGAATCCGGCGAGTATAATTTATCGATACAGAATTCGGCGCGGTGCGTGTTACCGGTTAAGTCGACAAGAAAATTGCGTAACAAACGGTCCACTAACCAAGGCTGCTCCACATCGCCGGTAGGAATACGTGACAACGCTAGTTCTAATTCATACAAGTTATCGTCACGAGCTTCATCGACACGAGGTGACTGACTCGTGGGGCCAATAAATAACCCGGAAAACAGGTACGACAAACTCGGGTGGTTTTGCCAATAGATAATCAGACTCTTAAGCATATCGGGTCGACGCAAGAACGGGCTATCGATGGGCGATGCACCACCTAGGGTGATGTGGTTACCACCGCCGGTGCCTGAGTGACGACCGTCAAGCATAAACTTCTCGGTGCCTAGCCGGCATTCTCTCGCCTGCGCGTAAAGATTCACGGCGATTTCTGTCAGCTCATCCCAGTTGTTAGCTGGCTGCACATTGACCTCGATAACGCCGGGGTCAGGGGTCACTTGCAGCATCTGCAAACGACTGTCTGACGGCGGCGTATAGCCTTCTATGATGACAGGCATACTAACGTGCTTCGCAGTGGCCTCGATCTTCTCCAACAACTCAGTGTAAACCTCCAACTGAGTCTGGGGCGGCATAAAGATATAGATATGGCCTTCCCTGACTTGTACACACAGCGCGGTATGAACAATCTCTACCATCTCTTGGCTCGCCAGTGTTTCAACTTCGCCACTAACGGCTGCATAGGGGTCTGCCTCGGCATCAAATTCCAGCGGGTTCGGCGCTTCCCACGGTAATGAATTTAATGGCAGACGCAGTCCCATGGGCGAATCACCAGCCACCAGCAGCATATGCTTAGTACGGAAAGGCCAATGACTCGATGCCCAATGCCCTACTTTGTCACTAACAGCATGCCATTTCAGTGGCAATGCATAGCCCACAGCTGTGGTCAATTTACCATCAAATAACGCGCGAAAACGTTCCCGCTCGAGGGGATCATTAAGTTTGTTATTATCCGGATCTAGGTTTTCAGGCAGTTGACCTTCTTTCCACAGGTAATAACCCACATCTTCGAACCCAGGCACTACCAGCCGCGGATTGATGCCTAGCTGTTGTGCCAGATTATCTGCGAAGGTCTTGCCATCTTCGACGGATTGCTTACCTGCACTACTCTCGTTAGCTAGCCACTGATCGTCCTGCCAGAGCGGTTTATCATCTTTACGCCAGATCAGCGACAAGGCCCAACGCGGTAACGGTTCACCGGGATACCATTTCCCCTGGCCAATATGCATCAAACCCTGGCTCGCATAGTGTTTTTTCAAGCGCCAAAATAGTTCGTCTGCCAGTTTACGCTTGTCGTCTCCTAGGGCAGCCGTGTTCCACTGCGCACCATCCATGTCATCAATCGATACAAACGTCGGCTCGCCGCCCATGGTCAAGCGGACGTCATCATCCACTAACTGCTTATCGATCTTTTTCGCCAGACACTCGACCTTGTCCCACTGCTCATCGGTGTAAGGCTTGGTAACTCGGGGATCTTCATAGATACGGGTAACAGTGTTTTCAAAGTGGAAAGTGACTTCAGCACGCTCGATAGCACCCGTGACTGGTGCCGCTGAAATAGGGTCCGGGGTACATGCCAAGGGGATATGTCCCTCACCAGCAAACAACCCTGAAGTCACATCCAATCCGATCCAGCCAGCGCCGGGTAAATAGACTTCTGCCCATGCATGTAGGTCAGTGAAATCTTCATCAGGGCCGGACGGGCCGTCCAAAGATTTCTGATCCGAGGTCAATTGCACCAGATAGCCCGACACAAAGCGTGCCGCCAGACCCAGGTGTCGCAGTATCTGCACCATCAACCAAGCGCTGTCGCGACAAGATCCGGCATGGCTCTGCAGCGTCTCTTCACAGCTTTGCACGCCAGGTTCCATACGAATCAAGTAATTCACGTCCAACATCAAACGTTGGTTTAGCGCCACTAAAAAATTCACTGTCGGGGTCGGTGTACGGTCTACATTCGCCAGCCATTGCGTCAGCAGCGGACCACTTTCTTTAACCTCTAGATACGGATCTAAGTCGCGACGCAACTGCGCCTCGTAGGTCAACGGGATCTTTTCGGCCTCCTCCTCTAAAAAGAAATCAAAAGGATTGATGACAGTCATATCAACAATCAGCTCGACATGGATTAACAGCTCCCGCGTTTTCTCTGGGAATACATAGCGGGCTAGGTAATTACCAAAAGGGTCCTGCTGCCAGTTGAGGAAATGATTTTCCGGTGAGACTTTCAGAGAGTAAGACTGAATTGCACTCCGAGCATGAGGCGAAGGCCGTAGGCGGATCACGTGCGGATGAAGAGTGATCGGCTTGTCGAAGCGATACTCGGTAATATGGTTTATAGCAACCCGTATCGTCATGACGACAGATTCCTCAAAGCGAACATTAATGGGGATTGGACTTTAAATGGATAGCACTTCAAATGGACAGAGCGGTTATGGACCGACCATCGAACATTTGAAAGATATCGCACAAGCTACTGAGGCTCTTCAGGTACGCCCATTGTGGACGTCATCCCAGTTCGCGCTCCATGCAATCGGCGGCATGCTCGCAAAGGCTTGCTTGAGTTTTGCGTCCCAGGTCCGACTTAGTTCACGCAGGTATTCGCTGCTCTCCTCAAATCGAAAGTAACGGTCGCACGCCAGACTATCCTTTTGGTAGATCAAGACCTCGATTGGCGGCCCCACTGTCAGATTACTGCGAATGGTTGAATCCATCGAAACAAGACCCGACAGCGCCGCGGTTTCTAGCGTTGAATCAAGTGTCAGAATGCGGTCGAGAATCGGCTTACCGTACTTGCTCTCGCCGATCTGCAAAAATGGCGTATCTGCTGAAGTCGTAATATGGTTGCCTTGGGGATAAACAAGGTATGCATTTGAATTTTGCCCAGTAATCTGCCCGCCAATAATAAACGAGGCCTCGAAGTTAGCATTGCCGGCATTGTGTTTGGCCTGCTGGGCGACACTTACTTCTCCCAGGTAATCAGCGGCGTCAGTGAGGTGCGGCACGTTTAAGATATGCTGGCCGGACCCCATTTTTATGTCTTTCTTCAGTTGACTGATAACGCCCTGAGTCGTGGCCAAGTTACCTGCCGACAGGACCACAATCTGGCGCTCGCCGTCGACACTAAAGATGTGCATTTTTGAATAGGTGCTAACGTTATCAACACCCGCATTGGTGCGAGAGTCAGCAATAAAACATATCCCAGCGTCAACCGAGATGGCCACACAATAAGTCATTGATGTTCCCAGGGTCTTTTCAACCCGTTGTGGGTAACAACAATACAGATGCTTGTTATCTGCGTTGCTGATCCCGACGGTGTGCTGCGCTAAATATTGAGCGCTCTGCTAACAGTCTCACCATCTAGGCGTTACCACTCTGCCGCACTAATTCTGCCTATAATTGCCGGCATTTGATCAAACAGTATTTCTTCTAAAGACATGCCGCTCAAGAGGTCAGGACTGCACTGCCGACCATAAATACGACGCGTTAACTATAACACCGCCGGTGAACCTTGCTTGCCTTTGTGTACTAAAAATACCAAATCGGGGACCATAAACAGACAGCATTGATAAGGCGAGCCCTACTAACAAGTCCTACTTACATGGTTGCCGTGGCATTTGCCGAACCAATCGATCCGACCAGATAAGTCTCAATTTTATCCTTGGCTGTATTCTCCGGATCGCTGAATTGTATACCAACGCCGGGGGTGTGAGGGCTTTTCACGCCTTTTCTGGCGATCCAGACCACCTTGCCCGCAACCGGTATTTTTTCAGACTCGTCCATCAGGTTTAGCAGAATGAAGACGTCGTCACCGATCTCGTATTCTGTTCGATTGGCAATAAATAAACCGCCATTCTTGATAAATGGCATGTAGTAATTATGCAGTACTACCTTATCCTTGATCGTCAATGCGATCATGGTTTTCTTGGCACCACCTCGCGCTAGCCTACCCATTAATACTGCCTACCTTGAAAGTCTGGAAATATTGCCTGACTGCATGCCAATCTACAAGCCACAAAAAGACCAATCACAAAATAAGCTCGAGTCGACGCTGACTGATATCGATTAACAGTACGTCTAATAGCAAATTAGTATCCGGATTTGATGTGCTGCCCAGATGCCTTGCCTCCTGTAGCAATCGGTCCTGAATGGCGAATAGAAAATCTGCGCCTGCAATATCACCCAACAGCTTGATGTGCGCCTTCATGTCTCGGTTCTTGATGACTTTTTCATCTTTCGAGAAATGCCAGCGCAGGCTATCCGCCAGCATGCCCAAGCTAACCTGGACAGTTTCCAGAGGCCGATGCTCTTTATCAGCAGTGAGGCGCTGGTAGGCGTCAGCCGGCAAAATCCGACCGCTGACCAACGCCGCCATACTTTCCATAATAATCTCACGCCGATGCAAATACTTCTCGTTATAGTCACGCACCACTGTCAGTGGCTCGCCGCCCGCAATAGTCAGCAACAGGCCAAGATCAGGCCGGCCCGGCAACTGACCTTCAAGCCATCCGAGCGCCTGCGCTGGCGCCGGTATCGGAAACTCAACCCGCTGGCATCGACTGCGAATCGTCGGCAATAGCTTCATGGGCTGGTCTGTCACCAACATGAACAACATTTTGCCGGGCGGCTCTTCAAGGCACTTAAGCAATGCATTAGCCGTCGTAATATTCATGGTCTCAGCAGGCTGAATAATGGCCACTTTATAACCATTGCGTTGAGCTGTTTGTAGCGACCAGTTAATCAACGAGCGGACCTGCTCAACTCTTATTTGTTTGGACTCTTCCGGCTGCACCACACGATAGTCAGGATGCGTACCTGCCTGAAAAAGCCCACAACCGACGCACTGCCCACAAGGTAAATTCGCCGCCGGCGAGTTGCACAACAAGCGCCGCGCTATAGCGCTGGCAAAGGCACGCTTGCCAAGGTTAGCCTGACCTACCAGTAACAGCGCGTGAGGCAATTTGTCTTGATCATGCTGGCGCAGTATCTGTTCCCGGGGCTTGTCCTGCCAAGGATAGAACGCTGCGCTATTTTGCGGTTGATCAGCCATTGCGGACGGTATCCCGATGCTTTGCCAGTTGAACGATAACCTGTCGAATTTGCGCCTGAACGTCAACCAGAGGTTGGCCTGCGTCTATCAGGTGATAGGGGGCACCCTGACGGGCTCGCTCAAGAAAGACCTGCCTGACACGATCAAAAAATGCTTCATCCTCACGCTCAAATCGATCCAGTTCAGCACGTGCCATAGCGCGCGACATGCCTGACGCGGTGTCTAAATCCAATACAAGAATTAAATCAGGCCTAAAATCACCGAGACAGAGCTGTTCTAGCGTTTCTATTTCTTGCCTATCAAGCCCGCGACCGCCGCCCTGATAGGCATAGGTCGAGTCAGTAAATCGATCGCAAACAACCCATTGTCCTTTTCGAAGCGCAGGTCGTATCAGTTCTTCAACATGTTGACGCCGCGCTGCGAACATCAGCAGCAACTCGGTCATCGAGTCCATGACCTCCTCATCCTTATCCAGCAGAAGCGTCCGAACCCGCTCCGCCAAGGGCGTACCGCCGGGCTCGCGCGTCGCGATATGTGCGATACCAAGACTGGTCAGGAGCGTCCTAATAAACGCGATGTTAGTCGACTTGCCAACACCCTCGGCACCTTCAATGGTAATAAACAAACCGCTCACTCCTGCTCCTCTGGTGCTGGTGTACTGCGATATCCTTCGCGCCTCACCCTGCCTTGGAAACGACCTACGGCCTCGTTGTGCTCCGCGAGACTCTTAGAAAAATAACTTTTGCCGTCTCCTTGGGCGACGAAATACAAAAATTCGGTCGACGCTGGGTTCAAGGCAGCCTCAATAGATGCCAGGCCCGGGTTACAAATCGGTGTGGGCGGCAATCCTTTATTACGGTACGTATTATACGGCGTTACCTGACGCAGATGTGCACGGGTCAAATCACCGTCAAACTCTGTCAGGCCGTAAATAACGGTGGGGTCGGTCTGCAGTCGCATGCCTTGCCTTAATCGATTTATAAAAACGCTAGCAATCTTATCGCGCTCAGGGCCAAAACCAGTCTCTTTCTCTATGATCGATGCCAAAATCAGCGCCTCCTGATCAGACGCCAGTGTATCGTCGGCTCGATTTTGCCATGCCTGCCGCAATGCATGGGACATGCGCCGATGGGCACGTCGCAGTATCGAAATATCTGTTTCACCCATAGAATACCGATAAGTATCAGGAAAAAACTGGCCCTCGACGTGTTGGCCCGAAACCCCTAGTAGCGTCATGATTTCTGCCTCATCAAGGCTTTTTATTGTCACACGAATTTTCGTTTGGGCGGCAAGGTGCTGACGCCAGTCTTTAAAGCGCCACCCCTCTGGGAAGGTTATCTGGTGCTGGATGACCTGCCCCCGACGAAAGTGCTGCAATACCTGAAACCCATTAAGGCGCTCATCCAGCAGAAACTCACCCGCCTTCAAACTCCCCTGGCCGCTAGTCACAAGACCATAGGCTCGAAACACTAAGACCGGCACGCTAACGATGTCCCGGTCTATTAAATCAACGATAACACTATTGAGGCTTGCACCCGGCTTGACCACGTAAACAAGGTCAGGCCCGGAAAGGTTGATAGGCCTGCTCAACTGAAACACCGCATAACCGGCCAGCAGCAGGGTCAACGTTATACTTGCGCTGATCACAATGGCTATTCGCCGCATGTCTACCCTATGATCCCGGTCGCTTGATGAAGTTGTGCCTGGCAAGCCCTGGTCATTTCACCTACCTGAAACGGTGTAATAGCCCCGTTGACACCGTGAACGCTCGTCACTGGATAGATGCCGAAAACGCTGTTTCCCACAAATATCTCCTGCGCAGCATCTATCTCTGCAGATCCAATCTGTCGGATCTGAACACTCATAACATCACATAGCCACTCACGCAGCACACCGTCAATACCTGCCTGAGCTAAGCTCGGCGTGCATAGCTGCCCAGCAATGACAAAAAACACGTTACTGCGCGTACCCTCAATCACTAGGCCGGCAGTATCCTGCATGAGGCCCTCCCGACAATCAATGGGCAACTCAGCAGCAGCCAACACTTGCTCCAGCCGATTAAGATGCTTGAGGCCGGCCAATAACGGTTGACGAGCAAGACGCGTCTTACAGGTAAACAAAGCAATGCCTTGCTGGGAAGAATTCGGGTCGGCGACATAAGAACTCAATTGCAGAATTCGCTCGACACCTTGTCTAGGATCAGGCCTATAACCTCGCCCACCTGCGCCACGGGTGATGATAACCTTTAGCACTTGGTCGGCAACATCTTGGTCAGCAACGGGATGGTTGACGGCATCGCTTGTCTGGCACAGCGACGAAATTTCAGCGCGTAACAGCGTCTCATCAAGATTCAGCTGGAGGCGATCGCAACCCCGGCGCAGACGCGCCAAATGTTGGCCTAGCCATACGGGGCTTTTATCGATGACGCGAATTGTCTCGAACAACCCATCACCGTAAGCAAGACCACGATTACTAACGTCAATCACATCAGTGACATGGCCATTGATCAAAGACTTAACCACGTCTGGGTCTATTGCAGTTTTTTGAATATCAGCGTGCCATTAGTTCCGCCAAAACCAAAGGAATTGGACAAAGCCACATCGATATTCATGTCACGGGCAGTGTGTGGAACATAATCAAGATCACATTCCTCATCAGGGTTGTCTAGATTAATGGTCGGCGGCGCAACCTGATGCTGGATTGCTAACGCAGAAATCACTGCCTCGACCGCCCCCGAGGCACCCAGCAAATGTCCAATCATGGACTTGGTGGAACTAACAGCTACCTTGGTTTGATGATCACCCGTCACCGTCTTAACCGCTTTGGTTTCAGCCACATCACCCAGTGGGGTTGAGGTCCCATGCGCATTAATGTAATCAATGTCTGAGCCGTTGAGCCCCGCATCGCGTAACGCGTTCTGCATCGACATCGCCGCCCCTGACCCATTTTCTGAGGGCGACGTCATGTGACTAGCGTCAGCACTCATGCCAAAACCCGCCAACTCGCAATAAATTTTTGCGCCCCGCGCTTTAGCGTGCTCGTACTCTTCCAGCACCAGTACACCGGCACCATCACTCAATACAAAGCCATCCCTGTCTTTGTCCCAAGGTCGACTTGCCCGCGTAGGGTCGTCATTTCTTGTCGACAGTGCCCTCATGGCAGCAAACCCCGCCATGGTAGTCGGCGACGTCGAATTTTCAGCACCGCCCGCTAGCATGGCATCAGCATCACCAGCAGCAATCATGCGCGCCGCGAAGCCGATATTGTGGGTACCCGTCGTGCACGCTGTGGTGATGGCAATATTGGGACCTTGCATGCCATACATAATCGACAGATGCCCTGCCACCATATTGATGATGCAGGATGGTACGAAGAACGGCGTAACTTTAGTGGGACCACGATTTACAACAATATCATGACACGTCTCGATTGTTTTGATGCCGCCGATACCGGAGCCCACCGCAACCCCGATGCGATGGCGATTTTCGTCCGTGACCGGCAGGCCAGAGTCTTTCATCGCCTGCATGCCCGCAACCATACCATACTGAATAAAGCCATCCATACGTCGGGCGTCCTTCACAGACAAATACTCCGACATATCAAAATCTGGCACAGCGCCACCGAATCTGACCGGAAAGCCCTCGGTATCAAAGGTTTCTATCGGCTTGATACCGCTGTCACCAGCCATCAGACCCGCCCAGGTACTATCCATGGAAGCACCCAACGGCGTGATCATGCCCATACCCGTAATTACGACTCTACGATTATTCACGCTTCTCTCCTCGCCTTCTCCCCATTACGCAATGCACAAACTGACCGCACACAGCATTGTCGCGAGCCACTCATGAACCGCTTATGAATGGCTACGAAACCGGGGAATCATAACTGCTATAAACAAAAAGGCCGCACTCACTATTGTAAATGCGGCCTTTTAGTCAAAATCGACAGGCTAGGTGTGCGATTCGATATAATCGACCGCTTCTTTCACCGTCGTGATCTTTTCCGCTTCATCGTCAGGAATTTCTGTCTCAAATTCTTCCTCAAGAGCCATGACGAGTTCAACGGTATCAAGAGAGTCGGCGCCAAGATCTTCCACGAAAGAAGCTTCTAGGGTGACTTCTTCTTCTTTTACTCCCAACTGTTCGCAAACCAGTTTGCTCACTCGTTCTTCTATAGTGCTCATGCTTTTTAATTACTCCTACGCGATGCAGACAATGCTGCGCTAGTTTAATGAAATGCGGGCTAACCTATCAAGTCTTTTGTCTGGCTGTCGGCAAACGAATTTCAATTTAAAGTATGCAACCCCTCCAGGCTAGCTTCAACCAAGCTGACTTGCATTTCTCTCTTACGGTTTTCTAGTGCTCTTTTGCAAATCCCTGTCAGTGCTTAGCAGACGGCGATTGCCGATACTTATCGGCAATCAGCTAGCAACAGAAATTTCTAATTCATGTACATGCCGCCGTTGATATGGATAGTCTCACCCGTGATGTAGCCCGCTCCCTCGCCGGCCAAAAACGTAACCAAAGCAGCAATTTCACTAGACTCACCCAACCGACCCAGAGGCACCCGCGTCAGCAACGCCTCGCGCTGCTCTTCCGGTAGTTCACTCGTCATATCGGTCTTGATAAAGCCAGGCGCCACAGCATTAACAGTAATGCCGCGGGAACCAAGCTCGCTGGCCAAGGAACGACAATAACCCTCGACGCCGGCTTTGGCCGCCGCATAATTACTTTGTCCCGCATTGCCCATACTGGCCACCACTGACGTGATGTTAATCATACGACCCCAGCGAGCCTTGGTCATACCGCGCATGCAGGCCTTGCTTACCCGAAAGATGGCGCTAAGGTTAGTATTGATAACGTCATCCCACTCTTCGCCTTTCATGCGCAACGCTATATTATCTCGAGTAATACCAGCATTGTTGACAAGTATAAGAGGCGCATCATGGGCCCCCTTAATTTCCTCAAAAAACGCGGTAATGGAACTTTCTTGGCTTACGTCGAGCACGTAGCCGGCGCCTTGACTTCCCAGCGTCGCGGAAATTTTCTCTGCACCACTGGCACTCGTCGCTGTACCAATAACAAAAGCCCCGGCAGCGGCCAGATGTTCAGCGATGGCTGCGCCAATACCACGACTTGCACCGGTTACCAGCGCAACTTTACCTACTAGGCTCATTGACTCAACTCCTGACATACCTGCTCAAGACTGGCCGCCGAATTAACCGAGTGTGAGGTCAGGGACTTATCAATACGGCGATTGAGTCCAGACAAAACCTTGCCCGGACCACATTCTACAACGACGGTAACGCCATCAGCCGCCATGCGTTGAACGGATTCTGTCCACCGCACGGCACTGAACATTTGTTTCACCAGATTCTCCCTAATCAAGGCAGGATCACTGCAGTACTGCGCATCGACGTTTTGAATAATTTCGATCTGCGGTGCTTTAAACTCGACGTTTGCCAGAGCATCAGCCATTTTACCTGCTGCAGGTAGCATCAGTGCGCTGTGGAATGGTGCGCTGACCGACAAGGCCATGGCGCGCTTGGCACCCGCAGCCTTACAAGCATCAATTGCTTCCGCTAGAGCATCGTTGGAACCTGCAATGACGACCTGCCCTGGGGAATTATAATTGGCGGCCTGAACCACATTATTTGGTGTCGAAATCGCAAGGCAGATGTTACTTACCTGCTCATCGTCAAGCCCGAGAACAGCGGCCATGCCGCCCTCACCGACAGGCACTGCCGATTGCATAAACCGTCCGCGCTGCTGCACCAGATGTACTGCATCGCGAAATTCCACGACCCCCGCTGCAACCAAGGCAGAATATTCTCCCAAACTGTGACCTGCTACTAGGTCAACTTGAGGCACTCCACGCTGTTGGCACACTCGCCATACGGCGATACTGGCTGTTAAGAGGGCGGGTTGAGTAAATTCGGTTTTGTTAAGTTGGTCCGTTGGACCTTGCTGGACCAATTGCCACAAATCGTAGCCAAGTACTGCAGATGCCTCGTCAAAGGTCTCTGCTACCAGACTCGTAGTCTCGGACATATCCTGAAGCATGCCCACTTCCTGAGACCCCTGCCCTGGGAACACAAACGCAAACTTCGCCATGGGTAACTTCCTTTAAACCTTGTTTTAGTTGCGCTAGCGGCCAGTGCCACTCTGCCATCTCATACTATGTCGAGCACAACGCAACCCAGGCACCTTACACAATAGCAAAGTCCGAACAAACGCCGGCCCTTCTTGTGTCAATTGCCTGATTTGGAATTATTGCAAAGTTCAATATTAAAAACCTCACTGGCTGGCAGATGACGTCTGCCAGCCACGACAGCAATAACTTTGCCGTCGCGATTCAAAAGACTTAGTCTTCTGTGCCGTGAATCACTTTCTTACCACGATAAAAACCGTCAGCGCTCACGTGGTGACGACGGTGAGTTTCACCGGTGGTGGTGTCTTCAGACAACGTTGGTCCAGTGAGTGCGTCATGTGAACGACGCTGACCGCGCCTTGAGCGGGTCACCTTGCTTTTTTGAACAGCCATTTCCAGATCCTTAAATAGTCAATATTTCGTGGCTTCTCAGCCTTTAAATCCCTCACCCTACCCAATCGTTATAGGCTAACCTAGTTCAATTAAACAGCCTGAGTTACTTTTCTTTCTTCGACAACATATCAGCTGTCAGTCCAGCCAAACCGGCAAATGGCCGATAAGTATCTTTACTGGCACCCTTCCGATCCGCCGGTTCAACCGCAGTATTTGACTCGGCAGCAACATCTGCCGCCGGTTTACACTCACCTTCCGGGTGCTTACCAACCATCGGCAACGCCAAGATCAATTCGTCTTCCAACAAATCAACCAATAAAACTAACTCGTCTTCGCAGACCAAACCATCGTCGTCTTCATGTAGCGCGGCCAATGCGTCTTCAGAATTGACCACCACGACGCGTAAATTCGCTTCAAGTTGAATTGGCGCCGGCAGCATGCAATTCTGACAGATCATTGAAACCTGCGTGCGCAACTGTCCAATCACCAAAGAACGGTGCTTACGCTCCTTTCTAAACTCCAGCTTCGCCTCGACCTCACCCGCCTCATCTTCCAGCAGCTCAATAAATCTTTCGAAGCGCTGTAAAGGGATGATACCCTCTAATTTGGCATTATCGCTGACGAATCGGCGATGATTAACTTGTACTGGTAGGGTGACCTTCAACATAAGTCGCGCATATTAGGCGGCGAGTATCAGCCTGTCAAAAGAAAATTGCAGAAATTCAGTAACCTATGAGCATATTACAGCGCCCTTTGGTCCTTGCTTCTACCTCTTTATACCGACGGGACATTCTCGCCAAACTACGATTGCCATTCACGCAAGTCAGCCCTGATTATGACGAGATTGCTTTGCCTGGCGAATTACCAAACGCTATGGCCAGACGCTTCGCCGCTGGCAAGGCGCTGGCAGCAGCTTTTATAGAAGAACCGGGAAACGGATTTATGCAAGGATCAATAGTCATCGGTTCTGATCAGGTCGTCTCAGTCAACGGCGAGCGTCTTTCCAAACCCGGCACCGTCGGGCGCGCTGAAGCACAATTGAGTCAATGTAGCGGCCAGTGGGTCACTTATTGTAGCGCGCTGAGCCTCGCGAGCCAGAACCAAACACTGACACTCGAACATGACCTTTACCACGTTAAATTTCGCAAACTAACTGCCGCAGAGATCCAGCGCTATGTAGCACTGGATCAACCTCTTGATTGTGCTGGCAGCATCAAAGCTGAGAGTCTGGGCATCTCATTGATCAGCAGCACCCGCGGGGATGATATAAATACACTGTACGGCTTGCCGTTGTTACGCCTCGCTCAGCGCCTTAGAGAGCACGGAATAGATCCTCTTAGAACACTTTAAGTTTGTTCCGAAATCCATTGTTTTATATTAATATTAGTGAAATTAAATTGAATCCATAAGTTTACGCATGTCGGGGCTAGGCTCTGCTTTAACGTGAATAGGCTTATCACCTTTCTCCATGCTAGGGATATATAACTCTGCAGCGTGCAGCATCAAACGGTTGAAGCCCCGCTCCTGCTTGAGCGTGCTATCGAGCGTGTCAAACCCATACTTGTCGTCGCCCACCACCGGATGGTGTAAGTGCCGGCAATGTACCCGGATCTGATGCGTTCTGCCCGTAATTGGCTTGAGCGCAAGGACACTGAACTGCTGATTTTGCCGAACCACCTCGACTTTCGTCAGCGATGGCTTGCCATCTGCCGCGACAATGCAGATACGCTCACCGCCATTGAGTGCATCTTTACGGATTGGAATATCAACATGTTGTCGACGACGCGGCCACTGCCCGTGGACTACCGCCACATAGTGCTTCTCAAATTTTGTCGCATCACCCTGTGACTTTGTTCGCAACAGGTCCTGCAAGCGCCTTAACTGGCTCCGCTTGCGGGCAATCATGAGACACCCAGAGGTTCCTCGGTCGAGTCGGTGCACCAACTCCAAAAACTTGTCTGTCGGTCTCAGCTGCCGCAGTCCCTCGATAACGCCGCTACTAATACCGCTGCCACCATGCACCGCAAGCCCCGCCGGCTTATTAATAATCAACATTCGATCATCTTCATATATTATTGAATTTGCAAGAGAATTTATCACTCCGCCAGGTATCGGTACGGCCTCCCCAGGCGCGGTAGTTCGAATCGGCGGGATGCGCAGTGTATCGCCAGTTTTAACGCGCGTGTCGGCTTTCACACGCCCACCGTTGAGGCGCACTTCTCCTTTGCGCACAATACGATAGATTCTCGATTTCGGTACGCCCTTCAATATCCGCAGCAGCAGATTATCAACGCGCTGACCGTCGGAATCCTCATCGATTTCTAGCATTTGAACTGAGTTACTCATGGGCACTTAGTCTTCGTCTTTTAATGAGTACAGCCGGTGTTGGCAACGCAACACCTTTTTGGCGCTGTTTTGTTAGCTTGTCTTGCTTAAGTCTATCGGCCAAGTGGCATATAGACCAACCTACCAAGTTCTGCATACGTGGTACTTCGCTTATAAGGCCTTGACGTACATGGTTTTATTGCTATGATGCCCAACGGTGATGTCTAATTTCAATTTATATAGACCTCAGCCCGCATGTGTTTTTCTATCATTTTCTCGGATCAGCGATACATAGAAACTCATTTTGTCTTGCTTGGCCCTAAAGCTCGCCCGTTAAGCTTTGGATGTATGAGCGCTTTACTATTAAGCGCTTACAGGCCCACAAGCAGCGACCATGCCGGCAGCAC
Organism: Candidatus Azotimanducaceae bacterium; assembly: GCA_047630175.1. Lineage (GTDB taxonomy): Bacteria > Pseudomonadota > Gammaproteobacteria > Pseudomonadales > Azotimanducaceae > UBA4582. Next base: position 79,939 of record JBLHVI010000012.1, read on the forward strand.
CAAGATTAATTTAATTGAGAATTTCTCACAGTTGAATTTAAACAACGTTAGCAAAGGATGTACGGAGCCAGCACATAACGTCAACAATCTAGCGATTTATAATCCGCTCAAATGTTGACTACCACTGGCGCCTCACAGAACACTGCTAAATTAATAATAACCGCGTTGGCTAAGACGCGAACCAAACACGTCAAATCAGTTTATTGGCTCCCGGTGGTAAGGCTCTCATTAAGATTCGAGCCGAGAACACGCGAAGCATTTGAAGACCCGCCAGACATTCAGCAAGTCACGCCATAATGCGTGGTTAATATCACTAGCCACCCCCGGAGACCACGGGGGAATATTAACATGAACGGCAGCACAAGATCGCAGACAATAAACTATTATGGAGACCTGCTTTAATTTTTACACAGGGTTATTACATAAACGGTACCAGCTTCAACGGCACTGACTAAAATAGATTTGAC
>JBLHVI010000013.1:0-68724 GCA_047630175.1 Candidatus Azotimanducaceae bacterium
ATTGTTGACTTGATTGTTGACTTGATTGTCGACTTGATCGTTTTCATAAGCACTACCCCTGCATTTGGTGTAATAACCGCTCTAACAATTTACGTGACTATCCGCGTAACACGCTGTCACACAATAACCAGCCTCGACAGCTTGGCAAGTTATGCTGCTAAGTAACTAATAATTATGCGTTAAATTTTTGAATTGAGCAAAAAAGATGCCTTGCAGATTAGGCTCATTTCTACTCGATTACAACGGCTTTTTACCGAGTCGTGATTACCCCCGCTGCGCTTTAGACACACCTGTAAGCCTGCGAATACGCAAACAATGACCGACCTAGCGCTGACAACCGCGACAGAAAACAGTCGTTCGTTGTCCTAGACGCACCTCCGTCAGAGACCGACCACAGCCGCTGCATGGTTGACCACCGCGCCCGTAGACATGCAGGGATTGCTTGAAATAGCCTGGCGAGCCATCCTCTCGCACAAAGTCTCGCAAGGTGGTACCGCCCGCTTTAATCGCATCATCAAGCACCTGCTTAACCCTTTCAGCAAGGCGTTCATAGCGGGCTAGACTGATTTTGCCAGCCGGCTTATCCGGACGAATGCCAGCTAAATAAAGGCTCTCGTTCGCATAGATATTCCCGACGCCGACAACCACATGACTGTTCATCAAGAAGTTTTTAACCGCCACAGACTTACCCCGGGATTGCTCGAACAGATGAGCAGCGGTGAAATCGGCGCCCAATGGTTCAGGACCAAGCCCCTCAATAAGTGAGTGCTCGCTTATCCCGTTAAGCCAAAATATCGAGCCAAATCGTCGAGGATCGTGATAACGAAGCACGCTCTCACTGGCCAATAAGAAGTCAACATGGTCATGGGTCTTGACCTGTGCATCACGTTCAACGAGTCGCAGACTGCCCGACATACCTAGATGGATCATCACGCGACCCGCGCCCGTCACTAACAGCAGATACTTACCTCGGCGATTGACCGCCTCAATAATCTGCCCAGTCAGCGCCTGACCTAGGTCTGAAGAGACCGGCCAGCGGAGCTTATCTTGCCTAACCAGCACGGCATTGACTCGCTGTCCGACAATATGAGGCTCAATCCCCCGGCGGGTCGTTTCTACTTCGGGTAACTCTGGCATTTTGGCATCTCAATGGCTTTTGCATATTAATGGCTTTTTCGTCTAACTAGCTTTTGCGTATCAACGCCATCGGGCAGATATTTGCTAAGCATACCGTCACTGAGATACGGTTCACATCTGTATGACACTTCATCACCTCACTATCTCGAACTCTAATCCTCGAAAAGGGCAACACTATGACCGTTGGCTTGCTTGGCATTGATACCGGCGGCACCTTCACAGATTTTGTTCTACTGACTGGCAGCGAGCTTCGTGTTCACAAGGTCTTATCAACCCCAAAGGCGCCCGAAGACGCAATTTTGACAGGCATTTCTGAAATGGGATTGGATGCCTCGTTGGCCGCCGGAGAACTCATCATTATCCATGGCACCACGGTCGCCACCAATGCCACATTGGAGGGCAAAGGAGTGCGCACCGTCTACATCACCAATAAAGGACTTGGTGATGTACTACTGATTGGCCGCCAGACCCGGCAGCAACTATACAACCTCACCCCGGTACCCAACCAACAACCCATCGACCCCAGACTGACCCTGGAGGTTGATGCACGGCTGGATGCGCAAGGTCAAGAGATTAGAGCACTGAGCAGCGAGGATCTCGCCCATCTGGCCCGCCAGGTGGCCGCGCTTGAACCAACCTCGGTGGCCATCAACTTACTATTTTCCTTCCTCAATCCAGAACAAGAAATCGCCATCGCGGCGCAGCTTGGTGACCAATATTTTGTCTCGCGCTCATCCATGGTGTTACCTGAGCAGCGTGAATACGAGCGAGGTATTACGACTTGGCTGAACGCTTGGATTGGGCCGCTTATCAGGGATTACCTGCTGTCGCTGGGAGATCGACTCGTACCCTCGAAGCTCGCGATCATGCAATCATCGGGACTTACGATTGGCGCGCCACTAGCCGCTGATAGAGCAGTAAACCTACTGCTGTCTGGCCCCGCAGGCGGCTTGGCAGCGGCTTTGTACCTGAGCGAACAGGTTAAACAACCACGCATAATGACATTTGATATGGGCGGCACATCGACCGACGTTGCGCTACTGGAAGGTGCAATCCGCCTGACCAACCAGGGCAAGGTTGGCGCCTATCCGGTCGCTATACCCATGGCCGATATTCACACAATTGGTGCAGGCGGCGGCTCTATCGCTTACGTTGACGTAGGCGGTCTGTTGCAAGTTGGACCCAGCTCGGCTGGCGCTAACCCTGGACCCGCTTGCTATGGCCAAGGCGGGCGAGCGCCCACTGTGACTGACGCCAACCTGATAATCGGCCGCTTGCGGTCCGATGCTTTCCTCGGCGGTCGAATGCCGCTTGATATCGACGCGGCAAAGGCCGCATTACAGCCTTTGGCAACCCAGTTGGCCCTGCCTATGGTAGAAGTCGCTTTGGGCATTATTCGTATCGCCAACGAGCACATGATTCAGGCGTTGCGCGTAATTTCTATTCAACAAGGTCACGACCCGCGAGACTTTGCGCTAATGTGTTTTGGCGGCGCTGGCGGCTTACACGTCTGCGATCTAGCTGATGCACTGCAAATGCGGCGCGCTATCGTGCCCGTTAACAGTGGCGTTCTCTCCGCGCTCGGCATGCTGACGGCGCAGCCAGGCAGGGATCTCGTCAAAACTCACAACTGTTTGCTGGCTGATGTAGACGCATCTAACTTGCAGACGGTATTAACCGCATTACTCGATGAAGCCCAGCAGGCGTTAGCGCAGGAAGGTATTACTGAGACTCGCCATCAGTACGCCATGGATCTTCGCTACCAAGGCCAGACTTACTGTATCGCAATCGATTTTGATGACGCTGCCGACGACAAGATAGCCCAGGCACTAAAAGCCTTTCAGGACGCCCATCAACAGCGCTATGGTCACTTGTTGTCACGCCCGGTGGAATTGGTAAATCTCAGGGTTCATCTGGAGGCGCTGAGGCCACCACTGAAATTGCCTGTTTTCGGCCGCCAGCACTCCTCGACCACACCGAGGCGGGTCCGGCTCGCTGACCAAGACGCAGCGGTAACCTTGCATGAACGACAATATCTGCCGCAGCAGCCCATCATGGGGCCGGCGCTGATTACAGAGGCGCATACAACCGTGTTTATTCAGGCCGGGTGGCAAGTGGCGGTGGACGATATAGGTAACCTGTTGTTAACCAAAGTTGTCGGCTAAACGGCTAGCGTGGGGTTTTAAGTCGCGTTTCGACGTAAGCGCTAGCACTGTCTCAACCAGCGCGCGCTACGCGCTAATAAAATTGCGCGACCTGCGACTGGCAAGCGCCAGCCGAGCGTGGCGTGTGACTAGCCGCAAACGTAGTATATACGTAACGCAGCTACCCAAGCAGTTTTCGACAACTGCTTGGGTAGCGCTACTATTTACTTTCATTCAACGAAGCTTGGTCTAGCGTTATTTGATCTTGGCTTCTTTGTACATAACGTGCTGCCGGACCACGGGATCAAATTTCTTGATCTCCATCTTGTCAGGCATGGTTTTTTTATTCTTGCTGGTCGTGTAGTAATGACCCGTTCCCGCTGAGGAAACCAGTTTGATTTTTTCTCTCATGATCGAACCTTTACCTAAACGTTAACTAGACTTGTTGACCTTCAGCACGCATGGTCGCAATGACCTCGTCAATACCTTTCTTATCTATAATCCGCATTCCCTTCGCCGACACTCGCAGCTTGATGAAGCGATTTTCACTCTCCACCCAGAATCTGTGATCATGGATATTTGGCACAAAACGTCGCTTTGTGTGGTTGTTTGCGTGGGAAACGTTGTTTCCACTGACCGGTCGCTTGCCGGTTACTTGGCATACCTGCGCCATCTCACCCGTCCTTATAGTCTTACTACTGGTAACTATCAGCTTTGCTTGGCATCGTTGCCGGGACAATGCCCTGGCTAACATTTAGTAACCAAATGATGCTGATAACTTGAATTAGCGGGACGTCTATCAACTACGCCACCCTGAGAGCCGAGCTTTATACCAGAAGGTACTCGTGAGTTCAAATTAATTCGCCCGCAAGCTCGTACCCTTCAACGCCAAATCTGCCTTGCTCTACCCCTTCAACGGCAATCCTTTTGATGACAACTTTCAGACCCTATAACAATCCCCGCGCCGCAAATGACATAACTTGCTGATCACCGACGATCATGTGATCAAGCACTCTAACATCTACCAACAATAGCGCGCTCTTGAGCCGGTCTGTGATGCGCTGGTCTGCCTGGCTTGGCTCGGCAATACCGGATGGATGGTTATGCGCAAAGATAACCGCTGCGGCATTATGAAACAGCACACGTTTGACCACTTCCCGAGGGTGCACGCTGGCACCATCAATAGTGCCGAAGAACAATTCCTCATAGCGAATCAGACGATGTTGATTATCTAGATATAAACAGGCAAAAACCTCTCTTGCGTACCCACGTAGTTTACTCTTGAGAAATCGCCCAGTTGCCGTCGGATCCGTCATCGGATCGCCACGCTCGAAGCCTGCCTGCAGACAACGTTCGGTCAGTGCTACCGCTGCCCGCAGTTGCGCAGCTTTCGCTAAACCAACGCCAGCCGCCGCCATCAGTGTTACCGGATCGGCCTCCATAAGCCCACGCACACCATCAAACTCCTGCAATAAATCTCTCGCGAGTTGCAACACAGGACGACCTCGAGAACCTGTCGAGAGAAACACCGCCAGCAATTCCGCATCAGACAAAGCAGCCGCACCGCGGGCAAGAAGCTTCTCCCGCGGCCTTTCCTGAGCAGGCCATTCTTTTAGGTTCATAGATTCTCGCGCCTCTTTTTGTGCCATCGCTGTAGTGAATGTTCACTAACCATCCTTTTGGACAGAAAAAATGCTATCTTTAGTTCAACGAATGATACTCGGGGCCTCGACACGGCACTGCCAGCCTACCGCCCACCAAGTTGTAGGCAAACTCAGCTGTCATACAAGCATATTGCCCAGTACTATCAACAGTAGACACTAAACACTGACCGCCGCTCTTATTGACAGCCATCATTATCGACGGCAGCTATCAACGATACCTAAGCGCAACTATGAACGATCTACAGAACAAACATATCCTCCTCGGTGTCACTGGCGGTATTGCCGCCTACAAGAGCGCAGAATTGATCAGGCGCCTACAGGACCAGGGTGCGCAAGTAAGGGTCGTAATGACTCGGGCTGCCACAGAGTTTATTACGCCCCTGACATTGCAGGCGTTGTCAGGCTTTCCCGTGTCACTGGACTTATTAGACACAGAGACTGAGTCTGTAATGGGGCACATTGAGCTGGCAAGGTGGGCCGACCTAGTATTGGTAGCACCGGCCAGCGCCAACTTCATGTCTAGCCTCCGGCAGGGTCGGGGAGATGACTTGCTCACCACTTTGTGTCTTGCAGCCACCTGCCCAATCGCCGTGGCGCCGGCCATGAATCAAGCGATGTGGGGCAATATCGCCACCCAAGAAAATTGCACAGCATTGCGAAAAAACGGCATTATATTCTTCGGTCCCGATGCAGGCCTTCAAGCCTGCGGCGAGATTGGCGAAGGTCGCCTGTTGGATGTGCCAGACATCGTCAAACTCACCTGTAACGTTTTCCCTTCAGGCCTGCTGACGGGCAAGACCGTAATGATCACTGCTGGACCTACTCGTGAAGCCATCGACCCGGTACGCTATATCAGCAACCATAGCTCTGGCAAACAAGGGTATGCGCTAGCAGAGGCGGCGATTGAAGCAGGGGCCAAGGTGATTCTCATCTCAGGTCCTGTTAGCCTAGCGCCGCCAAGTCGAGCAACGGTCGTGCAGGTCATCAGCGCAGACGATATGTATGCCGCTGTTATGACACAAATAGACGTGTGTGACGTTTTTATTGGCGTCGCGGCGGTAGCGGATTTCAAGCCAGCACTAACTGCTCAACAAAAAATGAAGAAAACAGACACAAATGCCACTCAGGCACAGACAATGACGCTTACCTTAATTGAGAATCCTGACATCATCAGTAGCGTCGCGCATCTGAGCAATCCCCCGTTCACCGTTGGCTTCGCCGCGGAGACCGAAAACATGCTGGAGTACGCCAGCGACAAACTCAACAAGAAACGCCTAAACCTCATTGTCGCCAATAACGTCGCCGATGCGGAAATTGGTTTTAACAGCGATAACAACAGCGCAACCATCATTTCCCAGACCGGGACAACCACGTTGGCCGTGATGTCAAAACGACAAATGGCGGTGCACGTCATTGAGTCCATTAAACAGCATATGGATGCCATGCCCACAATACCTCGGAAACCACCCGCATGAACGCGCTACAGGTGAAAATCATCAACCCGTTAGTGGGCAGTCAAATCCCGCTGCCCAGCTATGCAACGCCCGGTTCAGCAGCCATGGACTTGCGGGCCTGTCTGACCAGCGGGCTGATGTTAGCGCCGGGCACTACCACGCTGATTCCCACCGGCATCGCTATTTATATCGAAGACCCGGGCCTGGCAGCCTGCATACTGCCGCGCTCCGGTCTCGGACATAAACACGGTATTGTATTAGGCAACCTTGTCGGGCTTATCGATTCCGATTATCAGGGTGAGCTGATGATTTCTTGCTGGAACCGCAGCAAAAAAGACTTCTCTATCGCGCCAGGTGACAGAATTGCGCAGCTAATTCTAGTGCCAGTGATACAAAATACATTGACGATCGTCGATGAATTTACACAGTCCGAGCGTGGTACCGCAGGATTCGGTTCATCCGGTCGAAAATAGGGGGTAACGGTGAGCGCTAAGAACTCAAAAAACAACGGCCAGTTCAGATCAGCCAGCAAGTTACCGCTGCTGGGATTCGCTCTCGCCTTCATTGTTGCCATTGGCCTAAGCATTTTTGTCGTTCAATCGACGCTCAATGAGCATTACCGTAATAGGATTATCAGTGACGCCGCAGACAGCCTGCAAGTGCGCCTCAATCTGCAATTGCAATCTTTGCTTAATCAGACAAACGGGTTAGCGACTAGCACCCGGCTGACCCAGCTAGTTGATGATGGCGACGCCACCGCCATTGCCCTCGAGGAGGCACGTGTCAGAGAAACAATTCCTAATGCCTTGCGTGTCCGCATGATCAGTCTGGGTGAAGCACGGGTTGACAGAGACAGCCAACCACCATTTACCTTCACCTCCTTGGATCTGGTGAACCGCATTGAAGCCGGCGAAAACGTCTTTCCCGAGGCGATTAATGCTAACGGTCGTTGGGTCATGAGTCTCGCTGCACCCATCAAACGTCCGTCTGAATCTACGGTACATGGCACGTTGTTTTTGTATCTCGACATGAACGCTATTAGTGACGGTTTTAGCCCGCAGTTGCCCGGCGGTCTGAGACTGCTCCAAACTTTTAGCAACAGTCCTGGTATTGACATCATGGCTATTGGCGACATAACCGACAGCGACAAACAGGTCAGAGAGCTCGATAATCCCAACTGGCATCTGGAATTTTATCCCAGCAGTTCGTTAGTCACAGCTGTCCCCGCAGGCATGCTGCTATATTTTGTGCCTGCACTGGCGGCTTTACTTATCGCACTCAGCCTGACGATGATAGGAATTGCTCGCTTTGCGGCGTCGCTAACATCAGACCTTGAGCATCTCGAGCGACAGATACTAGATGCCGCTGCTGGCAACTACCAGCAATCAAAGACTTACTCGATAGCAGCCTTCAATGCACTTGATCAGCAACTAAAACAATTTGGCAAAGTGCCACCGCCGAGCAAGCAATCCCTGCCTGAAAGCAGTGTCTTGGAGGCTGGCGATTCTGCAACTAACGCCGCCATTGATCCCGTGTCACAGGTACCTGTTGCTGCTGAAATGGACCTGCTAGATACTGATGTGATGCCGGCCACAGAAATACCGGCCGAACCAGAAAGTGTTGTGGAGACCGACCTCAGCCTTATTTTTCGCGCTTATGATATTCGCGGAGTAGTCGGACAGACCTTAACGCCTGAAGTGATCTACAAAATCGGCTTAGCGATTGGTTCTGAAGCAGCTGAAACGGGCGAAACCTCAATGCTGGTTGGCGCCGACGGCAGACTATCAAGCCCCGACGTTATGGGCACTCTGATTGAAGGGATTCTCGCAACAGGCATTGACGTCCTGAGCCTCGGCGCGGTGCCGACGCCGGTGCTATATTTTGGGACCCACACCACGCAAACCCGCAGCGGCGTAATGATTACGGGCAGCCATAATCCGCCAGAATATAACGGCTTCAAGATCGTTCTCGATGGCAGAACTTTGGTGGAGACGGATATTGCTCGACTCTATGAAAGGTTTCTTTCTGAAGATTTCAGCAGCGGCGCCGGGACGTTAACCGAAATAGATATCAGAGAGGATTATATTGATGCCATTGCAGACGACATCGTTGTCGCAAAACCCCTGCGCGTTGTCGTTGATTGCGGCAACGGTATCGCTGGAGAGATTGCACCAGACGTTTTCATGAATCTTGGCTGCGAAGTCATCCCACTCTACTGCGAAGTCGATGGTAATTTCCCCAACCATCACCCGGACCCAACCGTTGCAGCTAATCTTGCAGACCTGATTCTGACAGTAAAATCCCAGCAAGCAGATATCGGTATCGCCTTAGACGGCGACGGTGATCGGCTAGTCGCAGTCACGGGCAGTGGCGAAATCGTATCACCCGACTTGCTACTCATGCTATTCGCTAAAGATGTAGTATCGCGCAACCCGGGCTCAGATGTCGTGTATGACGTCAAATGTACCCGCCATCTCAACAGCATCATTAGTGGCTTTGGTGGTAGACCCATCATTTGCCGAAGTGGACACTCTTACCTTAAAGAAAAAATGACAGAAACCGATGCAGTGCTCGGTGGTGAATTTTCTGGTCACATCTGTTTCAAAGAACGCTGGTACGGGTTTGACGACGGCCTGTACGCAGGCGCGCGACTTCTAGAAATTGTTGGTTCGCAAACTGCTGGATTAGACCAATTGATGGCGGAATTTCCGCAAACTGTCTCCACACCCGAAATTCAAATTCCCATCAGCGATTCCGTCAAGTTTCGTATTGTTGACGCGCTGATCGATAACAATCAATTTGATGATGGTAGCATTTCACTGATCGATGGCATTCGAGTTGACTACTCTGACGGGTGGGGTCTGGTGCGCGCATCCAACACAAGCCCATGCCTTACATTACGATTCGAAGCAGACGACACGACCAGTCTGAATAGAATACAGAACCTGTTTCGAGAAAACCTGCTAAGTATTGATGAGGGTCTCCAATTTTAGCAGCGCTAAGCGCCCACGCTGGGCGCAAAGTATTTTATCGCAAAATCTATCTTCAACCATCAAAGATCGCCATAGGAAGTTTGCATGACCCTGTCTATTGATGCAGCAAAAAATGTTGCAAAGGTCCTAACTGAAGCTCTGCCTTACATTCAGCGCTTCACCAACAAAACAATTGTCATCAAGTACGGTGGCAATGCGATGATCGATGAAAGCCTGCAGCGTCAATTCGCTCAGGACATCGTCTTGATGAAACTCGTGGGCATAAATCCTATCGTCGTTCACGGCGGCGGCCCGCAAATAGGCAAGGTCTTAGCAGCGTTAAATATTGAATCGAATTTTATCGACGGCATGCGCGTCACTGACAACAAAACAATGGACGTTGTCCAAATGGTACTTGGCGGAAGCGTAAACCCAAGCATCGTTAGTTTGATCAACCAAAGTGGCGGTAAAGCAGTCGGTCTTACCGGCAAGGATGCCGCTTTAATCAAGGCAAAGAAGCTGTTTATCGAGCGAGTCTCTGACGATCTTAAAACGCCGGAAATAATCGACATTGGTCAGGTCGGCGACGTTGTTTCCATCGATCGCACCATACTAGATTTGTTGGTTTCGAGCGATATCATTCCGGTTATCGCCCCTATCGGCGTCGGTGACAATAACGAAACCTACAATATCAATGCAGATTTGGTAGCCGGTAAAATTGCAGAGGCATTGAATGCCGAAAAACTAATTCTGTTGACTAACGTTGCTGGTCTACATGACAAACACGGTCAATTGTTGTCTCGACTAACGGCAAGTCGCGTTGAGGAACTCATCAAGGACGGCACGATCACCGGCGGCATGCTGCCAAAAATAGCTTGCGCGCTACGTGCTGTTAACAATGGTGTCCAAAGCTCTCAAATTATTGACGGCACTGTCGCTCACGCCGTCCTCCTTGAATTACTGACAGACGAGGGTGTGGGCACACTGATCACTCGCAACCCTGCCGAACTTAAACCCGCAGCCTGAAGTCACACACTAGGATCATCAACACTTATGTCAGATCCAACTAAGATCTCTCGAAAAGACCAGATACTACAATCACTGGCCATTATGCTGGAAGAAACTCCGGGAGGTCGCATCACCACATCCGGCCTCGCCAAACAGGTAGGTGTCTCCGAAGCGGCACTCTACCGACATTTTCCCAGCAAGGCGAAAATGTTTGATGGCCTCATTGAGTTCATTGAAGAAACGATTTTCTCACGAATCTCCATGATACTGAATGATGAGCTGACCACAGTCGGCAAGTGTGGCCAAAGTATTTTTTTGCTGCTTACTTTTGCCGAGCGTAACCCTGGCATTACTCGAATTTTGACCGGCGACCCCTTAGCGGGCGAAACGGATCGACTCCGTATTCGGGTTGCACAGTTTTTTGAGCGTTTTGAAACACAACTCAAGCAGGTGTTACGTGAGTCGGAGCTGCGTGAGGGCACGCGCCCACAACTTGAAACTCAGGTCGCCGCCAATCTAATGATGGCTGCTGCAGAAGGTCGTATCAGCCAATTTGTGCGCAGTGATTTTGCCCGCCTTCCGACCCAGAACTGGGAAGTACAATGGCAGGCCCTTAGCCGCGCTATTTTCTAAATAGCGTTTCGCTGGCTGTGTCAACCGCGTGGAGGAATACCGTAGAGCTTAGTGACGCGCGCTAAGTCGGACGCGAAAGAAGCGGTAATGTCAGACAACTCCTGCTCTTTCTCGTTGATTTCCCGCGTGGCCTGAAGGATAAGATTCTCGATGCTGCGCATATGATCGATACGATCACGAGTGATTTCACCCCCTCGGCGTTCGACATCAGCGAGTTCAGACTCGAAATTTCTTTTTTGTATCTGAAGACGCTGCAAGTTACTTTTGCTGATAGCAATATAGCCATCAATGCTCGATAGCTTGGTGTCCCGTGCTCTGGTCACGTCTGCTGGCGTGCTGTAGATTCTCAGTAGGTTTTGATCCGCGATCTTGCGTTCGCGCACCTGTCGGTCTTTGGCTTCTGACTCAGCCAGCGCACTATCTCTAGCGCGAATCTCTTGTTCACTTAAGGCTCGCTCCACAACTTCCATTACGCGACCGTCTAAACTCAATATCGTGTAGCCGCCTTTGACGTAACGTGCTGGCACGTGGCTGTCGAGAACAGTCACACCATCTTCGCTGGTGTACTTGTACAATTCAGCCACGGCCACAGGAGAAAGCCAGATCATGGATACAAACGCATACAGCAATGCACCGCTGCGCCAAGGATGTAACCATCGTGGCTGGGTCAACCCAATCAACAACACGAATGGCTGAGACTGTGTAATTTTGGTTAGCAACATTTTCCCAAAAGAAAAGTAGTGGTTTATAAGTCTAGCTCAAATTTCGCCCCAAAATCTCGTTGATACTGTCGAATACTGATCAATTGACGATCAAATGATGGGCTTTCTTCCAAATACTCGACGATCTGCGCTAACTTTACGACGCTAATGACCGAAATACCATAGTCTCGCGCGACCTCTTGAATTGCTGATAACTCGGCATTACCTCTTTCCTGCCGATCGATAGCGACCAACACGCCCACTGCTTCCGCTCCGGCCGCCTCAACAATTGCCATCACTTCGCGAATCGCCGTGCCCGCAGTAATGACATCGTCGATAATAATAACACGACCCTGCAAGGCTGCACCAACTAGGCTACCGCCTTCCCCATGCGCCTTAGCTTCCTTGCGATTGAACACATAGGGGTAGTCCTGGCCGTGATTTCGAGCCAACGCGATCGCCGTCGCGCTCACTAGCGGTATTCCCTTGTAGGCCGGGCCAAACAATAAATCAAAACTCAGCCCGGAATCAGCCAAAGCTGCCGCGTAGTAATCACCCAGCTCACTCAGCGCCTGCCCCGTATTAAAGAGCCCCGCATTGAAGAAGTAAGGACTGACGCGCCCAGACTTCAGGGTGAACTCACCGAATCGTAAAACGCCTCTCGACAGGGCAAATTCAATAAACTTGCGCTGATAGGCCTGCACTATAGAAGTTCCAGTGCAGATTTCTGCATAACGATCAGCTCACCGATACCTTTTTCTCCCAGAGCCAGCATTTCATCCAGCTCGCTACGGCTGAACGGCACACCCTCAGCAGTACCCTGCACCTCGATAAAGCGCCCATCTTCCGCCATGACAACGTTCATATCAGTTTCTGCCCGAGAGTCTTCATAGTATTCAAGATCAAGTACAGGCCGACCAGCCACAATACCTACCGAGACTGCGCCCACAAACTGCTGGAACGGGTTATGCGCCAATTTCATCTGCCGAATCGCATCATACAATGCCACGCAGGCGCCGGTGATTGATGCTGTCCGAGTACCACCATCAGCTTGAATAACATCGCAGTCGATACGAATCGTAAACTCGCCGAGACGCTTCATATCAACACAGGTCCGCAGAGACCGGCCTATCAGGCGCTGAATTTCCACGGTTCGTCCACTTTGCTTGCCCCGGGCAGCCTCACGATCCATCCTCGAATTCGTCGATCTTGGCAACATGCCGTACTCAGACGTTATCCAACCCTGACCAGAGCCCCGTAAAAAAGAAGGGACCCCTTTGTCGACAGAGGCCGTGCAAATCACTCGCGTATCGCCAAACGCGATTAACGCCGAACCTTCAGCATGCTTATTGATATTGCGTTCTATCGTTACCGCACGCAAGGCATTCAGAGCGCGTCCGTCGGGTCGTTGTGGTGATTCAGTGGTCATTGAAATTCCTTATTGAGGGTAAAAAGAGGAGCCGCGCGTGAAGGCCGTTTGTAAAGAGCACAGTCAATCAGCCATCACTCGTCAAACTCTATTATACTGTGCAGCTTCGAATAAGCACCCGGCACCTAAATTATGACCCATAGTATGACTGCTTTCGCACGTCGCGAGTCGATCGGTATCTCGTGGGAGATCCGCAGCGTGAATCATCGCTATCTTGACCACACATTCAAAATACCTGAGCAGTTTCGTAGTCTCGAAATCGCCCTACGTGATCTGCTCAAACAGCAAGTATCACGCGGTAAGATTGACTGTCTGTTGCGCCTCACTAGTGCTGCAGACTTAGATACCAGCTTGCAAATCAATGATGCCCAAGTTCACCGGTTGCGCAATGCCCTCGACGAAATTGAGCAGGTTATCGGCAACACCGCGCCATTAAACGCGTTGGATATCCTCCGTTTTCCTGGCATCCTCGACCCTACCCCGTCAATTGACAACGATGCGTTATTGGCTGACGCCAAGACTCTATTTGCCGCAGCGATAGACGACCTAATCGCTATGCGAGCGCGCGAGGGCAGGGTGCTAGCACAAATCATTAACGACAAACTTGGCGATTTAAAACAGCTGACGGCTGCGGTCAGGCTGGAAGCTCCGCAGATCAGCGCCCGGCAGAAAAATCGGCTGTTGGAGCGCCTAGCAGAGTTACAGCTGGAAGTTGATCCAAGCCGCCTTGACCAGGAATTGATCTACCTTGCACAAAAGTCCGATATCGTCGAGGAACTCGATCGTCTAGATAGCCATGTCGAAGAGATCCGCTCAACCATCACTGAGCCGGGGCCGAAAGGGCGACGTCTAGACTTTTTGATGCAGGAACTAAATCGCGAGGCGAACACCTTGTCATCGAAAGCTGTCGCAGCTAACACCTCGATTCAGGCCGTCGAAATCAAGGTGGTCATTGAGCAGATGCGTGAACAAATTCAGAATATTGAGTAACACTTTACACCCTCGGGCTTACCGCTAGAAAGTCGGCAGCAACTTTTTCCGACGCCAGAACAAATTTTGATTACACTAAATAAGCAGGGCACTCAAACCAACCGCTTGCAATAGCGCGTGGCTCACAAGCGTCGTATGCAAATAATTTATGAACCGGTAGAGGCGAACAATTCAGTGACGAGCAGTCAATCCATCAGAGGTCAGTTATTTGTGGTCGCGGCACCTTCTGGGGCAGGCAAAACTAGCCTCGTCAAAGCCCTCTTTCATGCTATGCCCAGTATCGAGGTTGCCGTCTCGCATACGACCCGTCAACGCCGCAAAGATGAAGTTGACGGCGTGAACTACCACTTCGTTGACACAGCACAATTCAAACAATTACAGGCCGACGATGCTTTTATCGAATCAGCTCAGGTATTTAGCAACCTATACGGCACTAGTCGCCAGTCTATCGACAAAATATCAGCGACAGGGCGCCACACAATTCTAGAGATTGATTGGCAGGGCGCGGCGCAAATTCGCCAACGCGATCCGACATCCATCCATATATTTATTCTACCCCCGTCATTGCAAGCCTTGAGTGAGCGACTGCTGGACCGCGGACAGGACGACCAAGAGACCATTGAACAACGGATGAATGAGGCAATCAACGAGATGTCTCACTATAAAGAGTTTGACTATCTGGTGGTGAACGATGATTTTGATAAGGCTTTGGAAGATCTCCACCGAATCGTACAAGGGCAGGGGGAAGACCTCCGAGTCGCGGCACAGTGCGCCCGACGACCGGCACTTATCAAAGCCCTAACGTCCTGAAGGCAGCTGGCAGTAAAGGGCTGTATGCATAAATTCTCATGGTCTACAACTAAAGATTGTGCGACCATCACTCTTTAGGTAAACTTCGCGGTCCTGCGAATAGGCCAACGGCCGATTCTTTGTCAGTAAAACCGGAGTAATGAAATGGCACGAGTGACTGTTGAAGATTGTCTGGAAAATGTAGATAACCGCTTTGAATTGGTCATGGTTTCCAGCAAACGGGCTCGCCAACTGGCCACCGGCGGCAAAGACCCTATGGTGCCTATCGAAAACGACAAGCCCACCGTACTTGCCTTGCGAGAAATTGCTGGTGGTTTTATTGATGCCAGTATTTTAAAAGAAGGCACCCAAGAAGAAACTAATAGGTTAGGTATTGCCGCAGCACACCATGAATTTGAGACACCCACCGAACCCAGTTTCTAAACTAGCCCCCATCGCGACCTCGCCGGGTCACTTTACGCTGCCCGACGTTTATACAGGGCCCACTGCTGTGGGCTTGCTGTTTTTTCTACCCAATCCTCCTCGTTCTAGGCATGTGGTGTTTAATTCCGCGAACCACGCAGAAGTAGCCTCCCCGATGGAGACATTGTGTTGCTGACTATTGATGAATTTGCTCTTGATCTAGCTGTCTACCTCGGTGAGAGCCAAATAGACCAGGTCCAAAAAGCCTATTACTACGCCGAAGCTGCCCATGAAGGTCAGGCCCGTAGTTCCGGTGAAGCTTATATCACCCATCCTCTGGCGGTTGCCGCCATTCTTGCTGATATGCACATGGACCATCAGTGCCTGATGGCAGCTCTTCTGCACGATGTAATCGAAGATACAGGCATCACTAAAGACACCCTCGGCTTTGAGTTTGATGAGGAGGTCGCCAATCTCGTTGATGGCGTCAGCAAGCTCAAAAGTATGTTTCAAACCCGTGCTGAAGCCCAAGCAGAGAACTTCCAAAAGATGACCTTGGCCATGGCCAAAGATATTCGCGTCATTATGGTGAAGCTTGCAGACCGACTGCATAACATGCGCACCATCGGCCACTTGAGTAGCGAAAAACAGCGTCGTATCGCGCGCGAAACACTCGAAATTTATGCACCGATTGCCAATCGTTTAGGCATGAATAACATTCGCGTCGAATTTGAAGAGCTTGGTTTTAAAGCGTTATACCCACTTCGTTCATCCATGATCGAGAAAGCAGTCCTCAAGGCCCGCGGCAATCGCAAGGAGTACGTGAACAATATCCTTGAGTCCATCACTAATTGTCTGGTCCGCGATGCTATTCCTGCGGAGGTCTTTGGGCGCGAAAAACACCTTTATAGTATCTACGACAAAATGCGCAGCAAACGCCGCTCATTCGCTGAGATCATGGATGTTTATGCCTTCAGGATAGTGGTCAACAATGTCGATACTTGTTACCGAGTCCTCGGCGCCGTACACAATCTTTACAAGCCGGTAGCAGGCAGGTTCAAGGACTATATCGCGATACCCAAAGCTAACGGCTATCAATCCCTGCATACCACGTTGTTCGGCATGCACGGTTTGCCGATCGAGATACAAATCAGAACCTTCGATATGGAAATGGTTGCCAATAACGGCATCGCTGGTCACTGGCTGTACAAGGCCAACGACGAAAACAACTCTGGCAGCCACAAACGAGCCCGAGAGTGGATGAAGGGTCTGCTGGAGATCCAACAAAGCGCTGGTAATTCGCTAGAGTTTATTGAGAACGTCAAAATTGACCTATTCCCTGATGAGGTGTACGTTTTTACGCCAAAGGGTCAGATCTACGATCTTCCCCAAGGTGCAACCTCGGTAGATTTTGCCTACGCCGTACACACTGATGTCGGCAACACGTGCGTTGCCTGCCGCATCGACCGACGCTTAGCACCCTTGAGCGCGACACTCGAGAGTGGCCAGACGGTGGAAATCATCACTGCGCCTGGCGCAACCCCGAACCCTGCCTGGCTTAGCTTTGTCATCACTGGTAAGGCTCGCGGCAGCATTCGGCATGCCCTGAAAAATCAGCAACGCAATGAATCTCTTGCCCTAGGTCGACGCCTGCTAGAGCGGACATTAAAGGCACATCAAAGCAGCATTGAGGCGATCCAGCCAGCCCGCTTGCATGGGGTGCTAACCGAACGCAGTATGACCAATCTGGACCAACTACTCGAAGCCATCGGCTTAGGTAATCAGATGGCGTCAGTGGTAGCGAGGCGCCTGATCACTACTGTCACTGAAGATATTGAAGATATTGAAGATCATTCACTACGTCATAGTCCCTTGCCCATCAAGGGTACCGAGGGGCTGGTGGTGACTTATGCGAAATGTTGCAAACCAATTCCAGGGGACCCCATCATCGGCCATATCAGCGCTGGCAAAGGCATCGTGATTCATATGGACACGTGTCGAAATATGTCAGAGTTACGCGGCAAACCAGAAGAAACCATGACTGTTCGCTGGGATCCGGCTGTAATCAAGGAATTTTCAGTTGAGCTGCGAGTCGAGCTTGAGCATGAAAAAGGTATTGTCGCCGCACTGGCATCCACGACCACCAATGCCGACGCCAATGTTGAGCGTATCAGTATGATGGAGCGCGACGCGCACCTATCAACGGTGAACATGGTGGTGGCTGTCCGAGACCGCGTGCATCTGGCCAAGGTGATCAAACGCTTGCGTATTATCAAAGGCGTCAACAAAATTACACGAATGAGAAGTTAAGTATGGCTAAGAAAATCATCAACACCACCGAAGCACCGGCAGCTATTGGCACCTATTCACAGGCTGTCGCTTTCAATGACTGCCTGTATATTAGTGGTCAGATCCCGCTGGTAGCAAGCACCATGGAGATTGTTTCCACGGATATCGAAGACCAAATTAACCAAGTGTTTATTAATCTGGCGGCAATTTGTAAAGCCGCCAACACGAATCTCAACCAAGTAATCAAGTTCAATATCTATCTCATCGATCTCGGACACTTCGCGAAGGTCAATAAATTTATGGAAGAGCTACTACAAGCCCCTTATCCTGCCCGTGCAGTTGTCGAAGTCAGCGCCTTGCCCAAAGGTGTGCAGATCGAAATAGATGCGGTTGTCGCGCTGGAACAATAAGACGCATTCGCGGAAGAAGCTGGCCTCCAATCCGCCCAAAGAGACTATTATTTAGCTATGATTGCCCATGTCAGACACTCTTGAAACGGCGCCCATAGATTCACTCCGTGGCGTCGGCCCAGCGTTACGCGACAAACTTGCCAGAGTCGGACTGTTCAATCTCCGTGACGTACTGTTTCATTTGCCACTACGCTATGAAGACCGGACCCGCATCACCCCTATTGGCGGTATTGCGCCCGGTGAAACGGTGGTTTTGGAAGGTGAAGTGATCGCCTGCGATGTTAGCTTTGGCAAGCGGCGTAGCTTGTTGGCCTATTTGTCTGACGGCACTGGCAAGGTCGCATTGCGTTTTTTTCATTTTAACCGCCAACAGCAACTGAGTCTCAAGCATGCTCAGTTGCGGTGTTATGGCGAGGTGCGGCGCGGCGCGGCGGGTTTAGAAATCTACCACCCAGAATATATCACCGACACCAGCAGTCCGCTCGCGCAACATTTAACCCCCGTATATCCTGTCACTGAAGGTCTTAGCCAATCACGCGTACGCAGTCTCGTGGATCAGGTGTTGAACATGATGGATGACGGCAAGCTATTGCAAGATATACCGATTGGCGATGATCCGTTGGTGGCGCAGGACATCAATCAGGCCCTACACATCATCCATCGTCCACCTGCTGACGTCAAACTAGAAGCACTGCAGGAAGGCACACATCCAGCGCAGCAACGGCTAGCATTTGAAGAACTGCTTGCACACCAAACTAGTATGCGCCTGGTGCGTGAGGAGATGGCGCAGTTGCAGGCATTTAGCTTTGCACCACCCGCTGCGACCTGCGTGGCGCTAGAGAATTCGCTGGCGTTTGACCTCACGGCAGCCCAACAACGGGTATTCGTAGAAATCGCTGACGATCTAGGCCGCGGCCAACCGATGTTGCGACTCGTTCAAGGTGACGTCGGCTCTGGTAAAACGGTAGTGGCTGCACTGGCAGCAGCCCAATGTTTAGAGAATCAGTTGCAGGTGGCCGTCATGGCACCTACAGAACTGCTTGCCGAGCAGCACTATAAAAATTTCAGTCAATGGCTGGTACCACTGGGTGTTGAGGTTGCTTGGCTGGCCGGCAAGGTCAAAGGCAAGCAGCGCCAGATAGAACTTGCGGCGATCGAAAGTGGGCAGGCAGGTATTGTGATTGGCACCCATGCGCTGTTTCAAAAGTCGGTGTTATTTGACCGGCTGGGGCTAGTCATCATTGATGAGCAACACAAGTTTGGTGTACTGCAACGCCTGGCATTACGCGAAAAAGGCGAACGGCAAGGACGCATGCCACATCAACTGGTAATGACCGCAACACCTATCCCACGAACCCTAACGATGAGTCTGTATGCGGACATGGACTGTTCGGTCATCGATGAGTTACCACCCGGTCGTACGCCGGTCACCACGAGCGTGTTACCTGACACTCGCCGAGACGAAGTGATAGCCCGGGTCATGTCTGCGTGCGAAAAAGGCGCGCAGGCTTATTGGGTCTGCACGTTAATCGAGGAATCCGACGCATTGGAGTGTCAGGCTGCTGAGGCAACAGCCGAAACACTCACGTCCCAGTTGGGTGGATTGCGGGTACGTTTAATACATGGCCGCATGTCCGGCGAAGAAAAAACCCAGATCATGGCGGACTTTAAACAAGGTAAAGTTGATCTGTTAGTCGCCACTACCGTGATTGAGGTGGGTGTAGATGTGCCTAACGCCAGCTTGATGATCATTGAGAACCCCGAACGCCTCGGGTTAGCGCAGTTGCATCAATTGCGAGGCCGAATTGGCCGAGGCATCAACAAGAGTCACTGCGTGTTGCTGTATCATCCACCCTTGGGCCTCACTAGCAAACAGCGCTTGAATGTTATGCGAGAGAGTAACGACGGTTTTTATATCGCGGAACAAGATCTGAAAATTCGCGGGCCAGGCGAGATATTCGGTCAGCGACAGTCAGGCTCATTACAATTTCGCATCGCCGATTTAGTGCGTGACCAACATATGTTGGATGCCGTCAGCAGTACGTCGCGATCATTGCTAGACAACAACCGCGATGCTGCCCTGACAATTATGCACCGATGGCTGACCATGCCAGAGGCATTCAGCCAAGTATAGCCACCTTACTCAACCTAACTTCCTAACATGATCTAGACGACACGGCCTGGCTGACTTATTTACCTTGCTATAAGCTTTGACTTTTTTCGGCCGTTTTACCCTCAAAGATCTCCATATCGAACTTGCCTTCGGAGCGCGCTACAATTGCCGAAACCGCGGCATCGCCGGTGACATTCACAGCCGTTCGCATCATATCTAACAGTCGGTCGACACCAATAATCAAAGCAATGCCCTCCACCGGTAAACCCACCTGCTGCAGAACAAGTGCCAGCATAATAAGACCCACACCGGGCACACCAGCAGTACCGATTGATGCCAGGGTTGCAGTGAGGATCACTGCCACATAGTCGCCAAGACCCAGTTCAATGTTGAATGCCGTGGCGATAAAAACCGTCGCCACACCCTGCATTATCGCAGTACCATCCATATTGATGGTGGCACCAAGCGGCACAGTGAAAGCAGCAATTTCGTTACTGACACCGACTTTTTTCTCAACGGTTTCCAGAGTAATCGGCAACGTTGCGTTACTCGATGAGGTACTAAACCCATAGGCCATGACGGGCGCCATATGTCGAAAGAAAGCCCCAGGACTTAACTTCGCCATGGTGCGAATCATCAGGCCATAGGTCAATAAAAAATGTAGAACCAGAACCCCAGCTACCGTCAAAAAATAAGCAATCAAGTCAGCGATAGCGGAGAAACCCATATGCGCAAACAAAGAGATCAACAAGCAAAAGACGCCGATTGGCGCCACGTTCATCAGCATCATCACCATGGTCATGATTACGTCATTCAAATCGTTCAGTCCAGCCCTTACCCGCTGGCCCGCCTCACCACAACGGCTGATAGCAATACCGACCAGGATCGCAAACACGATGACCTGCAGCATATTGCCCTCCGCCATTGCTCTCACTGGGTTAGAGGGGAAAATGTCGACGATCACCTGCTTCAGTGAGGGACTTTCTTTAGCGATGTATTCGGCATCGGAGGTTAGATTAATGCCCTGGCCTGGATCCACAATAATCGCGACACCCAGCGCCAGCGTAATAGCAATCGCCGTGGTCATCAAATACAGGCCTACGGTCTTGGCGCCGATCCGCCCCATACTGGCGTTGTCACCCAGATTACTGGCGCCACAAGCCAGCGACACGAACACCAGAGGTACTACTAACAGCTTCAAGCTGATGACGAATACCTTGCCGCCGATGTCTAACAGGCCATCAACAATATAAACCATGACTGGATTATCATCATTCAGCCCAAAGCTATAGATGATGGAGCCCAAAAGAATTCCGAGCACCATACCGATAATGATATTTCTGGTTAGCTTGTTATGCTCCATACTACGACTCACTCCGTACTCTGTACATTTTGGGTCTATATCAAGCAGGCATGTCATGCACCAAGACTGAACATGCGAATCAGCAGCGGTGCCTAATCCATTTCAATCATCTCAAAATCTTCTTTGCTAACGCCGCACTCGGGGCAGCACCAGTCTTCGGGAATGTCTTCCCAGCGTGTTCCAGCAGCAATTCCTTCGCTGGTTAAGCCTTCGGCTTCATCATAAATAAATCCACACACAATACACTGCCACTTCTTCATTCACGCACGTCCTTTCTAAATTCGTAATTTTACAATTTCATAATTTCTGGCGGAAACATCAACTGGGTTTAATGACCCGGACAAGCGACGTATACTAGCGTAAATCACTGCCCCATTAAACAAAATGGCCAGACCTTGTCTACAGACCGAAAACCCAAATCTAGTATGACATTTGTCCTCGCATCGATCGGGTCTTATTTGTCATCGACATGTCAACATATTGGTGCGGCTGTTGATTGCCGATTCCCCACCCTGTGGCCGCTCATTCAACTGGCGAGATTACACAAACCGATTGGTATATATCTCATTCTGTGGCCGACACTGTGGGCCTTGTGGTTAGCTGCTGAAGGGTTTCCTGGCTGGCACCTCTTTCTGGTTTTTGTCGTGGGCACGGTTGTCGTTCGGTCAGCAGGCTGCATTATTAACGATGTCCTGGATCGAAACTTTGATGGCAAAGTGAAGCGTACCCAAAACCGTCCGTTGGTGCTTGGCCAAGTCAGTGTCACAGCGGCACTGAGCTTTATGGTAATACTGCTATTTGTCGCATTATTGTTGGTATTAACGACCAACCTGTTGACCGTTTTACTCGCTCTGGGCGCCGTCATCACCGCGGCGATCTATCCGCTGATGAAACGATTTACCTATATGCCTCAGGCCATCCTTGGTCTGGCATTTTCTTTCGGAACACTTATGAGCTTTAGTGCTGTGAGCAATGAGATCCCAAAGGTCGCTGGATTGCTGGTTATCGCGAATATCCTCTGGACAATTGCCTATGATACCCAATACGCAATGGTTGACCGTGATGACGACCTACGCTTGGGACTAAAATCATCGGCGATCCTATTTGCCGATATGGACAGGGCAGCTATAGGTTCATTGCAGATTATTTTTTTACTGATTATGTACAATGTCGGCCAAACACTCGACTTGAGATTCTTTTACCTGATTGGACTGGTGGCTGCTGCCGGGCTTTTCATCTATCAGCAGTACTTAATAATTGAGCGCGACAGAGACGGCTGCTTCAATGCTTTTTTGAACAATCACTGGGTCGGCCTGCTGATTTTCATTGGTATTGTTCTACACCATTGGTAGAAAGAGTGCTGTCAATGAATAACACTGGCGCAACACCATGCCGTCAAAGACGATGGCAACAACTAATCAGCGAAAAGAGCGGGTTTTAAACATGCTTGTAGTAAACCGCTTAGTGATGATGCTAAACAAACTGGCTGATGCAACGGGTACCTGCATCGCACCGCTGACATTTTTCATGATGCTATTAACCTGCGTAGTTGTTGTTGCACGCTATTGGTTTAATACTGGCTTAACCCCTGTTGCCGAGGGTGTAATGTTTCTCCACGCCTGTGTATTTATGTTGGGTATCGCCTATACACTGCGGGCTGGTGGGCACGTTCGTGTCGATATCATTTATCAGCGATTATCCGACCGCGGCAAGGCCTTCATTGACCTGTTAGGTGCAGTCTTCTTTTTGTTTCCCTTCACAGCCTTTCTCTTTATTGCCAGTCTCGATTATGTCAGCCTCTCTTGGCGACTGCAGGAAGGCTCGCCAGAACCCGGCGGCCTGCCCGGAACCTATGTCATGAAAAGCCTGATTCCATTGATGGCTATGCTACTGGGGTTACAGGGAATTGCAGAAGTTCTACGCTGTCTGCAGATTCTGTTACCTGAGATTGTCAACGATAACGCCAGCCAAAATAAGACATGTTCATGAAAAAACTCGTGTGAAATTATGATGGAGTACGCCGCATTATGGATGTTCATAGCAGCTTTTGGTTTTTTGCTGCTAGGTTATCCCGTGGGACTGACACTGGCTGGTACAGCTCTTTTAGCGGCAGGTATTGGCATTGCCAATGGCGTTTTCGAACCTGCCCTATTGATGGCAACCCCGAATCGTCTGTTTGGTATTATTACTAACCAGACATTAATGGCGGTGCCACTGTTTATCCTCATGGGAGTTATTCTAGAGCGCTCACGCATCGCCGAAGACTTGCTCGATACAATGGCAAAACTGTTCGGACGTTTTCCAGGCGGGCTCGGCGTCGCCGTGACATTAGTAGGTATGCTGATGGCCGCCAGCACCGGCATCGTTGGAGCAACGGTAGTCACCATGGGACTGATGGCACTGCCCAGTATGCTTAAGGCAAACTACGATCCAAGGCTTGCGACCGGAACAATTTGCGCCACGGGTACACTTGGGCAAATTATCCCACCTTCTATTGCACTGGTCTTACTCGGCGATGTGCTTGCGACCGCCTACCAACAAGCACAGCTGAGTCAGGGTATCTTTAATCCAAAGACGGTTTCAGTCGGTGACTTGTTTGCTGGTGCAATTATCCCGGGCTTATGCCTCGTCGGATTTTATCTTGTTTACATTGTAAGCACTGCAATTTTTCAACCCCAACGAGCTCCGTCTGTTGCAACAGGAGCTGTAACAGCCAAGGAGTTGTTCGGCAGTATAGTGCCTCCATTGCTACTTATTCTCGCTGTCTTGGGCTCTATCCTTTCAGGTTTGGCCACACCCACAGAGGCGGCAGGGGTCGGCGCCATAGGCGCATTTGTTATGGCGATCATAAAGGGTAGCTTGAAATCAGGACAGCTGCTCGACATGGGGCGAGCGACGACTAGAACGACGGCCATGGTGTTCTTTATCCTCATTGGCGCATCGCTATTTTCCTTGGTGTTTCGTGGTTATGGTGGCGATGCACTGGTACAGAATATTTTTACAGACATGCCGGGCGGGGTTGTCGGCGCGACACTCGTCGTAATGTTAGTGATTTTCCTGCTGGGCTTCATTCTCGACTTTATCGAAATCACCTTTGTTGTGGTGCCAATTGTTGGACCGATCCTGCTCGCCATGGGCGTAGATCCTATATGGCTGGGCATCATGATCGCCGTGAACCTACAGACTTCGTTCTTAACACCACCGTTTGGTTTTGCTTTGTTCTACCTACGGGGCGTTGCGCCAGCGAGCATCAGCACTCTGGATATCTATCGCGGCGTAGTGCCGTTTATTGTCATGCAATTGTTGCTGTTGCTGCTGCTTGCTTGGCAGCCAAGCTTAGTAACATGGCTACCGGGAGTTTTGTTTCCTCGGTAATCTGTCTATTAATGCTGCGCTGTATGACAAACTGGCACGTTTCGTTAATGTAACCAAGAAAAAAGCGCGCATAACACTGCCTATGATAGGCAATATCAATTACCTAGGTAGCCCCATCATGCTAAGAGTATCGCTCATCATTGTGCTGATAAGTGTGTTGAGTAGTTGTAAGTCGGCTCTCACCGACACCCAACAAGATATCAAGCTAACCCGTGTAGAGATTCTCTCTACCCAACAAAGCTGGACATCAACCGGACTGACATTGGCCGCATTTGATGAAGTCACAATCTCTGCCGCTGGCAAGATTGATGCTGGATTACCTCATCCATTAGAACCCAGACATATCCTCTGGGGCAGAGTTGGCGTCAAAGGGGAAATTTTTCAACTTGCTTCTAACCACCATAGTTTTCAAACACAAAGCCCCGGCGAATTGTTCATCAGCTTTTCTCCTTCCGGCCTATTATTCGCCAACAAACAAGGCGAGTGGATAGGCGCGGCTTTGGCTTTGCCCGACGCACCTATAGTGATTAACGTCACCTCAATCCTCTGGCCAGATACCGCTAGTAGCGGTATTGCATTCATGTTGAAGAGTAACGATCCTACGTTAGTTAACCTCGCCGGTGCTGCTAAAATCGAATTAGACGCCAGGAAGACACTACCCGATGACTTTGACTATCTCTGGTTTTTAGGCTCATCAAACGTTTTCGAAAAGTATTCCGACGGCTCAAAACAAGGCGTACACATCAACACCGATAACGATGTCGGTATTATCAAGAAGGTTCTAAATATACCGCTATCCAGCAATACTAAAATCAGCTTCGACTGGTTGTACCGATCTCTACCTGCGCTGGCGTCCGAAACTGATGCAGCCAGTCATGACTACATGAGCATAGCCATTGAGTTCGACAATGGCCACGATATCACCTGGATGTGGAGCCGCGACCTGCCTGAGGAATCTAGCTTTGTATGCCCCTTACCAGGATGGGAAAGCAGAGAAACACACATTGTGCTACAAAGTGGTGCCGAAAACCTCGGCAAATGGTATTCACACACGCGCTCTATCCAAAACGATTATCAGCGCTCTGTTGGCGGTGACAACCCCAGCAAAATTGTCGGCGTATGGATCATCGGTAATGCAATCTTTGGACGCCAACTTGCAGAGGCCATTTTCGCCAACGTCGTCATAGACAGTGACGGTAAACAAACCGTCGTTTTCTAGAGTGGCCTGCCAAACAGCCATTAGCGCGGCTTGTGCGCCGCGCTAATGGCTGTATTCATTCTACTTCGCTCCGAAAAGATGTTACTGGGTTTTCTGCCCGGCCCGGGCGTTGATATAAGCCCGCTCAGAAATCTCACTATAGTGCGTCACCTGCTGACGATAAGTCTCATAGGACTGATAAATACGCTGCGCTAGGGCATCATCACCAGCGATCTCCTGCACCATCTCAATGGAAATTTCTTGCAAGCGCGCCAGCACATCATCCGGCAAGCGTCGCAGTTGTACTTGATGATTGTTCACTAACTCCGCCAGCGCCGCATCACTGCGAGCCGTATACTCGGCCAACATGTCGGCATTCATAGCTGCCGCGGCACTGCGCAGAATCGCTTGCAGATCTTTCGGCAAAGTCTCCATAGCGTTCTTATTGACGATCACTTCCAGCACAGGACCCGGCTCCTGCCAGCCCGGATAGTAGTAATAGCGCGCCGCTTGATAAAGCCCAAAAGATAGATCGTTGTACGGGCCGACCCATTCTGCTGCATCGATATTCCCGGTTTGCAAACTCGTGAATATTTCTCCCGCAGCGATATTGATGGCGGTACCGCCGGCGCGCTCGAAAACTTCACCGCCCATGCCGGGAATGCGCATCTTTACGCCGCGCAAATCATCAAGCGAATTGATTTCCTTATTGAACCAGCCCGCCATCTGCACACCTGTGTTGCCTCCCGCCATAGGGATCAAATCGTAAGGTGCATAGAGCTCTTCCCACAACGCCATTCCACCACCGTGCTGTAACCAACCATTCATTTCTTGCGCCGTTAAGCCAAAGGGAACGTTGGTAAAAAATTGCGCGGCCGGCAGTTTACCTTTCCAATAATACGCGGCGCCATGACCCATTTCGACATTGCCCAGAGACACAGCATCAAACACCCCAAGGGCAGGGACCACTTCACCACCACCGTATACCGTAATATCCAAACGGCCTGCACTCATCTCGCGAATGGCATCTGCCATACGTTCAGGCCCGGTGCCCACCCCCGGCAAATTCTTCGGCCAAGTTGTGACCAAGCGCCATTTGAATATTTTTGCGGGGTTAGTAACAGCGCCGTTGGCGGCGCGTAAGGTCGGCTCGGTGGCACCCTTGTCGGCGCAACCCACCAACGATATAGCAACCAGAAATATTACGGCCGACGCCGAGTAAACTGATTTGGCTTTGTTTAACACGCTAAACGTCAACATAGTGGGTCCTTATCTTAAGTTACCAATGGCTCTGTATGTGCAGGCGGGGCAGGTTAGCTCGACAGCGTTAAGGCTGTGCGATTATGCAAAGCTAAGCTGGCTGTAGGTTGGCATAAGCCATCATCAACCATTTGCTACCAACATCGTCAAAGTTCACTTGTATACGCGCCTGCTTACCTTCGCCTTCATAGTTAATCACTACCCCCTCACCAAACTTGGCGTGCGTAACACGCTGGCCTAATTTCAAACTAGTACCACGCAGTTCAGCATCAGCAAAAGATCTCATCACACTCATCGATGAACTAGATCCCCGTTGAGGTTGGTAGCCACCGCTAGCAGGGCGTGCGACGGCATGTTGGGATCTCACCTCCTGAATGTGCTCCACAGGAATTTCACCCACAAAGCGCGATACTCGGTTGTAAGTTTCCGAGCCGTTAATTCGGCGGGATTCTGCATAGGTTAAATATAACTGCTGCATTGCCCGGGTGATGCCGACGTAGCAAAGACGACGCTCTTCTTCGAGACGCCCGGGTTCTTCCACCGACATTTGATGCGGGAACAGACCTTCTTCCATGCCGCCGAGAAACACCAATGGAAATTCGAGGCCCTTGGCACTGTGCAACGTCATTAACTGCACGCAATCTTGGTCCGGGTTACTCTGGCCTTCGCCGGCTTCGAGCGCCGCATGGTTGAGAAATTCATCGAGTAACGATAGAGGCGCAGCATCCTCGTCATCATTGAAGCTTGCGCCTGCCTCAGGATCGTAAGTGCGTGCCGCAGTGATCAGTTCTTGCAGATTTTCAAGCCGTGCCTGGCCGCGCTCTCCACGCTCCTTTTCATAGTACTCTGTCAACTCCGACATGCGGATGACGGTTTCGCACAGGTCTACTAACTCGGCGTCCCGGGTTGCCTCATCCATGGCATCGATCAGGTTAATGAAACCTTGAATTGCATTTTTAGTCCGCGCCGTTATTTCTCCGTGGTCCTTGAGCCAGACGGCGGCTTGCCACATCGAAATATCCTTGCTGCGGGCCAGTTGACGGATTTCATCAATGCTACGTCCGCCGATACCGCGACTGGGTGTATTAACCACACGCTCAAAGGCAGCATCAGCGTCTTTATTACCCAGCAAGCGCATGTAGGCCAGTACATTTCGGATTTCCATACGCTCAAAAAAACGCTGCCCGCCATAGATTCGGTAGGGCAGGCGGCTACGTAGCAAGGCTTCTTCCAGCACCCGTGATTGGGCGTTAGAGCGATACAGAATAGCGCACTCAGAGTAACTGTTACCTTGAGCTACCCACTCTTTAATGCGTTCGACAATGTATCTCGCCTCATCGATTTCGTTGAACGCAGCATATAATTTGATGAGCTCGCCGTCACCGGCTTCGGTCCAAAGTTCTTTACCGAGTCGACTAGGATTGGAGCTTATCAGGCCATTCGCAGCGTTGAGGATAGACCCAGTAGAGCGATAGTTCTGTTCCAATTTAATCGTTTGACTGGTGGGGAAGTCTGTCGAGAATTTTTGGATATTTTCAATTTTTGCCCCACGCCAGCCATAGATCGACTGGTCATCATCACCCACCACTAAGATATTATTCCGGTCACCAGCCAGCAAGCGCAGCCAGGCGTATTGGATGGTATTGGTATCTTGGAATTCATCGACTAACAGCTGCGAAAAACGTTGTTGGTAGTGCAGCAACAGCCGCGGGTTCTGCAGCCAAAGTTCGTGGGCACGCAACAGCAGTTCAGCAAAATCAACCATGCCACCACGCTCACAGGCCTCCTCGTAAGCTGCATAGATCCGCACGTGCGTCTTGATGTACAGGTCACCAAAATCTTCGATATGCTTAGGCCGCAGACCTTCGTCTTTCTGACCATTGATGTACCAAAGCGCCTGGCGCGCTGGCCATTTTTTCTCGTCAAGGTCCAAACTCGCCAACACCCGCTTCACCAGTCGCAACTGATCATCACCATCAAGAATCTGGAAATTTTGCTTAAGACCGGCCTCTTGCCAGTGAGCTCGCAGCAAACGATGCGCTATGCCGTGAAAAGTACCAACCCACATACCGCGTAGCGGCGTCTGCATCAACGATTCGATGCGGCCGCGCATTTCTTTCGCCGCTTTGTTGGTAAACGTTACGGCCAAAATCCCGTGTGGAGAAACACCCGCGGTTTGAATGAGCCAAGCAATTCGATGGGTCAGAACCCGGGTTTTACCGCTGCCAGCACCTGCCAAAATCAGATAACTGCCCGTCGGTGCCGACACCGCCTGACGTTGGTACTCATTCAGGGAATCGACTAGGTAAGAGACATCCAACGGTGTAATCCTTATTCTACAGTGACAGATTTTGCCAAATTACGGGGCTGATCGACATCAGTACCTTTGGCCACAGCAACATGATACGCCAACAGCTGCATGGGAATGGTGTAGATGATTGGAGCGATCAGTGGGTCGCAGTGGGGCATATGCACCACCGTTGTTCCTGTCTCGTCGCTGAAGCGTGCTGAGTCACCGAAGACGATGAGTTGTCCTCCGCGAGCTTTGACTTCTTGTAGGTTAGACTTAAGCTTATCCAGTAGATCATCCGTCGGTGCTACAGCGACCACAGGCATATCAGCATCTACCAGCGCCAAAGGACCATGCTTAAGCTCGCCGCTCGGGTAGCCCTCAGCATGAATGTAGGAAATTTCCTTAAGCTTCAAGGCGCCTTCCAACGCAATGGGGTAGTGTGGGCCGCGACCTAGAAACAGTGCGTGGCGCTTATCGACAAACTGCTCGGCAACAACTTTGATCGCATTATCCATGGCCAGTGCTTCATTGATCTTCAACGGCACACTGTTTAAAGCCTGCACCAGCTGCTGTTCAGCCGCCTCGTCTAGGCCGTGATGCTTGGCAACAGCAATCACAAGTAGTAATAAATCAGCGAGTTGCGCGGTAAAGGCTTTGGTGGAGGCGACGCAAATTTCAGGTCCAGCAAGGATTAGCAGACTCAGATCTGATTCACGAACAAGGCTGCTGTTGGCCACATTACACAAACACAAACGCGCGATATAGTTTTTATGAGTGGCATTGCGCAATGCTGCCAGGGTGTCGGCCGTCTCCCCCGACTGGGAAATAGTCACCAGCAAAGTGCCTATCGGCACGGCTACCTGGCGATAGCGAAACTCACTTGCGACTTCCACTGAACAGGGGATGCCAGCGATTTCCTCAAACCAGTAACGCGCCACAAGGCCCGTGTAATAACTGCTGCCACAAGCGACAATTTGTACTGTCTGGGTCTTGGCAAAAATTTCAGCGGCACCCACACCAAAAGCATTCTCTAATACATGCTTGTCAGTCACTCGACCTTGCAGGGTCGCGGCGACCGTTAAAGGCTGTTCGAATATCTCCTTGGTCATGTAATGCCGGTGATTACCTTTGTCCGCCGCATCGATACGCTCATGTATGCGGACGGTGCGTGACGCAACACTGCCGGTGTGGGAACCGTGAATGACGATCGCGTCCGGGGATACCTCAACCATCTCTCCCTCATCAAGAAAAATAAAACGGTCGGTAACAGGCCGTAGCGCCTGTGGATCAGAGGCGACAAAATTCTCACCAATACCCAACCCGACTACCAGTGGACTACCGACTCTGGCAGCAACAATCGTCGACGGATAGTCCTGATGAATAACAGCCACCGCATACGCACCCTGCAAACGCGCCAAGGCCTGACTGACGCCAAGGCGCAGGTCTTGGCATCTCTCCACTGCCTGATGAATCAGGTGCGCCATAACCTCGGTATCGGTTTCAGACGTAAATACATAGCCATCTGCCTGCAATAGCGCTCGCAGACTTTCGTGGTTCTCGATGATACCGTTGTGGACTACCGCGACGCGATCACGAGAGTGATGCGGATGCGCGTTATCTGCTGAAGGTACGCCGTGGGTGGCCCAGCGCGTATGCGAGATGCCTAGTTGCCCGTCTATGGGGGCATCATGCCAAGCATCACTAAGTGCCTTAACCTTCCCAAGCCGTCGCAAACGTTGAATATCACCGTGGCCATCAACAATGGACAGACCCGCCGAATCATAGCCGCGATATTCGAGACGTTGCAGCCCTTCGAGTAAAATACCCGCGACATTACGGCGTGTCGCTGCCCCTACTATTCCACACATCTACTTGTCCTTGGGGCTTTTCCAATTATCGATCACTGCTTGCCGACCTCTGGCCACCGCTAGTTGCTGTTGTTTAACATCCCGAGTAATGGTCGAGCCGGCACCGATGGTTGCGCCCTCACCAATCACCACTGGGGCGACTAAAGACGAGTTAGAACCGACAAACACGCCGTCCTTTATAACTGTCTGGTGCTTGTTTACGCCATCATAATTGCAGGTAATGGTACCCGCGCCAATATTAACCTGTTCTCCGATCAACGCGTCACCGAGATAGCTCAAGTGACTGGCTTTAGAGCCAACCCCCATGATCGTATTTTTGACCTCGACAAAATTACCCACACGCGCGTCTTGCCCCAACCGACTTCCGGGTCGAAGCCGCGCGTAAGGACCAACCTGCGCTTTGTCACCGAGCTCAGCGTCGTCAAGCATCGTGAACGCCTTTACCTGCACACCGGCGCCGATCACGGAATCCTTGATCACGCAATTAGGACCAATATGCACGTCGTTGCCGAGCACTACTCGACCCTCAAACACACAATTCGCGTCGATACGAACGTTACGCCCGGCGATTAAATGACCGCGGATATCAATACGCGCAGGATCCAACAGATGCACGCCGTTGAGCATTAATTGCTCGGCTTGTCGTAGCTGGAAATGTCGTTCCGCCACTGCAAGTTGGACGAAATTATTGATTCCCTGCAATTCTCCCGGGTTGTCTGCCAACACAGGTCTAACGCTGCATCCTGCTGCATTACTAATAGCAACGATATCGGTGAGTAAGTACTCACATTGAGCATTGTCTTTATCGAGCAGGGAGGTCCAGGTTTTCAATTTGCCTGCCTGAGCGTACATGACGCCGGTATTAACCTCACAAATCTGGCGCTGCTGGGGCGACGCATCTCGCTCCTCAACAATCTGCGCCAAACCACCCTGAGCATTGCGAATAATGCGCCCGTAATGCTTCGGATCAGGCTGCACAACCGTTAATACTGCCAGATCGGCCTGTTCTGCGATTAATGTGCTAAGCGTCTCTGCACGAATTAGAGGACCGTCTCCTGCCAGGATAAGCAGATGTGAGTCTTCACTTACTTGCGGGAGAGCTTGCATGAGCGCATGACCGGTGCCCTGTTGCTCAGCCTGCAGCACCCAATGAATATCCCAGCTAGCAAATGTCGCCTTTACATCGTCAGCGCCTTTGCCAACGACAACATGTATCTTCGTCGGCGCTAGGGATTTCACTGTCTGTAAAAGATGCCCCAGCATGGGCTGGCCGGCAATAGGGTGCAATACCTTCGGTATATCCGATTTCATGCGGCTGCCCATACCCGCGGCAAGAATACAAATTTCGAGTGACCCCATGTCCCGCTTTAACTCCGTTGTTAATTGCTCCAAATTACCTGATGCTACTGCATAGCCCTAAAGCTGGCACTGATAACCTCGTTCTCCTCAAAAAACAGCTTAGGAAAAAGAGCTTATAAAAAAAAGGGCGGCCAACGCCACCCTCATTTGCTCTACAACACGCTTATCGCTTCATCACTGCCATGCCGGGAGAATACTCGGTTCAAGCGCGCTAGTCAGCAGTGAAAAGCGTTTCAACGGCGTTCGCGATGCTTACGAATAGTCCGCAACATGGCTGCCTGTTCTGCCAAATCAACTGTGATACGACCGAAGTCGATATCTGCACGGTTATCGGCCAGATCGCGTTCGGCTTTCGCTTTAGCCTCCAGCGCTGCTGCTTCATCAATATCATCGGCGCGGATAGCCGTATCGGCCAAAATCGTCACCGCCGTTGGTTGCACTTCGATATAGCCACCGGATGCAAAGAAGATCTCCTCCTTGCCGCCCTCTAACCGCAGTCGCACTGGCCCCGGTTTAACACCACTTAACAAAGGTGTATGACCGGGGAAAATGCCCAGCTCACCTTCTGTACCGGAGGCAACCACCATCTCAACCATGCCAGAGAATATCTCTAGCTCGGCGCTGACAATGCTGCAATGTACTGTTGATGCCATGGTCTGGATCCTCTAGCGCGGCTAGTAGTGTAATTACAACGTTTTAGCTTTCGCTATAGCTTGCTCGATATTACCGACCATGCTGAAAGCCGCTTCTGGTAAATCGTCAAACTCACCGTCGAGAATGCCCTTGAAGCTTCGGATCGTATCGGCCAACGAGACATACACACCCGGTGTACCAGTGAATACCTCAGCAACGTGCATAGGCTGCGAGAAAAACTGACTGACTTTACGTGCCCGGTAGACGGTGAGCTTGTCTTCTTCTGACAACTCATCCATACCCAAAATTGCAATAATATCTTTTAGCTCTTTGTACTTCTGTAAAACGCCCTTAACACGCTGCGCTACGCTGTAATGCTCTTCGCCTACAACCAGCGGATCGAGCTGACGTGAGGTTGAATCCAACGGGTCTACGGCAGGATAGATACCCAAGGATGCGATATCCCGTGACAGTGTTACGGTGGAGTCCAAGTGAGCAAATGTTGTCGCAGGTGATGGATCAGTAAGGTCGTCCGCAGGTACGTAAACGGCTTGGATAGACGTGATCGAACCCGTCTTAGTCGTCGTAATGCGTTCCTGCAGAACACCCATCTCTTCAGCAAGCGTCGGCTGGTAACCTACCGCTGATGGCATACGGCCAAGCAATGCAGAAACTTCAGTACCCGCTAGCGTGTAGCGATAAATATTATCGACAAAAAACAGTACATCTTTGCCGTCATCGCGGAATTTCTCAGCCATGGTCAACCCTGACAAGGCAACACGCAAACGGTTGCCCGGAGGCTCATTCATCTGACCAAACACCATCGCGATTTTGTCGAGAACGCCAGCTGCATGCATCTCATGGTAGAAGTCGTTACCTTCACGAGTCCGCTCACCTACGCCTGCAAAGACAGACAAACCAGCGTGCTCACTGGCAATGTTATTAATCAGCTCGAGCATGGTGACGGTTTTACCCACACCTGCACCACCGAACAAACCAACTTTACCGCCTTTCGCGAACGGGCAGATGAGGTCAATAACCTTGACACCCGTTTCGAGCAGATCGCGTCCGCCAGCCTGCTCTTCATAGGAAGGCGGCGCACGGTGAATAGGCATGCGAACCTTTTCGCCAATCGGCCCTTTCTCATCAATAGGCTTGCCCAACACATCCATAATGCGACCGAGGGTTTCTTCACCGACGGGCACAGAAATGGGCTCTTGGGTATTACTGACACCCAAACCGCGAGCGATGCCCTCGGAGCTGCCCATAGCAATAGTACGGACGACTCCGTCACCCAACTGCTGCTGGACTTCCAACGTTAGGTCTTTCTCGTCAACGACCAATGCGTGGTAAACCTGGGGGACATCATCCCGTGGAAACTCAACGTCAATGACTGCACCAATAACCTGTACGATACGTCCGCTACCCATCGCTATATCCTCTTACACTCAAACAATTTTGAAGGTGCAGGCGGTTAAACCGCCGCCGCACCACTAACAATCTCTGACAACTCTTGGGTGATCGCTGCCTGACGGGCATTGTTCATGATCAACTGCAACTCATCCACCATATCGCCGGCGTTGTCTGTCGCGCTTTTCATAGCAATCATCTTTGCCGCTTGCTCACAAGCGACGTTTTCTACGACGGCTTGATACACCTGCGACTCAATGAAGCGGGTGATCAACCCTTCGATAAGCTCGCGCGCATCGGGTTCGTAAATATAGTCCCAACGGTGTGCCATGGACTTGTCTTCCATAGCTGCCAATGGCACCAACTGGCGCAGGGTAGGTACCTGAGTCATGGTGTTTTTAAAGACGTTGTTACCTAGAATAATCTTATCAACCTTGCCTGTCTCGAAGGCTTCCAGCATAACCTTGATACTGCCAATCAGATCCACCATGGATGGGTTCTCACTGACATGAGTGCTAGCTGCAACAACGTTGCCGCCGTAGCTTCGGAAAAACTGCGCACCCTTGTTGCCGATCAAACACAGATCGACTTCAATACCTTGATCAACCCAGCCTTTAATATCTCTCACCGCTGCTTTAAGCAGGTTGATATTGAGACCACCGCACAGGCCTTTGTCAGTGGTTACAAGAATATAGCCAACCCGCTTAACCTCACGCTCTACCATGTACTGGTGGCGATATTCCGGCGAAGCATTAGCCACATGACCAATTACCGTACGGATATGATCCGAATAGGGACGGCCACGCGACATACGGTCCTGAGCCTTACGCATCTTACTGGCAGCGACCATCTCCATCGCGCTGGTAATTTTTTGCGTATTCTTGATACTGCCTATTTGCTTTCGAAGTTCTTTGGCGTTCGCCATATCAGTTTCGTCCGGCTATAGCCCTTACCAGGTCTGGGTGGATTTAAAAGTCTCGACCGCTTTACGCATGGTATCGATAACTTCCGGTGTGTAGGCACCCTTGGTGTTCACTTCTGTCATAAACGCGGCATGCTCTGCATTCATGTAAGAGATCAGCGCTGCTTCAAAATCCAGAATCTTTTCAACGGGTATATCACGCAAGAAACCTTCGTTAGCCGCAAACAATACGCTGCCCATTTCTGCAACGTTCATGGGGGCGTATTGCTTTTGCTTCATCAGCTCATTAATACGCTCGCCGTGCTCCAGCTGCCGACGAGTTGCCTCGTCTAGGTCGGATGCAAACTGCGAGAAGGCCGCCAATTCACGATACTGAGCCAGCGCGAGCTTGATACCGCCAGAAATTTTTGACATGAACTTAACTTGGGCATCACCACCTACGCGAGATACTGAGATACCCGGGTTCATGGCAGGTCGTTCGCCGGCATTGAACTTGTCACTTTCCAGAAAGATTTGGCCATCCGTAATAGAAATCACGTTTGTCGGCACAAACGCTGAGACATCACCCGCTTGGGTTTCAATAATAGGTAAGGCCGTCAAAGAACCGGTTTGGCCTTTTACCGCGCCGTTTGTCTGTGCTTCAACATAGTCTGCGTTTACACGCGCAGCGCGCTCCAGCAACCGAGAGTGCAAATAAAATACGTCTCCAGGGTAAGCTTCGCGACCAGGTGGGCGACGCAGTAACAGCGAAATCTGGCGGTAAGCAATGGCTTGCTTCGTCAGGTCATCATAGATGATCAGTGCATCTTCGCCCATGTCGCGGAAGTATTCGCCCATCGCACAACCTGCATAGGGCGCAATATACTGCATTGTCGCTGGATCAGCAGCACCCGCTACAACCACGATGGTATTTTCCATCGCGCCATGCTCTTCAAGTGTCCGAACAACGTTGGCAACAGACGAGAACTTTTGTCCGATGGCGACATAAACGCATTTAATGCCAGTTTCTTTCTGGTTGATAATTGCGTCAATGGCAATGGCCGTCTTGCCGGTCTGCCGGTCACCAATAATCAACTCACGCTGGCCACGGCCAACGGGGATCATCGAATCAATGCATTTAAGGCCGGTCTGTAGAGGCTGGTCAACGTGCTGACGTGCAATAACCCCGGGCGCAACCTTCTCAACAGGTGACGTTGTTTTGGCGTTTAATGCGCCCTTACCATCAATCGGATTACCAAGTGCGTCGACTACACGACCCAGTAGCTCTGGTCCCGTTGGCACTTCAAGAATTCGACCAGTGCACTTGGCGGTCTGGCCCTCGCGCAAACTCTTGTAGTCACCTAATACCACCGCACCGACTGAGTCGCGTTCTAGGTTAAGAGCAAAACCAAAAAGGTTTCCTGGAAACTCGATCATCTCGCCGTTTTGAACGTCGGCCAGACCATGGATCCGCACGATACCGTCAGACACACTGACAATCGTGCCCTCGTTCCGGGCTTCTGAAGAGATATCCAGCTTCTCAATACGTTGCTTGATAATCTCGCTGATTTCGGACGGATTCAGTTGTTGCATGCGCCGTTCCCCAAGGAAAGGTTAAATCGTTTATGTTAAGTATCTATCTCTGTCTGCTCAGTTATTACTGCACTACTACTGAACGCTATTTGGCGATAAACCGAGGCCATCTAAAGCGCTCCGTTAATCTATCACCCCTCACGCAGTACGCTGTGCTCATTACCGTCATCTAAACTACGTAATGTTAGCTCAGTACCTGAGCAAGTTTCTGTAACTTACCGCGCACAGAATTATCTATCACTGTGTCTTCTGTTCTGATGATCACACCACCCAACAACGACTTATCAACTGTTGCTGAAAAGTTTATGTCACGCTGCAATCGCTTTTTCAAGGCCGCTGCGAGCTTCAGTGTATCTTCGTCACTGACCTCAAAGGCACTAATCAGGCTGACATCCATGGTTTTCTCGTGGTGCGCCTTCATCAGCTCAAACAACGCGTAAATCGTCGGCAGCAGGCTCATGCGTCCATACTCTGCCAGTACCGAGACGAAGTTTTTACCTTTGTCAGATAACTCCTCACCCATGATCTCCAGTAACAAACTTGCTTCCTGCGCTGTCGTTAGTCGAGGATTATCCAGCGCTTGCCGCACAGGACCCAAGATAACGGCCGCACTGAGCAAACTCAGCATGCGTGACCAACTGGCCAAACCAGACGCTTCGTCAAGAGCGACGGAAAAAGCCGCTCGGGCATAAGGTCTCGCTACGGTCGTGTTTTCTGCCTCAGCCATTATCTATCCCTACAGCTGCGCTGCGAGTTTGTTGAGCATCTCCTGGTGCGCGGCCGGTGTGACCTCGCTTTCCAGAATCTTCTCGGCGCCTTCAACAGCAAGTTCCCCAACGCGCGCTCGGAGACCTTCACGCGCGCGGTTGATTTCGTGCTCAATCTCCGCCTGAGCACCCTGCTTGATGCGATCCGCTTCATCGACTGCTAGGGTCTTCGCGTCTTCAACAATTTGGCTTGCGCGCTGATGCGCCTGAGCGATCAGTTCTGCCGATTGCTTCTTGGCAGCGTCTAACTCAATAGCGACAGAGTCGTTGGCAGCTTCCAATTGCTTTTCAGCTTGGACTGCTTTATCAAGTCCATCAGCCAACATTTTTTGTCGCTCACGCATTGCCGCTGTCAGCGGCGGCCACACGTACTTCATGCAAAACAACACGAAGAGTACGAACGAGATCATCTGTCCGAACATGGTTAAATTAATCGTCACACTTCACCTCCAACGTGGAGCAATGATGAGTTCGCGTTACAGCGCGAAGATCATGTAAAGAGAAATACCGACCGCAATAATGGGGACAGCATCGACAAGAGCGACAGAGATGAACAATTGTGTCATCAGCATTGGCTGCAGTTCCGGCTGGCGTGCAATACCTTCCAGATACTTGCCACTAAGAATACCAATGGCGAGGCCACTACCAATGGCGCCTAGGCCCATCAAGATGGCCGCGGCAACGTATATGAGAGATTGTTCCATGTGTGACTCCTTTGAACTCGTCGTAAAGCTAGGTTATGAGTGGTGCGTTAGTGATACGTTTCGAACTAATTTGCAGTTAATGCTCTGCAGTGTCATGGGCCTGACTGAGATAAACGATGGTCAGAATCATGAAAACAAAAGCCTGCAAGCTGATAATCAAAATATGGAATATTGCCCAAGGCAGCGACAGTGCCCATTGCGCATAAAACGGCAGTAGCGCGATCAGAATAAAAATCATCTCGCCAGCGTACATGTTGCCAAATAGACGCAGGCCGTGAGACAAAGGCTTAGCGATTAAATCGACAACCTCGAGAATAAAGTTGAACCAGTAAAGGCTCCAGTGCGGAATAGGGTGGGTAAATAGACCTGCACCGAACTTGATCGGCCCTTTGATTTTTATGTTGTAGAACAGCACTAGGAAGAACACACCGACCGACATGCCCAATGTGGCGTTTGGATCGGTCGTCGCAACAACCTTAAAATAATCAACGCCTGCGGCGTGGGCGAAAAACGGAATTAAATCAACCGGCATCAAATCCATCATACTCATCAGGAAAACCCATACCAGCACGGTGAGTGACAGTGGACCGAT
The DNA here is from genome assembly GCA_047630175.1 of Candidatus Azotimanducaceae bacterium. Classification (GTDB taxonomy): domain Bacteria; phylum Pseudomonadota; class Gammaproteobacteria; order Pseudomonadales; family Azotimanducaceae; genus UBA4582. Next base: position 39,473 of record JBLHVI010000013.1, read on the forward strand.
GATAGGATTTGGTCGGTTGCCAAATACCTGCCGGATATTTTCTTCAACGAATTCAACAACTATTTCACAGAAGTTCTGCAGTCCGCCTGGGACACCTGTTGTGGCGCTGCGAGCGGCAGTGGTGAAAATTAATAAAAACAACATACCGAGGGTAATAGACCAAAACATTGTATCCACATGAATGGCCAAAAAGCCCATGCTCGCCACTTCCTCACCGGTCTGAGCTAAACCCCAGGTACCGTCTGGGAATTGGCCATACGTCAAGTTGGTCAAGTGGTGCTTGATGTATTCGCCAGAAGTCTGGGTTTCGCCCGCCATACTCATCTTTACTCTGCTGAATTCCTACAACGCTTTCTGATCGCTTGAACGCTGTTCCTGCTGCTTTAGCAGCAATGGAACTATCATGTTCATTACTATGATCAGAGCCAGGGCCACAAAAAACATTAAAACGTTTAATGGCCTTACCCAAATAAACACCGAGGCGAACATAACCACCGAGATGCCTAACTTTCCTAATTGCCCCATGACCAGTGACCGAAGTGCCTGACCTGAACTTTTATCAAAACTCATTCGCCAAGCCAAGAACGCACCTGGAACCAATGCTACAAAACCGCCGAGCGCGATTGAATACGCTGCTACCCAATCAAACCAAGCAACTGCTGTTGCTGCTAGCAGTGTTACGCAGAACTGGGCGATCACAATCTTTAACATGGCGCGGTGCCTTCTTCGAGAAGCCAAACCAATCCAGTTTTATACTTTGCCTCCGCGCTATTGCTACGGAAACATCACCGATTGGTCTTACGTCATGCTTGGCCGCGTGGCTCATTATTGCCATGATATCGCGGGAGCAGAGTATAGTGATTTCAGCACGGCCTATCAATGTGCGATCGCGGTAATTTTCGTATATTTCGTTGCCGCTGAAAAATTATCTGGCCTGTAGTCGAATCGCATGACCAAAATCCACTGACTCAATTATTGGCCTAGTCTGTTGCTCTAGGCGTTAACTTGAGTTGATCTCGCGTTTAATTGAATCGTTAATTGGACGTTTAATCGAGCTCGCCGAAACGACTCAGAACCCCGTCTAATTCATCGAGACTGTTGTACTTGATCACTAGTTTGCCCTTACCACCTGCGGTATGCTGAATATTCACGGGCTGCCCAAGCTTATTCGTCAACCGGTTTTCCAACTGACGGGTATCGGCGTCAACAGATTGTTTTGAGGTATCTACCTTCGGCGCAGCTGTTAAACGCCGAACGAGCGCTTCAGCCTGTCGAACATTAAGGTTCTGCGCAACAATCTCACGTGCAGCTTTGATCTGATTGTCATTCGACAACGTCAGCATTGCCCGAGCATGGCCCATCTCGATGTCGCCGTTAGCCAGCATCTGAGCAACCTCACCGCCTAGATGCGTCAAACGTAAGAAGTTGGTAACAGCAGTGCGACTCTTGCCTACTGCATCCGCCACTTGCTGGTGGGTCAAGTCAAACTCGTCGACAAGCCGTTGCAGCGCCAGTGCCTCTTCCATGGGATTTAAATCCTCGCGCTGAATATTCTCAATCAGCGACATGGCCACGGCAGATTCATCACTGACGTCACGAATGACTGCAGGAATTTTCTCCATCCCCGCCAATTGCGCAGCTCGCCAGCGGCGCTCGCCAGCAATAATTTCATAACGCTGATCACCAACAGAACGCAGAACAATTGGCTGCATCAAACCCTGAGCACGAATAGAGGCAGCCAACTCCTGCAGCGCGTCATCGTCCATGACCTTCCGCGGTTGATACTTACCTGGCCGAATCCATTCAACGGGTATCTCGTCTAGACGTTGACCCGCAGCCGCGTCCGGTCCTGTGCTAGTTTTTTTCTCTGCACCCAACAGGGCGTCAAGCCCGCGACCGAGCCCGCGTTTTTTGGCAACCATAGTTATTCTCCTGAGGGCTGACGTTCTGTTGCAGATATCCGCGCTGGTTGCTCATAACGTCGAGCGAGTTCACTGGCCAACGCCAAGTAAGCCCGGGCGCCGCGCGACTGCTTGTCGTAATACAAGACCGGCAAGCCGTAACTTGGTGCTTCTGCAAGCCGCACGTTGCGAGGGATAACTGTTTTGTAAACCTTGTCTCCAAAATGATCGAGCAACTGCTGCGAGACGTCACGTGTCAGGCTATTGCGTGGGTCATACATGGTTCTCAATATCCCCTCGATCTTGAGCTCAGGGTTCAGGTTCTCAGTGATTCGGCCGACCGTGGTCATCAGCGCCGACAATCCCTCCAACGCGTAGTATTCGCATTGCATAGGAATGATGGCGGCATCTGCTGCCACCAAACCATTAATTGTCAGCAAACTAAGACTGGGCGGGCAGTCAATAACAATAAAATCATACTGCGACTGCACAGTCATCAACGCTTCCTTGAGTCGATACTCACGACGATCAAGGCTCAGTAATTCAACTTCAGCACCGGTCAACTCTACGTTCGACCCTATTAGATCGTAGCCCGCGGATTCAGCGTCGATGCGCGCTTCGGTGACAGTCGTGCCGTCTACAAGCACCTCATAGACTGACGCATCCAGATCACTCTTATCAACGCCACTTCCCATGGTTGCATTACCCTGCGGATCTAAATCGATCAACAGCACACGACGTTTAATCGCGGCCAGAGAGGCGGCCAAATTAACGCTGGTGGTCGTCTTACCGACACCGCCTTTTTGATTGGTAACTGCCAGAACAATTGCCACGACTTAATCGCCTTTTAGCTTAGACGTCATGATGGCTGCACGTCACAGTGATTGTTAAGGAGCCGCTGCAAGACATACAGATGCCGTTCGGCGTCAATGCCGGGTACCTGCAGGGCGTGGACTTGAGCAATTTTTAGCGCCGATTGCGTAGAGTCATCGGCTATATTCGATAAAGCATCATCAACTTCTTGCTTACCCTTCATTGCGAGCAAGTTACCCTTGTCCGCTAGCAGGTGTTGCAGACCCTGACTGATATCTGTCAGCTTGGCAAATGCCCGACACAAGATTAACTCAAATTGACCGGCATAATCCTCTACTCGGGATTGCACCACGGTGACGTTAGTCAGCTTCAGCTCTATCTGCATCTGTTGCAGGAACCGGGTCTTCTTGCCATTGCTATCCAGCAAGACAAACTCAAGCTGAGGGTAATACATCGCCAACGGAATTCCCGGTAAGCCAGCACCACTGCCCACGTCTAAAACTCTAACGGGTGCTGCAAGCTCTGCCAAAAAAGGCGCCACCGCTAAAGAGTCCAACAAATGTAACGTCACCATGGCCTCTGGGTCGCGGATAGACGTGAGGTTATAAACCTTGTTCCATTTAACGAGGTTCTGGATAAACCTTTCTAGCCGCAGCACCAGATCAGCAGGGCAGTGCAAGCCTAGCTCAACCATGCCTTGCTCGATGGCCCCCTGCAGCGCCTGGTTGGCGCTCATGCTGACTTTTTATCTGAGGCTGGCTGTTGGCGGGCTCTCTTTAGAAACACCAGTAACAACGATACCGCTGCAGGCGTCACCCCTGATATACGACCGGCTTGGCCCACGGTCGACGGACGTACTTGCTCAAGTTTTTGTCTAACTTCGTTCGACAGACCTGTGACCGTTGCATAGCTAAAGGTTTCAGGAATCTCAACATTATGTTGGGCCAGCACGCGGTTGATTTCTTCCTGCTGGCGATCAATATAACCCGCATATTTCAAATCAATCTCGATCTGATCGTTAACTTCGATATCGGCCCAATCGAGGTTAACGGCACGCAGCAAGTCGGCTATCTGAACGTTTGGCCGCTTTATAAGGTCTGCCAATGAGTACTCACGGCTTAACGCCTGACCTAGCACCTGCTCTACGGCTGCATCGCCCTGCTGACACCAGTGCTTTGCCATCAATAGCTTGCGGCTATCAATTGCCTCGACCTTTTCCTGATAGCGCTGCCAACGGGCGTCATTGACTAGACCAAGTTCTCGGCCTTTAGCGGTTAAGCGTCGATCTGCATTATCTTGACGCAAAATTAGGCGATATTCGGCACGACTGGTAAACATTCGGTACGGTTCTTTGGTACCCATAGTAATTAAATCATCAATCAAAACGCCAATATATGCCTCATTACGGGCCGGGCAGAAGGGTGCTTGGCCCAAGTGCTGGTTTGCCGCATTGATCCCAGCAATCAATCCCTGAGCTGCCGCTTCCTCATAGCCGGTGGTGCCATTGATCTGGCCAGCAAAATAGAGCCCTCCCAGATGGCGGGTTTCTAACGATGACTTGAGCTCGCGCGGCTCAAAGAAATCATATTCTATAGCGTAGCCTGGGCGTGTTATGTGCGCTTTCTCAAAACCCTTGATGCTGCGTACCAAGGCCATTTGCACATCAAACGGCAGGCTCGTTGAAATGCCATTGGGATACAACTCGTGCGTATTAAGACCCTCAGGCTCGATAAAAATCTGGTGGCTGTTCTTATCCGCAAAACGCACAACCTTATCTTCAATAGACGGACAATAGCGTGGGCCAACGCCATCAATTTCACCCGTAAACAATGGCGATCGATCTAAACCGGCACGTATAATGTCATGCGTTTCGGCCGAGGTATGAGTGATATAGCAGTTAACCTGCGCTGGGTGGTCTGCTGTGGTTCCCATATAGGACATGACAGGTCGAGGCTGATCACCCGGCTGAGCTTCCAGACCAGCATAATTAACTGTTTTACCATCGATACGCGGCGGCGTGCCTGTTTTAAGTCGCCCAACGCTAAATGGCAACTCCCGCAATCGTTGTGCCAAACGATTCGAGGGTGCATCTCCGGCACGACCGCCCGCCTGCTTCTGCAGACCCACATGAATAATACCGCCAAGGAAGGTGCCGACTGTCAATATCACGGCATCCGCAAAAAAACGCAAGCCGGTGTCTGTAACAACCCCGGTGACGCGCTCGCCGGTGACGATCAAGTCATCCACAGATTGCTGAAAAAGGTGCAAGTTGGGTTGATTTTCTAGGTAACCACGAATGGCGTGCTTGTAAAGTTGGCGGTCGGCTTGAGCGCGCGTGGCCCGCACAGCAGGACCCTTACGGGAATTCAAGGTACGAAAGTGAATCCCTGCATGGTCTGCGGCCAATGCCATTACGCCCCCTAGGGCATCAATCTCTTTAACCAGATGGCTCTTACCAATCCCTCCAATCGCAGGATTGCAAGACATCTGGCCTAGTGTTTCAATATTTTGAGTCAATAACAGCGTCGACACACCCATCCGAGCTGATGCCAGGGCAGCCTCGGTGCCAGCATGGCCACCACCGACGACGATTACAGCAAAACGATTAGGATAATCCATGGGGTCAACAGCAAAGAATTCGGGTCAGCAAGTATACGGACGCTTGCCGTAATGTCCATGCTAACCCATTGACAACTCAAAGGCTTTCTAGCCAGCGAGGCTCATTTACCAATACAAAAACTCGAAAATATACGACCCAGCAGGTCATCGCTCGAAAATTCACCAGTGATCTCATTCAATGCCTCGTGGGCCTGACGTAATTCTTCCGCAAGTAATTCTCCAGCACGATACACCAATAATTGCTCTTTACCGGCGGCTACCGCACGCGCTGCACGATGCAGCGCATCGAGATGTCGACTACGGGCTATAAACTGTCCTTCGATTTGTGTGTCTAACCCCATCAATTGCTGAACCTTGTCAGTCAGCACTTGTAAACCATCGCCAGCAACAGCAGAAATGCCAATCACAGGCAGCTCAAAATCTAGGTTCTGAGCCAGTGGCTGCTTATCGATTTTATTCAAAACCACCAATTTGACACCACTTTCACCGGTTTCCGCCTGAAGTTGCAGGGCCTGCTCACGCCAGTCAGACGCATGTGCCGCGTAATCAATCAGCAGTAAAATAATATCCGCCTGTAATATTTCCTGTCTAGCTCGGCGAATACCTTCTTTTTCAACCAGGTCGTCGCTATCACGCAAACCGGCCGTATCAACGAGACGCAGCGGCACGCCGTCAAGATGGATGTATTCGTTGACGACATCCCGAGTGGTCCCCGGAACACTGGTAACAATGGATGTCTCACGGCCGCTGTAGTAATTCATTAGGCTGGATTTACCCGCATTCGGTCGGCCTGCGAATACTAGCGTGATGCCTTCCCGCAATAGCGCGCCCTGTTGCGTTTGAAGCTGCGTCTCTACCAAAGCCGCCTCGATCTCTGCCAATGCCACCTCAATATGACTATCAGCCAAGAAATCCACTTCCTCCTCAGGGAAATCTATAGCGGCTTCGATATACATTCGCAGTCGAATAACTTGTTCATTAAGGCCATGGATGCGCTCCGAGAAACGACCCTGAAGAGACCTCACAGCGCTCTTCGCTGCTCGCTGGCTAACACTATCGATTAAATCTGCGATGGCCTCCGCCTGAGCCAAATCGATTTTATCATTAAGGAACGCGCGTTGAGAAAACTCGCCAGGTTCAGCAAGACGGGCGCCGCAAGAAACAACGCGGTTAAGCAGCATGTCCATAACGATAGGACCGCCATGACCTTGCAGCTCAAGCACATCTTCACCAGTGAAAGAGTGAGGTCCGGCAAAAAATAAGGCAATGCCTTGATCTATAGCGTCACCATTGGCCTCGGTGAAAGTTGCCAATTGTGCCAGCCTAGGTTCTGGTAGATAACCAATGACATGCTTCGCAATGTCGCGAGCATGTTGACCAGAGACCCTGACAATTCCGACACCACCCCGACCAGCCGGCGTCGCTATGGCCGCGATTGTATCCTGTTGGATGCCAGACCCGCTCATCAGCCGGCTTTTTCAACTTGCCGTGTTACAAACCATTGCTGTGCAATAGACAGCAGATTATTCACGAGCCAATACAGTACCAAACCACTGGGGAACCATAAAAAGAAAAAAGTAAACATGACCGGCATAACCTTCATCACTTTAGCTTGCATAGGATCCGGCGGCTCAGGCTGCATCATCTGCGTAACAAACATAGATGCGCCCATTAAGATCGGTAAAACAAAATATGGATCCATCACTGATAGATCATTTATCCACAGCATAAACGGTGCTTGACGCAACTCGTAGCTCTCCATCAAGGTCCAATAGAGCGCCAGAAAAACCGGCATTTGCAAAACAATAGGCAAGCATCCGCCAAGTGGATTAGCGCCTTCTTTCTTATAAAGCGCCATCATTGCTTGCGTGAATTGCTGCTTGTCGTCGCCGTAGCGTTCCTTGAGACGAGCCATTTCTGGCTGCAATTTGCGCATTTTCGCCATGGACTTAAAGCCAGCTGCCGACAGCGGGAAAAGCAACGTTTTGACGATAATAGTCAGTACTATGATCGCAAGGCCCCAGTTGTTGACATGCTCGTGAACGAAGGTCAACAACGCAAACATAGGTTTTGCCAACCACCAAAGAAAACCATAGTCCACCGTCAGGTCTAGGCCCGGCGAAATTTCCTCCAACCGATATTGGTCTTTCGGACCAACATAGAACTGTGCACCACGGCTCCCCGATGCGCCAGGCGCCAGGGTCCAACTGGGCGACGTAAAGCCGAACAAATAAGCGTCCTTATTAGTGAGTTTACGTGCATGGAAGGTATGTTTGGCGTCTTTATCTTTTGGCACCCAAGCGGTCACAAAGTAATGTTGAACCATTGCCATGTAACCCCCTTCAACAACGGTCTTGTAGGGCGTCTCTTCTAGGTCATCAAATTCCACCTTGGTGTAAGGCGTGTCAACTGTGAACGTAGCCCCTCCAGTATAAGGTTTCAACCCCATCGCATTTTCATCAATCATCACCGGAGATTGACCATCACGCTTGATCTGGCCAAACAAAGCTACTTTCCAGTCGCTATTACCGTTGTTAGCTACTACGTAGTCTACGTCTACTAAATAATCATCGCGACGCAGGGTGAAACGTTTAATGATGTCGACGCCGTTGTTAGTCAGGGTTAAATCGACTTGCACCTGATCATTACCTGCACGTAATTGATAATCTTGCCGTTCCGCTACAAATAGCGGCCGGCCGGCGGCCGTATCTGTGCCATTTGTACCAATTAAGCCGCTTTGCGCCGCGTAGGCATTACCTGGATCCATCAGGACGAAAGGAATATCGGGATTATCGATGAGCGCTGGAAACTTAACCAAGGAAGCTTTCACGATGTCACCGCCACGGGTGTCAATCGTGACATTTAAAACGTCCGTTGTGACCGTGATATACCGGGCACCCTGCTGATTCAATGAAGGCACGCTAGGTGCTTCAGGCGCTTCTGATAGGATGCTGTCCGTGGGGATATCGGCTGAAGATGAGTCCAATAACGCCGTGTCATACCCTGGCAAAGCGTTACTGCTTATGTCCGCATTACTCATGGTGTTGCTATTGTCGGCAACGATGGCAACGGGCTCAGTCCGACCGCTGCCGTAGTCATCATTCCAGGCTAAAATTAGCATGTAAGTCGTCACAGCTAAGCCGAGCAAGATTAAGATGCGTTGAAAATCCATAGATGGCTCTCGAAATAAACGGTTAATCAATCTGGGCGCCGCGGCGTAATGTTGGATTGTCGGCAGCTGATGGAACAGGATCGTAACCGCCAGCATGGAAGGGGTGACATTTGCTAATGCGCTTCAGGCCAAGTTTGCCGCCCTGCCAGAGCCCATGTTGCTCAATAGCTTCCTGCGTGTAGTGCGAGCATGTAGGGAGGAAGCGGCAACGGGGCCCTATTAGGCTGCTGATGCACAGTTGGTAGAAACGTATCACATATAACACCAGACGCTTCATTTTGGCCGTGCCCAGAGAGATGAGTTAAACGATGGTGTTTTGCGGTAGGTGCTCAATTTAATTGATGTGAACATCATCGTGTCGATACTTTGCTGAACAGACTCAGCCAATTTTTTGCAAGTATACGGGCTAATTGTTCGTTATTCAGCTTTGCCACACCTAAGCGTGTAACAATAACAATGTCCACGCCCGCTTGCTTGTGCCCTAACGCGTTGTTTTGGTTGCAAAGCGTTCTAAAGGACTCTCGAATCGCTCGTTTGATCCGACTGCGCTGCACTGATTTAGCAGCAGATTTCTTACCAACCACCATCCCAAGTCGGGAAAAACCCAATTTATTGTTATGACCTAACACCAGTATCTCTCTGCCGCTTACTCGATAGTCGCTGGCTTTGAAAACGGCGTCGAACTCACGAGATTCGTGTAATCTGTAACTGGGAGGAAAGCCTTGGGCAGTCATTATTGAGCTACTCGTGGCTTTACTTGTTGCAGCATTTTTGCAGAATTTATATGACGTGTGGGACTACGATCGATTTAATAAAATCAACGCGCTTACGTCATATGGCAGCAGATTATACGGTAAGTTCTTTACGGCCCTTGGCACGCCGACGTTTGATAACTATTCGGCCATTTTTTGTGGCCATACGTGCACGGAAACCGTGAGCTCTGTTGCGTTTTAAAACGCTCGGCTGGAATGTTCTTTTCATCTGAGTTACACCGGTGAGGGGGGTTTAAAAAGAGGCGAGATTGTAAAGAACGTGAGCGCAACAGTCAAACTGTGAATTAACTTTCGGGAACTGCTGCAGTGCAGCTTTTTGCGATTTGTAGATTTTCTATAATTAGTAAATTATTTATAGATATAAAAACTTATTATTACTATTTCTATTAAGAGTACCAAAGCTGTGGATTAGTCGTATTTTATTTTAATTTTCATCACGTTAGGGCAAAGAAAAGGCTGTTACTAAGTAGCCGAGTAGCTGGTACTAAGGTGTGGATAACCTGTGGGTTAAACGCGTATTTATCCACAGGCTGCTGGTTGTCGCCGAGGTATGCCTTTTTATACACAAGTTACCCACAGGTTATTCACCGCTTATGTACTGGGTTTAAGCATAAATTATTGATTATTAAGCGTTTTAATTAGGAGCTTTTGTCAGTAACCATTGGCGTGATAGCGCGATTGAGGTTACTATTCGCCACTGCGCTGCGGTCGGTGATTTGATGCCGATGAATGCTAAGGACCCTTTTTTTTAATTTGTAATACCATTACTCGGAGGCTTTGGTGGGAGCAACAATTTGGCAAAAATGCTTGCACAGCCTCGAAGACGAGTTGACCTCACAGCAGTTTAATACGTGGATTAAGCCGCTGCAGGCTGAGGATGGCACTAAAGAATTAAGGTTGCTTGCGCCAAATAAATACATTCGCGATCAAGTCAGCGATATGTTTTTGCAACGCATTCAGGAACTAGTAGAACTCAATGGCGCCGACAAGCTTTCGGTACAAGCTGTTTCATTGCAGATAGGCTCATCCGCGGGTCCCCCAAGGGCTGGCTCGGGTAACGCGCGTTCAGTGGATAATAGTTTTGCGGTGCGTGAAAATTTTTACCCGCTGTTGAACCTTAACAAGGAATTCACGTTCGACACGTTTGTTGCCGGCCGTTCGAATGAGCTCGCCCGGGCGGCCGCTGTTCAAGTGTCAGAGAATGTCGGTGCAACCTATAAGTGCCTATTGCTGTATGGTGGTGTGGGTCTTGGCAAAACACATCTGATGCATGCGGTGGGCAATGCCATTTTGGAAAAGCATCCGAAGCTTAAGGTTGCTTATATGTATTCTCAACGGTTTATGGAAGATATGGTGCGGGCTATCGAGCACGGCACCATGTCTGAGTTTACGCAGTACTATCGCACTGTCGACGTATTGTTAATGGATGATATTCAATTTCTTGCGAAAGGGATGAAATCACAGGAAGAGTTCTTCCATGTGTTTAACCGTTTGCAAGAAAACGGCAGTCAGATAGTGCTGGCGTGTGACCGTTACCCGAAAGAAATTGAGGGTCTTGAGGAACGCCTCAAGAGCCGTTTTATGTGGGGTATGACAGCGCCAGTCGAACCACCAGAGCTTGAGACGCGAGTAGCAATTCTGCTGAAGAAGGCCGAAGTGGATGGGGTGTATTTGCCGCCGGACGCAGCCTTCTTTATTGGCGAGAGAATTCGCTCAAATGTGCGTGAATTAGAAGGGGCGCTGCGGCGCGTTATTGCTAATTCAACCTTTACAGGTCGTGAGATCAGCGTCGAGCAAGTGCGTGAATCCCTCAAAGATCTTATTTCACTGCATGATCGTCAAGTAGGTATTGAAAACATCCAAAAAATTGTTGCTGACTACTATAAGATAAGGATCGCAGAGCTGCATTCAAAGAGGCGAACACGGTCTATTGCAAGACCACGACAGGTCGCAATGGCTTTAGCGAAAGAGCTGACAAACCACAGCTTGCCAGAAATAGGCGATGCTTTTGGCGGTAGAGATCATACAACCGTACTGCATGCTGTACGTAAAGTAGAGGAACTGCGAGAAAGCCATCGCGATATTCGCGAAGACTATAACAATTTACTGCGTATTCTGACCGCTTAACGTGTTCATCGGGGTGAGTGCAGAGCGTTCGATATGATGGGGCAAACCATGAAATTTCTTGTAGATCGGGATGCATTGTTAGAGCCCTTGCAGTTCGCTTCGAGCGTCGTCGAACGTCGCCAAGTATTGCCTATTCTTTCTAATCTGCTACTGACCCTTCAGAACGGCGTGTTGTCATTGACGGGTACTGACCAAGAAGTCGAAATGACGGCGAGCACCTCAGATCTCATATTGGATCCAAACGGACAAGCAGGTGAGGTCACCGTGCCAGCTCGTAAGTTGGTCGAAATTTGTCGCAGCCTGCCACCTGGTAGCATTGAATTTAGTCACGCGGGCCACAGACTTAGTATTAGCAGCGGGCCCTTCAAGTCCCATTTAGCGACATTGCCTGCAACAGAGTTCCCCCGTGCCGAGATGGATAAGCCTCGGGTAGAGTTAACATTGAACGGTAGCGAGTTGAAGCTGCTGCTGGAAAGCACGAGTTTTGCGATGGCGCAGCAGGACGTTCGATATTTTTTTAACGGTATGCTGATGGAGATCGATAGCACCGGTTTGACGTTTGTAGCGACTAACGGCCAGCGTTTAGCGATTAGGCATTTACCACGTGAGTTTAGTGTTAGTGAGAAGGTACAGTTTGTCGTACCACGCAAGGGTGTCATCGAACTAGGCCGGATGCTAAAAGACAGTAGCCTTGCGTTGTCAATGCAGTTTTCGGACAACCATTTGCAGGTAAAGGCGGGTAATTTTTGTCTGACCACTAAATTGATAGATGGCAGTTACCCCGACTATGAACGAGCGATCCCCGTTGGTGGAGACAAGATAGTTTTGGTAGATCGACGGGAGTTTAAGGATGCGCTAACGCGAACGTCGATCCTTGCGAACGAAGTTTATCGAAATGTACGGCTAGTACTCTCGTCAGGGAATTTGACGATTCATGCCAATAATCCTTTGCAAGAAGAAGCGCAGGAGCGAGTGGCCGTAGAGTACCAGGGCGAAGAAATTGAGATTGGCTTTAATGTGGGATATGTTATTGACGCACTGTCTGTTATTGACAGTGATCAGGTGCAGGTTGCTCTGTCAGACAGCCATAGTGCAATGCTGTTAACAGCGCCAGATGATCTGCAATCGCGCTACGTGGTTAGTCCGATGATGTTGTGATGCAAGCCTTGGTACGGTTCGTGAGTCAAAGAGCTGAAGATAATAGGCTGTACGAAAAGTAAGTACTTACTATAGGAATACCGATGAAGTTACGTGTCAGTAGAGAAGCGTTGCTGAAGCCTCTTCAGCAAGTCGCAGGGGTGGTTGAGAGAAGACAAACTTTGCCTGTGTTATCCAATGTTTTGCTGCAGGTAGAGGGTAATCAACTCTCGTTGACGGGCACAGATCTTGAGGTAGAAATGGTGGCGCGGGTCGCTTTACTTGAGAGCGAAAACGGGGAGATCACAGTACCGGCAAGAAAGTTAATGGACATCTGCCGGGAGTTGCCAGAAAAAGCAGAGATCGAATTAACCTTGTCTGGTCAGAAAATGAGCATCAAAGCGGGGCGCTTTCGTTCTACGTTGTCGACGTTACCCGCGGCAGATTTCCCGGCGGTTGATAAGTCAATGGCGGAGTTGTCGATAGACATGGACGCGAAATCGCTGAAAAGAATTCTTGATCGGACTGCGTTTGCGATGGCACAGCAGGACGTACGGTATTTTTTAAATGGGATGTTGATTGAACTTGGTGGCAGTTACGTGCGCACGGTAGCGACGGACGGTCATCGATTGGCTATGAGTACGTTGTCGCTCTCAAGTCCTATCGCTGATAGTCGACAGGTGATTCTGCCCAGAAAGGGGGTGCTTGAACTACAGCGCCTGTTACAAGAGGTAAGCGGCGATGTGGCAATATCCATTGGTGCCAATCATTTGCGAGCAGAATCTGCTGATTATACGCTGACGTCTAAACTCGTTGACGGTCGTTTCCCTGATTACGATCGTGTTATACCTAAAAACGGCGATAAAACGATATTTGCCGATAAGGTTGAGTTGCGTCAGGCGCTGAATCGTACAGCGATTCTATCGAACGAGAAATTTCGTGGGATACGTGTCAATTTGTCGACAGGCAGCCTCCAGCTATCAGCGAATAATCCTGAGCAAGAAGAAGCAGAAGAAGCGGTGTCGGTGGATTACACCGGGGATGATTTGGAAGTGGGGTTTAATGTTGGTTATGTTCAAGACGTTTTGGGTGTGCTCGAATGTGAAAAAGTAAAAATCACACTGCATGATGCAAATAGTAGTGCGTTGCTGGAAGATCCGGACAGTGATGAATCGATGTATGTTGTTATGCCTATGAAGCTATGACGCTAAGCCGACTTTCGGTTAGGCAGTTGCGTAATATTCAACATCTTGAGATTGAGCTCGGGACGGGTGTAAACCTAATCACGGGAGCAAACGGTAGTGGGAAAACGAGTCTGCTGGAAGCAGTGTATTTTCTTGGCTCGGGGCGTAGTTTCAGGAGTCATCGGCTAGATCCTGTTATCAATAGAGATTCTGACGGGTGTACAGTCTTTGGCGTCGTTGCCCATGGGGATCGGGTTCAGCGTGTTGGTGTCCATCGAGGTAGAGATGGTAGTCGTGATATTAAGGTCAATAGTGAGGTAGTTAAGCGTGCTAGTGATCTTGCTCGGGCATTGCCCGTGCTTGTGCTCGGGCCAGAAACAGTTGATGTTTTATTGGGTCCACCAAGTCTACGACGGCGGTTTTTGAACTGGGGATTGTTTCACGTGGAACCTCAGTTTTTAGTTGATTGGGAAGTGGCCACGCGATGCCTTCGGCAGCGAAACACGCTACTGCGACAGAGAAACGCCGGTACCAAAGAAATTAGCGCATGGACCGACCAGTTATGCGAAGTGAGTATTCGTCTGGATAGGTACAGACAGGACTACTTCGATGCTTTTGCGATACAATTCGCTGCATTGAGTAAGGTAATATCAGGGTTAGAAAATGTGACTTGTCACTACCGTCGTGGTTGGGCCGTTGGTCGTGAGTTGTCGGACATCTATGCGAGTCAGTTTGAGGCCGACAGTAAACGCGGGTTCACGCAGACTGGCGTTCATAAAGCGGAAATAGAGTTGTTAGTAGAAGGCGTACCGGCAGTCTCGGTATGTTCACGAGGCGAGTTGAAGGTATTGGCATGGTCGCTCTACCTGACCCAGGGGAAAATCTCTTCGGGTATTGGTGGCGCTTCAGACCTTTTGTATTTGGTCGACGATATGGCTGCAGAACTAGACCTTGTACACAGGCAGAAAGTTTGTGGTGCGCTCGTTGAAAGTGGTTGCCAGGTCATTGCTACAGGGATCGAGCGTGACCAGTTATTGAATTGTTGGGGTGGGTTTCCCACCAAATTGTTTCACGTGGAACACGGCAACATAAGTGTTATGGAGAATCAGGTATGACTGACGAAAGATCTTACGATTCAAGCAGTATTAAGGTCCTAAAAGGACTTGAAGCGGTAAAAAAACGACCAGGTATGTATATAGGTGACACTGATGATGGCACCGGCTTGCACCATATGGTTCAGGAGCTCGTCGATAACTCGATTGATGAAGCTCTCGAAGGATACTGTTCTGAAATACAGGTAGTTATTCATCCAAATAATTTCGTGTCAGTCATGGATAACGGCCGTGGCATCCCCGTCGATTTTCACGAGGGGGAGGGCAAGTCGGCTGCCGAGGTCATTATGACCGTGCTCCATGCAGGCGGAAAGTTCGATGACAGCAACTATAAGGTCTCCGGTGGGCTGCACGGCGTTGGGGTTTCCGTCGTGAATGCACTATCTGAAGAACTGACATTGACTATCTGGCGCGAAGGAAAAATCTGGGAGCAGGTCTACCGAGAAGGCGTACCCGACAAGGCGTTAGAGGTCGTCGGCGAGACGACTCAAACCGGTACTCGATGCCGATTTAAGCCCTCTGCTGAAACCTTCACCAATATTGAGTTTCACTATGACATTCTTGCCAAAAAGCTCCGTGAATTGTCGTTCCTAAATGCTGGTATTGTGATCGATCTAACTGACGAACGCAGTGGTAAGCACGAGCGCTTTTGCTATGAGGGGGGATTAAAGACCTTTGTAGAATACCTTAACGTCAATAAGACCCCGCTGAATGCAATATTTCATTGCTCCAACACAACCCGCGAAGACGGAATTGGTGTTGAGATTGCTTTGCAATGGAACGATTCTTATCAAGAATCAATCTTCGCGTACACCAACAATATTCCTCAAGGTGATGGTGGTACGCATTTACAAGGTTTCCGGTCGGCGCTGACCCGGACCCTAAATAACTATATTGAGCGCGAAGGTATCGGTAAGAAAGCGAATGCAAATACCACCGGAGACGATGCACGAGAAGGTCTTACCGCCATTATTTCTGTCAAAGTACCTGACCCAAAGTTCTCTTCCCAGACCAAAGATAAACTGGTTTCCTCAGAGGTAAAGACCGCTGTTGAACAAGAAATGGGCGCAGCTTTTAGTGACTACTTGCTAGAAAATCCCCAAGATGCGAAGGCAATTGTTCAAAAAATGATAGATGCCTCCCGCGCCCGCGAAGCGGCGCGCAAAGCTCGCGAAATGACCCGACGCAAAGGTGCTCTAGATATTGCCGGATTGCCCGGAAAACTGGCTGATTGCCAAGAAAAAGACCCAGCACTTTCCGAAATCTATCTGGTGGAAGGAGATTCTGCTGGCGGTTCAGCGAAACAAGGCCGCGACAGAAAGAACCAAGCAATTTTACCATTGAAAGGTAAGATCCTAAATGTCGAAAAAGCCCGCTTTGACAAAATGTTGTCATCTGCCGAGGTCGGCACGCTCATTACCGCGTTAGGCTGTGGTATTGGCCGCGATGAATTTAATCCAGATAAATTGCGCTATCACAGTATTATTATTATGACCGACGCCGATGTGGACGGCGCCCACATCAAGACCCTATTGTTGACATTTTTCTTTCGGCATATGCGTGTGCTCATTGAGCGCGGACATATCCTCATTGCTCAACCACCGCTCTACAAGATGAAGCGCGGCAAGCAGGAACGTTACATTAAGGACGAAGAAGCGCTAAACACATACCTTTTTGAAGTGTCTATGGAAGACGCACGTTTGATACCCACGGCTGGTGCTGAGCCCATTGAGGGCGATGCTCTACGTGACTTGGCACAGAACTACTTCGGCGTACAAACGCAGGTAAAACGACTTGAACGCGTCTTCCCCGCTGAAATCCTAGACCTGATGATTTATGCTCCGCGCCTCAATGTCGACGATCTAACCGATCAAGCGGCAGTGCAAACTTGGACCAACGATCTCCAGGCACGCACTAGCGCGGCAATCAAAACCCGCAAAGAATACCACTTCGACGTAACAGAGGATCAAGAACGGCACTTGTTTTACCCCTTGCTGACTATTACGAATCACGGGGTCAGTAGAGAGTACGTATTCACTCGTGAATTCTTCCAGTCGAAAGATTACGAAGACTACACCGCGTTAGGTGAAAGGATTAATCAGTTGCTGCATCAAGATGCTCTTGTCGCTAAGGGCGAAAAGACCGAACCTGCTTTGTCGCTAAAACAGGCGCTCGCGTGGCTCCAACAAGAAGCCCTGAGAGGCCAAAGTCGACAGCGCTACAAGGGTCTAGGTGAAATGAATCCTGAACAGCTATGGGAGACTACGATGGACCCAAAACGCAGAACCATGTTGCGAGTCACCATTGAAGATGCAATTGCAGCCGACCAATTGTTCAGTACATTGATGGGAGACGCCGTAGAGCCTCGTAAAGAATTCATCGTCAACAATGCACTCGCTGTTGCCAATCTAGACGTCTAATGTGGCAGTAGTGCGGGTGAGCGTTTTCACCCGTGCTCACCACAGTCTTTTAGTGTCTGTCACCTCTGAGACGATTTAGCCCGACCGAGCCTGACTATCGGTAAAACTCGCTAAGTCATCAAAAATCGCCATCATAGGCATTTCTGCGATGAGCTCTCGCTGGGTCTGACGGCCATTGCCGGTAAGTACTAACACCGGCAGACAGTCTCCTGCCAGCGCTGCCAAAATATCCTTACTTGAGTCACCGACAAAAACCATACTCTCAATGGGCTTTGGGTGCGCCGCTCTTATCTGATTAAGAAGACCTGGCTTGGGTTTACGGCATTCGCAGCCTTCATCAGGATGATGTGGACAGAAAAAGATCCCGGCTATCACACCGCCCGCGCTTTCGACAAGCCCATTAAGTTTCGCATGCATCCCTGCAAGATCATCAACGCTAAACTTTTGTTTAGCTAATCCTGCTTGATTTGATGCGACGTAAATAACGAAACCCATAGCACACAAGCGAACAATGGCATCGATACTACCCGGAAGCGGTCGCCACTCTTCAGCGGACTTAATGTAGTCTGACGAATCCACATTGATGACGCCATCACGATCGAGCACAATGAGTCTGTCGCCGTTGTTTTGCATTATCCAGCCCAGCTGATTTTTAATTTAAGATTTGTGTCTTTAGCGTGATGAGAATTCCCGCCTCAGAACATTTTCCAACACGCTAAAAAGGCTACTGCAGCACCGAAAAATCTGCCACCTCAAGAAACAGTAACCGCATATTGTGCAGAGTTGCTAAGCGATTTTTTTGCAGGCTCATGTTTTCCGACATCACCATGACCTCTTCAAAGTAAACATCAACCTTATCTTGCAGCCCAGCGAGCAACAAACACCGAGCTTCATAGTTGTTACTATCAACCGCCATTTTGATCTGGGTGTCTATTAACGCATCGTGTAGTAAAGACTCGGCTTTGACGTCGAATAAGCTGACATCTATCGGTAAACGTTCACTGGAGCTAACGGAATCACTTGGGCGCTGCGCTTTCTTTAGGATATTAGCGATGCGTTTATTCGCCGCAATAAGTTGCTGCGCCTCTGGTTTATGCTTGAAGGCCTCAATTGTGTGTACCCGACTGTTGCAGTCTGGAAGGTTCTCAATCACGACGTTACTAAAACGAACGGCATTAAAGGTATCTGCGGGAACCGCTTGGTCCAAGTACCAGCCTCCTAGCCGATCCAAAAGATACTGATAAACTGGCTTAGCATCGAAATCCTGATCGTGAAGTGCGCAAGCTCTGTCAATAGCTGCCTTGATGTTCAACGTAAAACCAGCATCGATACAAATTCTTATGATTCCAAGGGTTTGACGACGCAATGCAAAAGGGTCTTTAGAGCCACTTGGCGGTTGGCCAATTCCAAACAGACCCGTTAACGTGTCGAGTTTATCGGCTATGGCCACAGCTTGCCCTGCGAGACTAATTGGTAAGCGTCCGCCGGACTGCGTTGGCAAGTAGTGCTCGGCGATAGCCTGCGCAACGACATCAGTTTCACCGTCATGGCGCGCATAATAACCGCCCATCAATCCCTGCAGCTCTGGGAATTCTCCTACCATCATCGACACCAAATCTGCCTTGCAGAGCAGCCCTGCGCGTCGAGCGTCTGTACTATCAACCCCTGTCTGGTCCGCAATAAAGCCGGCGAGCTGGCTAATTCGTTTAGCCTTTTGCTGGTAACTTCCCAATTTGACTTGGAATACAACGTCGCCTAATTTGTCTAAATTAGCCTCTAATGACGAGGCTTTGTCCCTACTATAAAAAAACGCAGAATCCGCAAGACGTGGTGAAATAACACGTTCGTTGCCACGAATCACCGCTAGCGGATCCTTACTACGAATGTTGGCGACGGTAATGAACTTAGGGAGAAGGTTGCCTTGAGCATCGATCAAATGAAAGTATCGTTGGTGGGATTTCATCGCTGAAATCAATGCCTCCTCAGGCACGCTGAGAAATGCAGGGTCAAACTCACCACTAAGCGCAACCGGCCACTCAACTAGCGCATTCACCTCGTTCAGCAAGTTCTCGTCAATCACAACCTCTGCTCCAAGCCCCGTGCCGATATCCAACAACTGTTGCCGTATGACCGCTTTACGCTGCTGTAAATCAACCATGACGAACGCTTCTTCAAGCGCCTTGACATATTGGTTAGGTGATTCAATCTCGACCGGCTGGCTACTCATGAATCTGTGTCCAAGCGTGACTCTTCCAGCCTCGCAATTAAAAAACTGAGCCTCGACCACTTCGCTACCATAGAGTAAAACGACTGAATGGACTGGGCGAATAAACTCGATTCTTGAGCTACCCCAACGCATTTTACGTTCCATTGGTAGCGTGCTGAGACTTCTGTCAATAATTCCTTTGAGCATATCTTCAGTTCGTTCACCGAGCTTGTCCTGATGATAAATTAACCAAGTGCCTTTGGCGGTCTCTGTGCGCACCAGTGCTGATAAATCCTCAACGCCGCAGGAGCGCGCGAAGCCTAATAAGGCCTTACTCGCGTTGCCTTGTTCGTCATATGCCGCCTGTAAAGATGGACCTCTTTTCTCAATGCGCTGGTCTGCTTGCCTTTCTTGTAATGCAGTAACAACAATTGCTAGTCGACGAGGTGTGGCAAAACCCTGGACATCGCTAAACTGAAGTTGAGCCTTAGCGAGTTCAGTACGCATATTAGCGACTAGACTAGTGATAAGTTGATCCAGCGATTTTGGGGGCAACTCTTCAGTTCTGAGTTCCAACAAAAGATCATTAACTTCCACTGTCTATCTCCTGCAAGAATATTTCTTTAGTTGCTTTGTCAGCCAGAGGAAAATCAAGCGCTTTGCGAGATGCATAGTAAGCTTCAGCTACTCCTCTCGAAAGACTCCTAACACGAAGAATGAAGCGCTGTCGTTCGGTCACAGAGATTGCTTGGCGCGCGTCGAGTAGATTAAAGGCATGGGAGGCCTTCATCACAAACTCATAGGCAGGAAGGGGAAGACCAGCGGCTAATAGACGTTTGGTCTCTGCTTCACAAAAGTCAAACTGCTCGAACAGAGCCGCGACATTAGACTGATCAAAGTTGTAGGCAGACATTTCAACTTCGTATTGATGAAACACATCAGCATAGGTCACTACTGTATCACCAGATTGACTCCAAACAAGTTGCTTGAAATCCTCCACGCCCTGCAAATATAGCGCTAAACGCTCAAGACCGTAGGTTATCTCTCCCGTAACGGGATAACACTCGAGGCCCCCAACCTGTTGGAAATATGTAAATTGTGTTATCTCCATACCATCCATCCAAACCTCCCAGCCAAGACCCCATGCGCCTAGTGTTGGTGACTCCCAGTTATCTTCGACAAAGCGTATATCGTGCACCATGGGATCTATCCCTAAATGGCGCAATGAATCTAGATATAGTTCCTGTATATCGGCAGGTGAAGGTTTTAGCATCACTTGGAACTGGTAGTAGTACTGGTACCGATTGGGGTTTTCGCCGTAGCGGCCATCGTTCGGTCGTCGGCAGGGTTGCACATACGCAGTTTTCCATGCTTCAGGCCCGATAGATCGCAGGAAAGTCGCCGGGTGAAAGGTGCCTGCACCTACCTCCATATCGTAGGGCTGCATTAGGACGCAGCCCTTGTCCGCCCAGAACTTCTGGAGGGTTAGAATAAGATCTTGGAAAGTCGCTACGCTCATGTGTATCCGGCCTAAGGGCAAAATAACAGTTAGTATACCGAAGGACTGGCAGTTATGACTATGCGTGTGACTAAAGTAGGCTAGAATATCGCTCGATAGCTAAGCCCTGGGACTTCGGTTACGGCAGGCGAATTATATTTAGGCGAGCGCCAACGCGGGAGGTCGGCCATGGAGTCTTCAAATTTACAGCGCTGCGGCTGGTGTAAAGGCGATGAGTTGTATCAGCGCTATCACGACGAAGTATGGGGTGTGCCAGAACGAGATGATCGAGTGCTATTTGAATTTTTGCTGTTAGAAGGGGCCCAAGCGGGGCTGAATTGGATTACTATTCTACGCAAACGCGAAAACTACCGAGCCGCCTTTGATGGATTTGATGCTGAGAAGATTGCACGTTATGACGATCAAAAAAAACACGCGCTACTAACCAACTCGGGAATAGTCCGTAATCGTTTGAAAATCGACAGTGCCATTGGCAATGCTCAGCAGTTTCTGCGAATCAAAGAATCCGGTGAATCGTTTCGAGATTACTTGTGGGCATTTGTTGACGGCAAGACAGTTCAAAATCGCTATGTGAATTTGAACGATGTGCCTTCGAACACCGCATTATCTGATGCCATGAGTAAACAAATGAAGCGTGATGGTTTCAAGTTCGTCGGCAGCACTATCTGCTACGCCTTCATGCAGGCCACCGGAATGGTCAACGACCACCTTCTGTCTTGTCACCGGCACTCACAGTGTTTGGCGTTGACGTGACGCAACCGGCAGAAGAACCCGTTGTCGCGCTTAGTTGGAAAGAGCGCGTTGCCGCAATTTTGTTCGAGTACCTATTACGTGGTGCTGCCAGACTACCCCTTGGTGTTAGCCAGACATTGGGACGTAGTTTGGGTGATCTAATGTACTGGCTGGATTCGCGCGCGGCGAAAGTGACTGCTATCAATCTTGATGCTTGCCAGATTTTTCCGCCTGGTATTGCCAAAGACCAAATGACCAGACAGAGTCTGCGTCATACTGGCCAGACTATCATGGAGACGCCTGCGGTCTGGCTAGGTGATCGGCAACGTATACGTGGATGGATCACTGCGGTCGAGAATGAATATCTAATTGATGCAGCCCGCGAGCCAGGGCAGGGCATGATAATTTTGTTACCACATTTTGGCAACTGGGAATTGCTTAACGCTTACTATGCCAGCCGTGGTTCCTTGACGGCTCTATACCATCCACCCAGCCAGGCATTTTTGCAACCTATCATGGCCAAAGTGCGTGAGAATAACGGTCACGAACTCGTCCCAACTAACAAAAGAGGTATTGCGCGCTTATACCGCAGTTTGGCGGCAGGTAACGTTATTGTAATATTGCCGGATCAAGTACCTGCCAGTGGAGAATTTGTAGAGTTTTTTGGCAGGCCAGCATTTACTGATCGGTTGATTTCGCGACTCGTGCAGAAAACCGGATCCAAGGTGGTTTCTAGTATTTTTATTCGTGGTGTCGACCATGCTGGATTTACTGCAAGATTTTCAGCCGCTGACCCAGATGTATATGCCAGCGATTTGGCCGTGTCGATGCGCGGCGTAAATAAAACAGTTGAACATTGCGTGGCCGCAGATTTTGCCCAATATCAATGGGAGTATAAACGCTTCCGAGTCTGTCCTCCTGACACTAAACCGTTGTATTAAGCTAGATTATTGAGTACGGGCTACCAGTTATTGTCAGCACTTTGGCTACGACTATTTGCGCCAAAACATGGGTGTGAACAATACCAGCAAGGTGAAGATCTCCAATCGCCCAAGCATCATTGAAAAGCACAGTAATAGTTTTGCTGGGTCACTGATATCAGCATAGTGGTATGCAATACTGCCAAGTCCTGGTCCCAGATTATTCATGGTGGCCCCTACCGCAGAAAAGGCACTGGCGAAGTTCAATCCGCAGGCCATCATCGCCAGTAACATAAAAAGAAAAATCACCACATAGATTGAGAAAAACCCCCAGACAGCCTCTATGATGCCACTGGATACTGGTCGCTTGTTGAGTTTGATAGGAAAAATAGCGTTAGGATGAATCAGCCTATGTATCTCTCGAATTCCTTGTTTGCAGATCAACATGACGCGCATGACTTTCATGCCACCGCCTGTCGAACCCGCGCAAGCACCGGTAAATGCTCCTAAAAATACTAAAAATGGCAACATGTTAGGCCAAACACTGAAGTCGGTTGTGGCAAACCCTGTCGTTGTAAACATTGAAACGACAGCAAAAGCGGCATATCTAAATGCCTGTGAAGCTTCGTAGGTGCCGGTAAAATATAGTACGGTGGTCACAACCAGCGTTCCTGCCACGAGAATTGACAGGTAGAATCTGACCTCCTCATCGCGTAAGTAATGCCAGATACTGCGTTCCTTCCAAGCGAAAAAATGTAGCCCGAAGTTGATACCAGCTATCAACATAAAGAAAATGGCAATCATTTCAATCACCAGAGAATCGAAATAGCCAATACTGGCGTCGTGTGTCGAGAAACCACCAATAGCGATAGTTGAAAAGCTGTGGCAAATCGCATCGAAAGCTGTCATTCCAGCTAACCAGTAAGAGATGGCGCACAGTGATGTCAGACCGATGTATATCGACCACAGAGCCAACGCAGTATGCTTAATCCTTGGCGTGAGCTTACTGTCTTTGAGTGGTCCCGGTGTTTCTGCGCGGTATAATTGCATTCCACCGATGCCTAGCATCGGTAGTATGGCAACAGCTAAAACGATAATGCCCATACCACCGAGCCACTGCAGCTGCTGTCGGTAAAACAATATTGACTCAGGCAAATCATCAATACCTGTGATTACAGTGGCGCCTGTTGTTGTAAGGCCCGAAAAAGACTCGAATAAAGCATCGGGCCAACTCAAAGTGATACCACCCTGTTGCACCAGCGGAATAGCGCCAAAACAACCTAATGCAGTATAAAATAGAAAAGTAATAAGGAAGCCATCTTTGGTGCGCATTTCTTGTTTATAGTTGCGAAATAGGCCAAACAATATTGCACCAGCAGCTAACGTCAGTACAAAGGTGTCAGCAAAAATAATGGCAACGCCATCATTAAATATCCAGGAAACGATGATCGGTGGGATCATCGTCAGACTGAACATCATCAACAGGCTGCCAAGTATTCTGAAGGCAATTTGAATATGCATGAGTTACCGTCAGAAAAAAGTGAAGGGTGCTTGGAACAATTTTTCGACTTCGGCGATTCGACTTTTATCAACTAAAAATAAAATCAGATGATCGTCTGGCTCAACAACGACATCGTCGTGGGCGATGATTACATCATCGCGTCGAACAATCGCGCCAATGGTGGTGCCAGTTGGCAGCTCGATTTCTTCCAACCGTCGTCCAACCACTTTCGAGCTACGACGATCGCCGTGAGCAATCGCCTCAATGGCTTCAGCTGCGCCACGGCGCAGTGAATGAACCCTAACAACATCACCACGTCGAATATGTGTGAGTATGCTTCCCAATGTTGCTTGCTGGGGTGAAACGGCAATGTCGATGTTGCTGCCTTCGATCAAGTCGACATAAGCTGGGTTGTTAATCAATGTGATTACTTTGCGTGCCCCCAGACTCTTGGCCAACATTGATGACATGATGTTGGCCTCGTCATCATTGGTAACTGCGCAAAAGACGTCGGTCTCTTCGATATTTTCTTCTAACAATAAGTCTCTGTCTGAAGCATCGCCAGCGAGTACGATGGTACGGTCTAATGATTCCGATAGCTCATAGCATCGCTGGCGGTTGCGCTCGATGATGCGGACGCCATATCGACCCTCTAAGGCTCGCGCTAGACCCAAACCGATGTGGCCGCCGCCAGCAATAATCAATCGACGATTGGGTCGTTCGGTACGGCGCATCTCGCTCATGACGGCTTGTATGTCTTCTGCGGCGGCGATAAAGAATACCTCATCGTCGGCTTCGATGATGGTGTCACCCTGAGGAATAATGGGACGATTTTTACGGAAGATGGCTGCTACTCGCGTATCCACAGTAGGCATATGTTGACGCAGGTAACGTAATTCCTGATCCACTAATGGACCGCCGTAATAGGCTTTAATACCGACCAATTGCACTTGCCCATCAGCAAAGTCCATAACCTGTAGGGCGCCAGGATTATCAATTAATCGACAGATGTCTTGTGTGACGATCTGCTCGGGATTAACAAGAAAATCTACAGGCGTGGCTTCGTTTCGAAATATGCCATAGTCAAAATAAGTGGTAGAGCGAATGCGGGCGATTTTTGTTGGCGTATGAAACACGGAGTAGGCCACTTGACAGGCCACCATATTGACCTCGTCACTATTGGTGACCGCTATCAGCATATCGGCGTCTTCTGCACCGGCTTGGCGAAGTACATCAGGGTGCGAGCCCATGCCGCGAACTGTCCGAATATCAATGCGATCTTGAAGTTCTCGTAGGCGATCAGAATCGCTGTCAACAACGGTGATATCGCTGGCTTCTTTGGTGAGGTTTTGGGCCAGATTACCGCCGACCTCACCAGCACCGAGAATAATTATCTTCATGCCTGTGTTGCTCTACTAATGCGGGCGTAATAAAAGCCATCGTGTCCGCGAGTATCAGGAAACAGTTGCCGGCCATAGGTTTGCGCCTCGCCCCAGTGTGCATCGATGGGCAAGTGAGATGCATCATCATTCGCGCTAACAAATTGTCCGACTATCGCTTCATTCTCTGTTGGCAGAATTGAGCAGGTCGAATAAACAAGAACACCGCCGGGTTTCAACAATTGCCAAGCGGCACGCAACAGCACAAGTTGGGTGGCCGCCAGCTTATCAATATCTGAATTTCGACGCAGCAACTTAATATCCGGGTGACGACGGATGATCCCAGTAGCTGAGCAAGGTGCATCCAGTAGGATACGGTCGAATAGATGAGCGGGCGCGAAATGGCGCAAGTCTGTCGCCTCACAAATGGCCTGCAGTTGGAGTCTACGTAGATTGTCTCGGACGATATCGAGACGATCGGCTTCTAAATCAAGTGCCGTCAGATTTAGGTCAGAAGTCGACTCGAGAATATGACAGGTTTTGCCACCGGGAGCGGCACAGGTATCAAGCACAAACATGCCAGGTTCTGCAGCTAAAACGCTCGCAGCCAGTTGCGAGGCCTCATCCTGAACACTGACGTGACCATCATCAAAACCGGGTAACAAGGTGACTTTCATCGGCGCCTCAAGATAGATGGCGCTGGCTGCGTAGTTGCCCGCGCGTGCGGAAATCTGTTGCTCTTGGAGCCGCGCTAGATAATCTGCGGTGCTAATCAGTCGATGGTTCACGCGCAGAGTCATGGGGGGGCGGGCAAGATTGGCCGCCATGATACGCTTTGCGTGTTTCGGCCAAGCGCACTGAATTCTGTCGATCAACCATTGGGGATGGTTGTAGTGTGCCTGATCGTCATGCCTAGGCACATGTGTGAGTTCCTCTTTATGATCAGTGCGACCGTCAGCGGTGTTTTTGGCCTCCTGGCGTAAGTGGTTGCGTAGCACGCCGTTGACCAGTCCTTTCGCCCAGCCCGCGTTGATGCCCTGAGTTGCGTTGACAACCGCATTAACACTTGCGTGGACAGGGCGATTAAGGTGATTGACGCTGTATAATCCGGCGAGCAGGAGCAGGTTCACGTTGGCGTTCTTGCCGACCAGAGGTTTCTTGACGAGGGTGTTGAGCAACGCCAATAGGTGATAATAATCGCGGATTACGCCGTAGCTGATCTGCTTGGCGAGAGCAGAATCCTCGCTGTTGAAACGGCCATCCAGTGATTTTCCGTCGTGGATGACGGCCCGGAGTACTCTGACGGCTGAAATATATTCTTGCATTAGCGGAGTATCGTCCCCTCGGCGAATAGATCTTTACGTGAATTGAGTATGTCAGCGGCGCTCAGGATACTGCCTTTGCCCAGCGGAACCTGAATCGATTGTAACCACAAGGTACCTATACCACAGGCCACCAGCACCCCATGTTTTTCAACAGCGAGGATTTCCCCAGGCTGGTTGGAAGGAATGTTTTTATCGACCGCAGGATCTGCAGGGACTGCAGACCAAACTTTTAAGCGCAAGTCTTGTAGATGCGTAAATGCTACCGGGTCGGGGTTAAATCCACGGATTTGTCGGTCGATTTCCAGCGCTGGTAGGTTCCACTCGATCAGCGCTTCGTGTTTTTCAAGTTTGCGCGCATAGCTCGGTTCGCCCACCTGAGCCGTGGCCAGAGCTTGGCCGACTGCCAGCTCAGATAACACGTCTAGTAAGGCCTTTTGGCCTACATGGCTAAGCTTTTCGGAAAGACTCGCGCTTGTTTCCCGGGGAGCGATAGGTATCTGAACGCATTGCAGCACGGCACCGGTGTCGAGGCCTACATCCATTTCCATAATACACACGCCAGACGTCTCGTCGCCTGCGAGAATAGCCCGCTGAACCGGTGCCGCACCGCGCCATTGTGGTAACACAGAGCCGTGCACGTTGATGCAGCCAAGACGTGGGTAAGCCAACACATCAGATTTCAGAATCTGGCCATAGGCCACTACTACCATGACGTCAACCACGTACTGCTGCAGATCTGGCAGGCGTAAACGCGCTGGTTGCAAGACGGGTAAGTGGTGCCGAAGGGCTAACTGCTTGACGGCAGAAGCGACGGGTTGCTTGCCCCGCTTGCCAGGTTTGTCTGGCTGCGTAATGACGCCTACCACTGTATGCTCGCTGGTCAACAGCGCCTGCAAATGTGCTGCTGCGAATTCTGGCGTGCCGGCAAACAGAATGTTCATGCGGCCAGCCTAGTCACGGTATTTTTGCTGCTTGATTAGTTTCTTGCGAATCAGTTGGCGCTTGGTGGTAGAAATGTAATCGACAAACAACTTGCCTTCGAGATGATCCATCTCATGCTGGATGCAGACAGCGAGTAAGTCATTTGCGTCGGTAATAAATGCCTGGCCTCGCTGATTAAGGGCTTTGACCTGTATTTTTTCGAAGCGTACTACAGGCTCATAAAAACCGGGGATCGATAGGCAACCCTCATTAGTCTCAATTTCACCTTCATGCTCGACAATTTCCGGGTTAATGAACACAAGGGGCGCTGAGTTATTGTCGGAAACATCCACAACCAATAGGCGCTGGTGGACATTCACTTGGCTTGCGGCTAGGCCGATACCGGGCGCTGCGTACATGGTCTCAAGCATGTCATCGCAGAGAGTCATGATGCGCTCGTTAACGTCAGTCACAGGACGCGCGACGGTTCTGAGTCGTGGATCTGGGAATTCCAGAATATCTAGTAGGGCCATGGCGTTTACTTACATACCTATAGTAATGGTGCAACTTGTGCTGCTAAGATTATGATCAAGTTGATATTTCAGTTCATCCACTGATGGATGTGTCGGCTCGAATAACCTGATATTGTACTCGGTTTGAGGACGGGATTCGCCCCATGAGGAAAATTCTTATCGCCATCGCTCTGAGCCTTATGCTGGCACAGAGCAGTTTTGCCGCAGACAGTTTACTCAAACTGGATCATCCGGCACGCTATATTGTGAAACAAGGCGATACGTTGTGGGATATTGCGTCTATGTTTTTGGCCGAAGCGTGGCGTTGGCCAGAAATATGGGAAGTGAATCCAGACATTGATAACCCCCACCTGATTTTTCCCGGCGACGAGATTGTGCTTCGATATGTCGATGGCAAGCCGCAATTGTCGCTATCAAGAGGTGATGAAGGGCGCACGATACGCTTGACGCCGGTGCCGCATCCTGACACCAAACTAGCCCCAAAAGTACGTTCGGAGCCGCTAACCAGTTCTATCCCAGCCATTCCTTTAGGCGCTATCGCCGGTTTAATCAATACCGGGCGTATCGTGGGCCAGTACACCCTCGATAATGCGCCCCATATTTTGGCGGGCGAATCCGAGCGTCTGGTGTTCGGCCCCGGTGATGATTTTTATGCGCGCGGTAAGTGGGGCGGCGGAACTTCAGTCTATGGGATATTTCGGGCTGGTGAGGTCTATCAGGATCCGTTGACACGTGAGGTTCTGGGTTTTGAGGCCCAAGAGATGGGTGTTGCAAAGGTATTGCGGCGAACTGGCGATGTTTACACGATGCGGCTAACGTCGATTAAAGAAGACGTTCGTATCGGTGATCGTCTGTTGGCTACCGAGGAGCGTCGGGTCGAGTCCATGTTTTATCCCTCGTCACCGGACCAAGACATAAATGGCGTGGTGATGAATCTATTGGGTGGCGCCACGGTGAT
>JBLHVI010000014.1:0-68465 GCA_047630175.1 Candidatus Azotimanducaceae bacterium
CGGCCATAGAGACATTTCGAGAGTTAGGTGCAGGTTGCACTGAAACTATGACTCTGGGTTCTGGCGGCGCAGCAGCTTCGTTAACAGGGTCTTTGTTAATAAGATCTTTGTTAATAAGATCTTTGTTTGCCAAACTTTGTCCATCTGCCGAAGCAACGTTCGACGTTGGGATAGCTGATGATGTCGGGAGAAGCGAAGCCTCGCTAGCGTGTTCTGCGTCTACCGCTAAAAATTGTCGCGTCACTTTAGATGCAGAGACCTGCTCAAACCACAGCGCCGCGCCACCGATTAACAGCAGAGCCATTACCATGGAAACGTGAATCATAGGCAAGCCACGTGACTGCGCCGGCCCATGTAGAATGTCTTCAACCCGCCTGTCAATCTCCCCCGGTATACCCTTCGATTCCATCAGTATGTCATCGAGTTGAGCCTGATTGAGATCCTCTGAGAGCAATGGTTGCTTGCGCCGCAGATAGCTACGCACCTGCGCTTGATCTAGCCGCTCAAGAGGGCAGCGATAAATACGTCCCGCAGCGGCCTTTATTGCAGCGCGCCGATCGATCGACGGTTCAGCAAACAATATCAAACCTAGGCCGGCTTTCTCTACTAAATCGAGTAGCGTCTTCAGCGCGGCATTGGTCAAACAATGAGCGTCATCTACGACTACGACAGCCTTGCGGGAACTGTTTGCGAGGTCTCGCGAAAAGCGTCTTAGCTGGGCAAGACCTGAATTGCTATCCCTCTGGCTAGCATTCAAACGGAACCCTACCAATAAAACTTCCGTTAACACCTGACGATTGCGCTGTTCAACTTTGAGTTCCAGCACCGGCAGAGAGTCCGCAATCTGCTCAAGCATCTGCGCCTTAGCGAGGCTTTTGCCTTGGCCTGTTCCGCCACTCACAAGAATAAACATTTCCCCATACGTCACCAAACACGCCAGCTTGTCTGGTAGATTCAGCAATTCGCCATTTCCCACAAACTCGCTGCATCGGAAATTCCCTAGGTTGTCGCTAGAATTCGTTGGGCGGCTGCTTTGAGCACCTAGATTGACGAGTGTGTCAGTGTCGCTTATGCCATTTCTCATATCAAAAGCCTTTATCAGCAGCCCTCACTTAAGGGCCTAGAAAGGCGACCTTAGGGCATTTATTGTCTATCCAGCGCCGCATTGCAGTTGTTGGTACTGCTATCGTTAGTACTGCTATCAATAGTACTGTTGCCGATAATGGCTGTCAGATCTGCCTCATGGACATTCCCCACTAGCACCGCATCACCTAGACGGTTTAACAAAATCAGCCTCAAACCTGCGTCAGTCGCCTTCTTGTCCCTCGCCATCAACGCCAGAAACTTATCTTCCAGAGAAGCCGGTGGCGCCGTCGGCAAACCCGCACGTTCAATTAGCCGTGTCAGACGCTCTGTATCTGATGCAGAACACATGCCAAGTTTTGTCGACAGGCGCGCTGCCATGATCATACCGGCAGCTACTGCCTCACCGTGCAGCCAGACTCCATAGCCCATGCCTGTCTCTATCGCATGTCCAAAGGTGTGACCGAAGTTCAACAAGGCACGGATGCCTTGTTCTTTCTCATCCAAAGAAACGATATTGGCTTTTATTTCACAACTTCTTTTGATGGCGTAGCTCATTTTCTCGAGATCAAGCGCCAATAAACCGTCGATATTAGCCTCCAACCACTCAAAGTACGCCAGATCCGCCAGAGCTCCGTGCTTGATAACCTCCGCCAAACCAGCCAACAACTCTCTTCGTGGCAAAGATTGCAGGGTTTGCGGGTCGATAATAACGGCCTTCGGTTGATGAAAGGCACCAATCATATTTTTACCAAGGGGGTGATTGACAGCTGTTTTGCCTCCCACGGACGAGTCTACCTGGGCCAACAGCGTTGTCGGTATTTGAATAAAAGCCACCCCCCGCTGGTAGCAAGCTGCCGCAAACCCTGTAGTATCACCAACAACGCCACCGCCCAGCGCAATAAGAGTAGTACCGCGATTATGACCTGCACGTAATAACGTTGTGAGCACCATATCAAGACTCTCAAGCGTCTTGAATTGCTCACCATCAGGCAATTCGAGTACCTCGACATGAAAGGCCTGCAAGACTACTTTGAGCCGCGCTAGAAACAGAGGCGCAACCGTAGTGTTGGTGACCACTAACACCTGTTGCCCAGCAATATGGTCGGTGATTAACGCGCTGTCATCAAGCAGACCAGCACCGATATAGATAGGGTAAGAAGATTCGCCAAGTGCAAGTTGTACCAAATCCATCAAAAACTCCACCAGGAAAACCCATCAATCGATGCGTTTCCCCGGATATGTAAAGTGAGTATCGTCCAGCTTTTTCATGATCATTGACATGATACGCCTGGTTTTGTTGTCGCCAACGGTTACCTTAATGTCAGCCAGCTCTGTGTAAAGTGGATCACGCTCTATCTTTAAACGTCGCAGCACCGCTACCGGATCGTCCGTTTGTAACAGCGGTCTTTTTTTGTCTTTCGCGGTACGCTTGATTTGCATCTCTAACGACGCATCTAAAAACAGAACAACCCCTCTGGCTCTAAGATGCTGACGATTCTCCGCTCGGAGCACCGACCCGCCGCCTGTCGCGAGCAATATCCCCTCTCGCTGACTCAAATCGTCGATAACGGCGGCTTCACGGGCGCGAAAACCTGGCTCACCCTCAACGTCAAAAATCCACGCAATGTTTGCCCCAGCACGTCGTTCGATTTCATGATCAGAATCAATAAATTCTAGACGCAGGTAAGAAGCCAGCGTTCGGCCGATGGTCGTCTTGCCAGCGCCCATGGGGCCGATAAGGAATATATTACGTTTGACGGCAGGTATGAACATTGGCATCGCGAGGGCTTTTTTTCGCCCCCGGGGGCTCGTGTTGATGGGACCGAACTAGCGATCCGCCAGCGGATCTTCGAGCAAAACTGGTGTAATAAAAATCAGCAGCTCCGACTTTGAGGCTCGCTCGCTGGTGACACGGAATAGTTTGCCTATCAAAGGTAAATCACCAAAGAACGGCGTCTTTGCGATATTCTCGGTGTTGTCTGCAAGAAAAACCCCACCAAGTACAATCGTCTCACCGTTGCCCACCAAAACTTTGGTTATTAGACTAGACGTATTGATCGCTGGCGCCACGCCTGGGTCAGCAAAAGCGGGCGTGTCTTGGGTGACGTTCAAATCCAATATAATTCGGTCATCCGGCGTAATCTGAGGGGTCACGGTAAGATTTAGCACAGCGGGAATGAACGCGACTGTGGCCCCACCCGCAGCACCCGTGTCGCCACCGGCACGCTCCAAATAGGGAATCTGCTGACCCTGAGTGATAGTCGCGGCTTGTTTGTCTGCGGTGATGACTTTGGGTCGAGCCACCACTTCACTATCCCCTGTTGACTCACCGGCCGTCAGCTCAAGATCAAGTAAGAAATTTTCGTTTAACATGCCAAATGCTATTGAGTTGGTGGTAGCCACCCCAGGAAGATTGACGACCAGTGAATCCAAGCTGCTCAGCGCAAGATCAGTGCCAGCGACGGAAGAACCCCGGACTGCCTCAAGAGATGCCAACGTCGATCCAACCTGCACTGACGAGGTGCCCGAGGATGTGTAACCGCCTGTACCCCATCGTACACCTAAGTCCTTGGAAAAAGATGAACTGACTCTGACGATTCGCGCTTCGATCATGACTTGGCGCACGGGCACATCGAGCTTGTCGAGCACACTGCGGAACTCATTAATTTGTTCCGCTGTATCGGTCAAGATAATAGAGTTCGTACGTTCATCGACAATTACACTGCCTCTTGAAGACACAACACCACCGCCACCGCCGCCCTCTTCGCTACTTTGAAACAAACCATAGATTTCCGCCGCGTTGGCATACTTAACCTCAATAAATTCAGTTCTCAGCGGCGCCAATTCAGAGATCTGTTCACGGCTTTCTAATTCAAGCTGCTCTCGGGCGGACAACTCTGCAGCGGGCGCTACCATCAACACGTTACCCAACTGGCGTTTATCCAGTCCTTTGGTCTTCATGATGATGTCGAGTGCCTGATCCCACGGCACGTTCTTCAACCGTAAAGTGATCTTGCCGGCTACCGTATCACTCGCCACTAAGTTCAGATCAGTGAAGTCTGCAATCAATTGCAACACCGCACGAATTTCAATATCTTGGAAATTTAGCGATAGTTTCTCTCCACGATAGCGAAATGCCTGATCCAAATTGGATTCCATCTCTGCGGCGGTCAGTGGTTTGACCTCTAGTGTAAATATGTTGTCGGCTTGATAGGCTAAATAATCATAGTCCCCTGTAGGCTCGATCATCAGCACCGTATTATTTGACTCTGGTAATGCATCGACAATTAATACAGGTGTCGCAAAATCGGTTACATCCAATCGCCGCTGCAGGTTTTGTGGGATCTGAGTACCGCTAAATTCAATCCTGATTTTGCCACCTTCGCTGGTGACGTCGACGCCAACACCAGGATCCGACAAGTCAACAATAACGCGACCCTCACCACCTTCGCCGCGGCGAAAGTCGATTGAGTTGACGCGCGCGCCTGAATCGCTTTCCACAGACTGGGACATGTTCATTGCCGCTGAGGGCATGGCTGATGATTCAGCAGCAACATACCCACTGTTCTGTGCCATACCAACCAGCAAAATCAATGTATTGCCTTCCAGCTGGGTTGAATAAGGAGTGAGCTCAGTCAAAGCAACAATCACACGCGTTCGGTCGCCCGCATCGATCACCGTGACGCTGCGTGCGTTACCGCCACCCAGCTGATGGTACTTGGATGCAAGTCCACTACTGACGCCGGTCAGATCCAGAGCAATTCTTGCTGGTTGCTCAATGGTATATCCTGACGGTGTCGGCGGGCTCCCGTCGAACTGCATGCGAATCTCAGTTTTATCGCCGGGTAAGGACGAGAACTCAATACCGTTCATGGTCACCGCAGCGACCGCTGTAAATGGGAGGCAGGTTAGCGCCAATACAAAAAATCGGCCAAGCATAATGTGTCCTGTCTCTTTATTTGAATTTGCAAATACTGATATTAACGCGGTGAATGCCATAAAGCGCCCCCAAAAATTTCGATTCTCTAGTCAACCAAACCTTTTAGCTCTAGCGTTCTCGGTCGACGTAGCCAGCCACCTGCGCCATCGTTAACTATTTCTGTCAGATCAATGCGCGTGTCATTAATACTTTCAATCTGTCCCCAACTTGTTCCCATAAAGTCCCCTACCTGGACTCTGTGCACGCCACCTTCAGCGTCTTGAACTAACGCCCACGAGCCGCCGCTCTGCTCAAGCGTACCGACCATAGTCAGTGACGAGAAATTGAAACGCTCAAGGAACTGTTTGACATGATCTTGGGGTGGTTTCACACCAACATTACGCCTTTGTTCAGCGCTTTTGGGTGGGACGATAATCGGTTCTTCAAATGGGCTACGGCGGTTTGCTGTGCCATATGTGAATGGCTCGTAGGAAGCAAACTCAGGCAGAGGCGCGATCCTCCCTTTCGGTTTGGCGTCAACTTCCGCAATAAATGCCTTGATGTCAGCATTTTCATCACCGGATGAACAGCCCGTCATCAGCATCACTAGCACTGTTAATGCTGTGAGGCGCGCGAGCCTTGCAAACTTTCTGTTCATCACTTTCATAGCATTACTTTCGCTTTATTCCAATTATCCGTGAGCCGCCTTTTGCTGATGCCCCTGATCATCCCTAGCGTTGCTCATCATTGTAACGATAGGTCTTGGCCAAAATGTTCATCCTCAACAAGGCTCCGGGAACATCAGAGCCACCTGCTCGATTGCCTTCCGGCAAGATCGTAAATTCGTGTAGCGTGACGATTCTCGACAGGTCAGCGACATCACTGACGAACGCCCCCAATTCGTGATAATTGCCTGATACCACAATCTGTATCGGCTTCTCGATGTAGAACTCGAACTTTTCCTCAGGTCTTAAATCAATACTGGAAAAGTTAAGGCCATTTTTCAAGCCGACCAGCGTAATATCCTCGATCAAACCTGGAATTTCCGTGTCACTGGGCAGCTGCAGCAAAATAGTTTGGAACGATTGCTCCATTTCAACTTGTTGCAGACGATAACTTTCAAGGTGCGCCGATTCAAAAAACTTCTTTTCAAAATCCGCTCGCAGCGAGACTTCTTTTGCTTTCACACGAGTCAATTCTTCCTGCAAAGGCGTCACCAAGAAAAAATACCCGGCTCCCAGCACAGCAACGAACGCCAGCACCCAAATAATCGCTTTGATTACCATGGGCCAAGAACCAACGTTGTTAACGTCGTTCAACTCATTAATGTCAAAGCCTTGCAAACTCTCCAGTAAGTCTTGCATCGCCATGGCTATTCGACCTCCGTCGCACTAGGAGAACCCTGCTGCACTTCGAGTTTGAATCGACTCGCCTGAGGTCCACTCTTCGGATCAGCAACAATCCCCGTGACATTTGGCTTGTCAAACCACTCTGACTCATCAAAATTACGAAGTTGGCTGGAGATACGATTGTTAGATTCTGCAACCCCGTCAACGGATATGGATTTCCCGTTGTATGACAGACTCGTAAAGTAAACCCGATCAGCCAGCCGCCTGGCCAATTCATCGAACAAACGAACAATCACCGGCCGATTACCCTGAAGTTCCTGAATAACTTTCATCCTCGCCAAAAGCTCATTGCGTTTTTGCTGGAGCAACTTGATCTCAGCGATGCGGCTTTCCAAAACCTTGATTTCAGCCGTCAAAAAACCATTGCGGTCGTCTTGGGACTCAATCTCACCCTTGAAATACTGCATGCCGGCAAACACCACCAGCGCACCTAATAATGCCACGCCACCAAGGACTTTTAGAAACTCCTGCTTGCGTTCCTCGCGTAATTCTTCCCGCCAGGGCAGTAGGTTAATTTTTATATCAGCCATCGCGACTGGCCCTCCAAGCTTGCAACATCAACATTAATCGAAGCTCCGCATTGCCAGCCCGCAGGCTATCATCAAAGCCGGAGCATCATTATTGAGATTCACTTCGTTGACTTTTGATGACAAAGACATGTTAACAAATGGGTTGGCGATCGATGTCGGCGTGCCAAGCTTGGCCGCCACCATATCGGCAAGACCCTCAATGGACGAGGTACCACCCGCCAAAATTATATGATCAACATCGTCGAAAGCGCTGGATGAATAGAAAAACTGCAATGACCGAGTCACCTGCTGCACAACAGCCTCTTTGAATGGTTGTAGTACCTCTGTTTCGTAATCATCAGGCAAGCCACCTTGCTTCTTGGCAAGACCGGCTTCTTCCACTGACAGGCTATAGCGTCTCTGAATCTCTTCTGTAAGCTGCTTGCCACCAAACAGTTGCTCACGCGTATAGGGGGTTCCCGAATTGGTCAACACGCTGAGTGTCGTCATGGTTGCACCAATATCGATAATGGCAATGATCTGGTCCTCGCCGCCCTCGCCAGTAAACTGCTCGCGCACCAGCTCGAAGGCTCGCTGCATACAATGAGCTTCGATATCGACCACCTTGGCTTTCAGGCCGCCGAGCTCAAGTGCCGCTTCGCGCATCTCGACGTTCTCTCGTCGGCAAGCGGCTAACAGCACTTCTACTTGATCCTCGGCGCGGGGCGAGATCCCCTGCACTTCAAAGTCTAACGCGACCTCTTCCAAAGGATAGGGGATGTATTGATCAGCCTCATTTCGCAGGTTCGTTTCCATCTCATCCTCGCTCAAATTGGCGGGCATCTCGATAGTCCGAGTAATAACAGCAGAGCCAGCGACAGCCACAGCCGCCAGTTTGACCTTAGTCTTGGCGCGCTCGATAAGACGCTGAATGGCCTCACCAACACCCTCGACGTCACTGATATTTTTTTCCACAACCGCATTTTCAGGCAACGGCTCGACACCGTAGCTTTCGACACGGTACTTGCCACCGGAACGGCTTAACTCCAACAATTTTACCGATGTAGAGCTGATATCCAGCCCGAGCATGGTATTCGGTCCCTTGTTCAAAAAGCTAAACACTATGGACATCCTGTGAAATTTCTAATTAGTACACGTACTTACGGTCATTACATGTAATACTACATTAAATAACACTCTTAATCGCAGCGCAAACTGTTTAATTAAAATTTGGTTGAAAAAAATCGCCTAATCACTTCATTTAATTATCAATTTTCCTCTTTGCAAGTTAGCAGAGCATCTCATACTTGTCGCCTCACTCCGACCGTAATCCTACTTTTATCCGCCAGAAGCTTTATAGTGCTACTGCACTGCAGTATTTGCATCGCGCTATTCATCACCAGACTCGAGGTTCAATAATCTGCCTATGTGGCGCTTTGGCTCTATCATTCTATGGTCCACAACGGCTTTATGCTGTGGCGCTGTTCTCATTCTTGCCGCAGCGTATCTGTACCTAAACCCACAAATACCCGATGCCAGCACCTTTAAAAACGTCAAACTAAGGGCGCCTCTGAGCATTTTTTCAGCCGATGACAAGCTCATCCAAGAATTCGGCGAGCGTTTGGTACCGGTCACATTTGAAGAAATACCCCCGTTATTCATCAGCGCACTGCTCGACACCGAGGACAAGCGTTTCTTCGAGCACTCAGGCATTGACCTAATCACCTTAGCAAATGCCTCATGGCAGCTAATTCGCAATAAGGGCGCCATTCGCACTGGCGCTAGCACGATTACCATGCAGCTAGTGAAAAACATTTCCGGCGAAACTGAGCAGCGCTTTATCCGCAAGTTTAAAGAGATGCTGCTGGCCCTGAAAATAGAGCAGGAGCTCAGTAAAGAAGAAATTCTCGCGCTATATCTCAACATTATTCCCTTTGGAAAGCACGCTTTCGGCATTCAAGCCGCAGCCAACACCTATTATGGTAAAGACATGGGGCAACTGAACTTGCCGCAATTAGCCATGCTAGCGGGTATACCTCAGGCCCCGGAGGCAGGCAACCCTATAAACGGTCCCGAGCGTGCACTGATTCGCCGCAACTTAGTACTTATGCGCATGTTTGAGCAGGGGTCCATTAACCAAACTGACTACGACAGCGCCACTGCAACCGCTATTACCGCTGAGGTCTACGACAGGGACATCGAGCTTCCAGCGCTTTATTTGGCTGAAATGGTAAGGAAGCGCTTACTAAGTGACTACGGCAGTAATGTCTATAACGAAGGCCTGATCGTGCGCACCACCCTCGACAGCACCAAACAACTCGCTGCAGAACAGGCAGTTATTCAGCAACTCAATGCCTATGATCGTCGGCACGGGTATCGCGGCCCTGAAGCACGCGCTGTCCAAGGTACCGATCAGTTTCTGGCGGCGCCAGAGTATGGCTACCCGAACAACTGGCTGGATACTTTGAAAGCGGCTCGCATTGTCGGCGATCAGCACCCAGGGATTGTTGTCAACGTCAGGGATCAATCCATCGACGTGCTCACCCGCGACCAAAATCTGATAACACTGCAGTGGGGCGCCTTAAATTGGGCCCGCCCCTACATTAACGTCAATAGCCGAGGACCTGCTCCGCGATCAGCAGCAGACATCGTCGGCCCGGGGGATTTGATTCGAATACAGGTAGATACAGAGCAAGGATGGGTCCTCGGGCAGGTACCCGCGATTCAGGGCGCACTGGTGTCGCTCGACCCTACAGACGGCGCTATCAAGGCACTGGTTGGCGGCTATGACTTTAGCACCAAACAATTTAACCATGCGACTCAGGCCCACCGTCAGCCCGGCTCAAATTTTAAACCATTTTTCTATGCTGGCGCCCTAGAGAACGGGCTAACTGCGGCCTCCATATACAATGATGCCCCTGTCGTACTCCCCGGTGGCGAGCAAGAAGAAGTCTATCGGCCAACAAACTCGGGCGACGTTTTTCATGGCAACATCCGCTTGCGGGAAGCACTATACCGCTCCATCAACCTCGTCTCGCTACGCGTTATTTTAGATTTTGGGCCGAAGAACACTATCGACTATGTCAAACGCTTCGGCTTTGACACCAGCAACTTCCCCTCCAACGTTCAACTAGCCTTCGGCGGCGGAACGATCGCACTTACGCCGCTGGAAATAGCCACGGGCTACGCAGCTTTTGCGAATGGTGGCTATAAAGTTGAGCCCTACTTCATTCAGGAGATTGATTCATACAACTTCGACCCGGTTTTTGTTGCTAACCCGACAAAGGTCTGCGGAACAGTCTGCGGCGATCATTCACCTGCCACGGCGATCAT
Organism: Candidatus Azotimanducaceae bacterium; assembly: GCA_047630175.1. Classification (GTDB taxonomy): domain Bacteria; phylum Pseudomonadota; class Gammaproteobacteria; order Pseudomonadales; family Azotimanducaceae; genus UBA4582. The sequence continues at coordinate 10,257 of JBLHVI010000014.1, forward strand.
CGAACCACGGGTAGCCTATATTATGAACAGTATTTTAAATGACGTTATGCGCAGGGGCACAGGAACCAAAGCAACCCGGGCGTTGAATCGCACAGACTTGAAAGGCAAAACGGGCACCACCAACGATGCCGACATTTGGTTCTCTGGCTTCACCCGTGACCTGGTAGCAACGACGTGGGCAGGCTTTAGCGATAATAGTCCGGTGGGATCCAGAGAATGGGGTTCGACCACACCGATTGAGACTTGGATCGCTTACATGCGTGAAGCGTTACCCGCGGAATCCGACTCTACCACCCTACCCCTACCCGACCGCATGGTTACGCTGAGGATTGATCCGGCGACTGGTCAGCGCGCAGAGCCAGGAGATCCCGACGCGATCTTTGAAATGTTCCGCGAGGAGCAGGCTCCGCCGCCCAAGCTAGCCAACAAAGTAACGCCAGAATCACGCCCCCTACAACAGATTTTCTAAAATCCGCGCCCGTCGGCTACGCGCTTGCCGCCCCAGCGACACGGCTTGTCATGCGCGGAGGGAGGTAGAACGATTACTCGTAGACTGGCAAAACATTGATTCGAGCGACCCCAGAGTCAATCGCCGCCTGAGCCACTGCGGTGGAAACTCGATGTTTGAGGCGCGGATCCAAAGGCTTAGGGATAATGTAGTCTGGACCAAAAACCAGGCTGTCGACGTCATCATAAGCCGCAATCACCTCAGGCAAGGCAGGCTCTTTGGCCAGATCACGAATAGCGTGGACTGCAGCCATCTTCATGGCTTCATTTATCTCGCGAGCGCGCACATCTAGCGCGCCGCGAAAAATAAAGGGAAAACACAGCACATTATTAACTTGATTCGGATAATCAGAACGCCCGGTCGCCATAATTACGTCATCCCGAATCGACCGCGCCAACTCCGGCTTAATCTCTGGATCTGGATTTGCCATGGCGAATATAATAGGCTGCGGCGCCATATTCAATAAGCTTTGTTCGTCGAGCAAGTTCGCCCCCGACACACCAATAAATACATCCGCGTCTTCACACGCGTCAGCTAGCGTGCGTTTATTTGTCACCTGCGCGTACAGGCGTTTCTCGTCATTTAGTCCCTCACGCTCGGCATGAATCACACCCTTAGAATCGAGCATATAAATATTGCCTTTGTCCGCGCCCAACACCACGAGCAAATTCATAATCGCATTTGCCGCTGCACCTGCGCCAAGACAAACGATCCGAGCAGCACTTAACGCCTTGCCACGCAATTCTAGGGCATTCAATAGTCCTGCGGCAGCCACAATCGCGGTACCGTGTTGGTCGTCGTGGAATACCGGTATATCAAGCATCGCTTTGAGTCGACGCTCAATCTCAAAACAGGCTGGCGCAGCAATATCTTCGAGATTGATACCACCGAAAGTGTGGGCAATCAGAGCCACTGTATTCACCATTTCATCGACATTTTCTGTCGCTACTTCAATGTCAAAGCAATCGATGTCTGCGAAGCGTTTGAACAACAAAGCCTTTCCTTCCATAACAGGCTTACTTGCTAGCGCGCCCAGATTACCTAAGCCCAGAATCGCCGTGCCGTTACTGATCACGCCGACCAAGTTACCTTTAGCGGTGTAGCGGTAAGCCATCTCGGGGTCCGCAGCGATTTCTTTTACCGGCTCGCCAACACCCGGTGAGTAGGCCAGCGCCAGATCATCGGCGTTCAAGGCACGGGTCGTGAGCGCTAGCGCTATTTTTCCCGGCGTTGGCTCTGCGTGATAACGAAGGGCACGGTCTCGCATTGTCTCTTTCTCAGTCATGTTTCTTCACTCCACTCAATTGCTCGTATGCCCAATATCTATTAATGCCGCAGTTAGTCCCAACGACCCGAACCTGTTGTGTCGACCAGGCTTTTTCATAAACCGCACTGAAAACGCACATGCTAAAGAGTACTCAAAAAAAAAGGCGCCTGTGGAGGCACCTTTTTTTGTGTTGCTTACTTTCGCCTGCATGACTGCTGGTTCCATTGGTTAGACGCGTTAGCATCGTTAACCATAAGGACGCGGGTATCGCTATCGCCTACTTAGCTGCGCCACGACCGCCGAAACGCTTGTTAAAGCGATCAATTCGACCTGCAGTATCAAGGATCTTCTGTTTACCTGTGTAGAACGGATGGCACTGTGAACAAACGTCCAAGTGAATGTCTGCACAAACGGTTGAACTCGTCTGAATGACATGTCCACAGCTACAGTCGGCCGTAATTGTCTTATATTCGGGGTGTATTTCTGGCTTCATTTTAATTACCTGACTTTCGCAAGGGGGCGAATGATACCAGAGAATTTCTTAATGGCAAGCACGATTATCAGCAGACCTACAACATCCACGGTAACGACGATGTTGGTACCCACTATTCAACATCGCATGCCTTCGTAAAACAGTGACCTAAGTTTAGGATGAACGGGTCACCAGCAGACAAATTAGGCATAATACCTACTGCATCCTGTAACCATCTTTGAAATCCGGCGTTGTGACTGACACAGTTTACCTTCAAATCGCTTTACCTACGCCGCTGCGGCGAGCTTTTTCCTATCTGCCAGCGGCAACGGAGGAAATCGCTGATGATTTGTTGAGCATGCCTCTCGCAAATGCTCAGCAACCGAGCGACCCGCAGCCGGGCACCCCTCAGCCGGGCACACGCTTTTACGTACCGTTTGGGCGGCAGAAATTGACAGGCATATTGCTTGGCACGACAACTGGCGCTGGCGTTGACCCAACGAAGGTTCGCGCAGTCATCCGCCAAATTGATGACACTCCGTTACTACCACCGACCCTTATTGCGTTGTGCCAGTGGGCGGCTGACTATTACCACCACCCTATTGGCGAAGTCTTCAGTGCTGCCCTGCCTCGCCTGTTGCGCGACGGCGAGCCCCTGGCTGCAACACAGCGGTCACTCGTGCTCAGCGACGCAGCGCCGACGCCGCTGCCGGAACTGTGGCGCGCGCCTCGCCAAGCTGCTTTATTGTCAATGTTACAGACGAATGCCTTGGGTATAACAACAACGGAACTTAAAGTGGCGGGCTTCTCCGCTAGCATCATCAAACAATTGATCGACCGTGGCATTGCCTGTTGGATACAACGTCCCCTGTTCCAAGCACCCTTCGATCATCAACGCTCACTGCATGATCCTGCTGAGATAGCGCTTAATCCTGCGCAACAGCAGGCTGTTGAGGCAATGGCAGCAGCGTCCGTGGCAACCTGGTTACTGCACGGCATTACCGGCAGTGGCAAAACCGAAGTATACTTTCGCGCCATTGCTGCGGTCCTACAAACGGGTCACCAGGCACTGGTGCTGGTACCAGAAATAGGCCTAACACCACAAACAGTCAGCCGCTTCACTCAGCGCTTTTCTGCCCCCATTGTCGTGCTACATTCTGGCTTGTCCGACCGAGAGCGTCTCGACGGCTTCAGAGCTGCGAAAAATGGCAGTGCTGCCATTATCATCGGTACTCGCTCAGCAATTTTTACACCATTAAAGAATCCGGGACTCATTGTTATCGACGAGGAGCACGACGCCTCATTTAAACAACAGGAGGGCTTTCGCTATTCAGCCCGTGACGTAGCAGTTATGCGCGGTCACCTTGAGGGCATTAACGTCATACTTGGTTCCGCGACGCCATCCTTAGAGAGTCTGCAAAACGCCCACAGTGGCAAGTATCGATACCTGAGCCTGCCTGATCGTGCTGGCGGCGCGCAGCCCGCCAAATACAAAATCATAAGCACCCGCGATCAAATACTGCAGGACGGTTTCTCGGCGCCGCTAACCAAACTCATTGGCGAGCATTTGGCCGCAGACAATCAGGTTCTCGTCTTTCTCAATCGCCGCGGGTTTTCGCCGACCCTTATTTGCCAGGGCTGTGGCTGGCTTGCAGAGTGTCGCCACTGTGATGCTCGACTCACTTATCACGCCAGCTTCGGACGCTTGATGTGCCACCACTGTGGCGCCCAACAGCAGGTGCCTCGTCTCTGCCCGAGCTGTAAGGAAGCCCAATTGGTGCCTCTTGGCGCCGGCACACAGCGCGCCGAACAGGTTTTACACAAGCTATTCGCGCCATGCCCGGTGATCCGCATCGACCGTGACACAACCCGGCGTAAAGGCGCATTTAACGACATCATTGAGCAGCTGAACAAGCCTGGCCCCGCGATCTTAGTAGGCACACAACTGCTTGCTAAAGGCCATCATTTTCCTAATGTGACGCTGGTCGCTATCGTTGATATGGATGCGGGTTTTTATAGCGCCGACTTCAAAGCCACGGAGCGCATGGCGCAGCTCTTGCTGCAAGTTGGCGGACGCGCTGGCCGCGAGCACAAACTCGGCACGGTGGCACTACAAACTCAGTTTCCCGAGCAACCCATCTTGCTGACATTGATACAGCACGGCTACTTGGCCTTTACTCAACAACTTCTTGTTGAACGCAGCAACAACGACCTACCACCTTTTCATTATCACACCCTGCTGCGCGCCGAATCCAGCCACGCCACTGAAGCCATGGATTTTCTCGGCAGCCTGCAACAGAAATTACCTCAAAATATGGGCGTTGAAATCCTTGGCCCCATCCCCGCCAGTATGGAGAAACGCGCAGGCCGCGTACGCGCGCAACTACTATTCTCCAGCGCCAGTCGCCGCGATTTACACTATGCACTGGACGCTTGCCTACAGCTGATCGAACAGGCTCCTCCGGGGCGAAGACTGCGCTGGTCTGTCGATGTTGATCCTGTAGATCTATTCTAAGACCCCGTTTTAAGAGCAAGACCCACAGTGTTACAATGACCACTACCATTCTTTTTGATCGGCCTCAAATGCCTCAAGATTTCGCTAAGCGACACCAAAACAAAGCACCCGAGAAAAGCCCGGCGCCGAGCTGGTTACTGTTCGCCACCGGTTTGATTACTGGCCTTTTTTCTGCCTTTATTCTGTTTGTCTGGCTCTATGCGCCTGGTGATGAGGAAGTCGCTCTGCTTATCGAAACGCCAACCTCAAACACCTCAGAACCGACTCCCAAAGCGGCAGTAACGGACTGGACATTTTATGAGATTTTTCCCAAGTTTGAAGTCCCTATTGTCGAAGAATATGGACCGGACGGGGAGAAACAAATCAGCAAAGATACACGTGCCTATGTCCTACAGGCTGGCTCATTTCGCAAGGCCAATGATGCTGACAAATTACGCGCCGAACTGATCCTGCTGGGCATGGATGTCTATTTGCAAGTCATCGAAAAAGACGGTCAAACCTGGCATCGGGTGATGGTTGGCCCTATTGATAGCGAACTGGAGTTGACACGTAAGCGCAATCTCCTAGCCGAGGCTTCTATTGAAACTATTTCATTGCGCATCAACCTTTAAAAACCATATTACCGGCGGCAGCATAGTCAACGCTTTTATCAACCAAGCTATTACCACCAAAGCTTGATTTTCTCGCCGCCAACCCCACCTTAATGCTTCGATAGTCAAATTTGGTAGATCCCGTGGAACAGTACGAAGGCACAACTATATTATCGGTCCGGCGCGGCAACAGTGTTGTTATTGGTGGCGACGGCCAAGTGTCTATGGGCAACACCGTTATGAAGGGCAACGCCCGCAAAGTTCGACGACTCTATAAAGATCAGGTCATTGCCGGCTTTGCCGGCGGCACCGCCGATGCATTCACCCTGTTTGAACGCTTTGAGGGACAACTAGAGAAGCATCAAGGCAATTTGGTACGCGCAGCTGTAGAGCTGGCCAAGGACTGGCGCACCGACCGCGCGCTGCGACGATTAGAAGCATTACTGGCGGTCGCTGACAAAAGCGCCTCGTTGATTATCACTGGCAATGGCGATGTTATCGAACCCGAAGAAGGCATTATGGCTATCGGCTCGGGCGGTCCTTTTGCGCAATCAGCTGCCCTGGCGCTACTCCAAAACACCGAGATGGACGCCCGCGACATCGTTGAAAAAAGTTTGGCGATAGCGGCCGACATCTGTATCTATACAAACCATAATCGGACGATCGAATCGATAGAGTTTTAGCCCGCAAGCGCACTTTCTTTACAAAGAGGCTAGATCTTTTTTGAAGAAGCCCATAAAGCTTTAAGGGCAGATTATCAGCCATAACATCCCGATTCCCGGGCGCAAGCCCGGACCCAGCAGCGAGAACTAGACTATGTCCACCATGACACCACGGGAAATTGTCCATGAACTGGACAAACATATTATCGGCCAAGCTGATGCCAAGCGAGCAGTGGCCATTGCCCTGCGCAACCGCTGGAGACGACTGCAACTGAACGAAGATCTTCGCGCCGAAATCTCACCCAAAAATATTCTCATGATAGGGCCCACTGGGGTCGGTAAAACTGAGATCGCCCGACGACTTGCGAAACTCGCAGCAGCCCCGTTTGTTAAAGTCGAGGCGACCAAGTTTACCGAGGTGGGTTATGTTGGTCGCGATGTCGAATCCATCATTCGAGACCTGATGGAAGCGGCGATCAAGCTGTTGCGCGATGAACAACAAAAACTACTGGCGCCCCGCGCCCTCGAAGCTGCCGAGGAGCGCGTGTTAGACGCACTGCTGCCCAGCGCACGCAGCACAGACACTCACGCAGACCCTCACGCAGCCCCCAACACGAACAAAGACTCTAACACTCGGCAACTGTTCCGCAAGAAACTGCGTCAGGGTGAACTCGAAGACAAAGAAATCGAGATTACCCTTAGCGCGCCGTCCGCCAGCGTAGACATTATGGCCCCCCCTGGTATGGAAGAAATGACCAGCCAGCTGCAGAACATGTTTTCTTCTATGTCGCCCGGCAAGACCAAAACTCGCACGCTGACGGTCAAAGATGCCTTAAAGCAGCTGACAGAAGAAGAAGCCTCACGCCTGATCAACGAGGACGAACTCAAGAGCCAAGCGGTCGACGCCGTTGAGCAGACGGGTATTGTGTTTATCGATGAAATGGACAAGATCGCCCGAAGAGCAGATCACAGCGGCGGCGCTGACGTTTCCCGAGAAGGCGTGCAACGCGACCTCTTACCTTTGATCGAAGGCTGTAATGTCACAACCAAATACGGCATCGTTAAAACTGACCATATCCTGTTTATCACCTCTGGCGCGTTTCATCTCAGCAAGCCATCGGACCTGATCCCAGAACTCCAAGGACGTTTGCCAATTCGCGTCGAATTAGCAGCGCTTACGGTCAACGATTTTGAGCGTATTCTGGCTGAACCTAGCGCCTCTTTGATGGAGCAGTACCAAGCCCTCATGCAGACAGAGGGCATTACTCTGGACTTTACGCCGGATGGCATTACCCGCATCGCAGAAATTGCTTGGCAAGTAAACGAACGAACAGAAAATATCGGCGCGCGGCGCCTACATACTGTTCTGGAGAGACTGCTCGAAGAGATATCTTTTGAAGGCGCGGACAACCAGTCCGTCAACGAGGGGCACATTAGCATCAACGCTCAGTATGTTAATGACCACCTCGCCAACCTTGCCGCAGACGAAGACCTAAGCCGCTATATTCTGTAGTGACCAGTCTGGGTTTATACTCACATGCATTCATTAGCATGCACCCTTTCCACACGCACTTAAATACGGACGCAAACAACGTGACACCGACAGCAGTCAAGCTACACCAAGTTTCTGGCATTCTCGAGCTAACCTATGAAGATGGCTTACGCTTCGATTTGAGTGCCGAGTATTTGAGAGTGCATTCGCCATCTGCAGAAGTGCAAGGTCACTCACCAAGCCAAGCGGTGCTACAGGAAGGTAAAAAGCACGTCAAGATCGCCGATCTTGAGCCTCAAGGCCATTACGCCATCAAAATCATTTTTTCCGACGGCCATAATAGTGGAATATTTACTTGGACTTTCCTGTATGAACTGGGCTCGCAGCAGGCGCAAAAATGGGCGAGATATATCGAACAGCTAGCAACTGCCGGCAAAAGTCGCGAACCGCGTTTTATTGCGGTCAGTTAGTCACTCGCCAAGCCACTAGCGACTGATCGTAACGGTTTGCACCGGTAAAATATCGGCTGAGGTTGTGCATGACTCTGCAAAGACAGGTAATATAAATAGGCGGGTAACGACGCCGAAAACAGAGCTATTAACAGGTCCACTGAAAAGTCCAGCACAGGTCAAGCAAGGCATGACAGAAGAAACAACCCATTTTGGCCGCCAACAGGTCCCAGTAGCCGAGAAAGCCGCCCGTGTCGCGGGGGTCTTTCACTCTGTGGCGAATCGCTATGATGTGATGAACGACCTGATGTCGCTCGGGAGCCATCGCCTGATGAAGCAGCTTGCCATTGAGATGACTGCGGCGCGTCCTGGCGACCTGGTTATGGATTTGGCAGGCGGCACGGGCGATCTCGCCGAGAAACTCTCTGAAATCGTTGGCGCTAGCGGTCAAGTAACCCTATGTGATATTAACTATTCCATGCTCAGCAATGGCCGCGATCGTCTGTTAGATCGCGGGATAAGTGGCAATGTAGACTATCTGCAGGCCAATGCCGAACACCTGCCGTTCCCCACCGATCATTTCGCCGTGGTCACCATGGCCTTTGGCCTGCGCAACGTGACGCGCAAAGAGGTTGCTCTGGCTGACATCCATCGGGTGCTCAAGCCTGGCGGAAGGCTGGTCGTGTTAGAATTCTCAACCCCGATTAATCCCGGCCTTAAACGCGCCTACAAAGCTTTTTCAGGGCTCTGGCCGCGTTTCGGTAAAGCCATTACGGGTGATCGTGACAGCTATCAATATCTGGTTGAGTCCATTGAAATGCACCCGCCACAAGACGAACTCAAAAGCATGTTCAACGGGGCTGGATTCACCAATTGCGCCTACCACAACCTGCTGAATGGCATCGCTGCGATTCACATCGGTTACAAAGCCGACACAGCCTGATGCGCTTATTGCGAATCTTGACCATCCTGCGAGTGATTATTCGTCACCGCCTTGATCGCCTACTACCGCCCAGCCTCCCGCTGCCCTTATGGGCGCGATTACTATTAGTACCACTGCGATGGTTGCCCGAACCCGCTAACAAACCTGCGCAAGCCTTGCGTATTAGCTTGGAAGAACTCGGCCCAGTGTTCGTCAAGTTTGGACAGATATTGTCCACCCGAAAAGACTTGTTTGATGACGACATCGCTGCAGAGCTCCAAAAGCTTCAAGACCAAGTGCCTGCTTTCAACAATGTCGCGGCGCGCAAAATCATTGAAACTAACCTCGGGGAGCAGATTGACGTACTGTTTGCCAGTTTCGAGGAACAGCCATTAGCCTCAGCGTCGGTCGCTCAAGTACACGGCGCCGTGCTACATACCGGCGAGGCGGTGGTGGTCAAAATCATTCGACCAGGCATTGACGTTACTATTAGGCAAGACCTGCAGGTCATGTATTTGTTCGCTAGGCTCCTACAACGTTTCTGGGCAGAAGCAAAACGACTGCATCCGATCACCGTGGTTCGGGACTATGAGCGCACGATTATCAATGAGCTGAACCTTCAACTTGAGGCGGCGAACGCCACTCAACTACGCAAGAACTGGCACGGCTCTGGCAAACTTTATGTGCCCATTATCTACTGGGACTATTGCCGCACTGACGTGATGGTCATGGAGCGTATCCATGGCCTTAGCTCAGCCGATGTTGAGGGGTTGCGGGCCCGCGGCGTCGATATGCAAAAGCTTGCGCATCTGGGTGTTGAAATCTTTTTTACCCAAGTCTTTGAGCACAACTTCTTTCATGCCGACATGCACCCTGGCAATGTCTTCATCGATGCCAGCCAGCCAGAAGAGCCGAGTTATATTGGCTTAGACTGCGCGATCATCGGCTCTCTAACGGAAAACGACAAGAATTACCTCGCTAGAAACCTGCTCGCTTTCTTCAACCGAGACTATTACGAAGTCGCACGCCTACACGTCGAGAGCGAATGGGTGCCATTTGATACCGACATCAAAGAATTTGAAACGGTCATTCGCAGCGTCTGCGAACCAATTTTTCAAAAACCTATCAGCGAAATATCCTTCGGACGCGTGTTGGTAAGCCTGTTTCAAACCGCTCGCCAATTCAATATGGAAGTTCAACCACAGCTGGTGCTGCTGCAAAAGACGCTGCTCAATATCGAGGGAATGGGCCGGCAGCTGTATCCCCAACTCGATTTGTGGCAGACCGCGGCACCTTATATGGAGCGCTGGATGAAAGACCGCATGGGCATACGCGGGTTACTGCGCCAAGCCGGCGATCATGCCCCAGATTTATTAGAGCAATTACCCGAACTGCCACAACTGGCGTTGGCAGCTATGCAAGAAGTCAAACACCTGAGTCGCAATAATCGTCGCCAGACACAGCTGCTTGAGGACCTTCAAGGCACATTAATGAAGAACAGCCGTGATCAGCATAATGCCCGCATGGGCGGTGTTGCCTTGCTTCTCGCGTTAATCGGTGCCGTCTTACCGGCAGCGGGGATGGTTGCCGGCACCGAACTGTTAATGGCGAGCTCAATATTGGCAGGGCTTGGCCTTTACTGGATGTTTATCAAAGCCTGACATGATATTCTGCTTTATATCGAAGGCGCTAAAACCGTGTCGACCAAACCCTGCAGTTACCCGTGTAGAACCTATGTATCGCCCATGTATTAACCTTTAATCGACACGCTAGCTAAGCCTATATTGATGCAAACCACAGATGCCCATATGACCACAGACTCCCCATGGCTGGACGCAGTTGCCTTTAATGAACAGGGGCTAGTGCCTGCTATCGCTCAAGACGCCGATACTGATAAGATCTTAATGGTTGCTTGGATGAACCGAGAAGCCATGCAACTCACAGAGGCTACGGGGCACGCTGTTTATTGGTCGCGGTCGCGCCAAAAACTTTGGCATAAAGGTGAAGAGTCTGGACATCAGCAACGCGTCCTCGAAGTGCGACTCGACTGCGATAGCGATGTGGTCATATTAAGGGTCGAACAAATGGGCGGCATTGCTTGTCATACTGGCAGGCAATCGTGCTTTTACCGGGTTTTACGCGATGGGCAGTGGCAAGAGGTTGAACCCGTCATCAAGTCACCCGCAGAGATTTATAGATGAGCGATATCATTACTCGCCTAGCCAAAACCTTAGAAGCACGTAAGGCTGCCGATCCTAACTCGTCATACGTCGCGGGCTTGTATGCGGCCGGTCTTAACAAGATTCTGGAAAAGATCGGCGAAGAAGCCACAGAGACAATATTGGCGGCCAAGGATGCAGAATCGGACCCTCAGGCAGTCATTCGAGAAACCGCCGACCTGTGGTTTCATAGTCTGGTGATGCTTAGTCATCTGCAGCTCGACAGTAAAGATCTGTTATTGGAACTGGAGCGTCGTTTCGGCACTTCCGGTCTTGAGGAGAAAGCCGCTCGCGGTCAGCAACTGCCGACCGGGCGTCAACAGGAGGATTAAATCATGTCATTTGGAATACCTGAACTGTTATTAGTGCTGGTGATCGTCGTGCTGCTTTTCGGTACGACTAAACTTAAATCTTTAGGTAACGATCTGGGCTCGGCCATTAAGGGTTTTAAAAGCGCCCTGGGCACAGACGACGACAAAGCTAAGCTGATGGCCGATGAGGAGCGTCCGCTGCCAGATACCAGCAGCGAAATCCCGCAGCCGGTCGAGTCAAAGAAGAAGAGCTGATAATTTATGTTTGATATCGGCTTCCCCGAGCTGATGATGGTCAGCATAGTTGCTTTGCTGGTCATCGGGCCCGATAAACTGCCTCAGACCATTAGGACCCTGGTACTTTGGATAGGCCGCTTCAAAAGCAGCTTAGCGAGCATTCGTGCGGACATTGAGAACGAGATCGGCGCCGATGAAATTCGCCAGCAATTGCACAACGAGTCAGTAATGAAGGATTTGGGAGAAACTCGACAACAACTCGAGAACATCATCCACTCGACTGACAAAACGCTGACCGATATCAAACAAACCGCAGCTAACCCCGGCAAAGCAACGATAGACTTTGCCGCAGAGGCCTTGATCGGTAATTCCAAAGATTCAGCAGCTTCAATAAAAACCTCAGCTAGCATTGCAGATCCAGCAGATGATGCTTCCATAACCACCGGGCCAAACAGTGACCAAACAAGACGACCAGACCCAGCCGAGTGAGGTTGGAGATGCCGGCCAACCGCTGATCGAACATCTGATAGAGCTGCGAACCCGGATACTCCATAGCCTTCTGTCAGTGGTGATTATTTTCTTGCCACTGTTTTATTTCGCCAACGATTTGTACGCATATATTTCTGAGCCTCTGCGAGCCTATCTGCCCGAAGGCGCCACCATGATCGCCACGGAAGTCGCCTCGCCTTTCCTGACACCTTTTAAATTGACCTTGGTGTTGGCTATTTTTATCGCGATTCCGTTTATTTTACATCAGGTTTGGAGTTTTATTGCGCCAGGCCTGTATTCTAGCGAGAAACGCCTAGCCGTGCCCCTGCTAGCCTCTAGTGTAATGCTGTTTTACGGCGGCATCGCTTTCGCATTTTACGTCGTATTCCCCCTAATTTTTGGCTTTTTTACCAGCGCCGCCCCAGAAGGCGTGACTGTTATGACCGATATTAATCGGTATCTCGATTTTGTTCTGAAACTGTTTTTTGCTTTCGGGCTGGCATTTGAAATACCCATCGCAACGTTGCTACTAGTCTGGACCGGCGCGACAACGGTCGACAGCCTGCGGATCAAGCGGCCCTACGTCGTGGTCGGTTGCTTTATTGTTGGCATGCTACTGACACCGCCCGACATAATCTCTCAGTTGCTGCTCGCCCTGCCCATGTGGGTGCTGTTTGAAGTCGGCATACTCTTCGCCGTCCTGATCAAAAAGCGAGAGGCTAATGCTGATGACCCGAAGCCCTGATGACTAAACGCCCATCACTAAGCTGTCATCACCAGACCTTCATCACCAGACCTTCATCACCAGACTAAGGCAGCCCTATCAACGTTGATAATCGAGCTTGCGATCACAGCGCAGGCGCACTACTTTAGGTCATGACTTTTAGCAATAAGTCTTCAGTAACAAGTCTTTAATGACACACCCTATATAAGAAACCGCGCATCACACTTAATGAATTGCCAGGGAGATAACTGTGACCACCATTAATACTGGAACCGACGATTTACTAGCAAGTCTGGATAACGGCATTGCTACACTCGTTCTTAATCGACCCGACGCTCGCAACGCGATGTCGGATGAGATGAACACCGCTTTGCAATCGCTGCTAGCAGATTTCGAACTCGACCCTGCCGTTAAATGTATTGTCTTAACCGGGGCTGGCAAGGGATTCTGCGCTGGTGGCGACGTCAAGGGTATGGCCGCCTCAGGCGACGGCACTGTGGGCGACAGCACTATCGACGGCGCAATACACCGTCAGCGTGTTAACCAGCGCGCAACTGCAGGCAAGCTCTACAAGATGCCAAAACCGACTATCGCGGCCTTACCAGGCGCCGCAGCTGGCGCTGGCCTGTCACTGGCACTAGCGTGTGATCTACGTATCATGAGTAGCTCCGCCATTATGACAACAGCCTTTGCCCGCGTCGGATTCTCTGGCGATTATGGCGGCACCTACTTTATGACGCAGTTAATCGGCGCAGCTAAAGCGCGGCAGTTGTACTTTTTGTCAGATCGCGTCAGTGCCGCCGAGGCTCTCAATCTGGGCCTGACAAACTGGGTCTGCGATCCTAACGAGCTGCAGGAAAAAACGCTTGAAATAGCCACGCGTCTTGCTAACGGGCCCACGGTTGCCTATCGGTACATGAAAGAGAATCTTAATCGCGCAATCAACGGCGACGTCGATGACTGCATGGATCTTGAAGCCACGCATCATGTTCACTGCGGTCAAACCGAGGATCACCGTAATGCGACAAAAGCATTTGTCGCAAAACAAGAACCGGTGTTCCAAGGTAAATAACGCTTTGGGACCAGGCCTGAGGTCAAGAAAGTTCACCCTCTTGACCTCGGGCGTTAGCCTTCCAGCATAAACGTGGCTGGCCCATCATTCTCGAGCTGCACTTTCATGTCAGCACCAAAGATTCCTGTCGCGACGACGGGGCATCGTGCCTTAGCGCGAACAACAAAATCATCGTAGAGTATTTCCGCATCAGCAGGGGGCATTGCCGCCGAGAATGAAGGACGCAGGCCTTTCTGTGTATCGGCTGCCAGTGTGAATTGGGAGACGATTAACAAGCCGCCTTGGACATCAGCAAGACCTAAATTCATGTGACCTGACGCGTCGGGGAAAATACGATAAGTGATGGATTTGTTCAGAAGCTTGTCAATTTTTTGCGATGTGTCACCTTTCTGTACACCCAAAAAAAGCAGCAGACCGCGTCCAATCTCACCAACCACTTCACCGTCGACAATCACGCGGGCATAGCTAACGCGTTGGATAAGACCCCGCATAAGCCGCCCTACTAGACGTTGAAGTCTGATTCAAACCGTAAAGCCATGTCCCGAGTTGCCCGCACAAGGGCATCAATCATGGCCGGTTCAGTCGCAGAATGACCCGCCTCACGTATCAAATAAACCTGAGATATTGGCCATGCCGTGTGCAGATCATGAGCGCTTTGAACAGGGCAAAGGACATCATAACGTCCATGCACGATTATCCCCGGAAGATCTTGGATTTTGCCAATCGCGTTCAGGATCTGGTTATCATCCAAGAAACACTGATTGGTAAAATAGTGAACCCCGATGCGGCTCCGAGCCATAGCCCGATGTGGATCGGTGAAGTGCTTTACCAGCCGAGGATTTGGCTGCAGTGCGGAACAATCGGCTTCCCAGCGAGACCAAGCCTTCGCCGCGCCCATACGCGCGAGCTCGTCAGTGCCGTTAATGCGGCGTTTGTAAGCTGCCAAGTAGTCTTGGCGTTCCGATAGAGGAATTGGACTAGTAAAGTCTTCCCAGTGATCCGGATAAAACTTACAGGCGCCGTCCTGATAGATCCAGTCGACATCCGCTTGCCGACCCAGAAAAATACCGCGCAGCACTAAACCTAACACATGATCGGCGTAGGCCTCTGCGTAAAGCAAACTCAGCATAGAGCCCCAGCCACCACCAAACAGCACCCATTTGTCGATACCAAGGAAGTCGCGAATCTTTTCCATGTCGGTAACAAGGTCGTCCGTCGTGTTGTCCTTTGTTTCGCTGTGAGGCTTGGAACGCCCAGCGCCGCGCTGGTCAAACAATATAATGCGATACTTTTGCGGGTTAAAGAAACAACGGCTATCAAACTCACAACCCGAGCCAGGGCCCGAATGCACAAACAGCACTGGAATGCCGTTAGGTGTACCGCTCTCGTCGATGTAAAGAGAGTGGGTATCACTGACTTCCAGCATGTGCCGCGCGTAAGGCTTGATTTCCGGGTAGAGTGGTAACATCGACAGATTTCCTTACGCGACCTGTTCCCGACCGGCACGCTTACGCTCGTTCTCGGTCAAAAGCTTCTTACGAATCCTAAGGCTGGTAGGCGTCACCTCAACGAGTTCGTCGTCTTCAACAAATTCAATAGCCTGCTCCAACGTGTGCCGAATAGCACCCGTTAACGTAATGGCCTCATCAGTACCGGACGCCCTGACATTTGTCAGTTGCTTACCCTTAAGCGGGTTGACCATCAAATCGTTGCCCCGTGAATGCAGACCAATAACCATGCCCTCATAAACTTCTTCATTCGGCAAAATAAACATTCGACCGCGAGCCTGTAGATTAAAAATCGCAAAAGCCAGCGCTTTACCGCTCGCCATCGATACCAGCACTCCGTTGGTGCGACCTGACATCTCTTGGCTTGTAACGTCGCCGTAGTGAGAAAAAATACTGGTCATGATCCCGGTACCAGAAGTCATGGTCATAAAGGCGCCACGAAAACCAATCAGACCCCGTGTTGGAATCTGGTATTCAATACGCACGCGCCCCTTACCGTCAGGAATCATATTTTCCAAAACACCCTTGCGACGTCCCAACTCTTCCATCGCCGAACCTTGGTGGACCTCTTCAATATCGAGCAGTACATTCTCAAATGGCTCTTGACGTTTACCCTCAAACTCCCGGAAGATAACTTCAGGACGACCGACCGCCAGCTCGTAGCCTTCCCGGCGCATGGTTTCAATCAATACCGCTAGGTGCAACTCACCGCGGCCAGAAACCTTGAATCGATCAGCACTGTCTGTGTCCTCAACACGCAAAGCAACATTGTGAATGAGCTCTCGCTCTAGGCGCTCGCGAATGTTACGACTGGTCACAAACTTACCCTCGCGACCTGCGAATGGCGACGTGTTGACCCGGAAGGTCATGGAGATTGTCGGCTCATCGACCACCAGTGGCGGCAGCGCCTCAACATGATCTGGGTGACACAAGGTATCAGAAATTGAGAGCCCCTCAATGCCGGTGACACAAACGATGTTACCCGCCTCGGCACCATCTACCTCAACACGGTCGAGCCCCTGATAGCCCATTACTTGTAATACTTTGCCTTTCTTCACCTTGCCGTCGGCACCTACAACCGCTACCTGTTGGGCTTTCTTAACCTGCCCACGAGCAATGCGACCAAGTCCGATGACACCCACATAACTGTTATAGTCCAGCGCGCTGATCTGCATCTGAAAGGGTCCGTTCTCTTCTACAGCGGGCTCTGGGACATGATCAAGAATCGCCTGCAAGAGCACGGTTAGATCATCGCCGATGGCGTCCATGGACAATCCGGCCTTGCCTTGAATGGCCGAGCCATAGATTACGGGGAAATCAAGCTGCTCGTCATTGGCGCCGAGCTTGTCAAATAGCTCAAAAACCTCGTCAACTACCCAGTCTGGTCGAGCTCCTTCACGGTCAATTTTGTTGATCATGACAATAGGATTCAGTCCATTGGCAAAAGCCTTGCTCGTCACAAAGCGTGTCTGCGGCATGGGACCATCGACTGCGTCAACTACCAATAGTACCGAGTCGACCATCGACAGAATACGTTCAACTTCGCCACCAAAATCTGCGTGTCCTGGTGTATCGACAATATTGATGCGGTGACCCTGCCATTCAATCGCCGCATTTTTGGCGAGAATCGTAATACCACGCTCTTTCTCAAGATCGTTGGAATCCATCAGGCGTTCAACCTGCTCATCACCCCGGTGAAGGGATCCGGATTGTTGCAGCAGCTTATCGATTAATGTGGTTTTACCATGATCGACGTGGGCAATAATCGCGATGTTTCTTAATTTCTGGCTCATGAGTACTCCGTTCAACGACGCGGCATTATACAGACTGTCAAGAGATTTAGACATCGACAATTCAATTAATCCAGCCCCAAATACCGTCCTAACCACGATATTTGCAGCTCATTCATCGCAGAGCCCACCAAAGACACTGGGTTCGACCTCCTAGCTATTAATCTTACTGTCACTTGGTATCGCCCGTATTTGCTTCTCTGGGCCTCAGTTCTGGATCACAACCTAATTCACGCGCTATTATAGTGCATGCTCACCCACAAGCGCTCTATTTAGGTGCGTATTGGCGCGCCTCAAGCAAGGCAAGATGATCTGCAGCCCACCCTAAATGGATTACTTTATTATCTGCGACGAATGGCATAGTCTTTGCTCTTTTATGTAGCACCGAATCAACCAGATATCCTATTGGAGGACCTCACCACATGTCAGAAAAGACTCTGAGTCTAATCACTGAAAGCGAAGCGAAATGGGTCGACCTGCGTTTCACCGACACGCGCGGTAAAGAGCAGCACGTCACCAATAATGCGAAGAAGGTAGATGCCGAGTTTTTTGAATTTGGCGCCATGTTCGACGGCTCATCAATCGGCGGCTGGAAACCTATCAATGAATCAGACATGATCCTGATGCCTGACGACAGCACCGCGGTAATCGACCCTTTTACCGAGGAAACCACCGTCAACCTGCGCTGCAACATCCTCGAACCCAGCACCATGCAAGGCTATGACCGCGACCCACGATCTCTAGGCCAACGCGCCGAAGCTTACCTTGCAACAACGGGCATAGGCGACACGGCCTATTTCGGTCCCGAGCCCGAGTTCTTCATCTTTGACGATATCAAATACAAGTCAGACATGAGCGGCGCTATGTACAAAATCGAATCCGAAGAAGCTGCCTGGATGACAGATCACGCTTTCGAGGGTGGTAATCTGGGCCACAAACCTGGCGTCAAGGGTGGCTACTTCCCTGTACCCCCAGTCGATTCTCTATACGATATTCGTAACTCTATGTGTTCCGCTATGGAAGCCATGGGGCTTGACATTGACTTGCATCACCACGAGGTCGGCACAGCCGGTCAGTGTGAGATCGGTGTGCCGTTCAATACCCTGACCAAGAAAGCCGACGAGGTACAAATTTACAAGTACTGCGTACTCAATGTTGCCAATGCCTATGGTAAGACCGCAACCTTCATGCCCAAGCCTCTAATGGGCGATAACGGCAGCGGCATGCACCTACATCAGTCAATCTGGAAGGAAGGCAAAAACACGTTCGCAGGCGAGGGCTACGGAAACCTTTCCCAGCAGGCGCTGTACTACATCGGCGGCATCATAAAACATGCGCGTGCCTTGAACGCGTTTGCCAATGCCAGCACCAACTCTTACAAACGCTTGGTGCCGGGCTTCGAAGCACCCGTGCTGCTGGCCTACTCTGCTCGTAACCGCTCCGCTTCAATTCGTATTCCGTACGTTCAAGGTGGCAACCCTAAGGGTGTTCGTCTGGAAGTTCGTTTTGGCGACCCAACGGCCAATCCATACCTGATGTTCTCTGCCATGTTGATGGCTGGCCTTGATGGTATTAAGAATAAGATTGATCCTGGCGCACCCATGGACAAGGACTTGTATGACCTACCCGCTGAAGAACTAAAGGACATCCCTACCGTGGCGAATTCGCTAGAAATGGCCCTCGATTGCCTCAACAAGGACCGAGGATTCCTGACCGAGGGCGATGTCTTCACTGACTCAATGCTCGACGGTTATATCGACCTGAAAATGGCTGAAGTACGACGCCTAGACTCGACGCCCCACCCGGTTGAGTTCGACATGTACTACAGCGTCTAGCACTAACGCCGCCGAGCACTGCAGCATGCTGCCACAGTGCTCTCTGCAAGATCCCGTCCCGCGACGCAATATCGCGGGATTTTTTTTACCCGCAAACCTATCCAACGAGAGAACAACCGCACGCGCTCTAAACATGAATCTAGACGCACCCCGTTAGTCGCTCCCTGTTAATCGCACCATGGAAACTCACTATCGCACCATTTTGGTGCTAAAGTGCCACCCTATCTATGAACAACACGACAGAGACCAACAAAAACACCCGCGTTCAGCACCCTAAAATTGGTTCGAATATTGCTTACTTTATAGCAAAGGCAACCGCCCATAGCAGCGCACCGGCAGAGATCCTGGCAAACTCTCGTTACCGGCGCAGCTACACGACAACCGAGTGTTAACACATAAATGTCTACAACCAGCCTGCTATATGCCAACGCCCACAAGGCGGTGACAACCGAAGCTAAACAAAGCGACTCATGTTAAATCGCAGTAATGAATTATGACCGAAAACATTCTTAATAGCCTGAGCATTGCAATTCTGACAGTTGACCATGAACTCAAGCTGTCTTTTATCAACGCCTCAGCGGAAAGTCTGCTGGATATCTCGTCGGCGCGCGCGCTCGGCCATCCCATTGGCGACATCATACAAAACCACAACGAAATAGAATCCGTTCTTTACGATTCATTGCAAAGTGGTCAGCCGTATACTCGCCGCCGAGCCGAGATACAGCTTCATGATGGCCACAATGTGACGGTTGACTACACGATCACCCCAAGCAACGACGCTGAATGGCCCAGCCTAATCATTGAACTCTATGCACTCGACCGTTACTTGCGCATAGACCGCGACGAGGCCGATAGGGGCCATCAGGATGCAACCCGACAAATGATCCGCGGGTTGGCTCATGAAATCAAAAACCCCTTGGGCGGCATCAGAGGCTCAGCACAATTGTTGGCGCGAGCTTTAACTGACAATAGTCACAAAGAATACACAGATATTATTATCACAGAAACTGACCGCCTGACGTCTTTAGTTGATCGCCTACTCGGACCCAAGACTGTGCCACGCCCCGTCATCTCGAATGTCCATGAGCTACTTGAACGAGTCAGAATACTTATTGAGCTTGAATCGACCAGCGGTTTAAAAATCCACCGCGACTACGACCCAAGCATCCCTGAGATTATTCTCGACCCAGAACTTATGATTCAGGTATTCCTGAACATCGCCCGCAACGCCTTGCAGTGCCTCGCCGAGGTACCGCGGCCAAGCCTGAAATTCACCACCCGTACCGAACGCCAATACACTATCGGTGCGAAGTTGCACCGCATTGTTACTCGCGTCGATATCGTAGATAACGGCCCCGGCATTCCGCTGGAGCTAAAAGATCAACTGTTTTTCCCAATGATCAGCGGTCGCGCTGATGGCACAGGGCTAGGGCTGTCTTTTGCGCAGGCCATCGTCCATCAACACCGGGGCAGCATAGAGTTCGAAAGTGAACCCGGCAGAACCCGGTTTTCGATAATTTTACCAATGGAGCAGAACTAATGAGCGCAGCGAGCAATGTATGGGTCGTCGATGATGAACGATCAATCCGCTGGGTACTGGAAAAGGCACTCACTCAGGAAGGTCTCAACGTTACTTGCTTTGAGGATGGCCAGTCGTTATTGAATAATCTTGATAGTGAAAAGCCAGACGCAATCGTCAGCGATATACGCATGCCTGGCATCGACGGGCTGGACCTGTTGGACCGCATCAAGCAGTTCTGCCCTGAGCTACCCGTCATCATCATGACAGCCCATTCGGATCTCGACAGTGCAGTCTCGTCTATTCAAGGCGGCGCGTTTGAATATATACCAAAACCCTTTGAAGTCGACGAAGCCGTCGCCGTGGTTAAGCGTGCAATTCGACACTATCAAGAGAGCGCTCCCGTCGAAAGCGTCGCTGTTCAGGCAGACTCAGAAATCATCGGTAAAGCTTCCGCCATGCAAGAGGTTTTTCGCGCAATCGGGCGCCTGTCCAAATCCAACGTGACGGTGCTGATAAACGGTCAATCTGGCACCGGCAAAGAACTGGTAGCACAGGCCTTGCATAAGCATAGTCCGCGCTCAGGCAATACTTTTATCGCGTTAAATATGGCCGCTATTCCTCATGACCTCATCGAGTCAGAGTTATTTGGTCATGAAAAAGGTGCCTTTACCGGGGCTAACCAACTGCGTAAGGGGCGTTTTGAGCAAGCGGATCAAGGTACTTTGTTTCTTGACGAGATCGGTGACATGCCGGCTGAAACCCAGACCCGCTTGCTAAGAGTGCTCTCGGACGGCGAATACTATCGCGTCGGAGGCCACGAGCCTTTGAAAGCTGATGTGCGCATTATTGCCGCCACGCACCAGAACCTAGAAGACCTAGTAAAGCAAAATCGCTTTCGCGAAGATCTGTTTCACCGTCTGAACGTTATACGTATTCATATTCCCAACCTACGCGAGCGTAAAGAAGATATCCCGCTATTGGCTAACTACTTTATGCAGGAGGCCGCTCGCGAGTTAAATGAGGATGCCAAAATCCTAAAACCTGAAACCATCAATTACATTACTGGGCTGCCGTGGCCGGGCAACGTTCGCCAGCTGGAGAATTTTTGCCGCTGGATTACCGTTATGGCAACTGGTCGAGAAGTCGCCATTGATGATCTGCCGCCCGAATTATTGGAAGCACGCGACCAGCCTGGGCAAGGTGAAAACTGGGAGAAAAATCTGCGTACTTGGGCAACGCGTAAGCTCTCTCAAATTGGGCCCTCAGACGAAGGCCTGCTGAACACAGCTATCCCACGCTTTGAGCGCATCATGATTGAATCGGCGCTAAAACAGACTGGCGGGCGCAAGCGCGACGCAGCACTACTGCTTGGCTGGGGACGCAACACGCTGACGCGCAAAATCAACGAATTGGGCATGGGTAGCGCTGTGGTTGCAGACGACTTGGAGGCGTAGGGCTTAAACCCAATCAAGCCGTGTGATCTGCACGGCTCAGTTATTTGTCACTTGCGGCAAACAGCTCAGGGTTTCAGTCGCACTTGCACCGTACGCCTAGCTTCGACATCGCCGGCGCTGCAAAGGCCAACAGACTCTAGCGTGTAGAATACTTGGCCACTGACATTGACGGTGTCGCAGGACACGGTAGCCACGCAACTACTCATTGCTGGGTCGGTAAACGTGAACACATGAGCCGAGCACGTCGATACCCCAGTGGGAGGGAAAACCCGATTTGCACCAAGCTGCGCACCGCTCTCGGCCGCATAAAATGCCTTAAGTGACAATATTTCATAACTGTATATTTTCGAGTCAACCTCCAGCATACGCGTCATAGCCAGCACCAGCAGTGCCACCACGACTATCAAAAAGATCACCCCCACCAGCCCCATACCCGCCTGCCGACGGCGCAGATTGCAGAAATCAGAATCAGGCCGAGAGAAAGGTCGACTTTCAGACCGACTTTCAGACCGACTTTCAGACCGACAACGAGTCACGCCTCTACCGTTAGTATCATGGCACATTACGTAGCTGTACCTCCGACACCAACCGCTGAGTTTCCCCCGCCTCAATAAACTGCAGATCAACAGTAACAATGGCGTTGCGCACTAGCGTTGCTGTCTCGTACTGGAACGGCGCGGGAGATATATCAACACCATCGACCAGCAAAGCGCGACTAGGCAGTGCTGTAGGCAAACCAGCGACACTGTTTTGCGTAGCCTGCAGTCCGTAGTTTTTATAGCGAAACAAAAGCTCGCCGTCGAGGCAGTAACTCACCGGTGCGTCGACCAAAAAAAAACGCTCTAGGGGCGAATGATTAGCGAACTGAAAACTACTCGCCATAGTCACAGTGACAATATTACTGGCGTCTGCGGCACTTAATGTCGCCAGATCTGACATAACACCACCTGCTGCGTTGTAAACGTTGTTAGGGCTCAGCGGATAGACCACCACCCGACCTGATTCGGTTTCTTGTCCTGGATTCATCGCCGCACTTCTAAAACTAATGGCAGCTGCTTCTACGGGCAAATTAAGATAAGTACCGGCCGCACGAATCGGAATAAATTCGAGGCAGTTACCTGCAACGTTGACCCGAATACTGTTTGGCAATGCGCTGCGTAATTCTCGGCTGATTCGCTCTACAGCGATACGTGAAGCACTACCCAGGGCCTGACGGTTACTCATTGCCAGAAAGCCGTCGGTGGAATACCGAATCATCTCAACGCCGGCCAGCGACACCAGCGACATCAGCACAATAACGACGACTAACTCGACAAGGGTAAAACCATTGTTGCCAACACCCATCGCCCGTGAACGGTGCTTGTGTGGCCCGAAAAACATCAGAAGTTACCCTTATAGACCGAGAACGCCAATGAGGACCCCGTCGGCGGAACGATCGTCACCCGTATGAGCTTTGCATCAGTCACCTCATCAAGCACCAGCTCAGCGCGCTGAGCTTCTGTGACATAAGCAACCTGAACCTCAACCCGATAGCCCGCATAGTTCTGCCGAACAACACCGTCCGGGTCCATGGGAGGACTTTCATTCAGCAAATGATAATCATCAACGTCATCAAATTGCGCACGCTCGGCTTCCTCTGAACCAATCGCGCCACAAATACCAGTCGACGGCGAACAGGCAGGCACACCACCAGTGGGCGAGTTTTCATCGAAGCGTTTTGTTAGTATCTCTTCAAGATAGGCCTGGCCCAGCTCAACAAGCTTAACCTGGTAAAGCAAATCAGCGCTGCGACTGCTACTAAACGATAGTGTGCTGGCAATGGCCACTAAAACGAGAGACATCAAAACAATCGTGATGACCAGCTCTACAAGTGTCGCGCCGCGGCAGTTTCGTCCCACGCAAGAACATACTAATGAATTAGATACAAATTCCCGCATGCGCAAATCCCAATGGCGATATACACAGACGGTAGTCATTACCGCCTGCAAAATCGAAACTCACACCGCTATCGACAGTACCCGGGGAGCCCCCAAGCAGCACAGAAAAGGTGTTACCTAGGGCATCATAGGTCAATGCCAAGCTGTCGGTTGCCGTCAGGTTTGTGGGGCCTATCCCCGCAGTAACGGCAACACTTGTGGTGACACCCACAGTCACAGTATGCAACACGGTCAAGGTGGATCCATCATCTGCCAGCACGTCGATACGCCATTCACTACCCGATTGTACGATAGTCAGCGATATCTCCACCCCAGGTCTTGCCACAGCGGTGCGCTGAGCCAGACGAGCTATTGACAACACTTCTGTTGAAAACACTGAAGCGTCAAACGCAGCGGTATTAAACCAACGGGGTGCAACCACTGCTGTAACAATACCCAACAATAGAATAACCGTCACCAGCTCGATAACAGTAAAGCCTTTCACGGCAGTAAATTGCTAGGAACCTATCGCGCCACCAGCAGCCGTGAAGGTTATAGCACCTGTTGCCGGCGTGTAGGTCAGTGTTGGCGGCGTATCAGCCTCCGCGCGCAGCTCACCAATATAGTGATAAACACAATTTGGTGTGGCAAACACAACACCCACATCGGCCGAGGTATCGACGGCAAAGGCACTTGCGCTAGCTGCTGTCCCGGAAACCACTGTTCCCGGCGCACCCGCTTGCAAAAGGTTATCAAATACATTTTTACACGCGCCAACGGTAACTACCAAGTTCGTCGCCTCCGCACTCGTTCCGTAAGGGAAGCCTAACGCTGTCGTTCGTAGGCCACCAAAATCAGCCAGCGCCGTGCCTGCCAATGGCTGCCCTTGAGCAACCCACGTGGCACGATACAATGCAAGACCTGACTGCAAACCGCCTTGTATTCCCTGCACTTTCGAGGCATGAGCTTCAGATGTCACATCCATAAACCGCGGCAACGCTGTGGCCGCCAAAATACCGAGGAGGATAATCACCACCACGAGCTCAATAATAGTAAAACCAGATTGTTGTTTTCTCATGTACTTCTTACTCCTGTTAAATCCTATAAAGCCGGCTCACACCGGCAATCCGTGACGGGCCCTTTAACACTGAACAGTATTAGTATAGACAATATATTTGCTTCTAACTTTCTGATGCTCAGAAACATCAAAATTCTCGCTAAAACTTGCCCAAGGTTGCCGACTATTTACCAGAAGCTGCTGACGATAGGTCCCACAACGGCAGAAACACGCCTAATGCTAGCACCAACACCATGGCACCAATCCCAATAATCAATATCGGCTCAATAGCATCCGCAAGCCCTTTGAGCTCATAGTCGACTTCTTGCTCATAAAAATCGGCAGCCTCACTGAGCATTTCATCAACACCACCGGTTTCCTCACCGACACTGATCATCTGAAGCACCAACGGCGTAAAAAGTCCAGCGGCCACAGCTGCTTGCAAAAAGCTCTCCCCGCGCTCAATATTGAGGCGCATCTCCCGCACGTAGCCCGCCATATATTCGTTTCCCAGTGCATGGCTGACAACGTTAAGCCCCTGCACGATGGGTACACCCGAGCGCAGCATCATGGAAAAAGAGCGGCAAAAGCGACCCAAATGAATACGTTCAAACATGCCGCCAATGACGGGAATCCTTAGTTTCCATCGATCCCAAAACAAGCGGCCTTGGGGGGTCGCGACCCAAGCACGCGTAGCCACAATAGTGCCCAAGCCGAGCACTAGCAGAAGCGGCCAGTACGTCATCATGAAATTCGACAGAGATAACAATGCTTGGGTTTGCCAAGGCAACTCGGCACCCAACTGCGCAAACACGCTGGCAAACGCCGGAATCACAAAGAGATTAATAATAACCAAGCCGATTGCCATGGCCACTAGCACAAAAGTCGGATATCGAGTCGCTGACTTAATGCGCTTACGGGTCTCGCGCTCCAGTTCGAGATAGCTGGCCATTTGCAAGAATGACTCATCAACACGTCCGCTATTTTCACCCACGTGAATAATTGACACATATAGATCAGAAAAAGTTTTCGGATGGTCCTGCAAAGCTGATGCGAGTGCACGTCCCGACTCTAGCTGCCTTGATATATCGCGAATCGTACGTTTCATCAACGGATGATTGGCAGAGTCTGCCAGACCGCTCAACGCGCGCATCATTGGTATGCCGGCTTTAGACAAGCTATACATCTGCCGACTAAAGACGATTAGGGCCTCAAGATCAACCTGCCCCGCCAAAAAGGCATTCAAGTCAAAACCCTCGCTAGGGGCGGCGGCGCGGGATAAGGTAATCGAGACTGGGGTTAGCCCGGCCTCAATCAACTCACCAGCAACGCTTTCGTCATTCATCGCTTCAAGGGTGCCCGATAGCATCTTGCCTTCGCTATTGCGCACCTTGTATTCGTAGAGGCTCACAGCGCTAAAGGTCCCGTCTCGTCGTGAACCACACGACGGGTGGTAAGGGGATCGAGATCACCATCATCGATCTCAGCAACCCGAGCCACTTCCGCAAGCGTCGTCACACCGTCTCGCGCAAGGGCAAGGGCGGAGTTAAACAGCCGGGTATAGCCGACCGAGTCATCGGCGAGCTTGTGCAGTAGCTCAATATCGCCGTGCCGCAGGGCTACAGACATGGGCGCATCAATCTCTAGCAACTCGAAGATACCCATACGGCCCAGATAACCTGTATTGTTACAGCGTGAACAGCCACTTCCACGTTTGTAGGTGTGATTCTCGGCTGAATCGCCGTGTCTAGCGCCAAGCACCCAAACCAACTCTGCGGGGTCAGGCTGATATTCTTCGACGCAATTCTCGCAGTTCATGCGAATCAAACGCTGCGCCAACACGCACTTCAGCGATGCCGCCACAAGAAAGCTCTCAACCCCCATGTCGACCAGCCGAGTTGCCGTAGATAGTGCATCACCTGTGTGTAAAGTCGACAACACCATGTGACCTGTCATAGCAGCTCTCAACGCAATGCCAGCAGTCTCGACATCACGAATCTCACCGATTAACATCACGTCTGGGTCTTGGCGTAGGGCTACTCGTAGAACCGTCGCAAAATCGAGGCCTATCTTGTTTTGAATCTGTACTTGGTTTACGCGCGGTACCCGATACTCCACAGGATCCTCGGCGGTAATGATCTTCCGCTGAGGCGTATTCAAGGCCTGCAGAGCACCGTAGAGCGTGGTTGTTTTGCCGCTACCTGTCGGGCCAGTTACAAGAATCAAACCGTGAGGCTTGTGAATCAGCCGTTCAAAACGCGTACGCATTGAATCAGGCATACCCACCCTTTTAAGGTCGGTCAGATGATTACTCTGATCGAGTAGACGCATCACTACTGCCTCACCGTGCTGCAGCGGCATGGTAGACAGGCGCACATCAATAACTCGGCCTTTGACCGTGACGTTGAAGCGTCCATCCTGTGGCATGCGTTTTTCCGAGATATTCAAACCACTGAGCAACTTCAGACGCAACACAAGAGCGGCGGCGACCCGGGTTTCCTTCATTAGTTGTTCTTGCAATACGCCGTCCACCCGCTGCCGTATGCGTAGCAGGTGTTCATCCGGCTCAATATGGATGTCCGATGCTTTAATCTGCACCGCATCTTCAAAAATCGACGCTAACAATTTAACCACAGGTGCATCCTCAGCTTCGACAGATCCTAACTGACTAGCGTCAAACAAACTGGTAGCGTCACCTAACTGCTCGTCAAGCTCCTCCGCAAATAGCGCAATATCCTCTGTCCGTCGATATATAACATCTAAGGTGCTGAGCAACTCGGTCTCACGCACCACCGCCTGCCTAACACTTTGCTTGAGTACTCGAGCCAGCTCATCGACAGCGAAAATATCCATCGGATCGACCATACCAACCAGCACGGTATCGCCCTGATCTTCGAGCACAATTACCCGAAAACGCCTAGCCATGGTTTCAGGCAGTCGGCGCACCTGTTCTGTATTGAACGTGTAATGCACTAGGTCGACATAGGAAATAGATAGCTGCTGCGACAGAAACACCATGAACTCGTGCTCGCCGATAAACCCTAAATCTGTCAGCACACGCCCAAGGCGCAAACCCGTGACTTTTTGCTGGGCCAACGCCTCGCGCAATTGCGTGTCGGTAATCGCACCCTGCTGGACCAACAAGTCACCGATTCGCAGCTTCTGAATGGGCGCTTGTTCGGTCATCAGATTTTCAGCCCCATTATGCGCTCCAGCGAACTATCGAGATCTCTTCTGTTTGCATCAAGATCACTCACGACTGGACGAACCAAAATAACCAGCTCACTACGAATGCTCTGCTCGCGGCGCTGAGAAAACCCTAAACCCACACCAGGGATATCCCGTAGCCCTGGCGCACCCGCGTTACTATTACTACTGGCAGTCTGCATCAAACCACCAATCACTATCACTTGATTATTTCGCGCTCTAACAATACTGTCAGATTCCCGAATTGTACTCAACGCAAGTGGCAGTGAAACCGTATCACTACCAATAGTCACAACCTTTGTCTGATCACTGACCTCACTAACCGTAGGATGAATGTGCAAAATCACATCACCATCCATACTGATCTGCGGCGTCACGTCCAGGGCAATCCCAGAAAAGAATGGCGTGAGGGTCACGCTAGGCGTGATTGTGGTCGCTGTACCGACGGTCGTCGTCTGCGTGACGTCCGTCACGTAAAATTCGTCAGTGCCAACTTTGATGACCGCCTTTTGATTATTGACGGTGGAAATTCTTGGGCTCGACAACACCCTGACAACGCCTTGTGTCTCAAGCAGCTGAATAAAGCCGGTAAAATCCTTGAACTCGACACCCACACCGAAGACGCCACCGATACCACCTGGATTTTGCACGGTGCCACCTTCCATACTGAAGGTTACAGGCCCTCCATCGCTACCGCTAACTTCGCTAAGCTTGGACCAGTTGACGCCGCTTTGAAATTGTTCGCTGAGCACCACTTCGAGTATCTTCGCCTCGAGAATTACCTGCCGATGAAGCGCATTTTCTGACAGTGACAAAAACTGATCAACGGCGGTCAATTCGTTATACATAGCGGTCACGACAAGGACACCAGCTTGATCCATCACAATCACGCTACGGCCTTCACCAGTACCAATGATGGATTGCACGGCAGCCTCTAGGGTTTCCCACAGCGCGGCTTTGCTCTGGGTTGTAACCCTTGAACCAACAATTTCGCCGCCAGGACCACCGCCGCCGGCGTTATTCCCATTATTCCCACCATTGTTTTGATTATTGTTCTGGTTGTTATTCTGGTTGTTATTCTGATTGTTATTCTGATTGTTACCACCGTCCATGATGCTACCGGTGCTAACCTGCATCTCGGAAATACCCGTACGCTGCAAATTGACATAATCAAGTGTAAACAAACGTGTCTGAAGCTGGTTCGGCACAACGCTGATCAACGCATCTCGAGATTCAATATGAAGATTAAATCGGTCACGCACGACCTCTAGCACCTGCACCAGCTTAACGTTCTTGAGCTCCAAAGAAATATTTTCAACAATGTCGGGATGCACGACCATATTGTAATCAGTGCCATCGACCAGCCCCATCAAAAACACCTGCAAGGGCACATCATTGGCTAGCACGTCAAAGGTTTCTGTTTCTGTTTCTGGCAAGGCAATCGCGGCATCATTATCCGGCAACTGCTTCTCGGCAGGGGCCTCGTTTTGAACCTCGGACTGCATCGACGCCACCATGGCACGCAACTCTTCAACTTGGTCGGCGAAGAGATCTTCCTTTCCAGCATTCATACACCCCGTCAGGCACAATGCCACGAGGGCCGTTAGCAGGTAGCCTCTCATAAGCTCACTGCCACCGGACCAAGAACTAGTACTGGCAATTCAATGTCTATCATCTCACCGTCCTTTGCCAGAGTAACCCGGCGCTGCCCAATTTTCACCAGAGTAAACCCCTGGAACTGATCGTTTTCCCGATAACGCTCACCATCAATAATTGCGACCCGACGCTGACCGTTCACTAACACAAAATTGAGCGTAGGCATGGTCGGTAGCGTCGCTTGCGCGCTCGACGCCGCACCACTGCGACCCGCCAAAGGTCGCGTTGGATCCGCCAATTCAGCGAACCCAAGGCTCGACGTTAAACAACCAAGGATTAGCCCAGCACAAGCAAACCTATGTACCATCACTGATAACCCAACCACTGCTGCTCTAGGCTCAAGGTATAAACCTCCAAACGCATTAAACCAAGGGGGTACGCCTTCGCATCGTACTGCAAAGAGTCCCACAAAAAACGTCGAGGCTGCTGCTCTAGCCCCTGCAAGTAAGCCACAACATCAAAATAACTGCCACGCAATTCAATCACCAGGCGGTGTTTAAACAAAGCCGCTGAAGCAGTCATGGGTGATGCGGCACCGTCATCAATCACAATGGCTTCGGCTACCAAGTTCTCCATGGAAACCAAGCCTAAATCACTACTTGTCAGCACCGATCTAAGCATTTCAACCATCTGTGGTGCGGTAATAAGGCCCGCGGACAATTCGCTCAGACGCCTATTGGTATCCTCAACAGCCGCATGTCCAGACGCGATCTGAGATTTCAATGTATCAATCTGCCCCGACCCGACGGCTGTCGCCAAACCCACCAGCAAAGTCGCATTGAGCTGTTGAGCATTTCTCAACTGCCGCTCAGCACTTCTCTTCTCAGCCAGCATGGGATCGAGCACTAACATCTGCAGGCTAAACCCTAGTACGGCCACAAAGCTCACGACAACCAGTGCCCGCTCCCGCAAGGAATAGGCCTCAAATTTGTCAACATAGCCGAGAATATTCACGAGCCGTCCTCAGCAAGAGACCAGCTGCGTACTTCAAAATCGGTATTGGGCGCCGCCTCCGTGAACTTAACCTTACCGAAGGCCATGTCGGAGAAAGCCGATTCGCCACCCAAACGCAGCAAAAAATCAGGAATAGCGCTTGCCTGCTTGACGGAACCCGACATCAAAAAATCAGCACCCCGCTCTCGAACCTCTATCCGAGACAGGGTGATGCCCTCCTCATGTTGCCGAGCCAGGCCTAGCAAAACTTCAGAAAACCCCTGCCTATCACCCGTATCAGCCCGGGCCAAAACCTGCAGTAAACGGGCTCTGCCCTGACGCTGGCGTTGCACGTTGCTTAATGTCTCCCGGAGCTCAGCCAGGGCTGCACCTTGCGACTGACTGGCTGCTGCTATCTGAGTTTGCAACTGCTGGTTGTCTCGAGTGAGCGACACCAGAGACTCATTGAGGCTTGCATTTCTATAGGTCAAATAGCCCGCCGCGACAACAAACCCGAATGCCAGAACAGCCACGGCCAAACCTCCCAGCTTGGCACTTTTATAACCTTGGGTTTCTACGCCGAGCTTCAGGTACAGATTGATCGTTTGCTCTGCCATCAGCGTTCGACCTCATTAATTGCAGCACCTATAGCAACGAAACACTGAGACTGCGTATGTATATCAAGATCAGCAGGCAACTCGAACAGCTGCCGCATATCGAGTAACGACACGTTTACATTAAGTTGCTGCTGCAAATAGTCGTGCACTGACTCTTCGGCAAGTTGACGCGCCGGGGCGACATAGAACTGACGGACAACGCCCTTCCGCAGTTGGCTCTCGTAGTAATCTAAGGAACGCTGGATATCGAGCAACATGTCGTCCAACATTTTGTCACGCACCGATTTACTGACACCTTCGATCATGCTGAGTCCAGTTTCAACTTTTCGGGCAAGATACAGATTGCTCGCTTGGCTCAGAATAATCGTGCCGGAGGAATTACGCAGCCGCAGTAGAGCCGTAGAGCCCTCACTATCGGGGATTAGCTTGAGTATGTTGTGCATCGCTAACTCGCCGATCTGCACCGAATCAACGACCAAACCGGTACGATTTACCTGACTAACAAGGTCCTGCACAAGCTGGCGCTCAGCAGCGACCGCATAAACCATCTTTGCGGAACCACGAAAAGCGTCTTCAGGTACACTGAAGGCATCCACCAATAGCTCGGCTAGCGGCTTGTCAACGTGATCTTTTAGCCGCCACTTAACGGCATACCCGACTTCTGACTCGGGAACCTCCGGCCTCTCAATAAAGAACAGTCGGTAAAGTGCGGGATGCAGAACGATTGTCGATGGCAGACCAGCGTAGGATTGCTGCTTGACCAATTGCTTTAACGCCTCGATAACGTCATCACCCGTACCTTCCAGGTAATGACAAGTCACCGAGGGTCTGCTACCCGGGGCGCACGGCTCTATTTTAGCCACAGCGATACCGTAGGGACTAATCTCAAGCCCAAGCCTTCCCTGCTTTATTTTTTTTGAGAAAATTCCTTTCACATCAACCCACTAGAATATTGAACACACTTCGCATCCAACAAGTGTAGACTATATGCGCTGCAAGCTGGCCTTGTCCAAGCGTTATAACCTTGCATTGATGTTATATGACTATCCAAACCGCAAAATAAAACGCAACCATTGAACACATACCCAGCAAGAACAACACCGTTCTCATCGCCAAATAGCTGGCCTAAAGAATTCACAAGACCAATTATGGAGGTAGGTGGTTGATTGCCGTCGCCCTATTCGAGCCAGAGATACCACCCAATACCGGCAACATTATTAGGCTTTGCGCTAATACCGGCGCGCAGTTGCATGTAATTCGACCACTAGGATTTGAATTAGATGACAAACGTCTGCGCCGTGCTGGCCTGGACTACCATGAGTGGGCCAATGTGCGCACCCATAACAATTTCGCCGAGTTTTTGCAGGCAACGCCCCACGGCCGCTTATGGGCGATTACCACTCGTGGCAGCAGAGCCTATACAAACGTAGACTTTGACGCTGAGGATATCTTGTTGTTTGGACCCGAGACACGCGGCTTACCCAAGGATCTGCTTGACGCTATCCCTGCTGACCAGCACCTACGCATTCCAATGTTGGCGACGAGTCGCAGCATGAATCTGTCTAACGCTGTCTCGGTGGTCGTCTACGAAGCCTGGCGCCAGCTAGGCTTTGCTGCTGGCGTTTAGCCAGCGACCCTAGTTAATGATCGCGGGGCTCTCAGCACCATCGGCCTGGCGCTGACGAGACTGTTCATAAATGGCATCAAAATTAACTGGCGCCAGCATCAAAGGAGGGAAACTGCCTTTGATGACCAGAGAATCGAGCGCCTCGCGCGCGTAAGGAAACAGTACACTAGGGCAGAAGCTGCCAAGCGTCTGCGCCAACGCCTCTTCTTTCAGGCCCTTAATCATAAAAATGCCGGCCTGCTCAACCTCCGACAAATAAACCACTTCATCATCTTCTTTTTTTACCGTCACAGTCACCCGCAACCCGACTTCAAACAAATCGGTACCCACGGGCTTATGCTGAGAATTTAACTCGAGATTGACCTTCGGCTTCCACTGACCCATGAATGCTTCTGGCGCCCGAGGCGACTCAAAAGAAGCGTCCTTAAGATATATCCGCTGCAGCGCAAACTGCGCATCACGGGGCTCTTCTGCTTGCTCACTCATTGCTGCTTCCTTCATCACTGCTCATTAACATCGCATCTAACTGCCCCCGTCTTTCCAGACTGACCAGCTCATCACAACCACCGACGTGCACGTCACCAATCCAAATTTGCGGCACGGATGTGCGTCCCGCCGCCTGGATCATCTTTTGCCGCAGGGCTGCTTTGCCATCAATTGAGATATCTTCGAACGGTATTTTCTTACTATTCAACAGCGACTTTGCCCGAATACAGAAAGGGCAATACCGGGTGCTATACATCAGGACCTGCTTCACTACCTGCTCCCACGCTTAATCACAGACCAAGGCCCGCGATTTATGATTTGATGACTGGCAAATTCGCCGCTGACCACTCAGCCATGCCGCCACCTAGGCGGCGCACTTCAACAAACTCAAGGGCCTTGAGCTTACTGCCAACGGCGCCGGCATGCTGGCCCATTTTACAAACAATAATAATCGGCTGCTGCTTGTACTTTTCAAGCTCTTCTACCCGCTTATCAAGATTGCTGAACGGGATATTGATGGCATCAACAATGTGACCCGCCTTGAAGTCCTTGTTGTCACGAATATCAAGTATCACGGCATTTTCACGATTCACCATGTTGACGAGGGTATTAGTGGTCACAGACGCGCCGCCGCGCTTGCCTTCATTGACCAAAAACGCAACGACCAAGGCCGCGAATATTCCGACCAATACAAAGTGGTTTACTACAAAATCAAAGACTTGTTCTATCATTTGCTCTCGCCAGTGGTTGGCTTACCCTGCAATGCCGACAGCGTTGATGCCATCGGGACAAAAATAAGTCGCGAAGTATACACCAAAGGACGTAAAATTCATTTCCTTCGCGCAAACCCGGTAAATCCATGACTGATAAAGTGCCATACGCCCTCATCATCCTCGACGGCTGGGGGCATCGCGTGGCAACCGACGCCAACGCCATCGCGCTGGCTAGTACACCAGTTTGGGACAATCTGTGGGCAAATCAACCTCATAGCTTAATTTCTTCTTCAGGCGAGGATGTCGGTCTCCCTGCTGGGCAGATGGGTAATTCCGAGGTGGGGCACATGACACTCGGCGCTGGACGCCGTGTAGACCAAGATCTGACGCGCATCAATAAAGCGGTTAATGATGGCAGCTTTGCTGACAACCCAGTCCTGTTGGCCTGCCTTGATCAATTGGCCAGCAGCGGTCAAGCCCTGCACCTCTTGGGCCTGCTATCGCCCGGCGGCGTTCACAGCCATGAACTGCATATACACGCAGCGGTCACTCTCGCTTTTGAACGCGGCGTCAAGGCGGTTTACGTTCATGCGTTCCTCGATGGCCGAGATGTCCCACCACGCAGCGCTATGGCATCTTTACAGGCCATGCAATCACATATCAGCGACCATACCCCCAGCGGCGCGCAGGGTGGCGTCGCCTCAGTGGTGGGTCGCTTTTATGCGATGGACCGGGACAACCGGTGGGAGCGGGTTCAGCCAGCCTTCGAACTCTTAACTGCGGCAGTGACCGACTACCAATATCCGACAGCTGTTGAGGCCCTAGAGGCCGCCTACGACCGCGATGAATCTGACGAGTTCGTCAAACCCTCAGCCATACTGGTTGATGGTCAGCGTGTTGCTATGCAAGACGGTGACGGCGTCATCTTCATGAACTTTCGAGCCGACCGTGCCCGAGAGCTCAGCCATTGCTTTGTCGACAATGAATTTACAGCGTTTCCGCGCAAGCAGCTTCCCGCGTTGTCGAGCTTTGTCACCCTCACCAAGTATGCCGACGACATCAAAACGCCCTGCGCTTTTCAACCGGCCAATTTAGGCAACAGTCTCGGTGAATATCTTGCCGGCCTCGGCAAGACTCAGTTAAGGCTCGCGGAAACCGAAAAATACGCCCATGTTACCTTCTTTTTTTCCGGCGGTTGCGAGGCAGAATATGCCGGCGAAGCCCGAAAACTCATACCTTCGCCTCGGGTTTCAACCTACGATTTGGCGCCACAAATGAGCGCCATTGAGGTCACTGATGCGCTAACCGGGGCAATTAAAGATCGTGAATTCGATCTCATTGTGTGTAACTACGCCAATGGTGACATGGTTGGCCACACCGGCAATCTGACTGCGGCAATCGAAGCAGTGGAGTGTTTGGATGCCTGTCTTGGCCGCGTCATAGAAGCACTAAAGCAAGCAGGCGGTCACTGTCTGATTACTGCAGATCATGGTAATGTTGAGCAAATGACGGATGCCGGGACAGGCCAAGCGCACACTGCTCACACGTCTGAGTCCGTGCCACTCGTTTACGTCGGCGATAAAGACATTGCGTTAACTCAAGAAAAGGGAACCTTGGCAGACATCGCACCAACCATGCTGAGCATTATGCATGTACCACAACCTCCAGAAATGACCGGTGTGTCGATGCTCAGCCACAACTAAAAGCCTTGATAGATGATGAAGCGCGGATTGTCGCAATGCTTAACGTTACTGCTAAAAACAAACGCTTCAAGCAATTCGTACGTACCATGTCGTTAGTAATACAAATTAACGAACGAGTGGACACACAAAAACTAGCCACGGCAGCGAATCAAGTATGAGAAAAATCTCGACACTGCAGATGATACTCCTCCTCAGCACGTTTCTGGGCCTATCAAGCTTTGCTGTGTCTGCGGCTGACAGCACTAATGATCCGGGGCAAAGCGACCCCGCCGCTCTCGAGCAGCAACTGCAGGCCCTTGAGACCGAGATCAATAAGTTTCGTAAAATGCTTGACGCCACAAGCGGTGAGCGCTCAAAGCTCGAACAAACGCTTCAATCAAATGAAGAATCGATCAACGACCTGTTGAAAAAAATCGATACCATTCAACAGCAGCTAACCCGCGGCAAGCGCAAAGTCGGCGTTTTGCAGGTTGAGCAAGCAGGCCTCGAAGCCGCCCAAAATACGCAGCAAAACTACCTCGTTGAACAGATTCGTGCAGCCTATGAGATTGGCGCGCAACCCTACATGAAAGTCTTGTTGAACCTCGAAGACCCGGACCAAGTCGATCGTATGCTGACTTACTATGACTACTTCAACCGAGCCCGAGCAGAGCAAATTCAACAATACCGCAGCACCATCGAGCAACTCGCCACGGTCAAGCAACTGCTGGAAACAGAAAACCAAGCCCTAGTCGACAACCGAGCGCGCGTTGTTGAGCAAAAGCAAAGCTTGCAAAATGTACGCCGCAACAAACAAGTCACCCTGCGCGCACTGAATCAAGAGATCGCGTCAACCGGTGGCGAGATAAAAAAGCTAACACAGAGTCGCCAGGAATTAGAAGCACTACTCGCCAACATAAACATCAGCATTGAGGCACTACCATCTGCGGTGGATGCCGCGAGCTTTGCCAGCCGCCGAGGTGAAATGACGCTGCCCGTCGCCGGCACGATTGTTAATCGCTACGGTAGTCAGCGCAGCAATGCTAAGCTCCAATGGAACGGAGTCTTTATTGCTGCGGGCCAGGGCGAATCAGTGCAAGCCATCCATTATGGCCGCGTCGTTTTCTCTGACTGGCTACGGGGCTTTGGCCTGATGATCATCGTCAGCCATGGTGAAGGCTATATGTCCTTGTATGGGCACAACCAAGTGCTCTACAAAGAGACCGGCGACTGGGTTAGCGCCGGCGACAATATTGCAGCAGTAGGGGACAGCGGCGGCCAGACCCGCATGGGCTTATATTTTGAGATTCGTCAATCGGGCAAACCCACGAACCCACAACAGTGGTGCCAGAAGCAAAAGCAGCGAGCAGCCTAAAGCGGGCGCTAAGGTAATTTGCGACAGCGGTAAAGCAGAAGGCATGCATAACTCGAAACAGTAGTTTGAAACATTTTCACGAAACATTTTCACGAAACAGAAGTCTAAAATATCAACGTAATACGTTAGCACACAAGCGCTAGCGCCAATTATTGCCAGGAGCGGCAAATGAGAATGATGCAACACCCTTTGAGAATCCTCGCCGGCACCTGCCTGGCTTTAATCCTGGGTTCCGCCAGCGCCAATGATGCAAGCGACAGCACCGACAAGGCTTTGGCGCCCCGCTTGCCGCTGAATGAACTACGCGTTTTTGCCGAGGCTTTTGATCGGGTTAGCTCAGCCTACGTGGAGGAAATTGACGACCGTACCCTGCTCGAGAACGCAATTAAAGGCATGCTTTCCCAGCTTGACCCACACTCAGCCTACCTTGATCGAGAGTCGTTTTCCGACCTACAGGAAGAAACTAGCGGCAACTACGGCGGTGTTGGCTTGGAAGTCAGCATGGAGGACGGTTTCGTGCGCGTCATCAGCCCTATGGACGGCACCCCAGCAGACAAAGCCGGAGTCATGGCTGGCGATCTCATCATTCAACTTGATGACCAGCCCATGCGCGGCCTTAGCTTGAGTGCAGCGATTGACACCATGCGCGGAGCACCGGGCAGTATCATACGCCTTACCGTGGTGCGTGAAGGCGAGGCGCAACCGTTTGAATTAAGTCTGACGCGTGAGGTGATCGCGGTCGCCAGCGTCAGACAGCGCATGCTTGACGACGGCTTTGGCTACATCCGCATTGCCCAATTTCAGAGCAATACTGGCGAAGAGGTAGCCAAAGCAGTGACCAAACTCACCGAGGATGGCAAGCTTTCTGGCCTCGTGCTCGACTTGCGCAATAATCCAGGCGGTGTTCTTCAAGCGGCCGTCGCAGTCTCGGATGTTTTTATGGACAGCGGTCTTATTGTCTACACCGCAGGACGCCTACCCAACTCAGACATGCGTTTCAACGCCAGCACGCCTGACGCCACAGATGGCACTCCCATTGTCGTGCTGGTCAACGAGGGCACAGCCTCAGCTTCAGAAATCGTCGCCGGCGCCCTACAGGACCATAGCCGGGCCATCATCATGGGAGTCGACACATTTGGTAAAGGATCTGTACAGACCATTTTGCCGCTAAATAACGAAAAAGCCATCAAGCTCACCACCGCGCTGTACTTCACGCCAAATGGCCGTTCGATTCAAGCCGAAGGCATAGTTCCCGATATATTGGTGCCGCGCGCCAGCATTACACCGGACAAACAAAATCCTTTCAGGGTCAGGGAGCGCAACCTGCCCAAGCATCTGGCGAACGGCAATAGCAAACCTATGACAGCCGAAGAATCGCTGGAGAAAGCGGCAAAAGAGATCAAACAAATAACCGACGAAGAAAACACAGAGGAACCGCTGGAAACAGCCATGGAAGAACCCTCCGTCGTTACAGATTACCAACTGCACGAAGCTCTCAACCTGTTGAAGGGATTGAATATTCTGGCAAAGAAGGCCAGCCAAACCCAAGGATAGCATCCCAATGAGGGCGTTTGTCGGGATATTGCTGGGGTCTCTGGCAGCTTTTCTAGGGGCAGCAGCCAACGCCGCCCCAGCCTATGTGGCAATCATTATTGATGACATCGGCAATAATTTTGCCAGCGGCAGGCAAGCGATTAATCTACCATTGCCACTAACTTATGCCATGCTTCCCTACAGTCCCTTTGCAGCGTCGCTGGCGAAAATGGCTAACCGGCAGGGCAAGGAAGTCATGCTGCATATGCCCATGGCTAACTTGGGGAATGCTCCACTAGGACCTGGCGCACTGACCGTGGGCCAGAGTCGCGGCGAGTTTATTGCTGCCATCGATGCCGCTATCGACCGAGTACCGTTTATTCGTGGCATCAACAACCATATGGGCAGCCAACTCACACAGCAGCCGCAACAAATGGATTGGTTGATGACTGAAATTAAATTTCGGCAGCTGTACTTTGTCGACTCGCGTACCACCCCTAAGACTGTAGCATCAGCATTGGCAAAGGATCGCCGAGTGCTGTCGTCTAGTAGGGATGTGTTTTTAGACAACGAGCAATCCTTTGCAAGCATCGACGCTGCATTTAAAACACTCGTTGCCAAGGCCAAGCGAGACGGTACCGCTATTGGCATTGGCCATCCGTATCCCGCGACCCTTGATTATCTGTCGCAAATCGCCGCTGAACTCGAGGCGAAAAAAATCACCCTGCTACCCGTCTCCGCACTCCTTGGCCGGCAGCAGCAACTTTTATCGCGCGCTCGGCTTGCGTTAGAACGCGAGCCCCCTAACTGATGGCGCAACTATCGAGGTTGATTCGTCAGCTTAATCGCTTCAGCGAGGTCCAACGTTCCCTCATAGATTGCACGACCGGTAATAACACCTGTTATGCCACCGTCAATTTTAGCTTCGACTTCCAGCAACGCGGCAATATCGCGAATATCGGTCACCCCGCCTGACGCGATCACGGGCACAGATACAGCCTCGGCTAGATCACGCGTGGCGTTAATATTAACACCACCCATCATGCCGTCTTTACCGATATCCGTATAAACAATCGCTTCGATTCCATCACTTTCAAACAGCATGGCCAGACTCTTGACGGCAATGTCTGTCACCTCTTCCCAGCCATTTTTTGCAACCATGCCATGCAGGCCGTCTAGACCTACCATAATGTGTCCAGGAAATTCCCTGCACATAGCGCCCACGAACTCTGGCTCGTCTACCGCCTGGGTGCCAATGATCACATAGTTAACGCCAGCTTTTAGGTAGGCCTCGATCACCTTGGCACTACGAATGCCGCCACCGAGTTGAATCACCAGTTCAGGGTGGTTCGCAGCAATGATTGAAATCGCTGCCTGATTAACCGGATAGCCCTGGAAGGCACCATCCAGATCAACCAGATGCAATCGCTCTGCGCCTTGACTGACCCAGTGTGCGGCCATACCGATAGGATCGTCTGAATAGGTCGTAGATTGATCCAAGCGTCCCTGCTTTAGGTTCACGACTTTGCCGTCTTTGAAATCAATGGCGGGAATAATCTGCACTACAGAGACCCTTTAGTCGAAGGCATGATATCCCCCATCCGTTGATCGTGCTCCAGCGCCATACGTAGGGCTCGACCGAACGCCTTAAAAATGGTTTCAATCTGATGATGGGTGTTTTGGCCCCGTAAATTGTCGATATGCAACGTCACCAACGCGTGGTTCACAAAACCATGGAAAAACTCCCGAAACAGGTCAATGTCAAAGTTGCCGACACTCGACCGGGTAAACTCGACACCATATTCCAGGCCCGGCCGACCAGAAAAATCTACTACCACTCGTGATAACGCCTCATCGAGGGGCACATAGGCGTGCCCATAACGACGAATACCGCGCTTGTCGCTCAACGCCTGCGAAAACGCTTGGCCCAGAGTTATCCCTATGTCTTCTACGGTGTGATGAGCATCAATATGCAAATCACCCTTGGCCTTTATGTCCAGATCAATCAAACCGTGTCGAGCAATTTGATCAAGCATATGCTCGAGAAAAGGTATGCCCGTATCGAAACTTACCTCGCCGGTACCATCAAGGTTGATTGCCACGCTGACCTGCGTCTCCAGTGTATTGCGATCA
Organism: Candidatus Azotimanducaceae bacterium; assembly: GCA_047630175.1. GTDB lineage: Bacteria > Pseudomonadota > Gammaproteobacteria > Pseudomonadales > Azotimanducaceae > UBA4582. Next base: position 51,230 of record JBLHVI010000014.1, read on the forward strand.
ACCCGCGCCTTGCGTTCCACCATTACCATTGCCTGATTCCAACTCGAAAAATGGGCATTATACGGGATTTACACAAGTGCGCCATTGGGAAGATAGCGGTTATCAGTATTCGCCTTAATCCACTGACGCAACTCAGGGCTAAAACTGCCCCGCTGTTTGAGTATTTTTACCAAATAGATCACGGGTGATTGTTTACCCGCGTCCCACCCGGGCAGCTGCATCTCGGCCAACGTAAAAAACGTGATGACGCGTCGCAACTCCTCATCGCTCAATGTTTCAGCTGCCTGCCAATAAGCGGCTGCCTGCTTCATCCAATGCGCACCAGCTTGCTGTTGCGAGTCCGTTAGACTCGCTGCAAGACTCAGAAGATCACCTGCCTCGCTCTGGCTGATGCAGGCCCATAGTGCTGGCAACTCGAGTGGCTTGTGTGTCTTGGCTGGCTCCCAGCTCCCCACACCCATGCTCAGCGACCCTTCTTTGGTAGGCTGGCGAACTTGCCGGGGCGACGCTCGCCGTTAGCCGTAATTGCCTCCATCATCTCAGCCGGCTGCAGAAAACTCGCATTCCAGATACCCACGTAATCAAGACTGTCTGCCGTCGAGTGGTCTCGCGCATAGTTAATCATCCGTTTCGAACCGTAAACGGCTAACGGGGCATTACTGGCAATCTCGGCTGCAACCTCCATCACGGCCGCAAGGAGACCCTCATGATCAGCAAACACTTGGTTCACCAGACCAGCCTGATGCGCCTCTGCCGCCGACATTCGACGCCCGGTATAAGCGAGTTCACGCACTATGCCCTCGGGAATCAACTTAACCAGTCGCGGAAATGTACCGACATCCGCGGTCATACCAATTTTGACCTCATAAACAGTGAAAAAGGCATCAGCCGTCGCGTAGCGAATATCGCACGCTGTGACAAAATCCATACCTCCACCAATACAGCCCCCTTGAATCGCCACCAGTACCGGCAACCGACAGTCTTCGAGACAATTAAAGGTGTGCTGCATACGCTTAACAGTGCGATAGAAACTCTCGCCGCGAGTGAGCTTATGATCCGGATCAGCCTGCTGGGCTTCATCCCCCCCTGTGAAAAAACTGTCGAGATCTAGGCCTGCGGAAAAATGCGGCCCAGTCGATGAAATTACAATCACACGGGCTCGACTGTTATCGTCAATATCAGCGACAATCTGCGGTAATTCATCCCAAAACTCAGGCGTCATACTATTGCGCTTCTCCGGCCGGCTAAGCTGGATATGTGCAATATTCGCCTCAATCGAGACATTAAAACTTTGGTAACTCATAATTTTTCCTAATGCGAGATTTCCTAAGGAGCGGGCTTTCAAACGGAGGGTGTTGAAGAGGAGATAACACCGAGATTACGGCTCGAAATTAATAGCCTTGGACCAATCGCCCTGCATTACTCACCCTTTACTAGCATTTTAGCAAGACTAACGACTTCTTCCGACGCCTCAAGCTGACCGTTAGCAATGGCGTCAATGAATTTCGTCTGCCGACTTAAGGCAAGATGCAGCGCCACGCGGGCATGCATAACTTCCTGCGAAGGTGGCTTGCCAATGTAATCTACGGCGCCAACCTTGAAGCCATTGGCCTCATGGTGTTTGTCGTCCATAGAGGTCACAAAAATAACGGGAATATGGTGAGTCGCTGGATTTAACTTCAGTCGCTGGCACACTTCCAGTCCGTCCATCCCCGGCATAACCATGTCGAGTAAAATCAAGTCTGGCTGCTGCCCTTCTGCGATCTCCAGAGCTCGTTCACCCGTAGTCGCCACGTGTACGATGTATTGCTGGGACAGCATTCTGCCCATAACACGCACGACCGTTGTTTGATCATCAACAACCAATATTATGGGTTTAGAGCGCTCAGTCACAACGTTTGTCCTACCAAAGATTGAATACTCGCAAGCATACATGACTGGTCGGGGACTTCAACGGCGTAGGTGACACACTTCTGCAGCTATCACAGCCGGCGAGTGCGTCTGATCCGCAATACAACGGTATCCCAAATGGACGCGATGACCCAGCAGAACGCAGCGCTGGTGGACGAAGCGACCGCAGCGGTTCTTGCGGCGAGCAGGCTGAGCGCTAGTCTTAGTGACAGTTATTTCGCCATTTTAGCAACCCCGGAAAAGCAGCTAAGAGCTGCCAACTTAGGACAATTGGCCCAGGCCCAACACAGACTGTCAGAACCGCATTCCTATGTGTCACATGTCTCTCTATGCGGCTCTCCACGTGGCTTAGCTTTCGATTCAGACTAACTATTACTAACTACTACTAACTAGACGCCCAGAGCTTGGCAGCGAAGCACAACTGCCACGCCAACACCTGCGGTGCTTTCTGGCGCTTCTGGCGATGATTTGCCAGGCGACTGCCACACCACTTGCAGAGGGGGTACCGGCTGCTCAATTCTGAACATTGTCGGCCTTGATATTTCTGCCGTGATTACGTTCTCATCCGCTTTTTTGTCACGGATTTCATGGCAACAATCACTTTGCGAGTCACCAAACCGCTCAATATCGGTGACTTCGTCATCAACGGCGAGCATTGCGGCAAAGTCTCGGAACCCAGACTATTCAACACAGACCTACAGACCAAAAATCGTGAACTAATATCTATTCGAACAGCGTGTTTATGCTTTCGCCGATTAAAGTCGCACACGGTAGCGACGCTATCGTTTCTACCAGCTTATCCTCAAGCTATGCCATCCATCACGCCCGCGTCGAGCCGTTACTACTGGTTGCCGCAAGCGCAGTAAGGCCGCTGATACAACACGATCTAACTATCAAACCCGCCCGCGGTTAGACTGTCGCCGAGGAACAAGTACAACGCGAACTGGCAGCACAAATTAGCGCGCTCAAGATGCAACTCACCGCGGCGCGCAAAAGACCTCACTAAGTTCGCTAGCAAAAATAGATGGCAACCACCCCAGCACCTGACAACGGCGAGCTATTAAATCGACTGAAACAGGGTTGATTCAATCCGAGCAGTTCTTGCGTCCCACAGCCCTGGATAGCGCATACATTCGCTTAATCGACAACGGACCTCTGAATCATTCGCTCTAGACCATTACAATATTGATGGGGCACCGGGCGAAATGCCGACTAAGGCTTGGTTTCGCATGTTTCACGCGTCGCTGTCACGCACTCACTCACTCATTACGAAACCGATCCTGGTCTCAATTGGCGCCTAAATTCATCCAATCGTTTAGGTAACCGCCCCTTTGCCTAAACCAATGGTCGATTGTCTGCGCCAGCCCGTGTTGTATAACTAATAACCACGAAGCCTCGACTTATTAAAGGATGGTTTGGTTATGCGAGCAACGCCATTGAAGCAACGGGCCGCTCTTAAGCAGAGCGCAGAGGAAAGAACTGCAGAGAGCCTCAGCGAAAGAAACACAGAGAGCCTCAGCGACAGAAACATCGAGCGCCTCCGCGAAAGAAGCACAGAGAGCCCCAAGGAAAAAAAAACAGAGAGCCCCAGCAAAAAGAACCCGATAAAACGCCAGTCAGATTGCTATCGCGATGCAGAACAGTTGGCAAGGGGTATCCACGGTGGTGACAAAACCATGGAAGACATTTTTTGCCAACGCTATTATCTCGCAGTCAGGCGCCAACTCGGCGGCTACACCCGCGATCAGTTTAAAGCTGAAGATATTACCCACGATGTCATGCTGACCTTGCTACTGCGCCTGCGCTCACGAGGCATCGACGAGCCGCGCTATCTTGACAGGTTTGTTCATCAGACGGCCCGCTACTCGTACTTTAGCTGGCTGCGCCAGCCCGCCAATCAGCAAGCAACATTACAGATGGTCCATCACCCTGTAGACATTACTGAAGACGCCGAACAACGCTTATTAAATGCAGAGCAACGGCGTCTAACATTGTGTCTGCTCGCGCGCCTGCCTGTTGAACGCGATCGACAGGTGCTGTGGCGCTCCTACTTTCAAGAAGAGAGCAAGCAAAGCTTGTGTGAGGCGCTGGCCTTAAGCAACGCACATTTCGATAGAGTCCTATTTCGCGCCAGAAAACGCCTGCGCGCAGTAGTAGAGTCTGCGAATAGCGAGGTTAGCGAAGCACTTATGAGCGCGCGACCATAGCGCGGCGAGAGCCAAAAAAATACCCGTATCACTTACGCAATACGGGCATATTCGTCGGCCACTGTGACCGGTGTTACTCACACTTCATCAACATACTACAGCGCCTCTAAAATCTTCTCGGCAGAGCTCAACTCGAAGGCTGGACCTTGCTCAACATTCAGAGCGGTAATGACGCCATCTTCGGCAATCAGGGCGTAACGCTGCGACCGTTTTCCAAGACCAAAACCAGAACCATCAAGCACCAAGCCCATAGCCTCAGCAAAGTCGCCATTACCGTCGCCCACCATCATGATTTCTTCAGCATTTTTATCTTTTGCCCAGGCGTCCATCACGAACGCGTCATTAACGGAAACACAAACAATCGCATCAACGCCCTTGGCTTTTATCTTGTCAGCATTAACCACGAAACCCGGCAAATGTGCGGCGCTGCAGGTTGGTGTAAATGCCCCTGGCACGGCAAACAATACAACTTTCTTACCCGCAAACAAGTCACTGGTAGTAATAGCTTGCGGACCCTTCTCGCCCATTATGTTCATGGTCGCATCCGGGATCTTATCGCCTATTTTGACTGTCATTGATTTGCTCCTGTCGTAATGAATAGTGAGAGATAGTTAAAAAATTAATAACGCTTGAGCGTCGTGTTTTGCCTGCGCAGTCTCACCCGAACACCGAGCAAGATCAACCACAGAGTTTGCAAGGTCAGCCTCGCCTGAACAAGCGCCCGCCCCGCTCGCGAGCCCGACGCAATCTAAAGCCCTGCAGCTACGTGAGCAATCATTTACGCCAGACCAAGCAACTGCAACACAAACAGTCCAAGGCTCGCGGTGAACAACGACACCAACGTCGTTGTCATGATCAAGTTCGCTGCCAACGCCTGATTGCCGCCCATCGACTTCACCATAATAAAGCTCGCAGTCGCCGTTGGGCTCATGAACAGCAAGAACAGCACACCCAGCTCCATTTGCCTGTAGCCTTGCAACCACGCCAGCCAAGTAACCAGCACGGGTAGGGCAGCAGTCTTGAGAAACAGGCACAGCAAAGTGACTAGCGATGAATGCCGCAGCGCCTTAAGGTTCATGCTGGCGCCTGTCCCCAACAGTGCAAGTGGTAGCGCCAGGCCCCCGAGATAAGTACCCGTGCTGAGCAGAAACCCAGGCAGACGGACTTGCCATGCATTGAAAACCAACGCCAAAACAATAGCTAGAATCAGCGGGTTCGTCGCAATATCCTTTAAAACCCCTCCCCAGGAAATCACTCGATGGGGGTTGTAGTAAGCCAACACCACAACACTCAAAATATTGTAGAGGATCGTTAGCGTTGCTATCAGCAAGGATGCCAGCGCCAGACCTTGTAAGCCATAAGCGTTTGCACATAATGCCAGCCCAACAACACCGAGATTGCTGCGAAAGCTCGCCTGCACAAAAACCCCACGATCGTCACGAGGCTGCACCAACCAAATGGCTACCAGCCAACTAATGAAAAACGTCAGCACCGCAGCTAAGGCGCTAAATAGTAGAATGCTCGGCGCCAGCGTCTGCGCCATGTCGATGCCACTCACGGTGGTAAACAACAATACCGGTAGGCACAGAGAAAACACCAGGCGAGACGATGTGGTCACAAAGTCATCATCGATAAAACCCAGCCGCATCAAGGCCATGCCCAGCAACACCAAAATAAAAATAGGTCCAGTGACGGTAAAGGTATCAGCAAGCAGGCTCAGGTATAACACGTATTCAGGCTTTCCAACGCAGACAGACAATGTGCCACGGTAGCACTACGCCGCCGAAACGTCTCCTCAGCTAGGTACTTGCTTGCCCGTCAGAACTCGCTATGCTGGTGCGACTAATAACAATGAGAAGTCGTCATAATGACCTACACACCCTTGCCTCATGACCAGCAGCAAGCCAAAGCTGCCAGCGACCACACCCGGCAACGCAATGACGCAGTCTTTGAACAACTAGACTTTGATGACAGACAAAGCTTTGCTGACGCCAGTCGCGGCTTTATCAAAACGCTAAGCCCCATGACAATCCAACACTCGCGCGCAAGCCGCCCCGTCTATGACCTTGAGCACACGAAGTTTCTCGATGATGCTGCGCCTGACACGGTCAACCCCTCCTTGTGGCGCATGGCGCAACTCAACGCCCAACATCATGGGTTGTTTAAGGTCGTCGATGGCATCTATCAAATTCGCTCGTTTGATATCGCTAATATGACACTGATTCGTGGCGAGACCGGCTGGATTATTATTGACCCGCTAACATCGTCTGAGTCATCCGGTGCAGGCCTTAAACTCGCCAATGAGCAGCTAGGCGAGCGACCCGTAGTGGCCGTCATTCATACCCACAGTCATGCCGATCACTACGCAGGCGTGCTGGGCGTCGTTGATCAAAGCGACGTGGAATCTGGCAAAGTGCAAGTTATCGCGCCCATGGACTATGTCAAAGAATGCTTGGCCGAGAATGTTTTGGTCGGCAATGTCATGGGCCGGCGCGCCACCTACATGTATGGTAACTTGCTAAAACCGTCCCCCACGGCCTTCGTCACCACCGGTCTGGGTGCAGCGCTTTCTATGGGCACCACGGGATTTGTGATTCCCAACGACACAATTAGCGAAACTGGCGAGACCCGCACCATCGACGGTATTGATATTGTTTTCCAAATGACAATGGGTACCGAGGCCCCGGCGGAGATGGTGTTTTATTTTCCGCAGTTCAAAGCCCTATGCATGTCAGAGATCACATCTCATCACCTGCACAACGTCTATACGCCTCGCGGAGCCCAAGTGCGTGATGCCTTAGCCTGGGCGGCTCAGATCAACGAATCTATCGACCTGTTTGGTGCCGACCTAGAAGTCCAATTTGCCAGCCATCACTGGCCCACGTGGGGTCGCGAGGCCGCCATTGACTATCTCAAGAAGCAACGCGACCTCTATAAATTCATCCATGATCAGACGTTGCGGCTAGCCAATCACGGTTATACCAAAGAAGAGATTGCCGAGCAGGTTACACTCCCAGATGCTCTCGGCAAGGAATTTTACAACCGTGGATACTACGGCACAGTGCATCACAACACGCGTGCTGTGTACGTAAAGTATCTTGGATTTTTTGATGGCAATCCTGCTCATCTATATCCTCTACCACCGGTAGAAGTAGGTCAGCGTTACGTAGACTTTATGGGCGGTGCTGATGCCGTGGTGACCCGCGCCCGCACTTGCTTTGAGGCAGGAGACTATCGTTGGGTAGCCGAAGTACTCAACCATGTGGTGATGGCTGAGCCTGAACATGCAGAGGGTCGTGCATTGCTGGCAGATACGTTAGAACAGCTGGGCTATCAGTCAGAATCAGGCCCTTGGAGGAATTTTTTCCTCTGCGGTGCCATGGAATTACGCGAGGGACTACCCAAAGGAGCCCACTTTACGGCCACCGAAAGCATGGCCCGCGCCATGCCCCTAGAAAATTTATTTCAGACCCTTGCCGTTCGCCTCAACAGCGATAAGGTTGATGGCCAAGTACTGCATATCAATCTCAATTTCACCGACACGCCAAACACATTACTCAGTATCGAAAACTCCGTGCTTCATGGTTTCGTTGATCGGCAGCATCCTGACCCCACCGCCAGCCTGACCATTACAAGCCTCGATTTTAAACGCTTAATGCTCGGCCTGGTGGATGCACCTCAATTGATCCAGTCAGGCGCGCTACAGATCAACGGCGATGCGAGCGCACTGGCTCAGTTAGGCGGCCTATTCGATGTCTTTGAACGGCGTTTCCCCATTGTCACACCTAGGCCGGCATGGTAGTGAAGAATGGTAGTGGAGAATAGTAGTGAAGAACGGTCGCCGCGCATGATAGTTGAGCGCGGTAGCTGAGCATCAACGTCGAGTTGATTGCCACTGCCGCCCAGTTAACAGCCGGCGATATCCAACATCGCATCGACGCTAACGAACTTGACCCGGGGGCGTTGCTGAGCTTCTCCTAGGGCTATTTCGGCGGCGTCAATTTTCAACCAATCCTCGTAAGTCACAAAGCGTGGCTGCCGCGTTTTGATTAACGTCTCAATGGCGGCAATACTCGGCTCTGAAGGATTGAAGTGCTGACCCGTTTGCAAATCCTCAACCATACAGCCAACGGTTTCTTGGGCGCAGGTTTTGTTAGTGCCGATTACGCCCGTAGGACCGCGCTTAATCCAGCCCGCTGTGTAAAGCCCCGGTAATGCTTGCCCGTCGGCACTGACTACCCGCCCATGCTCATGACTAATGGTGCCGCTGCGTGCATCAAACGGAATACCCTCAACAGGCATTCCCTGGTACCCGACAGAGCGAAACACTAAACCAACAGGCAATACTTCCTCAACACCGGTTGCCCGAGGTCGAATAGCGCCGTCCCCGGCGTCATAGATCTCATTGCGCATTAACTTGATGGCCGTCACCTTGCCCGACGCGCCCAGGATTTCGGTAGGCGAGACCAGGAACCTCAAGGTTAATAATTTATTTTTGATCCGCTGCGGCCGTTGACTGTACTCGGTGATAAAGCCGACATTCTTCTCAACATTTTTATCAGGGTGCGCCGCCATAGCCGCCTGACTCAGCGCATCGACACGGGCGTCGTCCGCGCTGATAACGATATCTGCCTGCGCTAACTCACCCAGCTCTTTAATCTCCGGTGGCGTAAACGCAGCCTGCGCCGGTCCGCGACGACCCAGCAAATATACTTGCTTGACGCGGCTGTGCTGCAGCGTCTGCAGCGCATGGTCGGCAATATCAGTGATTTGCAGCTCTTCCACCGACTTGCACAAAATGCGCGCCACATCCATCGCAACGTTACCCACACCTACAATCGCGACACGCTCTTGGGTTAAATCAAACTGGTGATGTGCATAATCTGGATGACCGTTGTACCAGGCAACGAAGTCTGTCGCCGAGTAGCTGCCGGCAAGGTCTTCGCCAGCAATACCTAAGTCTCGATCTGTGGACGCGCCGTTCGTAAAAATGATCTGATGATAATGAGCCTGCAGATCAGCCAAAAAGATATGCTTGCCGTATTCCACATTGCCGAAAAAGCGTACATTTGGCTGCTCTAAACTTTTAGCATAGGCACGCGTTACAGACTTGTCTTTTTGATGATCTGGGGCAACGCCAGCGCGAACAAGGCCGTAGGGTGTCGGCAAGCGGTCAAACAGATCCAGCTCGACGCTGAGCTCCTTATGCTTAAGAAAATTGCTGATAGTGTAAAGACCGGAAGGACCTGCGCCAATAATGGCGACACGCAGGGGGTGTTCGATACTGCCAAGCTTGACCATCAACAGACTCCTGATTTGACCAATCTTGAGACTAGCAGATTAGACCTCGACTTTACCACTAACACCCAAGAGACACGACCGACAAGTTGCGCCTCGCTCAGATGCGATAAATGACGCATACTAGCCGCTCAAAGCCAACCGCTGGCAGTCAAACAAAGCGAGTGAACCTTGAATGACACTATAGCGGGCAACCGGTTGCAACAGGCCTTAGGTATAAGGCCTGAAGAGACACCGCTGGTTGCCCTACTCTTTGGCAACATGTTCATGTCAGGTATCGCAATTGGCCTGATCCGAGTCTGTGCCTTTACGTTATTCCTCGCGAATTTCGGTTCGGAACAATTAGCCTTAGTGGCAATCTTACTTGCCCTCACCGGCATCCCCGTGACACTCGCGATCGACAAGTTAACTCACGGGTTCTCTGTCGGCGCTTACTTGTTTACGATTCTCGGTACCATACTCACTGGGCTTCTGTTGTTTTCCACCATTCTTAATATTAGTGACAACCGATTACTAATTTTCGGTTTGCCGTTGTTTTTTGAAATTGTCTATATGTTATTCAGCTTGCAGTTTATCGCCCTGCTGACGCGTCTACTGAACGTTCGCCAGACAAAACGCTTGTCCGGCATTACCCGTTCAGGCGAATTCCTAGCTGAACTCGTCGGGGGACTTTCGGTAGCATTTTTGCTGAATTATATGGAAGTCAAAGACCTGTTGTTGGTCGCTGCCGTGGCCCTGTTGGGCGTGTTCGTCATTGTCCAGTTAACGCTGATCCGCTTCAAAAACCAGTTAGTCCTGACATCTACTGATCTGCTGCATGACGAAATCGACAGCCGCCTACTCGGTCTGCTACGGATACCCTACGTGCGCTTGATCGGCGTGAGTTATGTCGCCTATATTTTCGCGTATTTCTTTCTCGATGTGGCGTTCTACAAATATGCCGCCGTACAATTCCCCAGCGAACAAGATCTCGCGGCTTTTATTGGTCAGTTTTTCGCCGTTATAGGCCTTATCACGCTGCTCACCATGGTATTTCTGTTCGCGCCATTTCTACGCCGCTTTGGCATTTTGGCTGGCGTTATCGCTTTTCCTATTGTTGTTGGTATCGGTTCTACCGCCGTCAGTGTGATGGAAATCAGCGGCGTTACCATGGCGGCAATTTTTGCCGTAATGGTGATCACCAACGGCATGCGTTTTGTCCTACAATCGGCAATCTGGCGACCTAGTGTCGCGATCTTGTTTCAGGTGCTCCCCGACCGCCAACGTATTCAAGGAACCGCCCTGATAGAGGGCATTATTGATCCATTATCAGGCGGACTCGCTGGACTCTGCCTATATATTGTCTCCAACTATCTACAATGGGAACCAAAGTATTTTCTACTTATCCTTAGCGCACTCATGATCGCTTGGATTTGTCTGGGCGTGTTGATCCGCCGTATGTACCTGTCCAACCTAGTGGTAAGTATCCAGAAACGTAAGCTTGGTCAGATCTCATTGCAAGAACTCGACAACGCGAGCCTCGACTTGATCAAACAGGGACTGCGCAGCGACTACCCCTCAGAAGTCTTTTATTGCCTGGATCTACTGGAAGGGATAGAGCATCCTGAATTTACCGAGCTCGTCAAAGACGTCCTGCTGCATGAAAATCAGCAGATTCGCCTGAATACGCTCCAGCGTATAGCGCGTCTTGAAATATTGCCGCTCACCCAGCACGTCCTTGAACGCATCAATAACGAGGCAGACCCCCACGTCCGCGGTCAGGCTTTAATGACATACGCAGATCTGGGGCCGGATGACGTCATCGGCCGCTTGGTGCCGTTCCTCGACGACGAACAGCGAGACCTGCGCAAAGGCGCATTAGTAGGCATACTGAGTTTTAGCCCGAAGCAAAACGAGGCACTAGACTATTTACTCGCCTTGGTGCGCAGCGCTAACGTTGATGATCGAATAATTGCTGCTGATGTAATGGGCGAAACCGAGAGTGACGCCTTCTCCGGGTTTCTGGTTGAGCTTCTCGACGACCAAGATGCCACCGTGGTTCAGCATGCGGTAAATGCGGCCGGCCTTATTCAGGATGTTCGCTTGATCAATCCGTTGATCTCCAAAATATCACAGCCAGGCCTGCAAGGGCCCACCAGCCATGCGTTGCGACACTACGGCGACAGAGCACTGTATGATCTTGATCTCGGCATATCATCCCCGGCTGTTGAGCGCCAAGAGCGCCTCTACATGCTCGACATCGTTGCTGAAATCGGCGGCGCTGAGGCGATAGAAGTTTTAATGCGTCACTTGACCACGCAGGACCCTGCGGTTAAGCATCAGATTTACCTCGGCCTTGCGCATCTGCACTACCAAGCTGAGCCTGACGATAAGTATATATTCGTCAATTTACTCGACCAAGAGGTCCGGTTGATCACCTTATTGCTGGCATCAATGAAGGACCTGTACCCCGATAAGCGCTATGAACTGGTGCATTCAGCCCTCGGTAGTGAGCTTGATCTGCGGCGTGACAATATGCTGCTGCTCATTTCCTTCTTGTTTCCGTCGATTGTCATGCTCGACACACGCGCCAACATCGACTCGCGAATATCAGAACTACGGGTTTTTGCGCTTGAGGTGCTGGAAAATCTGCTTACTGCTGAAATCAAACAAGTGGTGCTACCCATTCTCGACGAAATAAGTATTGAAGAACGCTTACAGGTGCTAACCGAGCGCTTTCCACACCCGCCTATGGCTGCCGATGAGCGCTTTAACAACCTAATGGAAGAACATCTTGATGCCGCCTTTTACTGGACTCGCGCAGCCATGCTTTATCAAGTGGGCCAACAGAAAAGCCAGCAACATTTAGCGCGGCTGCATGAAGCCGTCGACAACCCTGAAATAATCATTCGTGAGACCGCACTGTGGAGCCTGCATCAGCTCAACCCACCAGAATTACGACGCACCCTTGTATCCCATCAAGATGACCCGAGCACCAGCGTCAAAAATGTTGTGAACGAGTTGCTTCTCGACCTCCAAGCCCGTTCAGATGCTGACCCAGACACACAAACAGACACGCTGGCGTCGTGACAATAGAATTACCTGCCAGCGACACGAGTCTGGCATAATGCTATCTAAACTCGTATCTGAGCGGCTATATGCTACTGACCATTGAGAAGGTACTGATCCTCAAATCTGTGAAGATTTTTTCATCAGTGCCCGAGGCGCAACTGGTAGACATGGCTACTGTTGTCGAGACCGTCGGCTACGACGCGGGTGAGGTTATCATCCGACAAGGTGAACTCGGCACCTCTATGTATATTGTTGCATCCGGTAAGGTTCGCTTTTTTGATGGTGACAAGAAACTCGGCGTCGTCGGCGGACGGACGGTCTTCGGCGAACTCTCTGCGCTGGACCCAGAGCCTCGATCGGTGTCCGTCGCCGCCGTAGAAGACTGCACACTGCTGCGCCTCAACGGCGAATCTTTGTACGAACTTATGGCGGGCAACAAGGAAGTTACTCGCGGTATCGTTCAGGTGCTATGCGAGTATGCACGCAGTAACTTGGCCTTGGCGATCCAAAACCAACATGACTAGAACACTGCAAACGCAGATCCTTTGAAACTGATCGTTTAGAACCGAATATTTAAACCGACCGCCTGAAAAGACTCTTAAAAAGGTTACTCATGAAAATACTCATCGCCGCTATAATCCTGATTCCAGCACTTTTGTTTGGCAGCATAGTCATGCTGCTCGACAATCCCGACTACTACCAAGACGAGTTGTCCAGCATCGTTAAGACTCAGACAGGCTTCGAAGTGGCCATCAACGGCGATATCAAATGGCGTTACTGGCCGCTCATCGCTATCAATATTACCGGCGTCGAACTCCGACCAGTTGACGCAGCCGACGCGCTGATGACGCTCGATAGTGTCGCCGTCGATCTCAAGCTGTTGCCGCTGATTTTTGGCGCAGAACTGGCTATCGATGGACTTAGTATCGACGGCCTAACCGTCAACGCGGTGGTCGACGCCGACGGCAAGGGTAACTGGGAAGTCGCTGGCAACAGCACTGAAACTCAGGCGGTTGCAGAGGATGGTGACAGCAGCAGTGTCAAACTTGATATTGCAGGCATTAACATCAGCAACGCCAATATCAACTACGAAGAACTAGCGACTGCCAGTCATTACGTCATTGCTATTAAATCCCTCAACACCGGCGCAATAAGCGATGACAAGCTGACCCGCATAGACTTCGATATCGCTGTCGAAGACAAACCTGCGAAATTGCGCTCAGTGATTACCGGCGGCGGTGAACTAGCCTTCGATGCAACGTTTAATAAGTACCAGTTCAAGCAATTGACAATTAACACTCAAACCAGCATGCCTGACATGGACAACATTCCAGCCAGTATAACCCTTAGTGGCAATGCTGATTTGCTCGTGGGCACCCTGAAGCTGACGGACAGCAACTTCAACGTCGCCGATATGCGCGGCAGTACTAGCCTCGACGTTACCGATTTAAATGGTGCGCCTACTCTCCAAGGCAAGCTGCAAATTACACCGTTTGCCATCAAACCATTCATGGCCAGCCTTAAGCTCGACCCTATCGCCACCAACAACCCAGACGCCCTCAACAGCTTTGGCCTGACAACAGATATAAGTGGCACCCTGCCAATAATTAGCTTCACCAACCTAACCGCTATGTTAGACAGCAGCAATATCAAGGGAAGCCTGACCGCAGATACGGGCGAGAAAATAAAAGCCGGCTTTGACATTGCCATTGACCAGATTAACCTCAGCGATTACATGAGCCCCGATGTCGCGCCCGCAGAGGCTGAAACAGCTGTTGCAGCGATAGACAGCGAGGTGCTGCCCGTCACGTTGCTCAACACTTATGAGCTCGACGGTAAACTCAGCATTGACAGCATTCTTTATGATGCTTACATCCTCAACAACTTCGTCACTACTATCGCCAACCGGCAGCAAAAGCTCGCGCTCAGCACCACAGTAGACGGCTACGATGGACGGATCAGCCTGAACTTTGATGCCAACACGCCTGTCACTGGCGTCGCGACGGGTGCTACAAAGCTGAGCATCAACGGACTTAGTATCGCTAAACTAACAGAATTTGAATGGATCACGGGCAATCTTGACCTAGATTCCCAGACCACTTTCAAAGGTAAAATGCTCAGTGAAATACTCGCTACATTAAATGGCGACAACCGCTTCACCATCAATGATGGGACCCTTGACGTCAGACCTATCAAGAGCGCTACCGCCATGCTTGACAGCCTGCGCGGAAAGACCTCTAGCGTCGCTGCCTGGCCTGACAAGATGCCGTTTGAATCTCTCAACGGCAATTTAGCGCTGAACGCCGGCATCGAGGCCAACCAAGAACTTAACGTGCAGCTTGAAACCATGCTTATCGGTGGTACCGGTGGTGTTGATTATTGGAACAACCAATTGGTCTACGACATTGGTATTACCTTACAGGCGTCGGACACCAGCCAATTCGGCGTCAAACCACCCATGGCAGGCCTGCGCTGGCCGCTGCATTGTGAGGGTGCCATAGATGCTTCTCCTGTTGAGCTATGCTTACCAAACCTAAAAGGCGTCCAGAAACTCGTCGCTGACCTGCTCACCCAAGAGGTTCAGCGTCAAGGTACAGACAAAATTGTCGAGAAGCTGCAGGATCAACTGTCTCCAGAAATTCAAGACAAAGCCAAAAATCTGCTAAAAGGTCTCTTCGGTAAATGATCGATGATTTTAGCGAGCGCTTACTAACCTGGTTTGATCAACACGGGCGTAAGCATTTGCCTTGGCAACACGATATCAACCACTATCGGGTCTGGGTCTCTGAAATCATGTTGCAGCAGACTCAAGTAGCCACAGTCATCGGCTATTATGAACGTTTTATGGCGCGCTTTCCGGACATCAACGCCCTCGCCGCCGCGAGCCAAGACGAGGTACTGCATCTGTGGACAGGGCTGGGCTACTATGCCCGCGCCCGCAATCTGCATAAGACCGCGCAACAATTACATCAGCATAACAACAGTCAATTCCCCGACGACCTAGACGGTCTGATCGACTTGCCCGGCATCGGCCGGTCAACCGCCGGCGCCATTATGTGTATTGCTGGGGGCGGTCGGGCGCCAATTCTCGACGGCAACGTCAAACGTGTTTTAGCACGCTGCTTTGGTATTTCTGGCTGGCCAGCAGAAACGCAAGTTGCCAATCAACTGTGGACGCTCGCGGGACAACTCACGCCCCATGACCGAGTTGCCGATTATACCCAAGCCATCATGGACCTCGGCGCAACCCTATGCACACGCAGTCGACCGCAGTGCGATATATGCCCTTTTGCCACCGAGTGTATCGCTGCTACCACAGCCCGGACCTCTGAATTCCCTGGCAAAAAACCCAAAAAAGTTATGCCAATTCGCACCACGTGCATGTTGCTAATCGAGAACCCACGCGGTGAGTTTTTGCTGGAAAAGCGCCCTAGTCAGGGTCTCTGGGGCGGCTTGTGGGGGTTCCCAGAAATAGCCCCGGCGCAATTGGAACAACACCTAACAGACCAGAGGTTACAGCGCCAGCAAGCCCCCCACCTGCCTGAATTTCGACATACTTTTAGTCACTTTCATTTAGATATTGCGCCGGTTCACGTAACATACGCTACAGCAGACAGCTGCTTGGGAATAGACCAAGTCGCCGAAACGCATGCATGGTATTCCCTACAGGCACCTGCTGAGATCGGCCTAACACGTCCGGTGACGCGCATTTTCGAGCAATTGGCACTGCTGCGGGCGCCAGTGATGGAGGCCAATCACTGATCGCACAGGCGCGTCCCTAGCCCTTTAACTCGGCAGGGCATCATCTACACAAGCATTATTAGAAAGACCCCTATTTACCAGCACCATTAACAAGAGAGCCCTTATGAGTAGAACCGTATTTTGTTGCCGACTGAAGAAAGATCTACCCGGTTTGACAGAGCCCCCCTTCCCCGGTGCACGTGGCGTAGACATATTCGATAACGTCTCGGAGCAAGCCTGGCTCGAGTGGCAGCATATGCAAACAATGTTGATCAATGAAAAGCACTTGAACCTGATGGACAAAGCGTCACGTAAGTACCTTAACGAACAACGAGACAAGTTTCTCGAGGGCGGGGAAACTGACCGCATTGAAGGCTATAGCGCACCAGAACCTGAATCTGATGCATAAGGGGCCTAAGACAGCAGTATGAAAGCGCTATGACAGACTTCATTCGGTTCTCACAGCCTGCCGATAACAACAAAAGCCATATAAGGGACCAACTCATACCCCTGCTCCCAAACCCAGCGCGGGTTTTGGAGATTGGTAGCGGATCAGGTCAGCATGCGATCTTCATGGCTCAGGCGCTACCTTGGCTCACTTGGCAGCCGACAGATCGCGGCGATTATCATCCTTGCCTCGTCAACAATATAGCGCGCCTAGCACCTCCAAACGTCAAGCCGGCCCTGTATCTTGACATCAGCGGCACCGACTGGCCCGAGACAGATCATATCTACCTAGCTAATGTGCTGCATATTATGCCCGCAGCGTTACTCGCGTCCCTGTTCACGGGTGCTGCAGCATTACTGCCAGACACCGGCAAACTGTGCATCTACGGGCCGTTCAAATATGCCGGCGAGTTCACTAGCGCCTCCAATGCTGAATTTGATAAACGGCTCAAGAACAGCAACCCCCTGAGCGGCATTCGTGATATTGAGACCCTGCAACAGTTAGCCGCAAAACACGGTCTGACACTTGCACAAGACAGCGCCATGCCAGCAAACAACCAATTACTGGTCTTCGAACGATA
>JBLHVI010000015.1:0-62789 GCA_047630175.1 Candidatus Azotimanducaceae bacterium
TCGCGACACCGGTTCCCTGAACCCAGTCAACAACGTAAGTATCACCACTCACGTTGACCGTATTATTGGTGAAGTTGGCAGCATCCAGCGCGAAGGTCAGGTTGCCAATCGTCAATAATTCGTTGGCGCCATCGACTACGCCACCAACCTCTAAGATCACATTCGCCAAATCGTCGTCATCAACATCCGTTATCGTGATGGCACCAACAATCTTAGTTGCAGCGTCACCTTCGGTAAAAGTAAACGCATAGTTATTACCACCACCTAGGTCCAAAATCGGGGCATCATTAGTGGGCGCAACAGTGACAGTGGTCGTAGCCACGCGACTACTCTCATCGCCATCATTAACCGTGACAGCAATGGTGCGGTCACCAGCAGTCGGATTGGTGGTACTGGTGTGCTGGTACTGGCTTGCCTGCAGGACAGCATTGGCCTGAGACAGCATCATTTCACCGCTATTAAATGTCACGGTAGCCACACCGGTCGAATTCACCCAGTTCACGGTATACGCCTGTCCGCCAATGGTCGCGGCCGAGCTGAAGTCTGCGGCATTCAAAGCAAAATTCAGCGAACCAATAGCCAGCTCTTCTGCCGCGCCATCAACGACGCCATCGACGTCCAATACCACGTTAACCAACGTTGTATCGTCGATGTCAGTAATACTCGTGGTCGCACCAACAATGGTGGCGGCGGCGTCCCCTTCAGTAAACGTGAAGGCATAGTCAATCCCTGCACTGGCATCTAGGTCTACCACCGGGGCACGAACAGCTATGGCCAGAGCATTAACGTTCGCGGCATTATCCGCCGCATCAAAAACCTGACCAGCAACTACGGCGATAGTATCAACGTCGAAGTCAGCCGCAGCGATACTGCCAATTGTCTGCAAGGTTATTGCGCCGTCACTACCGGTCGAGTCGGCAACAGAGGCGATCCCGGTCGCGCCTCCGGCAGCGACGTTGCCATAAGTAAAATCTCCGACTTCAAGCAGACCTGCACCACCGGTCGAGGTGTAGATCGCTTCAGAGAAGTTCAACTGCAAACCTGACTGATTAGCAAACGCTATTGCTGAGATAAGGACCGGCAACGCCTTATCAATTGTCACTGACTCTTCTACACCAATTAGGTTAAACGCCCCGGATTGAGACAAGTAAGTTGCTTGAACCCAATCGGCTGTACGCGTGCCACTACTAATCTGCAGCTCATCAATCACACCGTGGAATCTCGAATTGTTGCTTTCCATCTGTCCAACTTGCCAGTCGCTGGTAACGTCGAAGTCATTTCGAATAGTCGCATCATTAGTGACATTGACACCGTTAAGGTAGATCGTCGCTGTTCCAACGCCTGCACCGCTCCGGTCTATAACAACCGTTATCTGGTTCCATTGATCTGCAACAATGACAGATGGGTTCGATTCAGCTGTACCTGTGTCACCAACATCATTAGCTGTTTCGATACGGATTTCACCAGCAGCATTGATAAAGAATCGAAAACCATCGACCGAGGCTCCCTGCGCGCTGTTCGCCAAAATAGTATTGATAGCAGAGACTGGACCATCAGGTTTGACCCAAACCGAGATAGTGAAATTTTGATTATCATCCCCGACACCAAATTGCGTGGAATCAAAACCGACATAGTCGTTATTGTCGCCATCAAAATCGAGTGCATTGCCTATTTTACCAGTCACTAAATCAGAGGCGTCCATTCCGGTAAAGGACGTTCCATTGTTTGCCGACCCGTCTGAATCTTTGATGTTACCTGGCGTCAACGTGGTCGATGGCTCTTCACCAAGATGATAAACACCGGTCGCAGCAGGCCAGACACCGGCCGCGTCCTGTTCTGCCGTAGCCGCCGAATTGTTGTAGTACAGGTAGACATAATCTGTCGCTACTGACTGATCGACCTGCGGCACCTTGACCCAGACAACCGCGTTTTCAGCCCCGGCAGTGTCGTCCCATAATTCGATTTCGTAGCTCAGTTTTGTTGTACCATCTCTATCGACGAACCGCAGATCTGTACCGCCTGGCGCTATCTTGTCGAAATCAATGTCAGCTGTTGTGAGTTTCACCAGAATAGGAAAATCGGTGAGGTCTTCACCACTCCTTGTGTTATCAAAACTAATTCTTGTGCGACTTTGCCAGTCGGTGTCCCACCAGCTGACTTTATCTGCGACTAAATTGCTGGCGAGATCTTGCACATTCGGGTCTGTCGCACCATCCCCGGTATAGGTAACCTCCGGTATAGCGCTGGTATCAAGCACGCCATCGTCGAAGGTAATGTAGATGTCGTTGTCATTGGCAGTGTCGCCATTAGTGGTTGAGTTGAATGCCTCGTTGCTGACGCCCGCAACATCAAAATCGTTTGGGGTCACGCTTGTGTCGAGGATGGCCTCGGAGAAGATCACTCGGACTGCGTCAATAAAGCCATCACCGTCGATATTAGCCGTTTCAATGGCACTAATAATCACGGGCGCTGCCTTGTCTGTCGCTACACTTGTCTCAGCCGCGACCACACTACCGCCAGCTGTGAGTTGTGCATTAGAGACTATGCTGACAGTCGGCGTTGCGCCCGTGTCGGCAGTGCCACTCTCCACAAGCTTGACATAAAACACAGCATCACCTGCTGTATCGGTAAAGTACGGCGTGGTGGCATCAAGGGTAAAACCCGATACTGTAATAACTAAGTCACTAAAGTCATCATTGAGGACTGCATCGGCGGTGATCTTGATAAGGTCGATCTGACCGTCTCCGTCGGAATCTAGCGTTTCCCAGCTGGAAATGGGTAAGGTACTCTCCCAGTTTTGTTGCAGGCTGACACTGAATACGACGGCGGTTTCGATCTCGCCGGCATTAAATTCCAGGTCCCAATCACCACCGAGGCTCGCCTGACCGGTCAAATCTGTACTCGCCGCAACGTCTGCGCCCGTTAACAAAGCAAGATTACCTAGCAGCCCACGCCCTTGGGTTGAATCCGCGAGGTTACAGCCATAGATGAGCAAGTCAGCATCGTCATTTAGTGAGTCTGCCCATCCTTCAATAGCCTCTTGATAGCTAACAAGATTGTTAGCACCTAACAGGGTACTGCCAATCTGCATTGCCGTGCTGGAGCCATGGGAAACAAGGTGGACGGCATCAAGGTCAGAATACAACGACAGTATTCCGCTGATCTGCTCCACACCATCTGCGCTTGCGTCGAGCACGTGCACAAGAATCGTTTTGTCGGAGTCGCCAGTAAGGTCGTCGATGAGTTCTTGGGCGCCAGCGACATTGCTGTCAACAATCACTAGTTCAACCCGCTGTAAACTCGCTGGCAGCAAAGTGCTATCGCTTAGGCCTGTTAACAGGCCTTCCAGATCCACATCCCCAACATTAGCCGGCAAATCTGGATCGTCGTTACCGACGAACGCACCAAGAAAATCCGCCGAATATAACAAGCGAGGCTCTAGTACTTCGATACGTGGTGCTAATCGTTTTGTCGATCCATTTTTAGTGACGATGCACTCACCTTGGCGGTTGCTAACATTAAGGTACTTACGTGATAAAGCTTACTTTACAGAGCCTACTGTAGAACAAGCTGCGCCCCTACTCGCTGCACTGAGTCAATTTGACACTCGCCGCGGGCGCAATTTGTTTCACCAGCCTCGCGAGCTCTTGCTGAGCCGTCTGGCCGCTATCGAACGACAGATTGAGCCAAGAGGAGTTCCGCAAAACCGCAAGCAATCCAGCGTCAACATCAACTTCAGCAAGGCTTTCTTGGTAGGCCATAGCATTAAGCTCGTTGCCAAAAAAACCGACCGAAACCCGAACTTCGTCTTCTGCCGAACTGATCCGATAGAAGTCTTTTATGCCTTTTCCACCAAGGTACTCCTGAATGTTAACCGGGGGCGCTTGGTCTTGCTGAAACGCGACAAAAACTTGATAGCCGGCGTTCAGTGGGTAAGCTTCAACATGTTGTGGTTCGCTGGCATCGTCCATTTTTGAAATCGTGTCTGAAAGGCTGTCGGTCATAACTGCGTTAGCTAGGGGACCAACGCGATAACAATCTCTGGCGCTCGTCATTTGAATGGCCGGCTCGAACGAGTCCACCACTACCGTCTGTTGAACAGACATTTGCACATCACTTGCTTGCGCTTCCATTTCAGCCACTAAATTCGACTGAATGGATATTTCCTTGCTAGATAATTGCTGGCCAGAAAGCGCTAGCGGAGAAGGCTCGACTGCAGAGTGTTCAACAGGCAAAAAAGCCAGATTACAGCGCAGTCCGCCGGCAATCGAATGGTCCGAATTTGGCAAAACTAGGCGCGCACCAAATGTGCCACTGGCCGCGTCAGCAACCTTATCAACCCTCGAGACGGTGGCTATTTGAGGACGATAACCAGGCACACCCGGCGTTATCTCCGCACGTCTGCCGGGCAACACCCTACCCAAGTACTTCACCGGCAAGATCACTTCTACATGCAGCGGATCTATCTGCGCAATGCGCATCACCGGATCGTCTTCAATGTATTCACCCACTGCTTTATAACCCTCCATCACGACGCCTGATATAGGCGATCGAATTGAGTGCCTTTCAAGCACGGCTTTGGCGCGGTCATAGGTCAGGTCTGCAATCGTCTTGTTGTCTTTTTCCTGCCGCACCTGCAGCTGAGCAATGCGGTTCTCTGTGTCGAGTTTGTCTATCTCCTGCTTCGAAATGGCCTTTTTTTGATACAAGGCGCGGTTTCTCTCGCTAGTACGATTGCCAAAAGCTGCACTCTCTTCGCGTAAGCTGATGGACGTCGTCAAATCTGCACGCACCTTTGCGAGAATAGCATTCGCATTAGCGACACTTGAATCTAACGTGGCAACAATCACACCTTTTTCTACCGTATCACTGCGTCTCGCGTAGATCATGTCAATAATGCCAGGAACAGCAGATCCGAGGTCAACGATTTCACTCGGTTCGATGACGCAGTCAAAGTCAGGTAGCGGCTCTGGTTCTATAGCGCCGATATAGCCGGACCAAATAGCGCACCCAACGAAAGCCAGCAATGGTCGACTAGACCGATTGCTGAACCCCCTATTAAAGCTCGCTAATAGAACAACAGATTCCATATATCTTCCTATACCGCGAGTTGGCTTAAGACCAACTGACGGGCTTTACGTAACCATTGCAGCGCAATGGGTTCCGAACCATGATCGAACAAGATATAGGCACGTTCGCCTAGACCAGATACAACGACGCCTGTGTTTAATTCAAGGTCGACCTGAAAATATTTTTCTAATGCTTTGTTCGTACTGGCTTCCCGGGATACTGCGTCGACGGCAATATCGCCACCGCCAAACGTTCCTAACGCGGCACTCGGCAATTCGAGGCTGGCAGCCGGTGTTTCGCGAATGATCCTTGCACCAATTCTATGCCCACTGTTTTCTGCCAGTCGCACTTCGACACTATCAACATTGCGCCGAAGCAACCCAATTTCACTCTGTCCCACCACGGCACGCACAATTAATCGATCCTCCTTAGAAACATAGCCTAACAATTGCCCTTGGTTCAGGTATATTCCAACCAATCCACTCTCAGCTACCAATACCACCGTCCCTGACACCCGACTTTTAACCATCAGACCTTCAGCCTGTTGTCGCAGTGATACAAGCTCATACTCAATGGTTTCGAGTTCTGAATTAGATATCAGTGCCTGCACCTGTGCGCTGGACTGCTCAGCCCACCTGCGAGCAAGCACCTCACGGCGTCGTGCTTCCAACACGGCAAGTTGAGTTTGCAGTACCGGGTTTTGCATCTCTACCAGGACATCACCAGGTTCCACATGATCACCGGAAGAAACCAGCAAATGCTCAATAAAACCCTCCGTCTCAGCGAATACTTGAGCTTGGTCAGGCACCCACACCACACCGTCAGCGCGCGTTGTCAGCGGCAACGGCACGAGTCCGAATACAAGGACCATAACAATCACTACGGCCAGAGAGACCCCCGTTGCTCTCAGTCTAGTTTCTGCAAGTTGGGGGCCCTTAATTAGGAACACAACCCCTTGTATAATAGGCATCAGCAGTTGCACCGATACGGCCCATGCGGCGAGAGCGATACCAATGACCAAGTATTCTTGTATGAGGAAGACTCCGATCGCCACCATAACAATCAACCTGTAAATAAGCGCTGCTGGGCCATAACAAATAAACCAGAGATGTTCACGCTCTGCAGTTTGGGGAGAAGCCGCCTGCTCCATCCCAAAAAGGTATCGCTGAATCAAGTATAGATAGTATCGACTGCTTCGTGTTGCGAGATTCGGGATTTCAATATAATCCTGAAGCATGTAATAGCCATCGAACCTCAGCAGAGGATTGGCGTTGAACAGTACAGTCGATACACTCGCAATGAGCGCCACGGAAAACGCCGCATTTTTTACAACACCTGGTTCAACGCTAAACCAAATGAACAGCGCTAACGCTGCCACGAAGAGCTCTGCCATAATACCGGCAGCACTTACCAGCACCCGTTTGCGCTTATCCCGAAAAGACCAAGAAGCTGTAGCGTCGACATGTGGGACTGGCACCATCACTAGCAGCGAAATTCCCATTTCATGGACTTCGCCACCCCACATCTTGATGGCGAAGGCATGAGAAAACTCATGCACAAGCTTAACGAACACGTACAGCATCACGAGGCCGAACAAGCTTTCCGGCTGCAGTAGATCCTGATTAAAAGCCGCAGAGAGCAATGAAAAATTAACGACGGCTAAGAGTGCGGCGATAGTAACGGTCAGCGCCCAGACCACCAATGCGGTGCGAGTAAACAGCGGCCTTATGTACACAACGAGTCGATTCAGTAGTTTGTCAGGATCGAACAGCGGCAATCGTAGCACCAATGGATTAAACTTTTTGCCCATGGGTTTATTGCCCATCAGCCGGCCAAAGAAGTCCTTTATGCCAGGCGGCGTGCCACCGCCTAACGCACCTACCGAGAATAATTGTGCAAGGATTATCACCATTTCTTGTGCATTGGGTGCATTCTCACCAAGCGCTTTCTGCGTACTATCCGAAATTTGCTGAACCGTCAGTTTGCCGTCAAATCGACCGATAAAAGCATAAGCCGAATCGTTGAAGCGAAGGGGCGTGTTATTAGCCTTGTTATGGAGAACATACCACCGGTCACCACGGTAATCTTGCGGGTAAAGAATAACGTGCCGCTGTAAGCGCGGGGTCAGCGCGGCGATCTGATGCCAGTCAGGTTGATTGCTTTGCCTCATAGCAATCAGAACCCCATAGACCAGAACCAGACGCGGAGGCGGTCAACAACCGAATGAGTCCATATCCAGATTAACTTACGTTGCCCCATCGCTATCTTAGCAACGCCCTCCATACCAGGACGCAGCTGTGGAGTCGGCGCGTCTAATGTGGCCTCTACTAAAAAATAATTTCGACCTTCAGATGAGACCGTCACGGGTATGACCTTCTGCACTGACACAGCAAAAGTAGCATCTGGTAATGCAGCTATAATAAGTTGACCGGTTCTACCAACGCCCATGCCCGCCACGTCAAATTCGTCAACTTCAAGCACAACTCGATAGCTCGCGAGCGGCGCTACTTCAAATAAAACTTGGCCTGTCTCAACAGGCGCCCCCAACGCTTGGCTATAGTCTCCACGCACTATAATGCCATCGATTGGTGACGTTAATCGGGTTCGACCCAGTTGACCTTCTACCAATTTAAATTCTGCTTTGACCTGATCTAGCTGCGCGATAGTAATACCGAGTTTTGCCCTGTCCCGCAAAGCCAGTGCCTCTTGATAGACGTTTTGTAGCTTATTAATTTCGCCCTGCCATTTTTGAAGTTCGAGCTGCAACCCCCGGTCATCCAGCTCCGCGATCACTTGTCCTTTTTTCACAACGTCACCAGCCCGCGCGCTAGCCTGCTCAACAAACCCTTCATGGGGCGCCACCAACATATAACGCACTGCACCCTCGATCGATGCCGGCGCAGTTATTTTGTGTTCACCGTCAAACAAAACTGATGCTAGCAGTAATAATACAGCACACGCAGAAAAAATCTTGAGTCTAAAATACGCGGGACCCGTGGCCTCTGTCACTAGGTTCTTCAATGCGTCTTTACCAGTAGAAAACAGGCTGCGCTCGTCTCGTTGCTTTATTTCCAGCAGTCTACCCGCAAGGCTCGCTATCGAACTAGCATCAGCAATGAACTTTGCATCAAATGGCGAATCAACGTCTCGCTCGAACATTAACGCACCGAGGAAGCCCTTCCTGCCCTCCAACAACACTGTGCAACTAGTGCCAAAGCCTTCGTGCAACAGCAACTCTTGGTGGGCCCTAGTTATGTGATTTACATCAGCTCTAATTGATGGCAATACGATCACAGAAGATTGATCTGAAGCCTCTTCCATCGCCGCTTCTAAACGACGAACCATTTGCGTGCGCGGGTCGATGCGCTCCACGTGCGACAACGCAACAAGTGCAACGGCCAGACCATTATGCAAACCAAGGCTTACTCGCTGGCAATCAAAATTGTCCGCCAGCAGGCTAACGAGCTCCGAGGCTGCCTTTTGATAGGTGGCCTGACCAAGCACTATGGCAATAAGCTTTGCCGTGAAGGAACCAAATTCCTGCTGATAGGAAAGACGCTGCTCAATGAGCCTCTCGATCCACGTACTACCCCATTGAAGAAGTTGCAATATCGCAAACTGCTGCGCGTCAGATCGTGGCGATATCATCAGTACCACAACGCCAACCATCTCATTAGCGGCAATGAGAGGGCACCCTATCAGATCGCAGGTACTCAAATCGCCTGGCCCGTAGTGCTCACTAGACCGCAGGACAGCAGCGTTTGCGGCAATTACATCTTCAGCAATGGCCAGCAGCATCGGACTTTGATCACTCTTTTCTGGCCAACTGGCGAGCCACTTGCTAGCGTCTTTGTCAACATGGGGCGTGAATATCGCCCCATGAATAACCCCAGCTACCATTTGGCACTGCCAAGTAAGCCACGACCGTGCTATTTCAGCGGGTAGCACCAATTCGATTGGACGTTGATTGACCAAACTAGCAACGGACACTCGTGGCTCCTACTTCTCGCGCATCAAAGAGACATCCTGCATACCGCCAAGGACTAGTGACAAATCACCTTCAGAAATTTCCATAACTATATGGAATTGAACGGGTTATTGTGGCTCATTACCCCCAATCTTGTCCAATAGTAATAAATCGGCTATCGATTGACTAATGAATCGAATAACAGGCCTCGCGGCCAGTGCCCGGGCCCATCTAATTAAACGCTTAAACGACTAGCCAAGCACCAGTTCTGCGCACTGCTGCAACTGACGCTCACTGCGAGCATTGATCAACAAAGAAGTAACCGGCGTTTCACGCCAGGCCTGCAAACGATCACGAATACGCTCGGGCGACCCAACCAGCGATATTTCGTCAGCAAACTGAGTTGGCACAGCTTGGACCGCTTCATCTTTTTTGCCGGCCAAGAACAGGTCCTGAATTTTTCTCGCCTCAGCCTCAAAACCCATACGCCCCATCAGCTCGGTATGAAAGTTCCTTGATTTGGCGCCCATGCCACCGATATACAGCGCCAGCCCCATCTTCACCGGCTGCAAGCCTGTCTCAACATCATCACAAATGTTAATCGTTATGCCTTGATAAATTTCAAAACCTGGTTTCGCACCCGTTAGCTGGTCAGCGTAAACTTCTTGCCGGTAGGGTGAGTAGTATAGCGGTAACCACCCATCAGCAATCTCGGCGGCGAGCGCCACATTCTTCGGTCCTTCTGCACCAAGAAATATAGGTAGGTCGGCGCGCAGCGGATGGGTAATAGGCTTTAATGCCTTACCCAACCCCCAAGATCCTTCACCGCTATAAGGCAGCGGGTAGTGCTGACCGCCGGTATTCGAAACGGGCTGCTCACGCGCCAGCACCTGGCGAATAATGTCGACATACTCACGCGTTCGAGACAGCGGCTTAGCAAACGGCTGCCCATACCAACCCTCCACAACCTGCGGACCTGAAACGCCTAGACCAAGTATCACACGCCCATTAGACAGATGATCAAGGGTTAGCGCGGCCATAGCCGTCGCCGTTGGCGTACGCGCCGACAGCTGGGCCACAGCCGTACCAAGGCGGATACGCTCGGTATGCGCACCCATCCAGGCCAACGGCGTGAACACATCTGAGCCCCAGGCCTCGGCTGTAAAAATCGCATCATAGCCAAGCCCTTCAGCGGTTTTTGCCATGGACAGCATATTAGGGTTCGGACCCGCGCCCCAGTATCCCATTTGTATGCCAAGCTTTAGGTCAGCCATTCTCACTCCTCATTTAAGCTCTGCTTGTCGCGATGGCAGGTATTGCCCAAAGCCTAACGTAATTATTGTTTGTTATGGGCCTGAGAATGGCCATTGCCGCAAGACAAATCAAGGAGTAATGGGGTTCACGCTCCGCAGGGCAACACTGGCGATTCATGAACACGGGAGTTTGATTGACCCGCAACAGGATTGATGCTTTAGTCTTCACTAAAAAAGGGCTCACTAAACCCATGACCAGCAGTGTTAGCAGTACCGAGAATATCGAACTGGCTCAGACCGATCCGATAAAAGATCCGCCCTTACCGTTACCTATTAAATTGGCCTACGGCGCGCCAAGTTTCGCAGGCGCGGCGATGGCTATCCCCATCGGTATTCATCTGACTATTTTTTATTCAGATACGATTTTGGTACCTCTGGGTCTCATCGCACTCGTGAAGGCCTTGGCACGCGCGTTAGATGCGGTAACTGACCCGCTGGTCGGCTGGCTTAGTGATCGCACCAGGACCCGCTGGGGCCGTCGCCGACCTTGGATCGCACTCGGCGCGCCCCTCTGCGCAATCGCTTTTTATTTTATGTTTACACCGCCCGATCAACTCAATGGTATCGATGCCGCTGCTTGGTTCGCCGTTACTTACACCTTGTACTACCTGTTTCACACGATGTATATCATCCCACACTACGCGTTAGGACCTGAACTTACCCTCGACTACCACGAACGTACTGCCCTATTTGGCATCCGTGAGGTGTTCACCGTATTAGGCACATTGGTGGCTGCCATAGTGCCTCCCATGCTTATCAGCACCCTAGGAGGCGAAAGAGAGGGCTACAGCAGCTTTGCCGTCATCTTCGGCTGTCTGTTGGCATTGTTATATTTCAACCTTGTCTGGCGAGTAAAAGAGCGACCAGATTTTATGACCCGCCCATCGAACCCGCTGATACCCGGCATACGACGAGTGATGCGCAACCGAGTGTTCCGCCTGCTACTGGTGGTCTATCTCATAGGGTCAATAACCGGCGCCATACCGGGTTTAATGATGCCCTACTTTAACAAGTACATCTTGCAGCCTGAAAATTCAGATCTATGGCTGGCAATCTACCTGGCCGCCTATTTTGGTGCCGGATTAATTTGCTTGCCCATATGGATCTGGGCCGCTAAGCGGTTTGAGAAAAAGCCAGTTTGGCTTGTTAGTTTTGCGCCGGGGACAATTGGCGGCATTTCACTCTTTTTCTGGGGCGAAGGGGACATGATTCCCGCGCTCATCAGCCTTATTATAGCGGGCACTGGATTTGGTGCAGGCCTCTTTCTCGGTCCGTCCATGCAGGCAGACGTCATCGATTATGACGAACTCTGCACCGGCAAACGTCGCGAGGCTCAGTACAGTGCCTTATGGTCAATTATGACCAAATTTATGGTTATACCAAGCATGTCTATTCCCCTCGCTGTTCTCGCCAGCGTGGGATACGAACCGAATATTGCCCAGTCCGACGAGGTGCAATTGACCATCCGCCTTATCTTTTGCTTGGCGCCAGCCACCGCGGCTTGTATTGCCTTTAGCGCCGCTTGCTTCTATCCCATTACCAAGGCTGTGCACGGCGAAATCTGGGAAGGAATCAACGCACACAAACGTGGCGAAACCGTTACCGACCCCATTACCGGTTACCTACTATTGCCTCCTGCCAATCGTGGTGTCGAGGAAGATAAGGGCTGGTTTCTTGACCATTTCAGTTTAGGTGAACTAAGCCGTTCCCGGAGTGGCAATACGATCAAAGTGCAAATTGAAATTTTGCTCTACCTCGTCGGCTCCATCACCCTATTCGCAAGCTTTCTTTGGCTGCTATTAGATGCAGTTCGGATAGATGTAGCCCCCGGTTTGATGGCGGTACTGTATGTTGTTGGTGTAGGTATTTCGCTAACCGCCTGTGTTTATCATATCATTCGCCTACGAGTCGCCGGTCAACTGCGGGACTACGCCGACGAAGACATTGCGTTGCACGTTAAAGTCAGCCATCAGATGAAGTATGGACTGGAATAATAGCCGCGTTAATCTGCGACTCATTAAAAAAGGGCTAGTATGAATAGATTATCTTGTTCAGCGATCATTATAGGCTGCGCCCTACTTTCGTCATGCGCTCCAACGAAATCGGATATCAGCCTCAACGATATCGTTATCGCCAACGTGACCTTGGTTGATGCTAAGCAAGGTTTGCAGGAAGGCGTCACCGTTACCATAAGAGGTGACGAAATCGTCGGCGTTTTGAAAGATCTCTCAACAGACGGTTCTGTTGATGCTGCGACAGCATCGGCAGTAAAAGTTATTGATGGAACGGGAAAGTATCTAATCCCCGGTTTGTGGGACATGCATGTTCATCTAACCTACGACGACCGATTCACTGACCTTATGCCCCAAACCTTTCTACGCTGGGGGATTACCAGCGTTCGCGATACTGGCGGCATGATGAAAGACTTAGCGCCAGTGATCGCAAGGATGCGCGCACCCGGTGCCGTATCACCTAGGGTCTATTTTAGCGGACCATTACTCGATGGTCGGCATGTTGTATATGACGGCGGTGCGCGCCCCTTGATCGGTACGCAGAACTCCGATGTCGAGCAGGCCAGAGAAAATGTGCGACGCCTGAAAGCCGGCGGCGCAGACTTCATCAAGATTTATGAACTGGTGACACCTGAAGTGTTTGCTGCACTAGTTGATGAAGCGAGCCTACAGTCGTTACCTATAGCGGCGCATGTCCCCTTGCATATGTTGGCATCAACGGTCGGCAACCAAGTCGGCACCATGGAGCACCTGCGGAATATAGAATTAGATTGCGCAGAAAATGCCGAGGCTTTACTGGCCATACGGATTGAAGCGCTGACAGCCGACAACATCGAATCGGGCTATGCATTACGCGGATCTCTGCATAAGCTACAACGCTTAGACGCAATAGCCGCACTTGACGAAACACGCTGCGCAAAAGTCCTTGCGAGCCTAACCGAGACGATACAGGTGCCCACACTCAGACTAAACGCGATGCCACTTGCGCCACCCTATGAACAAAACGACTGGAATGATGCCATCAGCGCGATGCAGCCGGAAGTACGTCAAGAATGGAATGCGCCCAACCAGTACATCCCCGAAGACTACGAACAACGCGACCTACGTTTTTCGAACTACTCCCTGAGCATGGTTAAACGCATGCTCGACGCTGGCGTACCCGTTGGCGCAGGAACCGACACACCCATTGCCTTAGCAATACCGGGGTATAGCTTACATCGCGAACTAGAAATGTTAGTGCGTGCCGGCATGACACCCCTACAAGCACTAGAAGCAGCAACCATTCGACCCACAGAATTTCTTGGCATTGAAGATGAAATGGGCACGATAGAAGTTGGCAAACGAGCCGATTTGGTTCTGCTATCAGCGAATCCTTTAGAAGACATTCGCCACACTCGGCAAATTGATACGGTTATCTCGAAAGGCAAAATAGTTCCGCGTTTAATCAGCAAGCAAGCCCGCTAGGCGCCTCCACCCCGCCGCGCACACCCTAAAGGATGTCAAAACGGAGCCTGTGCGCTTGCAGTCAGGACACAATTTTTATCACATCACGCTCAAAATCGTCCAACTGCTCCAAATGTCGCGCCAAATTCCTATGCAGGTGACCAATCGCCGACTCAAACCGGCCAAAGGTGTAGTGAGTATTAGCGCCAGAACCAATCGCCGCTTGAATATCACTCACCACTTTCGCATCTTCCTGATTACCCACATCAGCAAGAAAAGCCGCATCTTTTTTAGCCCGAGCTAACAGCTCATCGTTGGGTTCCCCGCCACCGGGTATGGGTAGCGTGAGCATATAGTTAAAATAGCGCGTTCGCGTCGGTGATTCAGGCTCTGCCAAAGAAACATGGTAGTGCTGCGACAGCCGAGTCACTGAGGCAAACGGGAATACACGATTAACCTGCGTTACCATGCGATCAAGCGACAAATTTTCCCGGGGCGCGTTACGCAATTTCTCAATACGCCTGAACGGAAAACAAACCCGGGAATTTGGTCCCTGTTTTTCAATGACGTTTAAGTTGTCATAGCCGTAAGGATAAAATGTTTCTGGATGGGTCGGCTTAATGTGGTACCCCTCAAGCGTGCCCTCCGCGGTCAATTTCCAATTGATATTGTCCACTGACTCGCCCGAATCAAACAACACCTGATCGTCAGTCAAAAGGTCTGGAAGAGATTCCAGCGCACCAGCGCCAACGGGTTCGTCCTGCGTAACAAATACCAAACCACCTTGAATATTAACCGCATGAACCGGCACCAATCCATTGCTGTTCTTGTCCAAATCAGGAAAACCGTGCTCGTGTGGCACATATTCAAGCCGACCATCTAGGCGATATGCCCAGCCGTGATAGCTACAGCGGAAAATCTTCAAACAACCAGAACCCTCAGCTAATTGCATGCCGCGGTGACGACAGGCGTTACGGAATGCCCGAATAGTGCCGTCCAAATCACGAACGACAACAATAGGCACGCCTGCAGAGGTTCGCGCGACATAAGAGCCCGCTTCAGGCAATGCAGCAACCGGACAAAATGGCACCGGCAGACGCCGCATCAGCCGCCTTTCAGCATCAAAGCGCTGTTGCGAGCTGTAGTTCTCAACCGGCTCGTACCAGTCTTCATCACCAAGATCAGTAGTGCCATTATCGATATGGCCAAGAATATGATCGAGAAGTTCTGCGTCGTTTAGCATGGAGCTTTGCCCGGAGCGTTTCAATAACCCACAATCTACGGATCGGCTAAAGCCTCGTCAAGCGGGTCGTCTTTGGGCCAACGTAGAATCCGCCTTATCGACCCGATATTAATTTAAGTTGGGCGATATGCTTGATCCAGAAACGACGGCTTCATTAAAGTCCAACAGCGTTAGCAGGTTCTTTCAGGTGACCTGCGCGATCAACGTGTTTGTCATGTGAATGTACCGAACAAAATTGTGAGAAGATGACTATCTTTGATAAAGCGAGAGAACATACCAATGAAGTCAGTCAATACCGTCCTTGCAACACTGACCATTGCACTAACAACCGCATATGCACACGCCGAAACCAGCGCCCTGTTCTTGGGTAACAGCTTCACCTTTGGCTACGGCTCTGCGACGAAGTATTACCGCGCCGACTCAGTAACCGATCTTAATAGCGAAGGTATAGGTGGTGTCCCCGCCTTATTTAAGTCTTTCACGGATCAGACCGGCCTTGATTATGATGTGTTTCTTGAAACCCGGGGCGGCAGCGGCATAGATTTTCACCTAGAGAACAAGCTCGGTGTAATAGGCAAGCGCCCTTGGGACCAGGTTGTCATGCACGGCTTTAGCACCTTAGACAGTAATAAGCCCGGCGACCCTACCCTACTCATTAGTACAGCGGCACAAATGTCGAACTTTCTTCAAAGCAAAAATCCGGACGTGGAAGTTTTCCTCACCGCCACCTGGTCGCGGCCAGATCTCGTCTACCAAGACGATCGACCGTGGGCCGGAACGCCCATAGAAAAAATGGCCCTAGATGTCCGCGCGGGCTACAACCAAGCAGCAGCCGGCGCACCGGCAGTCAAAGCCGTAAATGGCGTGGGTGAGGCTTTCACCCGCGCAATAGAACTTGGCATAGCCGATACCAACCCGTATGACGGCGTTGATCTTGGTAAAATTGATCTTTGGACGTGGGACCATTATCACGCCAGCACCTATGGCTACTACTTGGAAGCTTTAGTGGTATTCGGTAGCCTCACCGGCTTAGACCCTCGCTCCCTTGGCGATAACGAATGTTCGGGTCATGAGCTCGGCATGTCCCCCAATGAAGTCAAAATGCTACAGCAAGCAGCGTTTGATCAACTGACGATCGATAATCAAGTGAGTGCCGCACCGCTACTATTAACGACAACCGTTCAACCCCAGCGCTGCATAGCCAGTAAATAACAGCAGTAAATAGTAGCAGTAACTAGAAATCAGCTCATATAGCGGGACAGAGTAGATGCAAAAAATGCCGCAGGAAGCCGGCCTGAGCCAAGGCGCCAATCGATTTCGTCAACGAGGGCCGGAATGCTTACACGAAGGCGTGGCTTTTTGGACTGAACTTTACTTCGCCCGCAAGACAGCTCACCATATGTGCGACAACAGCCTTTATTCTGGGCACGTGTTGCATGCTCTTCGCGCAGACCAAATAGATCTCATGTTCAGGCAGCGTAACACCCACATCGATGGTCACTAAATCATCTTCCTGAAATCCCATCGGCTTGGGTGCAACAAAAGCGCCTAGACCAAGGATAACCGCAGCTTTCTGCACGAGGTAGTCATCGCTGGCAACGCTCGGCTCAAAATTCGGCATCAATTTTTCGAGCATGGGACGGGGCGCAACATCGCGAAACTTTCCCGCCCAAGTCACCCAATCTAAGTCGGCCCAGCTACAAGGTTGAGTAATCGCTGCAGCGTAGGCCGCTGATGCATACACCCCAGGTTGCGAGATGAACGTATGTACCACTGTCAGCTCTGGCTCGTTAGGAAAATGTGTGCGTAGTGCCAAGTCAGCACTGCCGCGCGTCAAGTCAACATGATCGATGGCAGCGAGTATTTCCAGCCGAATATCCGGTTCTAAGCGGCGCAACAGCTTTGCAAAGGGCGCTAGTTGCTCTACCGCAATGCCCGGTGGCGCGGCAATTGTGACAGTTCCAGAGACTAAGACTTCGTGGCTTTTCGCTGTACGATCAAATTCAGCAGCCCATTTTGCCATCTGTTCAGCAGCCGGCAGCAAGGACAACGCTGCAGTCGTGGGCGCAGCTCCCTGCTTACCCCGAATAAAAAGCTGTTGCGACATGAGCAGCTCTAGATGCGCAATCCGACGACTGATAGTCGGCTGCCCCAGACCCATGGCCCGGGCAGCTGCGCTGAAGCTGTTATGTTCGATCACAGCCAAGAACGTCTGCGCGTCTTCCCAGGAAATCTTTTGTTTATTCATCCGTCTATATCCCCTTGAGCCAAACATACGAATATGGATACTTGTATGCACTTATAGGGAATATAAATGTTTTTATGGATAGGTGATACTGCTGGCTTCTCGTTAATTAGGCCATCGCTATGAAGACGCCATCACGCTTAACCGCCACGCTTATGGCTGCAGTCTGTCTCGTGAGCTGCAGCTCGACCACCGTCAAATCGGTACCTGCGCGACTCGGAACAGCATCAACCATGACGGCTTTGCTTGCCGTGATCAACGAGCCAGGGCCCATAGTGTTTGAAAAACATATTGCCGGCGACTGGGCCGTCGAGTTGTCTGGGCTGATCAATTTAGATAACCCAAAAGCTATCGCAGCGGGCCTTGAAGATCGCAGTGAACCCATTCAAATTTACACCTACAGTCTCAACCACCCAGCACGAGGGACTTTTCTCGTCGACTCCGGTCTGTCAGAGAAATTCAGGGATGCGCCCAACAATGATGATATCTCCATGGCCCTGAAGCTCGGCATGGATCTGTCATTAGACCTGAAAATCACAACCGCTGAGCTCGCGTCACAGTTCAACGGTATCGACGGCGTATTTTTAACTCACATTCATCTAGACCATATCATGGGCCTGACTGACTTAAACAGCGAAGTGCCAGTCTATATTGGCCCCGGTGATGTAGGCCTGTCGAGCGCAATGAACGCGGTGACGCAAGGGACTACCGATCGCCTGTTAGGTAATGTGGAGGAACTGCAGGAGTGGCAATACCCAGAGAGCGGCGTTATTGATATTTTCGGCGACGGCTCTGTCTGGGCTATTCATTCACCGGGACATACACCCGGCGCCACTGCCTACGTAGCGCGTACCACCATGGGACCGCAGTTGATGCTCGGTGATACCACGCACACCAAATGGGGTTGGGAAAACGGCGTAGAACCCGGCACCTTCTCAATCAACGTTCCTCAGAGCGTCATCAGTCTCGACAGACTAATACGACTCGCCAATGCCAATCCAAAAGTGCAGGTCCATCCCGGCCATCAGTCATTGTAGGAAACAAGCGTTAGGGCACGGCAGCGCTGGCATACGCGACATCGATCCACGCAATCTTTGCAGATTTATTTTTAGCGGCTTCACTGCCCGATACGCTGGCGGTGCAGACAAACAGTCGCTTGCCGTCTTCGCCGCCTAGCATGCAGGCAAACACGCCTTCGCCTGGGTCGATCTCGTCGGTAATTTCACCGCCCTCAACAACGCGGATAATTCTCGACTGACCAGGATCCGCCACCCAAACACCATCGGCCTCATCAAGACAAATACCGTCGGGAAAATGCGGATGAATAGACGCCCATACTCTGCGATTGGATAGGCTGCCATCACTAGCAATATCAAACGCCGTAAGCTTACGGCCAAACGTCTCGCTAATAATCATCGTTTTACCATCCGGGGTAATCACCGCCCCGTTGGGAAAGTGCAAATCCTCAGCTACCACTCGCACAGCGCCATCAGGCTCGACGCACGCGAGCTTTGCCATCACGGGTTCAGTACCAGGGACCTCAATGTCGTAGCCAAAATTCCCCACGTAAGCCCGACCGATGCTGTCCACAACCATGTCGTTGCAGTGCCATGTAGCGATATGCGATAGGTCAGCATGCTCGACGAGTTCGCCCGACGCTTCGAGGCGAAGCAATTTACGGTCAGTCATAGAAACAATAAGTAGCCGACCATCGGGCAGCCAGCCAAGACCTGAAGGTTGATTCGGCACCGTAGCAAGGCACTCAATATTGCCTTTTAAATCAACGGCTTCAACCACATGCCGATAAAAGTCAGAGTAAAACAGCCGCCCATCGTGCCAGCGCGGCGCCTCTGCGAAAGTCAATCCCGACACCAATGTCGTAAGGCTCATGTCGTATCCTGTTTCAATGTCTGGAAGGTTTTAACGCCCGTTATACTACGCTATTTTTTAGCCTGCAAGACAACGAGTGAGGCCGCCGTTAGACTCACAAGGCAGCGAGACTAGCCCTCAGCGCCATGCGGAGCAACGCGATTGGCGTCAGCAATGACGGCTGCCATCAGCACGCTGCAAGGCACTCGTCAGCGTAAGCGATCATTCCCCGACCACAGCCTCCAACGCTGTGCGACAATGCGCGTACGCACTGCTCTCCGGAATGGACAATGAATCGACTCAAAGCACCTAACAGCCTGGTCCCACCTATCGCGGCACAGCGCCAGCATCTCAGTCACCACCACAACCGAACGCTCAGCGACCCCTACCACTGGCTCAAAGATCCCGGCTATCCAGATGTCACCGATAAAGACGTACTGCAGTATCTCGCGGACGAGAATGCCTACTACATAGCCGCCATGAAACCAGTCACGGGCCTCCAAGAAACGCTGTTTACAGAGGTCAAAGGCCGCATTAAGGAAGATGATGCGGCGGTGCCTTGGCGCGAGGGCGACTATGAATATCGCTGGGCCTATGCCACCGGAGCAGAGTACCGGCAGTGGTTTCGCCGACCATTAGCTAGCCACGATTGGACACTATTGTTAGATGAAGTTGCTGAGGCTGGCGACAAAGATTTCTTTCGCCTCGGCGGATTGAGTATCAGCAATAACGGCAGGCAAATGGCCTGGAGCAGCGATGATAACGGATCAGAACGTTTCACGCTCCGAGTTCGAGATCTAACGAGCGGACAGACATTGGCTGACGAGATTCTCGAGACCAGTGGCGATATCTGCTGGGATACCGCTGACACTGGCTTTATGTATACATTAGTCAGTCCGGAATGGCGGCCCTTCCAGGTCAAATACCACCGCCTCGGCACGCCTGTGAGCGAGGACACACTGGTTTTCGAAGAGACCGACACAAGCTTCTTCCTCGGGGTGAGTATCAGCGCCAGCAAAGAATGGTTTATTTTACGCAGTGGCGATCACGTAACGGCGGATGTTCGCATTGTGCCGACGGCCACACCAACAACCTCGGCAGCTTTAATCGTCGAGCGCATACCAGGGCGTGACGCGGAGGTAGACCATGGCCAGGGTCAATTTTTTATCCGGGTTAACGACACGCATCAGGATTTCCGTATTACCTGCGCACCAACCGCCACACCGCACGAAGACCACTGGCATGAGCTTAAGCCCGGCGGTGACGGTCACTACTGGCGAGACATGCATATATTCAAAGATTTTGTTGTACTCGAAGACCGTATCGATGGACTCGATCAATTACTGATCGTCGAAGCCGACGATGAACATTATGTAATATTGCCAGAGGCCGCATATGCCATTTCTGGTGGCCACAACGAAGAGTACTCGGCCCATCATTACCGGTTTGGCTACACGAGCCTTGTCACTCCTCAAAGTGTCTTTGACTATGATATAGCGACGCACAGCATGAACCTGAGAAAAGAGCAGGAAATTCCGTCTGGCTATGAAAAACACGACTATCAAACAGAGCGCCTAATGCTGGCCGCCCGTGATGGTGTTCAGGTACCGGTCAGCTTGGTCTATAGGAAGGACACACCGCTGGATGGCAGCGCAGCATTGCATCTGTACGCCTATGGCGCCTATGGCGCAGGCACTGATCCAGCATTTTCCGCAGCCCGATTAAGCCTGCTAGACCGAGGCTTTATTTATGCCATCGCGCATATCCGCGGTGGTGATGAAATGGGCTACGGGTGGTATGAAGCTGGCAAACTCTACCAGCGAACTAATACCTTCAACGATTTTGTTGATGTCGCCCGCGAACTGTGTCGCCAAAACTATGTCGGCGAAGGCAATATCTCCATTTCTGGCGGCAGTGCCGGTGGAGAGTTAATGGGCGCGGTCGCAAACCAAGCGCCAGAGTTATGGCGTGCGGTCGTCATGCATGTGCCGTTTGTCGATGTCCTCAATACCATGCTGGATGAAAGCTTACCGCTAACGCCTATCGAATGGCCCGAATGGGGCAACCCGATAACCAGCGCTGAAGATTATGATCTTCTCGCCAGCTATAGCCCTTACGATCGGATTGATGCCGTGGAATACCCGCCGATGATGGTAACCGGCGGACTAAACGATCCACGTGTGACCTATTGGGAGCCGGCAAAATGGACAGCGAAATTGCGCGCCACGAAAACTGACGACAATCTCTTGGTCATGAAGATCAATATGGGGGCTGGTCATGGTGGCAAATCGGGAAGGTTTCAGCGAGTCCAAGAAGTCAGCGAGGAATACGCGTTTATACTGCTCGCATTCGGCTTAGCCGACTAATAGGCCTTGGTAGGGGATGAGACATTGTTCAACCATATTCTCTCAAAACGGATAAGGTCAACGACCTGCAACGTATGCGACCGGACCCAGTAGCCTTACATTTTATTCGTCACAAAGTCCCAAGAACTCTTTAAGGGCTCGGACCAACGACCCGAGGAGCGTGACCGCGCCAGTACGCCTAAAACCAACCCTACGAACGCTAGGCGTAACGTATATTGGCGCTCATTTCTCTATGTCAGCGCAAACTGCTTATCATCGGATGTAACTCTCAAGTTGATAAACTCTGATATTACGTCAGTGTTGCGATTGATTATAAAACCCCGATGCTATTTTTAACGAGCGAAGATAGGCCTACTGCACCTAGATCACGCCAGTAAAGGCAACAGCATGGCATTTTTCCTCGAACTCAAAAGACGCAAGGTCTTTAGCATTGCAATTCTCCACGCGCTCGTAGCTTGCCCGGGCATCGAAGTTCTGCATATTTATCTGCCAACTTTTGACGCCCTTTCTTAGGTTTACCGCACAGAACTTCGCATTTTCGTTTTGGGCCTTGCCGTTGCAATCACGCTGGCTTGAGTGTTCGAAATCACGCCTGACGGTATTAAAACCGATCTTGAAACGCAGAGAATGGGTGTGCAGGAACCTCAGCTCACTACAATGAAAACTGACCCTTTGGCGTCGCTTGAAAAACTTACAGAGCCAACATGAGCGCCACCTTATAATAAATCTATCGCTGTACTACCACCGACAAATTTAAGCCCAGGTCCTGAGCGTGGGTACTTTGCTTGCAGTATGCAGGCGGAGATACTGGATCAATTAGCAAAAATCGCAGACCTTAGGGTTATATCGCGAACCACAGTCCTGCGTTATCAAGAATGCATTCGAGCCTTGCGGCAGCGATGCCCTAATCGATTTAGACTGCCACCCGTTGCGGGCGTAAGACCCTGAGCACAAGCGACATCCACGACGTCGTGATACTTACTTCTAGTAGGCTTGTGTCACGCATGGGTTTGTACTGGGACACAGGCTTATAGCTAACCAGCAACGCTAACCATAAGACTTCAACGTGAACCAACTATTGAGCCAACTCTCGAAAAAGACTAGTCTCTTTATAAAAAAAATGGAGCATCAGATAGTGGCAGATCAGGCAAAAACTATCCAAGCAGGTCCTTCTGCTGTCAAAGGCGTGCACCACATCGGTATTTCAGTGGCTGATCTTGCACAGTCACTTGTGTTTTTTGAGGGCGCTACAACCTTAACATGCCACAGCCGAAATGGATTTAGCGGCACCGGTGCGGCCACGACACAACCCTTGGACGTCGCAATTCTAAAAGGGCCAAACAGTTATATTGAACTGATGCAGTTTGACGAAGAGGCGCATGGTGCTGCCAAAGCAATACCTGTTGAGGGTCCCGGCATCACGCATATATGCTTTCAGTCGCCAGCCGATCTCTTGATGTACAACATGTTCACGCATCAACAGGCGACTCCTGTCACAAGAGGGTCCGGGCCAATCGATTTAGGGGGCTATGGTGTTCACTATGCGTACCTTAGAAATTCGGATCAAACTATGTTCGAAGTTGAACAAATTGATCATCCGCAATTTGAAGGGCCTGTTTGGATCGCTCACGTGGCTTTAGTCAGTCACGATATTGATCGATTGGTGGACTTCTATGCCAAACTTTTTGGCATAGAACCTTATCGCCGAACAAACAAAGTGGTTGGCCCAAGAGTAGAAGAAGTCACCAATATCGACAATGTTCGCATCAGAGCTGCCTGGTTTAATATTGGCAACATGGTTATTGAGATATGGGAGTATTTGATTCCAGCAACCCCAGCGACAGGGTCTGCTAGAGCGTTTGAAAAACTAGGGTTTAACAAATTCGCCTTCGAAGTCGCCGACCTAGACACTGAGATGACTCGCCTACAGTCAATGGGTTTCGGCTTTATAGGCGAACCGATGAAAACCCACCTTGGTCGCGAGGCCTATGCAACAGATCCCGATGGCAATTGTTTCAGTCTACTGGAGATCGAAAAAGCAGAACACTCTATTGATCGGCTGGAGCGCATAACCTGGAAGACAGTTTAGTTTCCTTAGCCGTCTAATGTACCTTACCGGTAACCCCTGGCACTTACCGGCTACCCCTCGGCATTTGGCCTCTAGCCTTTACCTTTTACGCTTGACGGAACACAGCCTTCTATCGGCTGTCAGTCCTCTGACATACAACCTACTCACTTTTAAGAAAAGATCGCAATGCCCTATTGACAGTATCAGGGTCCTCTAGCATCGGCGAGTGACCAATACCTGGGAGCCGCAGCACTTCTAGGTGTTCAACAAACCGCGGCAGTTCATCAATGAATTCTGGAACAAAGGTTTGATCGGCCTCCCCCCAAATTAATAGCGAAGGCACCGACGTGCGCGCACTTCTAGATGGCCAGAAGTCATTGTCTGTTATTGCATCCGTCGGGGGTATATTTGCCCTGTACCAATTGATCCCTGCATCGACCGCGCCCGTCGTTCCAAGACCTGCTCTAAAGCACTTCTCCGACTCCTCCGTGAAATGATCGAACTGCGCAAGCGCCTTACAGGTATTGTCACATACCTGTCGATTATTATCTTGAGTCATAGCGAGATTAACCATCCCGCCTCGCATGGTGTACATGTATTTAGAACGCTTTTGCTGCTCTACATTAGTTTGCAACATCGAAAGAAGTTGATTAAACGGTAGCGCACAGATGATCGCTAACTTCTTTAGACGCTGCGGATAGTGTTGAGCGTAAGCTGATGACAGCACACCACCCCAATCGTGGCCGACGAGATAAAACGCTTCTTCACCAACAATATGCTGTGCCAATTGATCCAATTGTAATGCTAAATTGTCAATTTTGTAGTGATCCAAACCACTAGGTCGCGAAGACAGGTTAGCACCAAGACCATCCACCGCAACAACGTGGAAATCATCTTTGAGCGCCGCCATTTGTAAATGAAAGGAATACCAAAATGACGGAAAGCCGTGGTAGAAAATTATAGTGGGCGCCTCACCAACGGGCCTGCCGCCTTCAACATAATGAAGCGTTAACTTACCGAGATCGAGATAGCGATTGAAGAATGTATCCATGGCCCTCACCTCATCTATTGCAATGACTATTTTGATTGCTGCGCAATCAACTCATCTCTTAGCTTCTCTGGCGATGCTGCTTTTGCGCGGTCACGATCGACCAACTCTGGCGGGACATACCAATGCAGCGTATCGCTAAAATAAGCATCCCAAACGCATTGCGCAACAACTTCAGCACCGAGGGTGCGACCGGCATCAGTCCTGCCCGCATTCAGTTTCGGTATATTTCGTACCTTCCTTTCTTGGCCAGCAACGTAGGCTTTACTTTGC
Source organism: Candidatus Azotimanducaceae bacterium (assembly GCA_047630175.1). Classification (GTDB taxonomy): domain Bacteria; phylum Pseudomonadota; class Gammaproteobacteria; order Pseudomonadales; family Azotimanducaceae; genus UBA4582. Next base: position 24,918 of record JBLHVI010000015.1, read on the forward strand.
CAAAGTGCTGTGTCGATGATACCCGGTGATACATCTGCCGCACGCGAGCCAAATCTTGCGAACTCTACACTCAAGGCTTCACTGAGACCTTTAATTGCATACTTTGTCGCTGCGTAAGTCGCCATACCCGGTGAACCAAACGTTGCTGCAGACGATGAGGTACTAAAACACAGTGAATTTTCGGTGCCCTTTAACAGCGGAATAGCCGCATGAACGCCGTTCAACACCCCCATCAGGTTAACGTTAACGGTCGCCGCTATTGTATCGAAGGGAACTTCATCAAGAAAACCACCTATCGCAATACCCGCATTGTTGAACATCAGATCTAACCGATTGTCTGTTTGCTTACCAAAAGCCGTCATCGTCGTATCGAATGCAGTTTTGTCTGTTACATCTAAAACACCGGTGACAATACTTGTCTGAAGCTCTTTTTCTAGACCCTCGAGCTTCTCCGCATCTAAATCGTAAGCACCGACGAACCAGCCTTTTTGATGAAACAGTACTGCCGTCGCACGTCCAATGCCGCTCGCTGCACCTGTAATAAATATCGTTTTTTGTACCATGTTCATTTTCCATCTACTTTTTTATGATGTTGAGACACGCAGTTAGTGTTGATTGAGTCGATACTAAACTATTAACGTTGGCGCTCCAACCGGGTAAGTTTTGTCATGCAAATAGCTGGTACTTGTCACACCCTATTGCAAGGCATGGATCGAGGCAGTCGAAAAAATGGGTCCAACAGCGCTATTCTAATACCGTTACCCGAGACTAGTTATCGACGAATTCAGCGGGCAAAGACTGCCAATGCCTAGATACCGAGGGTGATGACAGTGAACCTAGATGAACAACACCAAGTTTTGTATGCCAATGAATCTCAAACGGCAAACATCTCAATATTAACAGCATCACTATGACCTTACGTTATTAGTTTGTTAGCAAAACTGCTTCGATAAAGGCATATACATAGCCAATATGTTCACCATCGTAAAACCGCTCATCCCGATATTTAGTGGCCAGTAGCTTAGTTACTAACTGCACTCCCTAACTCATCGACAGCACATGGAACCCAAACACTGATGATCCAACAGTGACAGCGACATTTATTAGCAGCTGTTATTCTGCCAGCACAGGTTTTTTAACCACTGTTGACTCAACTTCTTCGGGCTAGCCATAGGCTGCGCACTGAATAGCACGCATTAAAAGCTATTTTCCCAGTATGCCTATCAACCCATTAGACTCACCGACTTTAGGCCGTGCCTTGACCTTGACGTTTATAATCCGCGCACGTCCCTGCATTTAACGCTACTAGCAGGCGCTATATTTCGACTTCTGGCATCAGATACAGCCTCTAAATACAGCCTCACTATCGTCTTTTCGCGCCAACAAACATATACTTTATTCTTTGAGGGTTAGGCCATGTCTGAGATTGAGAATCTAAGAATTCACTTCTACGGTGTGCAAGGAAGCGGGTCTATATTTCCGGCTAAAGCCGAGCGCATGGAGACTCAAGAGTTTTCTGATCTCAATTTGCTGACCCAAGTTTTTCAAGACATACGCCTCCATGCTGGTGCAGATAATAAGCTTGACACATCAGTTGAAGATATTATTGGAGGTTCGATCGACAGGCAGACCTTAGCCCAGTACAGGCAGAAATTTTCACTAGAGGAACCAAGAGTTTACGGCGGCTGGACAACGTGTTTTCGAGTCGAAACCTCAGATGGCTACGATATTGTTCTCGATTGCGGAAGTGGCTTTCGAATTTGCGCCAAAGATATCGTTACCAAATGGGGGATACGGGAAAATCGAGAATTGTTCATTTTTGGAAGTCATGCCCACTTTGATCACACTGAAGGCTTTGATCAAGCAGCAGTATGCTTTGATCCGAGAAACAAGATTCACGTCTATTCTAACCATCAATACATTCAAGCCTTTGACCAAAACCTTGGGATCTTCTCTCATAGCGAGGATATAAACGCGTCAGGAATTCAAACACCCTTGAATTACCAGCTTATGCCAGCCTCGTTTGACTCTTGTGAAATAAGAGATCTAAAGAAGCAGCCCATACCCAATAAGCCTGACCCGATGGTAGATCGATATCACGATATTAATGAGCCGGTTATTATTGGCAAAACAAAAGTTCAGGCTTTCGAAGTCTTTCATCCTGATCCATGTCTCGGCTATCGCATTGAGCACAATGGCAAGGTATTTGTATTCTGTACTGATCATGAACTGAGGCGAGGAGAAGATCCAAACGATCCTCTTCAGATTGCCAGTCTCGAAGCTGAAGAGCGACTCATGCATCATGCGAAAAACGCAGATGTTTTGTACAGGGATGGGCAGTTCCTAAAAACTGAGTATGACGGTCACGCAGGCGTTGGCTCAGACTTCGGTGTCTCGCGAATAGATTGGGGGCACAGTTGTATCGAAGACGTTATAGCCATGGCTGACAAATGTAATGTCAAAGAGACGTATATCGGTCACCATGATCCGAATAGAACCTGGAATGAAAGGAATTTTATCGACGAGACACTCGCACGTAAAAGCCAACAAATGGGTAGAAAATTTGAGTTTGCCCGATCGGAAACCGTCATAGACTTATGAGTCTCAGCTATCACGGTTGCGTTAGCCCTAGTTTAAGCAGACGCCTAGCCAGCGCGTAGAACGCAAGCGCTACGTTGTAGCTCGTTTTAGCGCTGACTTTGAACCAAATTTGACCAAATGCGCTCAAGACTGCATTAATGTTTTCTGCAGATATTTGTCATGCGATATCTGATTTATTCACTAAATCCGCAAACGCAATATTGCGAATATCAGCGTTGATACTACCTGCTAATGCGACTGCACAAGTCAAAATTTCTGCACGGCTACTGTCTATCATGGGCAGGCAGCCGCTGAACCTTTTATGTAGTGCATAGGTATCGAGAATTTTTTGCTTCCGCCTCGGCGATATCCTAAATCATTAGTTTGATCTGACTGTCGGCGACGCTCCGAACTTACCTATCAACCTTTAGGTCGAGTGTCGCGTGATACTTTTTTTAGACATACTTCTGACGAACTGCTGTACCAAGCTGCTATCGCCGACCGCCCACATCCCGATCAAACAAACTTTGTTGTTATCATGATAAGTTTACGCTCGCTGTAATTGTTTTGTGCTAACTGAATTCAACAAACTGCTAGCAACACAGACCCTCTTCGATTGGGTATTATCATTGCCTGAAAAAAGATTTAACCAAACATTCCCGCGCCAATCACATGCATTAACAAGCCTGATATCAGCGAATAATGCCAGTGATTTGAGCAAGCCAGCTCACACTGGCAACCTAGGCTAGCTGCCAAGTTTTTCAGGGCCTTTTGCTCAGCAGCAAGTTTGGTTTGACGGGGCCAAAAATTAACCGTTTGTATTGCCTGATGTGAGTATTCTAGCTGTCCAGCAAGGTGGGAATTTGAGTATTTCGAAAACACAGCTCGCCTAGATCAAAGCAATTTCATGGCGCGGTAACTGAACAATAAGCGCAACGTTGCTAATGGGTATTATTTTGAATTAGCGAATTAATGAATAAAGCACTCCGTAGCTCTTAGAGATCCATATCTTTATGAAATTCAGAGGATTAAAGACCGTATGAAAAGGCCTTTGCCTAACGTCTCTAACGTAGCGTTCTGAGCAAGCCGACCCGGCATAGCGATTCCAAGTGAAGTAAACATTGCGTTCATAGTAGACTCACATGTATTGACGATTTGATCAACGCCGGACCGTGGCCCGGGGAACCTGCTCACACTCAACACCATAGGATATATTATGAAGTATCTTTGCTCGCTTCTACTGACCATTTGGCTTGTTCCAGCAGTAGCGGATCCCACAGAAATGCTTATGGCTAAGAATTGGATACATGGGGCTCAAAACTGTGGCGCGAATCATGACCCCGCTATCGAGGTGTTGGCAGTCAGCCCTGACACCTATGTACTGCGTCAGAACAAATGCATTAATGTCGAGGCGCCCTTTATTTATGTCTTCTTTGGCCAAGATACAGTCTTTATCCAAGACACAGGCGCCACTGAGAGCGCGCTAAAATTTCCAATTTATGCGACCGTTCAGCGACTAATAGCGGCAAGATTTGGCGCCAACAACGACAATAAGCCAACCATCCTAGTGACTCATTCCCACGGTCATTCTGACCACACAGCAGGCGACGATCAATTCAGAGACAAGAAAAACGTAGTATTAGTTGAAGCCACACGAGAAGCAGTCATTAAGCATTTTGACTTTAATAAATGGCCGCTAGGTGAAACAACGATAGATTTAGGCGGCAGAGAATTAACGCTGTTCCCCATACCCGGGCATCAAGACGCCAGCATAGCTGTGTACGACGCGCAGACTCAGTGGCTGCTCACTGGTGATACATTTTACCCGGGAAGGCTCTATGTGCGCGAATGGGCAGCGTACAAGACCAGCGTTCAATCGCTTGTAGATTTCACAGACGCGCACCCCGTTGCAGCACTAATGGGAACCCACATAGAGATCAGCAGCACCCCCGGTGATATATTCGCATATGGATTAAATTATCAACCCAACGAAGCTCCCTTGCCACTCACCACTGACGATCTACAGGTGCTCAACGCTGTACTGATTGAAATGGGGAGCGAACCACAAGAGAGAACACTCGATAAATTCATGATCTCTCCCGTTGGGCCTGCAAAAAAGCTTATGGGGAAAATACTTGGCTGGATTTTTTGATCGAACGCGTCTAGTCCAGTCCACGTACAAATTTTTCCAGCGCTGCATTAGTCTCATCAGGTGCCTGCTGCTGCACCCAGTGTCCCACGTCGTCGATAATCGTGGTGCCGCGGAAATCGTCACAATCGACACCGGCGATTGCAAACAAATCCTTGCCCGGAATGAAGTGACGAACCGGGTCTAAGCTGCCCGCAATAAAACACGTGGGCTGCTGTATTTTTTTACCTCGCAGGTCTTCATTTTCAGCCGTGTCTTGGCGTTGGGCACGATAGCGGTTAAACGGGCCACGCATACCGCCCTTACTATGAGCATCGACATAGACCTGTAAGTCGGCGGCTGACATCCAAGCGGGGAATTCTGTCGGCACCGTGGTGCCCTGCAAATAGGTAGCGTCTCTAGGCTTATTGCTCTGGAGGCCATCGCTAAGTGCTAGGTAGATCGTCTTTAACACGGTCAGCATATCGCCTTCAAATTCCGCTTCAGCAACCCCTTCTTGCTGAAAGTACAGCTGATAGAAAAACCGGTCTTTGTACATCGCATCATAAACATCCAGCACGCAGACGTCGGTTGCCGCGCGAAAAGGTACGCTGTGTAATGCCAACGCACGAATCTTCTGTGGGTACAACAAGGTGGTGGTCCACGCCACCGGTGCGCCCCAGTCGTGACCGAAAAGAATAACCGGTCCGTCTGTCAGCGCCTGCGCGACAGCGGCAACATCACTGGCAAGCTCACGCAATGTATAGGCGCTGATCTCATGAGGCTTACTGCTACCGCCATAGCCTCGAACATCCATAGCGGCAACTTGGTAACCTCGTTCAGAAAAATATGCCAGCTGATGGCGCCAGGAGTACCACAGCTCAGGCCAGCCATGGACGCAAAGTATCAGTGGACCCTCTCCTTCTACGGCGACTCGGAGCGTAATTTCACCATTCTTAACTTCCTGAAATTCCATGAATTCTGACCTGTTATGAGCGTTGCAGTGACTTTATCGTATTGCACTCAAGAAATGGAATTTAAACAGCGGTCTGTAGCGAATAGCTTGGGTACAGGCGCGGAACAGCGTGCTCTGACCGTTTTCAAGTCTTGCTGAATAACCGCTAACGCCAATCACCGAAGCAATGTGAATAAGATCAACACCTAGGCTACTTTTTTAGCCCATACCCTCAATAATCTAGCACTAACACGTCAATATATTTTTTAAATTGTCTATTCGCGGTTTGCTCCGAGAATGTACTGTTGACGATGCACTTCAGTGACACATTTTCAATGAATGCTATGACGCCTAGAGCCACCACGCTAGGCGGCAAGGTCAACCTTATTCGATGCTCTTTTTCGGCTTTTTCTAAACTACGCGCTAAGGTTTCCTCGTCACCATTAATATTCAATAGTGCTAACAGCTCGTCATCTCTCAAGGCTTCCGACAGCATGTCGATATAAATCAGCAGCCCAGCTTTCCCCGACAAAGCCTTAATGATTTCTTTAGCTATGGCTCTTAACGAACCCTTGAAGTCTGTGGTGCTATCAAGCAATGCTAAGGCAGCCGCTATCTCTTGAGCATCGACAGCAGTGAAGGCTTGGATTAACGCCTTTTTATTTTTGAAGTAACGATAAATATTTCCCAAGCTCATGTCAGCTTCGGTCGCAATGTCGCGCATCGTCGTGTGGGCGAGACCCCGCTTCTGGAAGCACAGCTTTGCTGCACCAAGTATTCTATTTTGCTGTGCCTGAACAGACAATCTCATTGCGTAACCATAAAGTACTTAGAAACGACCTTCTAAAGTTTGCAGTTTTGCAGTTCCCACAGAACCAGTCAATAAAATAATGAACATATGTTCATTTTCGTGTTGACAGCTCCCTTTCATCGGCAGATAATTGAGTGAACGCTTGTTCATTTATGGAGAATGTTCAAATTTTTGCAAGCTGAGCGCTTTCGATACCCTAGCGAGAGCCTGATTCGCAACGATAAAAAATTATCAGTCGACTTCAAAGGCGCTACAAACTCATTTACCATTCAAAAGGCACCTCATGAAGAATTATTTCACAATACTTTTAGTCGCTTTTTCTTCTCTATCGATCGCTGACACAACGACCACAATAGAAACTCATACCTACCACTATGACCTTATGTTAGAGGCGCTAAATGTCGGCGACATGACCATAAAGATCGTCAGCCAAGCAGATGGCTCATATGTAATAGCTGAAAGCACAATGGTCGAGACTGAAGGCTGGTGGGGGGATATCAATGAGGTGTCAACTAAAATTGAAAATTATTCCCCTGAGGGCCGCTTTTTAAATGCGGATGTTAAGACACTGACTGGCAAAAAAGTCTTTTGGCGAAAAGCTGTGCTATCTGGCGATGAGCTTTGGGCGTCCTACACTCAGGTTGAAAATTTAAGCGAAAAAGAGCAAGGAGAATTCCTCGGTGTAGCCGTGGCCGTAGCAGGTAATTTAGTGGCGGGCCTAGGTGACTTATTGGCTGTTACTCAATTACTGTTTTCCGACAGTAGTGCCCCGATAGACAACATACGAATTTCTGCCAGCGCGTATGATACCAGCTTTGTAAACCTGCCCCTTTATTGGGCGAGTAAGGAATACAAGCTACCTGCCAAGCTGAGCTTGTTTGACAGTAGCACATTGGAAATCAATACCTATGACGTCGAATACCTTGGCACAAAGACATTTAAGCAGGGTTCCGAAGAGAGCTTCGTGGTCGCTTCATATTTTAAGTTTGCACCAAAAACTGGCCCGCACCTCGAGGTTTGGTTCGCCGTTAGCAACGACAATAGCCCCTATTTTTACCAGGTGGCAGGTGCCGATGATGATGGTCCATTCCAAATTTTGCTCACACAAAAATAGCGCGCGGTGACGTAATTTATGAACAGAACAATTTGGGCGCTATTTATTTTTCTGCTATGGCTCGCATTAGCGCTTTGTAGCGCCGCCGCGGTAGCACAAAAAACGTATTTCCAAGATGGTGAAAATCGTCTTGAAGCCGTGTACTTGTTGCCGAGTCATCCCGAAGACCACAAAGGAATTGTATTATTCGTACATGGTGATGGCCCCCTCGACTATGAGGCCGCGGGTTACTACCCACTAATATGGGATATCTTGCGTAAGCAAGGCTTCGCCATCTTTAGTTGGAGCAAACCAGGGGTTGGTGGATCATCAGGGCAGTGGCTTGATCAGTCTATGCTGGATCGACAAACCGAGGTGAAAGCTGCAATCAAGTTCGTCCGAAATCGATACCAGTACTCGGGCGAACAAACAGGCTTATTAGGGTTTAGTCAGGCGGGTTGGGTTGTGCCTGCAGTAGCGCAGGGGAATCCCGAGGTAGGCTTTGTCATTGGTATTGGTTTTGCGATGGACTGGCAAACTCAATCTTGGTATCTGACTAAAACACGACTAGCTGCGGAAGGAAAAACGTCAGCTGAAATTGAGCACAGCTATGCAGAACACATCCAGGAAATTATCAGACTCAAGCAAAATATTGGCTATGAACGATATCGTAACGATAACCGGAAAGCGCCAGATCGGATGTCTGAAGCACGTTTCGCGTTTGTAAAAAGAAACTTATCAGCCAACGCGTCTAACGATTACAAAAATCTTAGCCAACCGATGTTGATACTGCTCGGAGAGCATGACCTAAATGTCGATATCAATGCAACGAAAAGCAGTCTGGCGAGCATCTTTCGCTACAGAAACAATGCTCAGGTCACCATTATCCCAAAAGCCAGCCATGGCTTACTGAAAGCAGAGGTTTTTCGTCAGCAAGTACCTGGGATACTTTTTTGGCTAAAACTTATGTGGACGGGAGAATCCGCGCTGGCAGTGGGCTTTCCACCAGTCTTGAATGCGTGGATAGCTCAGCTAGAAACCATTCAACATGCCAAGAATAAATACAGCTGTGATCCTGTCAGCTATTTGCAATAGAAAATGCCACTGAGACTGTATTGATTATGATTCAAAACATTTCAACCAGCCGCCTCGATGGCCTAGATCTCGCAAGATTTGTCGCTTTTGTAGGCATGGTCATCGTAAACTTTAAGATTGCCATGGGTGCCGAAAGCGCCATTGATACCCCGCTCAGCGTATTTTTAGAGGCACTAGAAGGGAGAGCTGCAGCCACATTTGTTGTATTGGCAGGCATTGGCTTGGGTTTGGCAGCAGCCAACTCCAACCACCGCCAGATGGTTACAGTCACGTTGAAGCGCGCTGCATTCCTGTTAGTGTTAGGTCTACTTAACGCTCTCGTTTTTGAAGCTGATATTTTACATTACTACGCTTTTTACTTTTTGTTTGGCGCTTTCTTCCTAGCCACCTCTACGCGAGTTCTGTTTGGTACTATTTTAGCGCTCAACATCTTTTTCAGCGCAATGTTATTCACACTTGACTACGACTTAGGATGGGGCGATGGCTATCGTTATCTAGATTTCTGGACACCAGTCGGGTTTTTTCGAAACCTGTTTTTCAATGGATGGCACCCAGTCATTCCATGGTTAAGCTTTCTGCTTTTCGGGATACTGCTTAGCCGATTGCAATTAGGTAATCGCACGGTGCAGACCCGCATGATTGGTCTGAGCGCTGGCGTATTCTTTGCCAATGAAATTCTATCTATCACGCTTAAAAACCTGGCAGCCGAAGTTGCGCCAGAAATGGTCGAATTGCTTGGTACAGGACCAATACCTCCCATGCCGCTTTACATGGTGGCCGGAATGAGCGTATCCGTCGCTATTATCGGCCTATGCCTGCGAATCTCACAATGGTGCCAACAGATCGGAATTTTGCAAGTGATCGCTCCAGCGGGGAGACAAACCTTGACGCTTTACATCGCGCATATCTTCATTGGCATGGGCACAATGGAGGAACTGGGGCTACTCGGCGGTGAGTCTTTACCAACGGCAGTATCCGCGGGGTTGATATTCAGCATAGTCGCGGTAGTTTATGCCTACTTTTGGTCGAGAAGGTTTAAACGTGGCCCGATAGAATCCGTCATGCGCAAGATTGCTGGCTGAGGCCTACGACGTCTAACCCAGACTAATTGGCAGAGTCAGGCAACGCGTCAGAAATCTCATCGATAATATCGGCTATGGTCACCCTATAAGCCACGGAAAAAAATCATGACTGCAGACGTTCCAAGCACTCACCAGAAAGCGTTGTATCTCAATCTAGACAATAAAGTCTATGGTAGTTTCGCTGAAATCGGTGCCGCTCAAGAGGTCGCGCGATGGTTCTTCCGGGTTGGCGCAGCTGCGGGCACTATTGCCAAAACTATCTCTGCCTATGACATGCAGGTAAGCGATAAGATTTACGGTGAGGCCGGCCGCTATGTCTCACGCGAGCGCGTTGAGTCCATGCTGGACAAAGAATACAACCTGCTGGTTGAGCGGCTCACAGAAAAACACGGACAAGACACCCGCTTTTTCGCCTTCTGCAACACGGTGTCTGCGCGTAATTTCGCCGGCACCAATGAGTGTCACGGCTGGATGGGGTTACGATTCCAATCTAAAGTTGGGGGCCAGCCCAATACCATTATTTTGCACATCAACATGCTAGACGACACGAACTTGGCGCAGCAAGAGGCCGTTGGGGTACTTGGGGTCAACATGGTCTATGCCGCGTTCTTTGGCAATAACGCCGGACTTTCAGCAATTCATAGCCTCGTTGACAATATCAGTGCAGGCAGATTAGAGGCCGACTTAATTGATGCTTCCGGGCCAGCATTTGCTGGCATGGACGCCGTAGCTGCAGGCATGGCCTTAGTGCAAAGCGGTCTCGCTGAAGCCATATTGCTCAATGGCGATGGAATTCAAACCCCGCCAACGGAAATTCTACGTAAACGCCCAGCAATCATCAAACGTACCTCTCAGCGCTACGCTTCCACAATGGGCTCTAACGCATTTAGTGCCAGTAACCGCCAGCTGGTAGCTAGCATGCCTGTGGGCAGCAAAGCACCACTGCTGATAACAGAATTTAGCATCAACAGCGTGCACGCCGGTTGCGGTAGCGCTACCGCTACCGCAACCGCTACCAATGGCGATGTCGATGTCGATGTCGACCGACTACTGACGCACGTGCGCGGCCTACTGGTCCAGAACGAATGGGTAATGATTACCGGTTTGCGCCAAAGCTTTAGATTAAGCAGTTATGTTCGACGCTACTCGCAACAGCCGCTACGATTTGTGCTGGGCGTATCCACATTGACCATGTTGTTTTCTGAACGTTTTTACCACGATTCTGGTACGGAAGTTCTCGAGGCTATTGGTAAGCTTTTCACCAACGGCGTTAAGATATACGTAATGCCGATGTCAGTTGAGCGCGTTAAGGCCCATCTGGACGCCGTCAGTTCTGCCGACAATTGGTTTGAAATAACAGGTAGCGGAAAAATGGTGAGCATGCGCAGGATCACCTTCCAAGGCCCCATGCAAAGACTTTTCCAATATCTGCTGGAATCAGAATGCATTGAAGAATTGCCATTTGAAGCTATCTAGCCAATTTTCACCTCACTAGTCTATAATTGCGAGCCAGCATTAGCGCGACAAAGCTTTTGCACATTATATTTGGCTACCCCCGTCTTTTAAAAAAGAGCCAGAAACCCTGTTTGGATACAACCAAGGTCGCAAAACCAACACACAATTGGATGATGTCATGAGCAAAGATTCGGCGAGTCTAGAAGAAGGTCACATTCGTTTGAACAACAAGCAGCGCCTATTCGCGCGCTTTTCATCATTAATCTTAGTGGATTTGACCGTACTCAACTTCCTCAACGAGTACTGGAGCCAGCTGACCATTGACACGTTCTCTAGCTCTTTTTTAGCAGCAATCATGCTTCAGTTTCTTTTGGTCGGGACTTTCAAACTCGAGCATATTGTCGCCGAATACTTCAAATCGATGGGGTCACGCGCGGCAAAATTCTACCGACTCATTTGCACCTATCTGATTTTAGTCGTGTCTAAATTCGTCATGTTGGGTGCCATAAACTTTGTCTTAGGCGATGCCATACATTTCGCCGGTCCCTATCATGGCGTTGCTACCTTTGTGGTTGTCGTCATAGCCATCGTTGTTGTTGAGAAAAACTTTTTGCGTATTTTGACCTCGTTAGAAGAAACCTAGAAAGGCTACAAGGCGTTTAGCCATTAACGCTCCGAATCTCGCCTGCGTCAGTCCGTTTGTGACACTTGAGTCTGACCCGGCAACTTAATAGGTCATGCTTTCGCCATCCAAAGCGGGTGTTAGAACAGGCAAGCGAATCGCTTGTAAACGCTGCTCTAGCGCAAACCCTAACCCCAGCAGCTTTGCTTCACTAAAGGCCGTACCCATAAACGAAAGGGTAACGGGTAACCCTCGTCCCGTGAATCCCGCGGGGACTATCAGATCTGGAAAACCAGCTAAGTTGGCAAGTATCACTGGTGAGCCACCACTGCCAGCGCTTACGGCAGAACTCCGCGGCCTGTCAATTAGTTGTGCGGGTACACCTATTGTTGGATAGACAATGGCATCTAGCTTTTCTGCTTCGATTAACCCTTCAATGGTCTGCCTGATAAGTGGCAGCGCATGATCACGAACCGCGACGTACTCGTAGTCAGTTAAATCGCCACTCTTGTCTTCCTTCAGCATAAGTGCCCAGCGCGAGGGATTCGGAATGACACCATCCTCGCGTTTCGCCGTTAAGCGCATGGCGCTGTCGATAAGTTCCTCTAAGGTCTTAGGATAACCTGACCCCAAGGTCTGCAGATACTCCGCTATCTGAGTTCTAAACTCGGGGTAGCGTATGGCTCTATAGAATTTGCCCCGCGACTCTAAAAGCCAGGCAGGAAACGCTATGTCAATAACGTCAGCCCCCGCATCACGCATAGACTGCAGCGCTGCTTCTACGACCCAGTCAACTTCTGCATTTTTCTCCATAAAGACGCGAGCGACGCCGATACGGGCACCAACAAGAGCATCCTTGTCTAAAAATTGCATATAGTCCGTTTTCACAAGCCCCTGACTTTTTAAGGTCGAGGGGTCTGCCTCATCAATGCCCTGCATGACAGATAACGCAATTGCCACGTCAGTCACACTGCGCGCCATTGGACCGACGGTATCAAATGATAACGCTAAGGGGACAACACCATCTCTGCTTATCAGCCCATGAGTTGTCTTAAGTCCAACAATGCCATTGGCAGAAGATGGGCTGCGCACCGAACCGCCGGTGTCTGTGCCCAAGCCAAATGCGGCATAGGCTGCTGCAACCGCTGCGCCGGTGCCGCCTGATGACCCGGACGGTGAGCGCTTCAGATCATGAGGATTGCCGATCAACCCTCCCAAAGAATTCATCGCCCCCCCAGAAGCAAATTCACTTAAGTTGAGCTTGGCAATAATTATCGCACCCGCATCTCGCAGTCTCTTAACAACGAAAGCATCGTCTGGCGGATAGGATCCTTTGAGTAGAAAAGAACCTGCGGTCGTTGGCATGTCGGCCGTATCGATATTGTCTTTTATAACAACAGGGATACCATGGAGCGCAGACCGCCTTCCGCTCGCAAGCCGCTCTCGATCTAGTTCACGGGCGCGCTCAAGGGCGTTTGGATTAAGTGTCAGTATGGCGTTGAGCGCTGGCCCTTGCTGGTCGTAGGCATCGATTCGCGCCAAGTACAGCCCAACCAACTGTTCAGAATTTAATGCACCCGCATCCATCGCCGCGTTCAGTTGTACTATGGATGCGCTGCTTAAATCAATTTCTTCAGCATGCAACTGCACCGACGTTAAAACCAACCCCAACAACACTAGCTCGGTTGCTCTAATGCGAAGGTCCGTTTTTTTCTGTTCTACCCAAGATCGAATCATACGTTAGCGCTCTGCAAAGAAATATATAGTCTCCAATAGCGTATAGCGTTGGGGCCCTAGTTGCCCTGCTTTTCTACTGCTAGCTTTGCGTAGCAAATAGCCAAGACTAGCATCATGATTTAGACATAACGCCGAACAGCCATGAGTCGCTGAGCATCTCTTTAGGTCAGCATAATGCGTTTGGTGCCCGCCAACCCGAACTAACGTCAAATCAAATTACAGGTGCTGTCTGCGCTTGCGATTTTATCATTCTAGCGTCGTCCTGCTAGCTGAGTCGCTGTTGAGCGGCTCCCTGTCAGATATGAATAAGCTGCATGGCCGAGCAGTCGGTATGACGCCATCGCCAATACCAGCGCATACGGCATTCCTACATTTGCTGCCTGCTTTAAGACTTTCTTCATGCCGGTGACTTTTTGCCTGTTTCGCGCTGATCGCAACGTAGGCAAGTAACCGCCATAAACTTCTTTCATCGCTTGTGCGGCACCAAAATGAGGCGATTTGTCCGAAATAGTGCGTTAACCTCCAACCCAAGGTCATAAATCTACGCCTAAGCCGCATTTTCCTGTCTTCCACCTGTGGTACGTACCTTGCAGGTCTTGGTTGAAGAAGCGCCACACCTACGACAGCGGCGCACGCAGTCGTAGAAAATTTCCGAAACACTATTTCAAACCGGAGCGAGCGCATGCAAACCAGTGCCAAGAATCAGTCAGCAATTAACCTAGCCGTCATATGGCTCTGGGTGGGTTGGTTCACGGTCGCAGTCTTCGTCATCTTTAAGATGACTACCCAGACGAATTACGCTGTTATGAGTACCAATATAGCCGCTGACTTTGGTTTAAGTCTGGGCGAAATTGGCGTGCTCGGTTCAATCTATATTCTTGGGTTCGCGCTGATGACTATCCCAGCGGGCGCGATGCTCGACTTCTATAACCCTCGCTATGTACTCATCCTGAGCGTTCTCACCGTCAGTTTGGGCGCGGTGATTTTCGCCACAGCGCCTAACTGGGTGTCGGTGTGTGTCGGGCAATTTGTTATGGGCGTTGGCGGCGCATTTGGCTATCCGGCGCTTGGTTTCTTCACCCGACACGTTTTTGGTGTACGCCGTTTCACCTTCATGATGGCCATGGCCGGCGTCATAGGCGCGTCGTTCTCTGCATTGAGCCAAGGCGGCGTGGCGAGCCTGCTAAATAGCTATGATTGGCGCTCGATTACACTCGCGCTCGCTGCATTTGGGGTTGGCCTCGCCGTACTGATGGTATTTGTGATCCGCGACGATTCACGCGAAGGCAGTAAATCGCTGCCGTCGTTCGCAAGGGCGCTCGTTCGAGACTTAAAGGCTGTTGTTGTGGTACCCAGACTCTGGGGCGGCGCTTTGGTGGGCGGCGTTGGCTTTAGCGCCTACATGGCCTTTGGCGTTGTCTGGGGCGTGCAGCTCTTAATGGAACAAGGTTACGAGGCCACCAAAGCCGGACACATCGGGTCGCTCATGTGGATAGGTGGTGCGATCGGCGCACCTGCAATCGCCATACTCAACACACGCTTGAACAGCTACAAAATCCCCGCAGTCACATTCTGCCTAGGCTGCGCAATTTGTATCGCGGGCCTATGCTTGAGTAGTTCAACCTACCCAACCTACACCACAGTGCTGGTGTTGCTGACCGGGTTCTTTGGCGGCGGCTCTACGGTTCTGGGTTTCGGCTATGGTATGCAGCTCTGCCAACTTCATTTGGCTGGCACTGTAACGGCCTTTGTGAACTTTTTTCTGTTTGTCGTTTCAGGCGTAATGATGATTGTGCCGGGAGAATTGATAGACCTAGGTTTGGCAGACTCACTCTCGCAGACCATGCTCGTATTTCCCGTCATATTGACAGTGACGGCTGTCTTAGTCGGCGTTTTTTATCGAGACGATGTTCTTCCCAGTGAAGCACCGAACTGACACATTTACCTGAAACACCGAACCCAAACCTCGAAGTAACGCTTTGAACGAATAAGGCAAGCATTTATGAACAGCATACCTACACCATTAGCAGATCTAGAGATCAGTGAAAGTAACGAGATCACCGCACACCATATGCTCGGCTTTACTAATAGGTCTTGGATTAACGCTTACAAAACCCACGGCCCTGTATTTAAAGTAGCCATTGGTGAGCGACAGTACACGGTGCTTTGCGGTCACGATGCCAACCTTGAAGCCTGGCGGCGACCCGATGATTGGAACTACCGGGATACCGATAGCGGTAGTTTCTTCCGCTCAGAAATGGGCAAAGGCCATGTCACGCAGTTAAACGGCGAACCCCATCGACGACTTCGCAAGTTGATCCTGCCAGCGATTGGTGTCAAGGCCTTAAGCCGAGATTTCGAAGCCGTGATGGCATCTATGACCAGGTCTATCGCGGAAATCCCGAGGGACACCTGTGACTTGTTCGACAAAGCCAACGTCGCGTACACCGACGCACTCGCTGTGTCGCAAGTGAAACTTGACGTTCCGCCCGAAACAATCAAATTACTCGCAGATTTTGAGGATTGGTTCATTGGCGGCCTACGTGTTTCGCCAGACCAACAGCAGCAGTTTCATGCAACGCACGAGTATCGCGCTATCAAGTCGGCTGCTTACGATGTGTTCGAGCAAGTCGTTGCCGAGCGTCAATCCGGTGTGCGCCGCAATGATTCGTTCGACATGATGTTTGACCAGCCAGCTATGCCAGGCTTTTTACCCCTCGACCAAGATGAATTAGTGCAAGCTGTTTATTTGTTGTCGGTTGCGGGTGTTGGTAACATCGCTAACCAATTGTCCGCAGCTGTCTGGTTTTTAACTTCCCATCCAGAATGGCTTGATCGATTGCGCCATGAATTAGATCATGTGGATTTGGCTATGATGAAGTCGGGCATGGCCAACTTTCCGATCCTGAAAGCCGTCGTATCAGAAATGGAGCGCTTTTATCAGCCCGCGCCCGCCATCCAAAAAATAACCACCAATGATTTAGACATCATGGGCCAACATATTCCAGCCGGTGAATCGGTACTACACATTCACGGTCTCGCGCATTTTGATGCCGATCTTTACGAACGGCCCTATGAATTCAATCCTGGTCGATGGCTGACAGGCAGCATCAAGAAACCCCTGGCGTTTGGCGGCGGCAAACATCTTTGCCTTGGCATGGGTGTAGCCCGCTTGTTCGTCCCCTTGTCGTTAGCACTGATGGTAAAAGACTATGACATCGAAGCGTTACAAGCACCCATGAGCGTAATGCTTGCTCCCACTATTCCAAGCTCGCCGCCCACGACGCGATTTGAGGTAAAACTCACACCACGCTAACGCAACCTAAGAGTTGGTGTTATCGCAGGGATAACGGCCGTTGCTCGTCTTTTACCTGTTTGAGGTTAACAGTAGCTAACGGAGAAGGTAACGACGATGCAAACATTATCCGTGGCTACGCGTAGTCTTGGTTGAAGCGCGTCAAGATGCCTTCAACGATAGGTACAACGCGATCTATTTATCGGAAGCTATGAATATCGATGGAATTCTGTCAGCCAAGCGTTTCAGGCTTGCCTAGAAGCAGATGTTCGTCAAGCGAGGACGCGAAGATCTGGTTTTCAATGAAATAGACAAGCACGACATTTTGAGCTTTAAATCAGTCGGTTAGACCCGCATCGACGCTAGAAATTTTCGACCAACTCAAGGAAGGTTCCATCCGGATCCTTGAAGCAAAAAAACCGACTGCCGTGTCCGTTGCCGATTGAAACGGTTCCCGGCGGTCCGATTATCTCTACCCCGGAGTCTTCGAGAAATTTTAAGTCAGCATCGAGATCAGATGACATAAGCGCTATACGCGCGAGTCCTACATGGTAAAGGTGCGGATATGGCGAAGCAGGGTCTGTTGGATCCTGCCACTGTAACAGGTCAATCACCATGGGTGGGTTAGCATCTTTCAGTGTGAATAACGCGCCTTTGACCCTGTAAGGTTTCATGCCGACTGCTGCGGCGACGTCTGCCGTGTTGGTCTCGGGTACCTGCCAGAACTCCTCGAAGCCTAGCATTTCATAAAAAGCTTTGGACTTGTCATAGTCTGAACAGTTTATGTTGATGTGAACCATGCCAGTGATGTTCATGAGTCTTACCTCGAATCGAATTGCAGTAGGTCGGCACTCACCTCTAGCCGACTGTATCGGCATTGTCGATGACCATTTCAGCCCCGTTGATATGCTTGGCAGCGTCTGAGATAAGGTAGGTCACCATATGCGCAACATCGTCAGGCTCACCAATTCCCATATCTTTTCGACCCTGTTCGGCATCAGGCAGCGCCGTCATATCGATGCCTGCCAATTTTTTAACGGCTGCATGCACCATTGGGGTACTGATACTACCAGGATGAATTGAGTTACAACGAATACCTAGTTTCTGTTGCTTGCAATGCACGGCAATGGACTTAGTCATCGACCGAATGCCACCCTTCGCGGCGCTGTAGGCCAGATAGGCAGGTATACCCACCAATGCTGCAGTAGAAGACATATTGATAATGGAGCCCCCGCCTGACACTTTCATTAATGCGATCGCCATTTGGCAACCCCAGAAAGTCCCATCGAGGTGGATACTCATCGTCCGTCGCCATTGTTCCGTCGTTGTCGTTTCTATATTCGCGATGACGGCTATCCCCGCGTTGTTAACGAGCCCATCCAGCCTGCCAAAGTCTCGCTCGACAAGTTTAGTAAGATCTGCCCAACGTGACTCACGAGCGACATCGTGTTCAAAGAAAGTTGCGCCTATCTGCTTGGCAATCTGTTCACCGACGGCAACGTTTATGTCGGTCATGATGACGCTTGCGCCATTGGCAGCGAGCATTCTTGCGTCAGCCTCGCCCAACCCAGATGCCGCGCCCGTGACAATTACCACCTTGCCTTTAACATTGCCCATCTTTTGCCTTCCCTACGACATAGCGCTACGCCATGGAAGGACAAACTATGAAGCGTTAAGCGGTGCAGAGCAAGCAACGTGGGTGGACATTGCGCGTGGGTTAGCGTTGCCTTTAGCCGTGCTAACGAGCGCAAGCATGACCGCATGACGCATGATGTCGCACTGATGCCTGCAGTTCTGGAATATGTGCGTCGCGGCTAGAGACCACGTAAGCGCTGGGCTAATGGCTAGAAGTCAGGCCCCGTTTGCTGCTGCGAAACAGACTCCATTCGAAGAGATCATTGCTTAAGTCGGGCTATCCCCCTCCAACCACCCAACAAGATAGCGAGTCAGAGGAGGTTTTTACCTATCTGTTGCGCAGCTCTTTTCGAAGAATCTTACCTGCTGCACTTTTCGGTATCGCATCGATTACTTCGAGCTGCTTAATCTGTTTGTAGCTCACAAGATTTTCGCTGACCAACGCCTGAATCTCTTTCAACGTAATCTCTTGGCCGGGCACAACGGCAACAAATGCTTTTGGCACTTCACCCGCCTCATCATCCGGAACGCCAATAACAGCAACATCTGCCACTTTAGGATGCGTAATGATGAGCGCTTCTAGCTCTGCTGGTGCGACTTGGAAACCCTTGAATTTGATGAGCTCTTTCATGCGATCAACGATCGACATATGTCCATGCTCATCAATGATAGCGATGTCACCTGTATGCAACCAGCCATCGGCATCAATTGTTTCAGCTGTCGCCGTGGGATTGTTCAAGTAGCCCGTCATAATTTGAGGACCGCGAACCCAAAGTTCACCACGCTCGCCAACGGGCCGGTCTTCGCCTGTGTCTGGATCGACAATTCGACTCTCCGTGTTCGAGACAGTGACGCCGCTGGTCCCCGGCCGATAGTCACCTTCAACGGTTGCGTGACTCACTGGGCTAAGCTCTGTCATACCAAAGCCCTGCACCACTTCGCAACCGAGGCGCGCGGCGGCCTTCGCGGCAAGTTCAGCACCCAGCGGCGCAGCACCCGAAAACACCTGCCTCACGGATGAAATGTCGTAGTTGTCAACAATGGGCGCGCTTGCGAGGCCAATAATAATGGGTGGCACCGCAAAGAAGCGCGTGATTTTAAAATCTTGTACGGCCTGCAGTGCCTCCACCATATCGAACCTAGGCATGGTGATAGTCGTGACGCCATTACTGATCAGGCCGTTCATCAACACCTGCATGCCATAGATGTGGAAAAACGGTAAAGCCGCCAAAGCAACCTCGTTTTGCTGATAGCGAATGGCGTGGATACATTGCTCAATGTTCGCCACAAGGTTACGGTGAGACAGCATGACACCCTTAGGCAAACCTGTAGTGCCTGAAGAGTAAGGCAACACAACAGTGTGCGTGGCAGCATCAACCGCTACCTGCTCAATTGGATCTCCAAACACATCCGCCATCGCGGTGGTGCCGGGAGGTGCATCGCCGATGATGATGACCTCGATCACGTCAGTCCCTTCTATTGCTTTCAGCGCGGTCTCTGCAAACATAGGCACTGTGAACAGAATCGTAGCACCGGCGTCTTTTAGCTGATGCATGACTTCTTGCCAGCCGTACGTTGGATTGATCGTCGTGACCGCAGCACCGGCGACGGCTACACCATGGAAAACAACGGCGTATTCAGGCAGGTTCGGTGCCATAAGCCCAACGACCTTGCCGGGCTTTATTCCACGCGCAGCAAGGCCGCCCGCCAGTGCGTAAATGGCGGCGCTCAACTCAGAGTAGGTATAGCTGCTAATGCCTGCGGCATCACGAATCGCTACGTGGTCAGCAAGCTCTATGGCTTTGCGTAGTACGTGGGCCGTTATTGTTACGTTGGGGATGTCGACATCAGGGAGTGGACTAGAATGAATAATCATAGGTATTTGGCGTCTTCCTTTATTATGGGCTTAATTTTATTATCTATAATCTGACAATACTCACTGGATAAAAGTTCCGGACACGCGCTGGTCGTATGCCAACACCGTCAGCACATGTTTTTTAAGCGCACTGTTATGGTGCCTTTGCCGTTCGGGTTGCGTCCGCTTACGTCAGATAATCCCCTGACATGTGACGACACCATTAGAAATCGCCAGATGCCAAAAAGTGAATATTGAACACGTAATATCTTACACTGCTGGATGATTCCTCTCACCATTCTACAGAACTGCAGTAACCGACTTGGGCTTTCCATCATTAAAAACCTCGTCGTCAATAATCACGGGCTTTTTTGCGCAGCCATCCGTTCGTCGTTTGACTCCCTCGGCACACTAGTAGGCACACTAGAAACCCTTGTTGAAGGTAACGCCAGCAGTGAAGCGCTCGAATTTGTTGAAGACAACAATGTCACGCTAATACGCTTTGATCACAAGAAGTCTGCTATTCCGGACGTTGATCTTCGGATTACGCGTCAACGGTGAGACCCGTCGGTTGCTTCAATTTTGTTCGCCTGCCTACGCTCACCCGTCGTTATTAACGATGCTATGGCAGCAGGCCCCTCGCAGGCCCCAGAAGCAGGTGATATCATAGTCACCGATTACCAAGAGACAAGCTAATGACCGCACAAGAGTCTGTGACCACTGATGATCTGCGTATCCTCGAAACGCAAGAACTGATCTCCCCCCGACAACTCATCGGAGATCTGCCCGTATCCACAAATGCCAGTGACACAGTCAATGTTGCTCGTCGCTCTATCCATGACATTTTGACTCGCAAGGATGATCGTTTACTCGTCGTTGTAGGCCCATGTTCTATTCACGACCCGGAGTCAGCGCTAGATTACGCCCGCAAGCTAAAAGCCGTCAGTAATGAACTTGCCGATGATCTGTTTATTGTCATGCGTGTGTATTTTGAAAAACCCCGCACAACGGTGGGCTGGAAGGGTCTGATCAACGACCCGGATCTGAACAACAGCTTTCAAATAAATAAAGGCTTACACGTTGCTCGTAGCCTGCTGCAAGACCTCGGCGAGATGGGCGTACCTTGCGGGACTGAATACCTCGACCTTATCAGCCCCCAATACATTGCTGATCTTATCTCTTGGGGCGCCATTGGTGCACGCACAACGGAAAGCCAAACCCACCGCGAACTGTCTTCGGGCTTGAGTTGCCCCGTGGGCTTTAAAAACGCAACAGACGGCGATATCCAAGTCGCAATTGACGCGATTGGGTCAGCGTCACAACCGCACAACTTTCTGTCGGTGACTAAGGGTGGGCAGTCAGCCATTTTCAAAACAACCGGTAACGAGGATTGCCACATCATTCTACGTGGTGGTAAACACCCTAACTACGACATGTTTTCTGTAGAAGATGCTTCCAAAATGTTGACCTCCGCCGGACTGCCAGTACGCATCATGATTGACGCGAGTCACTCAAATAGCCGCAAAGTGCCTGCACGCCAGATCGATGTTATCCGTGACATCAGCAATCAGGTACATAAAGGCAACAAGGGTATTATTGGCCTAATGATTGAAAGTCACCTTATTGAAGGCCGCCAGAGCGTCGTTGAGGGGAAGCCCCTGACTTACGGGCAAAGTATCACCGACGCGTGCATTAACTTCAACGACACTGCAGTGTTACTCCGAGAGCTCGCCGCTAGCGCCGCCAATCGACGAGGGTAAAATTCGGAGATTCATCAATTCAGCCGCTAAAGATGCACTAGACTCAAAGGCAGAGCTTGCACTAACGGAACGTATTGCATGGTTAATGAAATTATCGTCGCCGGTATCAGTATCGTCACAATCGGTTATACCATCGTTGTTTATAACGGCTTAATCCGACTTAAAAACAATGTGGATCGCGCCTTCGCCAATATTGAAGTTGTCCTCAAGCAAAGACACACTGAATTACCCCGCCTCGTTGAAGTCTGTAAAGGTTACATGAAGCACGAGCAATCGCTGCTACTGGCCATTACTCAAGCTAGGAGTCGCGTGCACTCGGCGCAGCAAAGTCAGAATATTCATGGCTTGGGTCAAGCTGAGACTCTGATGCGCACATCGTTAAGCCAACTCTTTTTCCGCTGCGAGGCCTACCCCGACTTAAAAGCCAATACTAATTTCTTGGCGTTGCAACAACGCATTGCACAACTTGAGGATATCATCGCGGATCGTCGCGAGGCATTTAATGAATCGGTGGCTCTCAATAACACGCGAATCCAGCAGTTTCCTGACGTAGTTCTCGCCAAAGCATTCGGTTTTCTCGCTATGACCTACCTGAAGTTTGAAACCAGCGATCTTTTGCCGCCGAGCGTTAACATTGGTACGTCACCCGCATGATAGACATGATTGCGCACATAAGTGAGGCACTCTACAGCGACCTTGAGCGTCACGAACGCTTATTGTTTCTAGCGCTCTTAAGCATCGCCACCGTAGGTTCACTGTTCTATTTGTTCATCTTCATAAGACATGGCCGTATCATTCTTGACACACCCACGTCAAAAGTACGATCAGCTAGCCAGGGCTTTGTCGAACTAATGGGCAAGGCAAGATCCCTTGATGATAGTCCACTGAGATCACCGGGATCTTTCACGCAGTGCGTCTGGTATGACCTGCTGATCGAAGAACTCAATGGCAGCAAATGGGCCGACGTTGACAAGGACACCAGCATCTACAGTTTTTATGTTGACGACGGCACAGGGCTTTGCGCAGTAGACCCACAGCTCGGTGAAGTCAGAACAAAAGTCAAAAAAGTATGGCAGAAAGGCAAGATGCGCTACACCGAACGACTCATTCTGGAGGGCGAGTTGATTTTGTGTCTTGGTCAGTTTGAATCAGAACAGGGTTCCTCCAAGACAGACATAGCCAAAGTTGGCATGCGGTTGTTACTCGCACAGTGGAAGCAAGACAGAGAGAACCTGTTGCAAAGGTTTGATGCCAATGGCGATGGTGAAATCGATATGAACGAATGGGATCTAGCCCGCCAAGCCGCACGAAAACAGACTATGGGTGAGATCGATGAAGATTACGTAGCCTCCTCTCATCATTGCCTAGTCAAACCTTTTGAACGAGGTCACCCCTACCTCATCACGACCTTTTCCCAGGAAGAACTAACGAACAAGTTCAAACTGAGGGCATTAGGCCTATGTGCAGCTTTTTTGGCTTCAAGCACCTGCATGACACTGATCATCGTGGTCTTTGTCTCCAGTCCAAGCTAGCTATGCCGGATAGCACTATGGGCCCTGATTATCTTGAGTCCTGATCGTCAATATAGTTTATTCTTTTGATATCTACGCTGAGGACTAAGCCGTGAGCAAACCCACACTGATGCACGATCCCGAAAGTATTACCCCAGAATGGCTAACCAAGGTACTGAACTACGCCGGCATTACTGGGCGTGTCGATAGCATAGCAACCAAGAGCATCGGCACCGGTCAGGTCGGAGAGAATGTCCGATTCGTGTTGGATGGTCAGGGTGATTTACCCAGCTCTATCGTTGGAAAATTTGCATCTACCGATCCTGTTAGTAAACAAACTGGTATTCAGTTACAAAATTATGTCAAAGAAGTCTTCTTCTACAACGCGCTTTGTTCAACGGTTGATATTCAAACACCCACTATTTACTACGCCGACATCGTTGACGAAACCCATGATTTTGCCATCATCATGGAAGACTTATCACCTGGTGTACCCGGAGATCAAATTAAAGGCTGTTCAGTTGATCAGGCAGCAATTGCCCTCGAACAACTCGCAAAATTACACGGACCTAGGTGGGGCGACACCTCACTGCAGCAACATGCATTATTAGCGCTGGGGGATTCAGCCGAACCTAATCCTGCTCAGTCAATTTACCAGATGGTACAATCTGGTTTCATGGAAAGGTACGATTATCGCCTGTCTAGTTCCGACCATGCGATGGTGAAAAGCGTCGGCGAAACAATCGGAAAATATGTGGATTTTACCGGCGAAAAAACACTCATCCATATCGACTATCGCCTCGACAATATGATGTTTGGTGGGCCTTATCCCCTTGCCGTTGTTGACTGGCAATCAATCAGTCTTGGCAGTGCGTTCAACGATGTCAGCTACTTTATGGGCACCAGCCTGACGCCAGATGATCGCGCTAACAATGAACAAGCCTTACTAAAACTCTATCTGAGTGCGCTGAAAAGTTATGGCGTTGATATGAAATGGGACAACGCCTGGACACTATATCGGCACTACGCGCCAGCAGGGCTGATTATGGCAGTCATCGCGTCGATGATTGTTGGAGAGACCGAGCGCGGCAACAGTATGTTTATGGCGATGGCAGCGCGCAGCGCAGCCATGAGCGAAGAGCTGCAGTCTATGGACCTACTACGCAGAAGCTAACGGGGGGCCAACGCTGGGTTCGCCGGCAAATTTGCAAATCTGTCGTGATCTCGCTGCCCACGATAGCATTCAACGATAGGCGCTAATTCAGTCGGTGAAGCGCCGTGTAGAATTACGCCATCACAGCCTAGGTCAAATTGCCCCTGAATCGCTTTAGCACAGTCCTCCGGCGAACCAGTAGCAGCAGAAGCAAGCCATTCTTCGGGTATTAGCTCAGCCACCATCTCAAGCTCACTGGTGGTCGCTTTTTGATCGAGAGCTCCCTGAAATTTCGCCACAAATTCATTAGCCCTGAACCTCTTTAAAATCTCCGGGTCCCAATCATTGGTCCGAACCATCAAATCGCCATAGGCCTGCAAGTAGGTCGACATTCTTCCGACGGTCTTCTTGAGTCGAATATCGTAAGGTAGGTGATCACCGATGGTTGCGAAACATGACCAAACCCTAACGTCTTTTGGGTTTCTCCCCGCTTTCTCAGCGGCATCCTTAACGTTTTTGACAACCCGTTCAGTGGTTTCATCGGTAAAAAACGTGTGCAGCACCACGGCATCAAAAGCTCTGCCCCCAAGCGCAAGGGAGTTCGGGCCGAACGCGGTTAGCGTCAACGGAATATGCTCATCGAATGCGGGATCAAGGCGCAGCGCTGGCCATTTTCCAGCGGGGCCGTCATGGCCAATGATAGTCTCACCATGATGTAGCTTGCGCATCATTTGAGCAAAATCTTCCATTTGAGCGGTAGTAATTTTAGGTAGACCAAAGGCCTTGAAGACCGCATCAATACCGCGCCCCAATCCGAGGCTAAAGCGTCCCTCCGTGAGGAAATGCATGGTTGATGCGTAGGCAGCCGTCACCATCGGGTGCCGGGTGTTGTGGTTCGTGGCGGCGGTCGCAATACCAATCTTACTTGAGACAGCGCCAACCGCCCCGGAGAGCGTGGCGATTTCCTTTATGTTAAATCTCTCAGAAATGAAACACGAACCAATCCCCAAAGTCTCCGCCATTTGCACCTCTGCGATCAAGTCTCTGGGTGATTTGGGTGCTCCGGCGAGCGTGTAGAACCCAATCTCGTTCATCTGGGCGTCTGTTGGAGAAGTTGACTGATCAATCATAGTTCGTTTCACACCAGTAGCTGGAACACAGAGGCTTAAGTAAAAGCGATAACGAACGACGATTGCAACCCTACCGGTCTCTTTACCAAGCAGGCCCCAACCGTGAATGCCTAGCAAACGGTCTACGTCGCCCCATGCATGACGATCCCCCCATGGGCTGAGGCGCTTCAACGCGTCACGCCCATTGGCAAAGAACGCTGGGCCAGGACGCTGGATGAGGACTATGGATGAGGACTATGGATGAGGACTCTCGATTAGGACTCTGGGCTAGGACTCTGGATTAAGACGCTGCATTTGACCCTCGGCCGAACCGAGGGCAAAGATCGCCGAACGCGCTCAGCAATGCCAGCAAGCGCTTTACACAACGATGGCGCCAGTGTCAGTGATGCTGCTCGCAGAGAATCATCTACTTGTCCGCTTCAATGGCGCCGCGCGATCAACGTTTATCTGTGCCCCAGCCGTTCTTGCTTTGTCTTAACGTAAGCAACCCCACTGCTATGCGAGGGCTGAACGTGCAACGCTACAACGCAATTAAGCGTGATGCTTGAGTCGCTCACTGCTGCAATCTTTTGCGGATTATTGGTCAGCAAATCACACTGCTTGATGCCAAGCTGCAGCATAATGTCAATGGCGTCTGCATAGTCTCGTGCGTCAATGGGCAAGCCTAGCTGCACATTTGCGTCAACTGTATCGAGCCCCAATTCCTGCAGTTGGTAGGCCTTTAACTTATTCTCGATGCCGATACCCCTACCTTCTTGGCGAAGATAGATCACTGCGCCACAACCAGACTCGCTGATGAGTGCCATAGAGCGCTGCAGTTGGTCACCGCAGTCACAGCGCTGCGAGCCAAACACATCACCCGTAATGCATTCTGAATGAATTCGAACCAGCGGCACCCGGCACCTATCTAGCCCTTTGCTCAGCACCAAAATCGGCTCTCCTACAACAGGACTGCTCGTATCGACAGAATGATAGCTCTGCAGATAGAAGTCACCATGCTGCGTCGGTAGTGTGGCCGCTGCCGTCATCGCTACCATGCTCAGTCCTCCTTGATGATTGACTCGATAGATAGACCAAAACTCTTAATACCAGGGTACGTTAGCTCCTTGCTCGCCAGCAGATGGATTCGCCGCACGCCCAGCGACGCAAGAATATGGCTACCCACCCCTACCTCACGCCAAACTGCGCCGGATTGCTCGTCCTCCACTTCTTTTTCATCCGCAGGTGGTAAGTAAATGAATACCCCCTGCTCTGCTGCCGCAATCAACTGCAATGATCGGCTAATCACGTTGTCGTTCACCAGCGCGCTGGACAAAAAGTCGCGACCATCAACGCCTTTCACCACGCGTACCAGCGTCGGTGTTTCACTGTCAATTTCGCCCCTGACAAGGGCCGTAATCAGCTTGCCATCGAACACGGTCTCATAAACATGCGCCTGGAACTTAACCCCGGCCAACGTTAGGCTCTGTGTTGAAACCTGCGTGACCAACACGTCATTCTCAGCACGATAGCGAATCAGAGACTCGATGGAGATGATGCTCAATTGGTGTTCTTTAGCGAAATCCATAAGCGCCGGTAAACGCATCATGGTGCCATCGTCATGGTTCAACTCGGCCAGCGCACCGACCGGCTTCAAACCTGCGAGCTTACATAAATCGATGGCCGCCTCGGTGTGCCCCGAACGCACTAACACACCTCCTGCACGGTAACGCAGCGGGAAGATATGGCCCGGCTTAATGAAATCCTCTGCCGGCAGGCCATCCGTCGCTAGGGCGCGCAGTGTATTGGCTCGCTCTAGCGCTGAAACGCCCGTCGTCATACCACGGATGTAGTCGGTCGAGACTGTAAACGCCGTACGCAAGGGATCCGAATTCTGCTCTACCATGATAGGTAGCTCTAACGCCTCCAACCGCGACGCCTCGCTCGGCGCGCAAATAATGCCACTGGTATAGCGAATCATAAAAGCGATGTTTTCCTGACTGGCTTTTTCTGCCGCAAGAATAAGATCACCCTCGTTCTCACGGTCCTCATCGTCCACAACGATCAATAGCTTGCCTGCGGCAAAGTCCCGGATCGCATCTTCAATACTCGATAAAGCCATGTTGATTCTCCTGTAAAAACTGCAACGGCAGCTATTCTAGCGAGCCAATTGATGTTTATATATGCATATATGTGCCAACATGTTGTTCATATACGGACAACCTTCCCATTATAAAACTCTATTGTCGAAATGCCGGTTTAGCTGGCCATACAAAACAAGGCGGCCTAGCACATCATGAATTGGGATCACCTACGGTACTTCATTCTAGTGGCGACACTGGGTTCAGTCTCTAAGGCCGCCCAAGCTGCCGGCGTGAGTCACGCCACCGTGCTGCGAGCCATCAGCCGACTCGAAAGCAACCTACAACTCCGCTTGTTTGATCATGCTCGCAGCGGCTATCAAATGACCGCCGACGGCGAGGATGTACTAGAGAATGTGCGTACTATTCAAACAGAAATCCAAAACATTTCGCAAAAAGCCAAACGCCGAGACAGCCAAGTGCAAGGCAAGATCACGTTGTCCCTGCCAGATGCGGGGACGATTGATTTATTGCCCCAGCTGACGCAGTTCCGCGCGGCCCACCCTGAAGTCACACTGGCCACTCAAGCTAGCCTTCTCGCCTCGCCTGAAGCCTTCGTCGGCACAGGTCTAGACATCGGCTTTGCAATCACTAACAGTCCGCCAGAACAATGTGTGGGACGTAAGCTAGCTGATACCAGTTTTGTTGTTGCTGGCGCGAAGTCTGCCAAGCTCGATAAAGCAACCCTTGCCCAAGCACATTGGCTTACTTGGGGCGCCGGCGAATTATTGCAGATGCAACGCGAGGTGCTACGGCAAGTGGGCGTCGAGCAACCGATTTTACATACCCACAGCCATCAGTTTGCTGTCGATGCCGTGAGCCAGGGCCTAGGACTCAGCGTGATCTCTAAAACCGCGGTGGGAGAACGGCTAGAGACTATAACTCAAGTACGCACGCCCGTGGTTGTCGGCTTGTGGGTGTTGACGCATCCTGATTTTCGACACATACCCAGAATCAGTGCGTTCATGCGCTTTATGTCAGATGCATTCGCCCAGCACACACCCTAAAAGGGATATTCAAATATACAAAGGTCTCGATCGACACCGTACAATAAATCGTCAGGGTTGACGCCCCTATAATCAACCTTAATAACCGTCGTGAAGGCCACCGCTTAAATCTGAGACTGCCGCTGCATGACTACCTGAAGCGGTATTAATGCTTCAGGCCATCACTGTGAAACCGCCAGGGGAGACATCTAGCAATTGTTGGGCTTCTGCCGCTAGGGCGAAAATATCATCGGGCTTATTGGTTACTAGGTAATTTTCGAGGGGTCGCAGCCAGCTAACCACATAACCCAGATACAAGCCGATACGGGTCGTCTCAGTCTCGTTGGCGCCACCAGAATGAATCACGTTGCCCGAATACAGCAACGCTGACCCCTTAGGCATAATAGCTTGGCAAATCTCCGCAGGTTGAGGTTTCCTTTCCGGCGACCATAAATGACTTCCCGGCACCACACGTGTCGCGCCGTTGATTGCTGTAAAGGGCGTCAAGGCAATGTTGGCGCTGATTAGAATCTCATTCAACGGGCCTAACGACTGTTCCTGGCGCTGGGCACGATGCCAAGAGCTACCATCCGTATGGAACACCTGAACTGGCTGATCCTGCCCTAGCACCATCAGCTCTGTATTGCTCAGGCGAATGTCCTTAGCGCGATCGTCACTCACTAACATTTCGCGCGCAACTTGGAGCAACAGGGGGTTGGTAAGCACCTCAACCATCTTCGGTGATTTGCTGAACAAACCATGCAAGCGCTTGGTTTGCTGACCATAAAATGCATCGCGGTAACCAAGCTGATCATCTCCCCAAGGTACGACTTCGAGATGATTGCCAAAATCCGTGGCGATTCCATCGCAAAAGGCGCTGTCCAGCAGGTTATGGACGATACAAGCGCCGTCACGGGCTATCGAGGCGAGTATATCGGCACTTGGCGTATTCTGATGAAAGGCTTGGAGCTCTGGCATAGTCACGCTTCCTGAATAATGACTCGTTACTTTCGTGTACGCTGATGTTATCCGAAATAGGCCAGAATAGTTCCCACCTCGGCTATCGTCGACTGATACGACGCGTTGGCTCCGCCAGCGTCCTTCGCTATTCAATCAATAAACTTTGCAATCTCTTGCCGTTGGCGATTGACCGTCAGCTGCGTAACATCTGGCCGTGAATAGTGACCAGAGGGATCGAAGTTCTGTCTCTCTGCCCTAACCTGTTGATGATCAATCGTTGCCACCAGCACCACCTCTTTATTGGTCACCGGAGGAATAACCCACGTTCCATCAGGCGCCGCTAAACAACTACCACCATTGGCGATCATACCTGTTGAGCCGCCAGCTAATATTTTATCTACGTGGGGCGTGTCTTCTGGAAAGTCACTGCTTCGCATAAGTCCCGATACAGACATGACGTATGACCGACCTTCTTTCGCTAGCATCCTTGTTAAGTCTTCTGTATTGCTTGCATTTCCCGGCCAAATAGCGACATGCAGGTCTTCGCCTAGGGCGTAGAGTGCCGCGCGGGGTAAAGGCATCCAGTTTTCCCAACAGTTCAGACCACCGACGGTAAATGCACCGAGTGAATGCGTGACCAAACCATGCCCGTCTCCTGGAGACCACGCCAAACGTTCTTCATAAGTTGGCATGAGTTTTCGGTGCACAGATTGAATCAGCCCAGCTCGATCAATATAGATCATCGAACAATACAGGCTATGACCACCACGGTTGGCGGCTCTTTCTATGGTGCCAAGATAAACCGCAATGCTGTGTTGTTTGGCTAGGTTACACACGTCATCAAGGTCACCCTGCTCAGGACAAACACTTTGATCGACATAATGAGCAAACAACTCCTTTTGGCTCACATTATTAAACTGAGCACCGTTAGTTCTCTCAATCCAGAAGGGGTAACCCGGTAACAAAGCCTCGCCAAAAACGACCAGCTGGCTAGCCTGTGCAGCCGCTTCGCTGATGGCGGCGCAAATCTTGTCTAGTGTCTTTAGCTTGTTCAGCCAGACCGGGGCGATTTGCGCCAGCGCCACGGTAAGAAGATCTTTCTCTTTTTGATTCTTTGACATGGTCTTCAATTCTGTTGATTCAGCGTTGACACCTTACAGGTTCCCCTACCAGAAGTACTGAACCTGCTCGTCTTGAATTACTGGGGGCGGCAAAAAGCGGCCACGGCTTGCAGTGATAGGATAGCAAATTGATAGCAAAAGTATCCAAATCAGCATTTTTGCTTTATAAAGTTTGGCATTGCGAATGCTTCAGCAAAGGCGACGGAAATGAGCAAAATGGATGATTTGATTGGCGGACTACGACGAGTCGTGACCGCCAATGATGCAGATGGAAAGTCACATATTATGATCGACGCAGGTCCAGCAGCTGAATTTCGCTCAGGCGACATGGGCGGCCTACACGAGATTTGGCATGACACAACCTCTGGCCTACTCGACCCAGCTGCGTGTTTTGATAAAGCGATTGGCACACCACAGCTTTCGCCAGATGCAGGTAAGGTGAAAATCCGCTGGTTTACGGCCGGCCCTGCACCAGAAGGCGCGCCGCCAGAAATGTTAGCTGAACTAACTAAGAAAGCATTTCAAGCAATGGGCGCAGGCGATCATCAGCCCGACACCCGTAAACATCCGGCAATGCATACAACCCATACTATCGATGCCATTATTTTAGTGAAAGGTCGCGTACGCCTTATTCTCGACAAGGAAGAAACAATTATCGAGCCGGGTGATGTAGTGGTTCAACGCGCCACCAACCATGCATGGGCTGTTGAGGGAGAAGAGCCGGCACTGTTCGTTGCGGTCCTCGTAGATCGCCGCTAACGACAATTCACCGAAGCGTTCGGTCTGCCTAAGTGGCTTCAACAACCCTACAAATAATGCCTGCTCTGTTACTTCGCCGTTAACGTCATATTGCTGCTGGCTTTTCCGGCGAATATAACCCGGCCTGACTAACGTGCGGTGGCGTAATATTTGCTGTGACCATAGGTTTCGCCGCCGCACTGTCCGGTTCAGTGATAAGTGTAGGTGTGCTAGCCGCCATCGCCCTTAGTGTCGTACCGACGATGGTTGGATTTGTACCCACATGGCCGCAGTTGCACGACCTTGACCGAACCGTTTGGCGGGCCATGTTGTACGTCAAACCCTTCATCAACATTCTTATGTCGCTCAGCATGTGTCATGCCAGTCTCAAAAAACGTTGCGAGGTATGGCCACCCGCCGCCGAAAACTCAATGATAGGCAGCGTGCTCGGCATGTTGCCTATCATAATATCCGCTGCATCACCGCGCTTAGGTATCTTGGGCGCAACAAACGACGCTGTTCGGGGTTATATAGCTGCAAAATCAAGATGAACTGCCGTACAGCGAGGCACTGCGCAATAAACGCCAAGCAGCAGAATCAGCGACCCCCGACATCCAAACCATACCGCATGCAACTATTGAAGCACGACCAACAGGAGATTCGGTCTCAACGCCCAGCACGCTGGGTTGAACAGCATCTTGAGGATCGACTCAAGGTACTGTAAGACAACATAAATGCCCAACAGTCTCGCGATTGAGGCGGTAGGCGTATCGACAAACAGGCGTTCTGCGATTTACGAAACGTTCCGCTCTCGACCTTCCCAATAGGGCTTACGCAACTCGGTTTTCAAGATCTTGCCAGACGGATTGCGGGGTATAGTTTCCATCCAGTCGATGGACGTTGGGCATTTGTAGACCGCGAGTCGCTGGCGACAGTACGCATAGATCGCTTGCTCAGTTATTTCCGGGTCTTTGCATGTGATAATCGCCTTGACCGTCTCGCCCCAACGCTCACTAGGAACACCGATGACAGCGACATCGCTGATACCAGAGTGACTCATCAGAACGTTCTCAATTTCAGCCGGGTAGATATTTTCCCCGCCTGAAATAATCATGTCCTTGACCCGGTCATGGATAAACAGAAAGCCATCCTGCAAGTAGCCGGCATCGCCAGTCTTGAACCAGCCATCGACAGCAATACACTCTTTAGTTGCCTGATCATTACGCCAGTAACCCCGCATGACTTGGGGACCCTTAACGCAAATCTCACCGACCTCTCCGTCTGGCAGCACGGCCCCGGTTTCACGATTCACTATCTGCAACGCATGTCCCACCACCGCTTTGCCGCAAGATCGCAATAAATCGGCACGTGTTCCGCCTGGGTCATGGTCTTCGGGCATCAAAATTGTCACACCCCCTGTGGTTTCTGTTAGACCGTAGACTTGATAAAAACGGGCTTTAAAAGTCTTCATAGCGTCAACTAGCACTTTCTCTGTGACTGGCGATGCGCCATAAGTAATCGACTCAAGGCTGCTGTAGTCAATATCATTGACATTCGGCTGAGCTAACAGAAACTGCATCACTGCCGGTACAAATATCGTGTGAGTAATTCGAAATGCGGGGATAACGCGCAGAATCTCCTGCATATCAACATCCCGTAATAAAATAGAGGTGGCACCACTGTAAAGGCCAATCACTCCCCAACCACTACCTGAGATATGAAACAGCGGCATGCATACGAGATTGACGGTCGCGGGACTAAAATTCAGGGCGCCGAGACCCTCACTCATCAGCGCAATCATATTATGATTGGTTGTTTCAACGCCTTTGGGGAGGCCCGTGGTGCCAGAAGTGTATAGCTGATAACAGGTATCATCTGGTGCAACGGCTACGTTAGGGTCTTCATCTGACTGACCACCAACCCAATCATCGTAACTGGGATAACCTGAATCGCCCGGATCACCAATAACCACAATTTGATCAAGGTCCAACGTCATCTGTGCCAAGTGGCCGAGAAACTCATCGCCCACAAACAGCACGCGCGCCTCACTGTGATTGAGAATGTATTCCATCTCTGGCGGCGCCAGACGCCAGTTAACAGCGACCGAAACAGCGTTAAGCTTCGTCACGCCGAACAGTGTAGTGAAGTATTCCGGCGCGTTCTTGTGCAGATAAGCGACGCGGTCCTGCTCACCAACGCCCATGGACCGAAGCGCATTAGCACACTGACATGATTCAATATCGAGCGCCTTATAGGTCCATTGACGCCCGTCCATGGAATAAATCAGCGCCACCTCATCAGGTCTTAACTGCCGCTGGATTCGGGTAATATCACTTAGGGTCTGCATGGACATTCAGGTTTCTCCTGCCTCTACATAGAATGGCTTTATCGAATGGCTTTATCGAATGGCCGCGTTAACCCATTGCATCGAATAACTGAATCAAGAGCGTCGCACTACAAATCAAGCCGAATACTACCCAAATAGCGCCAAGCGCGTCACCAGATCGTGGGCTTGGGCAAATAACACAATCGGCATATTTAGTCGTTAATAGCATGGCGTTGAAACAACTCTGCTGACATCTCGCATTAACCTGCACCCAAACCGAGCAGATATCCAGTAATTTTCGCGCTAAATTCAAGGTCGCTTAAAGCACAATAGGGTTAACGCCTAGACGCCACAAGCTGCGCTGGACACTCGGCACCAGTAACTTCGCCACTCGCATCACGCAAGGATTGAAGCACTGCCTCCACATTACAATCTACTTCACCATCTTGTTGCATAACAACATGGATGACGCTCAAACCGGCGCTTATGCCAGCCGAGGAATCAGCAGCAGAGTGCCACAAATCAACTTCTTCAACATGTCATCGCATCGAACTACCGACCACACCATAAGGGCCAAGCCCCTCATTTTACCGCGAAGAAGTAGCATTCCATGTGTTAACCAAAATCGCGTGATGTCTAACCACACTGAAGATTGAATAAATAAACCAGACCGACATGTTGCGTTAAGGTGTGGTTTCTCTGCTTATCTACGGGTTTAGGCTTTGGTCTGGCGCCTGACCTCACGACGGTCTGTCCAGCCCAATTTGTAGGATCTAGGTTATTGTCATCTTTACCGTGCTTGGCATCTGGGTGTAGTCTTGCCAACTACCTGCCCCAATAACCTGTTCAGGGAGATCAGTTTGAAATTAGCACTCGACGAATCCGACGTTGCCTTTCAGTCCGAGGTGCGTGCCTACATCAACGCCAACCTGAACAAACACGTGAGCGAAAAAGTTCGACTTGGCTACGGTGCTGCAAAAGCTGAAGTCGATGAATGGACACGCATGCTGAATCAAAAAGGTTGGGCCGCACCACACTGGCCGGTTGAGGTTGGTGGTGCAAACTGGTCTGCCGTACGACGACATGTATTCGACAATGAATTACGTGCTGCCCATGCACCAGAGTTACAAGGCTTTGGTTTCAGCATGGTGGGCCCTGCCATTATTAAGTATGGCTCGCCAGCACAGAAAGCTGAATATTTGCCGAAAATTCTCAATGCTGAAATGTCCTGGTGCCAGGGGTATTCTGAACCGCAGGCCGGTTCAGATCTCGCGTCACTTCGAACAACAGCGATCTCCCGTGGCGACAATTACGTGGTTAACGGCTCGAAAATATGGACCAGTGCCGCAGAAGTAGCCGACCATATTTTTGTGCTGGTGAAAACGGATACCCAGGTAAAACCACAGCGCGGCATCAGCTTTTTGCTAATTGATATGGCAACACCCG
Source organism: Candidatus Azotimanducaceae bacterium (assembly GCA_047630175.1). GTDB lineage: Bacteria > Pseudomonadota > Gammaproteobacteria > Pseudomonadales > Azotimanducaceae > UBA4582. Next base: position 60,512 of record JBLHVI010000015.1, read on the forward strand.
GCATCACGGTCAAACCCCTGCTCGCTTTCAACGGCGTTCGTTTATGGAATCAGGTTTTTTTCGATAACGTTGTCGTACCAAAACCCAACCGTCTCGGCGAAGAAGGCAAAGGCTGGACTGTTGCTAAAAACCTACTAGGCAATGAACGGCTTCAGGTCTCCAGGGTCGCTGAAAATCGGCGTCTACTGAATAATCTATTGGATATCAGTCGTGCGGAACAACAACGGGGCGCCGATCTTGACCCGTCGTTCTGGCAAAAACTGGCTTCGCTGGAGATAAGGCTCGAAGCACTAGATGCCACCGCGCTTCGGCTACTCAGCAAATTCGATGGCGGCGGTGGTATCGGACCCGAAGTGTCGATGCTTAAACTCAAAGGCAGTCAATTGATTCAGGCCATGGATACATTGATATTTGAAGCCATCGGGCTCTATGGGCTGCCGCTCGATTCGATCATGCGGGATGACGGTACAGGCCCTATTGGCACAGACTATGCCGACATGGTTGCAAGCCGAATGTGTCACCACCGTGGGTACACGATTGCTGGCGGCGCAAGCGAAGTCCAGCACAATATCATTGCTCAGGCAGTGCTCGGGCTTTGATACTCGCCTAGCTAACTTTGTCGGCGCTCAACAGCGTTGCGGATCCGCCACCGTCAGAAAAAAACGCCTCAATATCCGTTATACCGCGCTGATCTATAATGCTCTGTTTCACGGTCATCGAGGCGCCTAGCGGGAAGCCCGCCATACGCTTTGCAATTTCCTGACAGCGGTCGACGACAACATTATCCGCCACACATTCTGCCGCGAGCCCAAGCCTAACCAACTCAGGCCCAAGAACTCTGTCGCCAAAGAACGCTAACCTGGCAGCAACTTGTTCAGTCGTCTTGAGTTTCAGCCACGCTGCATTCATGGGCATACCTGCACCCTGTTGAATTTCACCAATCTGCAAGAATGCAGTTTCGCCCGCTATCAAAATGTCGCAGGCCAGCGCCAACGCAGCACCAGCATTAATACCATATTTTTCGAAAGCGCCAACAATTGGTTTGGGGTATTGATACATCAAGAGATGCAAATCACGCCAACTACTGAACTGCTGATTACGCCAAGGTGGCGGCGGGTCAGCTTGAAGTGCCTTAAGGTCAACGCCTGAGCAAAAGTAACCGCCCTCGCCGCGCAAAACAACACAGCTCACCGTGTCGTCATTTTCAAGTTCGAGCAGCGCTTTTTTTAAGGCGACACTCAGCGGTGCAATGATTGAATTTCTACGCTCTGGCCTGTTTAAGCGCACCTCAGCCCAACCATCATGTCGGTCGACTAGAACCAGTTTGTTATCAGGCATTTTGCACTCCATTTAAGATGTCGAAGATAGGCTCGTAAGTGCCAAAAATCACTACAAGGTGTCACAAAGCTAACACATACGTCAATTCACCCCCCATCGAAACACGCACAACCGATCGCGCTGAATAATTAAACGGTAAGCGCCCCATCACCGGACCAGGCACCTTGCATGAGTGGGTTTTACGTTGGCACTTTCCACGGACCCCAAAACGTCCAAACGCCAAAACATCTACTTCTTGCGCGCAATGTAGAGCACCACCAAAAATATAACCGAACTTAACAATGCCATCATCCAAAGGGTGAATTCTGGCAAGTAGTCAGCGCGTCTATATGTATCAGAGACCGTTGGAATACTCCACAGGTCGCCGCTGCCCCTACCGACTTTTAGCTGGCCTTTCATTCCCTTCTCCATGTGTTGCGCCATATCACAGTGCACCAGATAGGTTTTATCATCGCCCGGGACTATAAAAGTTCCACGTACTGACTTACCCGCCATTGCCTCTAGATGGAACATACCGGTTGGATACAGGTAATTCGGCAGACCATGCACCATCCACTGATGCCTTACCTCGTCCTCGTTAGAAAACGTCACAGTAACCCGACTGCAGGGCGCAACATTATACGCATGCTGACTCATACCAAAAACCATGCCAGGGACCAAAGCGTAGTTTCTTCCAGCACGCACCTCAAACGCATAGTCCTGTGAAATCGACTCGCATCCCCATGGCAATTCAGCATTGTTTGAATTCATCACTATGCCATTTGAGTCCATGCTCATCCCATGCGACATTTCATGTTGCACTTCATGTTGCATTTCATGTTGCATTTCATGTTGCATTTCATCTTTCATCTCGTGCTTTAACTCGAGTTTCGGGTCTCCCATGCCAACTGCCGTGGTGGCTGCTATAGAAATCGCGGCACCGCCACTCAGTAGCAGCGCA
>JBLHVI010000016.1:0-54224 GCA_047630175.1 Candidatus Azotimanducaceae bacterium
CCTGCGAAGTGCCCGGCGCTATCCACTAGGCGTTCACGAATACGCGCGCGTAATTCGCCAGCTGCAGCCCGCGTAAACGTCAATACCAGTATGTCGGGGGGTAGTAATAGGCGACCAAGGCTGGGGCCAATAGAGGCTTCGTATTCGAGGCTCTCTAGACCTTCAAGAATGAGACGTACATATACGAGTGCGATGGTATAGGTTTTACCTGTGCCAGCACTGGCCTCAATCAGTTGATTGCCCCGTAGCGGGAGTGTCAGTGCCAGGGTCATGGAGTGTCTCCTGGTAAGTCGATAAGGATCTGGAACAAGGGCAGGTAAAGACGGGTTAGCATCGGCTCAAAGTGCTTGTCTTGGGTGATATCAAAAGCGGTGCTTACCTGCCGCGCAAAGGCTGAGCCAGGCTTTAATACTTTGTTGGCTGCTGCCATAAAGTTGGTGGTGGCTGCCATCTCTTGCATGTCCTCGATGTTGTGAAGTTGTTTGATATCGATGGCGGTGGTCTTTTTGTCTCTCAATCCGCTGAGTGTTGCTTGGGCAATATCTGCGGTCATTAATAGCGGATACGACATGCCGATTTGCCAATAGTGCAAGAGGGCTATGAGGTGTTGTTTTGCTTTGTCATCGGGGATGGCGGGCAGGGTAATGCCGCCGCCGGGGCCAATGATATGTGTTTGGGCGCCGTGCACGGCGACCTGCAAGGCAAGATGGGCGGGCCAGTGTTTGGCGATTATCCGCAGGTTGAAGGTCTTGTCATTTTTCGGTGCGCTGGACTCGAGAATCAGGCGTACGTGTTGGCCGCCTTGTTTTTTCCAGACTTTACCGATGGTGTCGGTGAGCCTGATGGGTTGGCTTTGCTGCTCTGGGTTGTCAGTGTTTGCCGAGCAGTTCGGCGCGTCACTTGATGGACTCAATATGATATCAATAGACGGGGCCGGATCGATTGCCGTGGGATATTCGCCGAGGCGGGTTTTAAAGGTATCGAGTGCTTCTGTTAGGTTGTTGGTGAGTTCCTGGCCGGTGAGAATGCCGAAAGCGCCGGTGGGGTATTCGCCGGCTTGTCGCCGCTGTGCACTGACCGCGTTCAATCGTTGGTCGAGATCAATCGATGCGTCGAGGGCTAGGCGCAAGCCTACGGGTTGCAGTAGGGCATCGGTTTGTATCCAGTTGTCTAGGCCGCGCTTGTTGGCGAAAGTTTCGTCGTCGGTGGTCTCGTCACGTACTTCGGGGAATCTCACATCCAGCCGTTCACGAAAGAATTGATCGAGGGGCTTGCCGAGGAAATCAGCCAGCTGCTTTAAGTCGATTGCTGTTGCAGGTGCCCAGGTTGATAAGGGCGCGGGCGGCGTGTACGCGGGTGTTGTGGGTCTGGTTGTTTGGCTGGCGGAGGTTCTGGCCCAGTCTTTTGAATAGGTGAACAGTCTGGATTGGCTGACGGCGGCGACGTAGTCAGGGCCGCTGTTGTCGGGAAGTCGATGCGCCGTGAAATACTGCTCGCTGAAGGGCTGCAAGGCATGGGTGGTGGTGAGTGCGTCAAGCAGGTGTTGTCCGGCCTTATGACTCGTCGGGTCCGCCTCTGCTGGATTGATGATACTCCAGCACAGTTTGATTTGATCGCGCAGTTGACCCACCAATACACTCGGCGGTAACTCGCTGTTGTCTGCTTGGCTGCGACCCTGCCAACTGATATACAGGCCCGTGCGAGCCGCGAGTATGGCTTCTAGAAACAGGTAACGATCATCGTCACGACGTGAGCGATCGCCGGGGCGGTATTGGCCACGCAGGGCCATAAGGTCAAAATCCGGGGGTGAGCTGCGGCGTGGATAGTCGTCATCATTTAGGCCCACAAGGCATACCTGCTTAAACGGTATGGCGCGCATGGGCATGAGGGTCGCGAAGGTAATGGCGCCACCGCCGTAGCGTTGACCGGGGCTACCGTTGTCGAGCTGTTGTAGCCAGGCTTCGCGGACGATATCCAACGGCAGGAGGCCATCGAAGCTGCTACCAATACATTCTTCTTGCCAGTTATCGAGCGCCTGCACGACTTGGCCCATAAGGCGTTCTTCATCGGGGTTGCTGGGGGCAAAACAACTGATCAGCAACGTGTGCAGAATCTCGGCCCAGTCTTGCGGTGTGTGATCTGTGTTGAGAACGTCTAACTGGCGGCTGAGGGTTTCAATAAACTGTGCGAACGGGCCGACGAGCGCTGCGTCTAAACCGGTGACTTCATCAAGGGGCACGATGTTGTCGTGCGTGGCCAAGTCGGCATCTAGCGGGCCCATGGCATAGCCATACAGCATGCGTTGCAGGCCATAGTGCCAGCTGTGGATGCTGTCCATGCCTGGTAAGTCGAGACTTTCGCGGTGGGGTGCGTCGAGACCCCAGCGAATGTTGGCGTGTTTGATCCACAGCTGTAGGCGTGGCAGGTCAGATTCTTGAATGCCAAAGCGCTCGCGGATGGCGGCTACGCTTAGCAGGTCGCTGATCTCGCTGACCCGTAGACGCAGCACGGGCAGGCGTAACAATGTTTCTAGTGCGATAACCAGCGGCGCTTGGTGACGGCGCTTCTGGTCGGCAATTTGGTAAGGCATATAGCGTGGGTCTGAGCGCAGGTGTTGGCCGAATACTGCCTCGATGTAAGGCAGCATGGTTTGCACGTCAGGCACCATGACGATGACGTCCCCGGGTAATAGATCCGGCTGGCTGGTAAATTTGGCCAGCAGTTGGTCGTGCAGAATCTCAACTTCGCGTTGGGCGCTGTGGGCGATATGAAAGACGATGGAATCATCCATCAAAGGATCTATGGGCGGCCAGTGTTCTTGCGATTCGGTGGGCGGTCGCAGTTCAAGGATATCGTCTTGCAGTTGGGCAAGCAGGCTGGTGGCAGGCACACTATCAAATAGGTCGATTTGTAGGCCGGCGTCTTTGAACAGCGGTGCGTAATGACTGGTCTCGTCGTGCACATCAATCAGGTGTAAATAGTCTCGACCCTGTTTGCCCCACGCAGCAAGCAGCGGATGGGCATGTTGATGGAAGGCTGCATCATCTAATTGGGCTGGCATGCCGGGCTTGCGGGCTTGGCGTAAATACTCGCTACGTAGCAGGTCACGGTCTTCCACCAGGTCGCCCCAGTAGTGTCGGCAGGGATTAACCATGCACAGCATGATCTGCATACTGCTCGACAGGGCCGCGAGTGCCTCTAGAGTTTGTTGGGGTAGAGATGATATGCCAAACACGACCAGCCGGCGTGGCAGGTCTTTGGGCAGTGTGTCGGGTGTGAGGTTGAGGGCCGTTTTAATGAAGCGGGCATGTACGGCGCCACGGTGTGAATCTTGTTGCTCGACGTCGACGTGATGGCGTAGTTCGCGCCACAGTTGGGCCTGCCAGGTTTGGTCGGCTGCGAGTTGGATGCGTTCGGCACGGGCAGAGATCACCTCGTTAAGGCCGTTGCTCCAGGCGGTGAGCCAGTCGGCGCGATAGACTTGATACTGGTCAAACAGGTCGGCTAGTTTCTCGCTTAGTTGCCACAGCTTGCGTTGTTGAACGTCGTCCTTGAGAAACGTCTGCAAAGGTTTGTAGATTGGCTGGTCAATGATGCTGGGGATGAGTTTGAGTAACAACCAGCGTAGGCGTTGTTTGTCGAAGGGCGTGGACTCGGGGACGGAGCCGGGCTGGTCAGCTTCTAGCACGGCGCGATAGGCAAGCCATTGAAAGCGCGCGGGTAATAGCACTTTGATGCCAAAGGCAATGCCCCAACCAATGTCGCCTGATGGGGTGAAGTCCTGTGCCATGGCCATTTTCAGCCACTGGGCGACGCCATCACTTTGCACCAGCATGTACTCGTTTTCCATGGGGCTTAACGGATGACTGCCGAGCCACTCTAAGGTGACGTTGCGTAAATCCTCTAGGCGGTTACCTTGGAGGATGATGAGGCCCGGTTGTACGGCGGTGCCGCTCATGTGTTGATTTCTACCGCGTTGTGGTTGTCTGTCTCTAAGGTAATGCCACCTTCTAGCCACAAGACAGTTTGTCGTAAGTCGGCTTTGTCGCTGCCGGCCTTCGCAAGATTCAAGACCCGGCGCTCGCGATCAAAGACTGTCAGGCAAAGCTCATCGCTTAGGTAACCCTCGGCTAGCAGATAGTCCTGCAGGTTGCTTTGTTTGCTCGGGCCAATGCCTGCGATCTTAGTGTTTGCGTTGGCGAGAGAGGCAAGCAATGCGACTGCGTCATAAGCAACTGATGGTTCTGCGCTGCGCGCAGTAACTGCTGCACGCTGTTCAGGATTGGTAATTGTTTTGTGCACAGCGACCACATCCACCGGTTTACCTCGGCCTTGTTGCCAAGCTTTGTGCCAGTGTATGGCTGCATCAATACGCGCGCGTAGTTTATCGCGGGCGGGGCCAGCAATACCGTCAATGCGACTACTCTGCAACCAAGTGAGTAGCGGCCCTAGCGTGCGAATATGCCAATCTTGATAGAGCTGGTGTAGTAATGGCAGGTCGTCACGTAGCAGATAAAAAATCGGCGTTTCACCTGCATCAAGTTGCGGATTGAGGGCTGGGATGCATAACAGCGCCGCATAGTCTTCTGCGGATTGATGACCTGGCGCGGGTATCTTAGGTAATTCATCAACCGCGTAATCATTGGCATGCAGTGTGTCGTGTCCCAGGCGTATCTTCGCCAAATCGATATGATGAGGTGACTCGTCACTGATGTTGTTCCACAGGGTCAGTTCATGCTGTCGAGCGCTGAGGTAGAAAATCTGGCGACCTTGTTTACTGAGTTCGGTGAGGCTGTCAACGATGGCGGCGAAACGATATTCATCGCTGGATGTTAGGGTTTCATCAAGGAACAAGGGCAGTGCTTCGGCGTGTTTTTCCAGTTGGTTGATCCACGCTAAACGGATGGCAAGCACCAGCTGCATGCGTGTGCCTGAAGACAGTTCTTTAAGTGCGCGTAATCGATTCTTTGCGAGGTCGCGTGCCTGCAAACCAGTAGCGGTGAGTTCTATCTTCCAGGCGTTATGGGTGAACGCTTCGAACAAACCATTAGCCGCTTTAAGAATAGCCGGTTCATTTTCTACTTGGTGTTCGGCTTCAACGTCTTCCAGCAGAAATAACCCGGCCTCAAGGGCTTGGCGTTTCTCGAGTACCTCGGCAAGCTTGGCTTCTGCAACGGCTTCCTCTGCGTTGGCATTTTCCAGGCGACGATCGATGCCGGTGTTGTTGAGCTTGGCTTGTAGATCGCTGTGCTCGTTGCGTAGTCGATCGAGTTCATCTTTGTTTGTTGTTGTGTCGTCGAGTAACTGCTGCAGCGTTTGTTGCTCATTGTCTTCGGCAAGTTGCACAAGGTCGGCGTCATTTACAAGCAGGTCTTGTTTGGTAGATATTTGCAGTTGCGCCGCCCGCAGTTTGGTTTGTAAGGCTTGCCAGTTGGGTTGTTGAATGACGCCGGCTTCAAGGGCTATGCGGTTGCCAATATCGATTCCTGCTGCGGTATATAGGTCGTTAATGTCACAGGTTACTTGCGCGAGTTCGACGGTGGCGTGATCGTTATTACGTTGGGAAACTTTGATGTCACTATTGGCAGTGGCTGCCTGACGGCTTCGGTCGCTTAAATCAGCGAGGGCGGCTTCCAGTGTTTCTTGTTGGGGCTCAACCAGCAGTCCAAAAGTGCTTAGGTATTGTTGAACGCTTTGTAAGGACACGCTGATGTCAGACTGAATTTGCATCACTTTATCGCTGAGTACGCGATATTCTGTGCTGGCGAGTTGGAAGTCGCTAATCATTCTGACCATCATGCCGAGGGCCATGGTGGCAAGTTTGGGGTCAAAGCCTAGGTCTGCAGCCAGGGTTGCTTTCTCGCCAAGCAGGGTGTCAATTTCGGCTTGTTTGGCCGTTAAGCGAAGCGTGTCAGCGGCATTGGCTTCTGCCCGACTGCGAGCCAGTAACAAACCTTGAAGTTCTGTTTGCAGGGTATTGAGGTGTTGTTCGACCGCAGCTTTTTGCCAGTCGGTGGGTTCATCAATGCCTAGCTGTTGATAGTCGAGTTGGGTTTGGCGCGATGGATTTTTGCCAGCCGTAAAATGCGCGATGATGGCAGCGATGGTGGTGACTATGCCGGCGCCAACAACCAGCCAAAGGTTTGAGATAACGCCCAGAATGGCAGTCCCTAGGCCAGTGATGCTAATAACACCTAATATGATTTTGCCGATAGGTGAGGCTGCTTCGTCAGTTGCCAGCCAGCGACTTAGCAGGCGTGTTGCCTGAGCGCTTATTTCAACTTTCTGAGGATCGGGTGCTGTGCCTGCATCTTCAATACGTGCGGCGATCTCGTCTCGCACGAGTTCTGTTTTGCGCAGTCGGTCGATGAAAGTTTGTGCCTGATCTATCTGCGCTGTTGTTAGGTTGGCAGGCGTTGCCCCGCCGCCCAAAGTTTGCCATGCCGTCTTGGCGGCGTTCTGTTGTTTGTCGCGCTCAATCGTGTGGCTCTCTAATTCGGCGCGCTGTCGGTTTGTGCGGCTGAGGATTAGTCGCTGTTCTCCCAACGTTCGCTCATCCGGGCTGCCTGTTGCCAGGCCCGTGTCTTGTAGTGCTAGGGTTGCCGCCTGTTGGTCTTGCGCTGCTTTGTTGTGTTGTTGTTGCTGAGTGGCTTGACGACTTTCATATTGTTTGAGTGTACTAAGTTCGTGCCCATTTAAGCAGTGCATGTTGGTGGGCAGGGTGCCTAAACTAGCTAAAATGTCGCGTTGGTCGTTCAAGGCGATGAGTAAATCGAGAGCGGCTTCTTGGCGTCGTTCGCGAGACAACTGCATGCTGATAGCATCAATTTTACGTTTTAGTGCCGATAATTCCTGTGTCGCACGCCCTGACAAGCTACTGTATTCACTTTCAATTGCGCGGCGCTTAGCCCGCAAGTTCTGCAGGTCTGTGCTTTCTGCTGCGCCTAGTCTAGGGCCGACTTTGAGTGCTTGGGTGCGCAGGGCGGTGAGATCGACGCCGCCAGCCATTTCGCTTTGCAGGCGGGCAACAATATCACTACTCTCGGCGCTCTCTACTTGTACCAAATTTTCCATCGTCAGCCAGTAATGATGCAGCGTGTCGCGGGCGATGATGTCGGGTTTGTTAGCCGTATCGTTGTGCATTTGCCAATCGATTTGCTCGCCCGTACGGCGTGCGGTCATCTCGTCAATACCATTGACGGATGTGAACTCAGCAGACAAGGACAATGCTGCGGGGTCGTCCTTTTTATCTTTGCTAACGAGATACTGCAGTGCCCTAATGAGGCTGCTTTTACCGATAGCGTTGGGGCCTGTCACCAGGTTGATGCCCGGCGAAATCTTTTCGAGTTTAAAGCCGGGTTCTATACCGGGAAGTTGTTGTATTTCTAGGTGCGTTAATTTCATTGTCGACTTTGCTCCTGCTGCGCGAGCATCGTCAGCAGTAATTGATGGCCTGCCTGAGACAGCCAGTCAATGACGTCGTTGTCGGTGATAGGTTCGTGTTCAAGCTGGCTCCAGCGACTCGCGTTGCGAATATCTGCAAGTTTGGTTCGTCCGCCTGAGATTAATACACGAGCGCGTTCTGTGTCGGGTGTTTCTAGGTCGAGCAGGCGACGAGCGAGTAAGCCTGCTGGGTCTGTGCGTTGGGCGAGTATGTCCAGCGCAATGGTTGCGCGCGTGGCGTTAATGCAGCGCTCAATGTGGTAGCTGGTTTGGCGCTCGCCGATGTGGCGGGTGTCATAGCCATCAAGGTTGATGAGTTGTTCGACTTGTTGGCCGAGTGGGGTGTTGCCCGTCAAGCGCAGTCGTACGGCTACGGCGCGGGGTGGCGCGTGAGAAGCGCCGTTGGTTGGGTTGTTCATGTCGGCCAGCATGGCTTTATCGAAAGACCGCAGATTGTCTATCAAGCGATCACGCGCCGTTTCTGGTGTGTTTAGGTCTGTGAGATCGAGATCTATTGGTTGCCACCATAGGGGTGCAAACAGCCACTGTTCGATGGTGCTGATTTGGCCGCCAGCTATGGTGTACAGCCAGGGGCCGCGACGACCGGCTTCACCTGCGTCAACGCCTGACAGACAACCAAGATAACCGCTGGGTGTGTTGATGCTCAAGGCATCGGGCTTGTGAATGTGACCTAGTAGCCAGGCATCAAGGCCGGTGTTGGCAAGTTCTTCGGACATCACGGGGGCATATACGCTCGCGGCATTATCACGGTCGCAGTGCAGTAGGCCAATGTTGGCGCCAAGATTGCGGCTGAACTGTTTGCCGTGCAGGGGGCTGCGGGTCACTTGTTTGTGTTGAAAAGACCAGCCATGCAACGTCAGTTGTTCGCCGGCTGCTTCAACGGTGAAGGCTTCCCAACAGCCGTTGCGGCCGATCAAATGGAAGTTTGGTAGCTGGTCTGCAAGGCGTGGTAGTACGTGAACGTCGTGGTTGCCGGCAATGCCAACAACGGTGATGCCGGCCTCAGTGAGTCGGTCGATGCCTTGGCTGAGATCACGATAGGCTTCAAAATAATCCTCGTCACGCTCAACGACATCACCGGCCAATGCGACAACGTTGACCTGCGCCTCGATAGCGAGTTCGACGAGTCGTCGCCAAGCGCCGGCGGGACCAAGGTTTTGCGCCTCACTGGTGAGGGTCTGGGGCAACCGTGATGGCTGGCGTCCCAGATGCATGTCGCCGACGGCGAGTAGTTTGAGTCCCATATAACGTGTGTCCTGGTTGTTCCTTGCTGGCATGGTGATCAATGCGTAACCATGGTGCTAACTGCGTTGCGCGCTATGTTGCTATTCAAGCTAAAGAGGCGGCGCGTGGGCGATTGACCTGTATTCTACAGACTTCTTGGTCGGGGTTCTGTTATGGATATTTAATCGATGTAATAGCCAGTGATGCCTTACTTGGTGCCGACGATGCGGAGCTCTCGGCCGATTATTTCGGTTTGATAGTGGGTTTGGCCGAATTTTTGCCAGTTTCGGGTGCGTAAGGCGCCCTCGATGTAGATGTGGGAACCCTTTACCAGGGTTTCGCCGGCAAACTCGCCTAACTCCCCAATGAAGACCACCCGGTGCCATTCAGTATGGGCCTCTTTGTCGGGCGCTCGGGATCGCTCTGTGGTGGCTAGGCGCAGTGTGGTGACGGCAGTGCCGTTAGGCATGCGCCGGGTTTCTGGCTCGTTACCGAGATGGCCGACCAGAATCACCTTGTTAACACCGTGGGTCGTAATCATTGCGCGAAGTAGCCTGTGTGCGTTTGTCTCTGTGGGGTATCGTAATACTACAGGGCCGGTTGTGCCAACAGGTGCAACTGTTTAACGTCATGGTCTTACAGGCGTTATGGCTTTTTTCGGTACGGTTGGGTGGGGTAAGGTGTTGCTGATTTTAATGAGTTATTACGAGGAACATAAATATGCATAAGCTATTGACTGGTATTGCGATGACGCTGGTGTTGACGTTGGTGGGCTGTGGTGGCGAGCAAGAAGAAGCGGCGGCGGTAGCGACGCCTGCGAATAATCCGTTGGCGGCGCAGCAGCAGATGATGAAAGACGCGCAGGCGGCGAAGGTGGCGCTGGAGAAAGCGGCGGCGGATAAGAAGCAAGCGATTGATGAGGCGACGCAATAGTTGATCTAGGCGCTGCTCTCTGACCCGTCAGCAATCAATTATCGGCCGGCAGTTGTTATGCACGAGAAAACGTGTTTTATTCCACAAAAGCCCTGCGGCCGGGGGTGTCTTGGCGTCTTCTGAACGGCTGAGTTTTTAAGCTGTTAGTTTGAGCTTTTCATAAGGTCTTGCGCTGAGCCCCGGTTGCCCATAACAAGAGGCCGGTATTATGGTAGATGAAAAGCGCAACGATAAGCACGCTGACCAAGAAAGTGTGGTTGAGCTAACACGCGCCACGCTGTTTGCTCACGGTAGTATCGGTATTCCGTTGGCCGTGATTGGCTACCCGCTGGCGATTTGGATTCCTGCGCACTACTCTGGTGGCCTGGGAATTAGCTTGGCAATGGTCGGCACGATTTTGATGCTGGCGCGTTTTACAGATGTTATCACCGACCCTATTATGGGCGAGCTTTCTGATCGTTGGCGTACCCGTTTTGGTCGCCGCAAGCCCTGGTTGTTGGTGGGTATGCCGATCATGATGTTGGGGGTTTATAAGCTCTTTATTCCGCCGGAAGGCGTTGGCCTCTGGTACTTTCTGATTTATCTCACGTTGTTCTTTGTTGGCAGCACCATCATTGCCTTGCCCCATCGTGCGTGGGGCGCCGAATTGTCGACGGACTATCATCAGCGCAGTAGGGTGACTGCGTCGCGCGAGTTCTTTGTTCTGGGTGGCCTTATGCTCGCGGCACTTGTGCCGATGTTGGTGGAGGTGACGGCCGACAACAAAGGGTCGGTAGGGCAGGTGTTTAGCATCATTTGGGAGGATGCCATTGGCGCTTTCACGGGCGAGTTGGCGAATAAGGTGGTGGTGAATCGTGCGACGTTAACAGGCCCGGTACTGGCTGGGTTGGCGTGGACGATTATTTTGGTTTTACCGGTTTGTATCTTCTTGGTTTTGACGTTTGTTAAAGAGCCACCGCCGATGGCAAAAGAGACGGTGCCCCTGCGCGAGGGCATACGTTATCTTTGGAAAAACGGCCCCATGCGCCGCGTGTTGATTATCGCTCTGCTGGTTGTGTTCGGAGAGGCTTTTCGCAATGCTGTTTCCTACTTCTTTATTCGTGACATCATCGGTATTCCAACCATTGGTGCGGCTTATTTTTTCTATTTTGTTGCGGGCCTTGCCGCTATTCCATTCTGGCTATGGTTAGGTCGCACGATTGGCAAACATCGGGCTTTTATGTGCACGCTGGTGATTATCTCGACAGTGAGCTTTGCCAACCTGTTTCTTTCTTACGGCGACTATCTCCCGTTTTTCTTACTCTTTATTGTCAAAGGTTTTTGTTTTGGCGGGTTGCAGTTTCTACCCGTCGCGATGCTCGCTGACGTGGTTGATGTCGATACGGCGCGCAGTGGTGGCCGGCGTGCAGGAACATACTTTGCAATTCTGGGGCTGACGGAAAAGCTCGCCATTGCGCTGGGCACCGGTTTTTCATTAAACCTGGTGGGACTTTTAGGTTTTGACCCGTCGGGTGGTATTGCTGCCAGCACGGAAATCGGTGTATTGAGTCTGCGGCTTGTGTACTGCTGTGGGCCGATACTGTTTTTTGGGTTAGCGATGTTTTTTATCTGGTCGTACCCGTTGACGCCCCAGCGCCATGCTCGTTTGCGGGCCAGCATACAGCGACGCACGGTCCGGCTAGCGTCACCTTAAGGGTGTGAGTACGCAAGGTCAGCGGCGCAGCTTAAAAACCGGCGTGCCGGTCATGCCGAAACACTTTGAGCCACTACAAGTGCTCATGTTTCCTCTGCGTTTGGGTAATTTGCTTGTATTGATCTTGTTCACGCTGACCTTTTCTTGGGTCGAATTCAGTTTTCGTTTGCTGGGCGTCGACGGTGTAATTTTGGCCGTCTGGCTATTTTACGTAAGTTTCTTGCTGTTTTTCGGCTATTTATTCGTCATTCTCGATTTTACCTGCCGCGGTCACCAGCAACCGCCGATGCTCTCAGTAAGCCTGTTGCAATCAGCCAAAGGGCCCCTGCTAAAAGAATGCGTGCTGGTGTCCTTTTTGTTCGCACTGGTTTACCTGATCGATCAACCTCTGTGGCAACTGGTCACTGCCATAACCTTATTGATTGTATTGCCGGTGACAACCAGTTTGCTGGTCATTTACGACAGTCTTATCGCGGCACTTAATCCGCTGCATTGGTTCGCCGTTATGCGTCACATCGGGCTAGGTCAGCGTTTGCTGCAGTATCTGTTGCTGTCAGTGATGCTCGCATTTTGGTGCTTTATGGTCGTGAGTCAAAACTGGGGCTGGTTAAACCCGCTTAAACTTTGGGCCTGCTTAGGGAGCTTTATGCTGGTTTTTCGTAGCTTTGGTGCGTTGCTACACGATCATGCCGAGGCGCTCGGGTTAGACGTTAACTTTAGTTCGGCGCGCAGCACAGCCGAGCTTTACAACGCGGATGACAGACAAGTCGCTGACGCTATGTTTGACCTGCATGGGTTAGTCAATAGTGGTCAGCTGAATGAGGCAGCGCTGCAACTTGCTGCCCATCTAAAGGCTAATAAGTATCGGCGAGAAGGCTATTATTTCGATTTGCTCATGCAATGGGAGAATCAAGCTTTGGCGGTGCGGGCGGGTGTGGCTTATGTAGATCGACTGGCCATTGCAGGCGACGCCGCACGCGCCTGGGAGATACTCCAGCTTTGCTTTGATGCGGATCAGGGCAGGGTCGAAGTTGGGCAGGGAACAACCGTCTTCATGCTGGCGGAGTTTCCCCGGCAAGCTCAGCACAATCAGATACTCTGGCATCTATTAGCGCATTTTGAAGCAGACTTTCCCAATCATCCGCGTCTCGTAGAGTCACTACTGCTGGCGGCGCGGTTGGCTTATGTGGATTTAAATGACAGGCCAGCAGCGGAAGCTTGTCTGGCGAAGATCGGTCGTGTCGCGCCGCAGTCCGTTGGAACGCCAGAGTTTAAAGCTATCGCTCAATTGATTCGATCTTAGGCCGTTGGTGGGTAGGCTTTGGGAAGATATTTTGCTTTCTTGTCTGCTGCTGGTGCAGGTGCATTGTCATCGACAGATCATTTGTCTATAATCGCCGCCCTTTCAGGGAATGCGTAGCTGATAGGGTGGCTAGCGGCCTGAATAGGTCAATGATCAAGGCGAGAGTGGCGGAATTGGTAGACGCGCTGGATTTAGGTTCCAGTATCGCAAGATGTGAGAGTTCGAGTCTCTCCTTTCGCACCATGATGATTGAATAGACAGTTTCTGCACAAATAGCGATGTAGTCGCTAACGCGTCAGAACAATGAATTGTTGAACAGGCGCCTTATACGTGGCGCCTGTGCAGCGCATGCATGTAGCCATATAAACAGGTAGTAAAGTAATGCAGGTAACCCTTGAGACCATGTCAGGCCTTACGCGTCGTATGCGCATTAGCGTGCCGACTGAGCAGTTTGAGAGCCAAGTCGAGGATAAGCTTAAGCAGGCGGCAGGGAAGGTAAGTATCAAGGGCTTTCGGCCCGGTAAGGTGCCGATGCGTGAAGTTCGACGTCGCTTTGGTGAAGGCATTCGTCAAGAAGTTAGCTCTGAACTCATGCAAGCGTCTTTTGCTGATGCGGTACGCCAAGAAGATGTTGCGCCTGCCGGTATGCCGAACATCCAAGATGTTGTGATCGAAGCGGGTAAAGATTTCGAGTTCACAGCGGAGTTCGAAGTATTCCCAGAGATCAAGCTCGCAGACTATGAAAGCATCAGCGTTGAGCGCCCCGTTGCGAGCGTTGAGGAAGCTGATATCGACACCATGATTGAAACCCTACGCGAGCAGCGCAAAGAACATGCGGTTGTTGAACGCGCAAGCCAAACAGATGACAAACTGAACATCGACTTCGAAGGGTTCGTTGATGGCGTGGCGTTTGACGGTGGCAAAGCTGAGGGCAACGACATTATTATTGGCAGTGGCAGTATGATCCCAGGCTTCGAAGACGGCCTAATTGGAAGCACCGCTGGCGAAGAGAAAGAAATTACTGTGACATTCCCCGAAGGTTACCAGTCTACTGAGCTGGCGGGTAAAGAAGCCCTGTTTAAGATCAAGGTTAACAGCGTCGCTGAGCCTGTTCTGGCTGAACTCAATGCAGCATTTTTCGAGCAGTTCGGTGTCAAAGACGGCGATCTTGACGCCTTCCGTGTAGAAGTCCGCGGTAATATGGAAAAGGAACTCGAAGCCTCTATCAAGAATAAGGTTAAAACGCAGGTGCTTGATGGTCTTGTTGCCAGCAACTCAATTGATGTGCCACAAGCGTTGGTTGATACCGAGGTAAATCGCATGCGTGAAGAAGCCGTGCAGCAGTTCGGTGGCAACCAAAAAATCGATCCTTCTATCCTGCCGGCTGAGATGTTTAGTGAGCAGGCAACCAAACGTGTCCAACTTGGACTTATGGTGAATGCGATTGTTGAGCAGCAAGAAATAAAAGTTGATCAAGATCGTGTTAAAAAAATGATCGAAACCATGGCAAGTTCGTATGAAGACCCAGAAGAGATCATCAATTACTACTATGGCAACGAGCAGCAGTTGAATCAGGTCCAGAACTTGGTACTGGAAGATCAGGTCATCGACAGCATTATTGCTGGTGCACAGGTAACAGACACGCCAATGAGCTATGAAGAGGCTATCAAGCCGACACCAGCGGCTGTTGCTGAGGAATTAGATGAGGAAGTAGAACAAGCTGACGTAGCGAAAGAGGCGCCAGCAGACCCCGCCTAGAGCAGCTTAACCCCTGTTTCTGCAAGGGGATTGTAGAAATTTCTAGCAGACTTTGTGCGTGTCAAGTATTGAATTCTGCTCGAAAAGACGCAATATTAAAACAATCAGGGCGTAAGCCGTTTAATTTTAAAAGTGGGATTAATTTTTCACTCAGCAGAAACTTGAGGTTCGAATGAGCAATATATTTGACGATCATCTTCCGGCGACTACTAGCCTGGGTCTTATTCCCATGGTTTTAGAGCAAACAGCGCGGGGCGAGCGGTCTTATGACATCTACTCGCGTCTTCTTAAAGAGCGTATCATTTTTATTGTTGGTCCAATCGACGACAATGTCGCCAACCTCGTGGTTGCGCAGTTGCTTCATGCTGAGTCTGAGAATGCAGACAAAGATGTGCAGCTGTATATCAACTCACCCGGTGGGTCAGTGACGGCCGGACTGGCGATTTATGACACGATGCAATTTATTAATTGTGACGTTAGCACCATGTGCATCGGTCAAGCGGCCAGTATGGGTGCTTTATTGCTGGCGGGTGGTGCTCAAGGCAAGCGCTACTGTTTGCCGAACTCTCGGGTCATGATTCACCAGCCAAGCGGTGGCTCTCAGGGCCAAGCCAGTGACATCGAAATCCAAGCGCAAGAGATTCTGTATTTGAGAGGTCGTCTTAACGAAATCATGGCATTGCACACCGGTCAGACGGTTGAGCAAATAGGAATAGATACTGAACGTGATAACTTTATGACTGCGACGAGTGCGCGTGATTACGGTTTAATCGATAAAGTGCAAGAACCACGGACACCACTCGCCGCGGTTTAAGTATACATAGGAACTTGTGAGTTCAATTTTGGCTCGCAGTTATATATTATTTTCTACGTGAAACGGGGTTTGGACCGGCTATCACCAACACCAAATGTTGGTAATAGCGCATTGAGTTCAGACTAAGGGTCCTTGAGGCCAGCACGTAACAAAGCAAGTAAGAACGAGGTGGAGTAATGGCTGACGACAACGATAGTAGTAACGGAGACGGGAAGCTGCTGCATTGTAATTTTTGCGGCAAGAGCCAACACGAAGTCCGTAAATTAATCGCCGGTCCTTCTGTTTACGTCTGCGACGAATGCGTTGAGCTTTGCAACGACATTATCCGCGAAGAACTGCAGGAGACAACCGAAGAGGGTGAGAAGAAGAAGCTCCCTACGCCACAAGAAATTAAAGAGATTCTTGACGAGTATGTTATCGGTCAAGATTGGGCGAAGAAAGTCTTGTCTGTGGCGGTCTATAACCATTACAAGCGGTTGAATTACGCCGGCAAGAAGGACGATGTAGAGCTGCAGAAGAGCAATATTTTGCTTGTTGGCCCCACCGGGGTCGGTAAGACACTGCTGGCTGAGACGCTTGCTCGCTTGCTTGACGTACCGTTTACTATTGCCGATGCGACCACGCTGACCGAAGCCGGTTACGTGGGTGAGGACGTTGAGAACATCATTCAGAAGCTACTCCAAAAGTGCGACTATGATGTTGAGAAAGCACAAGTTGGTATTGTCTACATTGACGAGATCGATAAGATTTCACGCAAGTCTGATAATCCTTCAATTACTCGCGACGTTTCCGGTGAAGGCGTACAGCAGGCCTTGTTGAAACTTATTGAAGGCACCGTGGCATCTGTTCCGCCTCAGGGTGGCCGTAAACACCCACAGCAAGAGTTCTTGCAAGTCGATACCAGCAATATTCTGTTTATTTGTGGTGGTGCATTTGCGGGTTTGGATAAGGTTATTACCAATCGTTCAGCCAAGAGCGGTATTGGTTTCGGCGCTGCGGTAACCACCGAAGCGAGTAAGAAGAATTTGGGTGACACATTGCGCTCGGTCGAGCCGGAAGATCTGGTACGTTATGGCTTGATTCCAGAGTTTGTCGGTCGTCTGCCGGTTATCGCAACCCTAGATGAGCTCGATGCGGACGCGTTAATCCGTATTCTTAAAGAGCCTAAGAACGCCTACACAAAACAATACACCAAGCTGTTTGAGATGGAAGGCGTGGATATTGACTTCCGTGAAGACGCTATTGAAGCCATCGCTAAAAAGGCAATGGATCGAAAGACCGGCGCACGTGGTTTGCGATCCATTTTGGAAGCGGTGTTACTTGAAATTATGTACGACATCCCCTCAGCGAATGGCGTCAGCAAGGTTGTTATTGATGAGAACGTCATTAATGGCGTCTCTAAGCCGATGTTGATCTACGACAATCCGGAACAGCAAAAGGCGCTGCCAGAGTAAGTCGGGGAAACCTAACACTTCGGAGTGCGGCAATCTAACTCGCCAGTGGTATGAAATTAATCCTCCACTGGCGTTTTTAGTTGCGGCCTTAAGTCTTGCTGTGAAGCCTCATTGTACGACCAAAGCCCATGTTTTTTTACGACAAGGGCCGTTTTCTAAGCCCTCCGGCGTTTTTTATTGATACTCTAGCCGTTAGGTCCTTGATTTTTTGCCAACCTCGTCCCATTGTCTATTCTAGCTTAACAACATGGTTCAGTAATACTGAGCCGTGGTCAATGATGGCGATACGGCGTTTGCTAGTTGGTCGTATGAGCACCAGACCAGCGTGTCTGGATTTGAATAACGACCAGGAGAAAGTATGACCAGCCTGAAGAATGTACCCATTGTTACTCTGCGCGACATGGTGGTTTACCCGCACGGTGTACAGCCGCTGTTCATCGGTACCGAAAAGTCGATTCGGGCGCTGGATCATGCCCAGAAGAATGATAAAGACAAGCAAGTGCTGCTGGTCGCGAAACGTGATCCAGAAAACGACAAGCCAGGACCGGATGATCTTTATTCCTTTGGCACCGTCGCCACAATTCTGCAGCTTATTCGCCTGCCAGACAAAACGGTCAAAATTTTAGTAGAAGGAGGGCATCGCGCCGAGGTCACGGCTATTCGCGATGAAGACGCGTATTTCGTTGGCGATATCAACGTGATCGAAGAGCCCCACATCGCCGCCAGTGAAGCAGAGTCATTGGTTCGCTCGATGATGACAGCGTTTGATCAGTATGTTCAGCTCAGTAAGAAAGTCGCTCCAGAGGTCATGACGTCGCTGTCTAGCGTCGAAGACCCTAGCCGCCTCATTGATACCATTGCAGCGCAGATGAGCTTGAAACTAGACGAGAAGCAGCGCATCTTGGAGATGACCAATTTAGATGATCGTATCGAGCACATGATGAAGCTGCTTGAGTCTGAAATTGATCTGTTTAACGTTGAGAAGCGCATTCGCGGTCGCGTTAAGAAGCAGATGGAAAAGAGTCAGCGTGAGTATTACCTGAACGAGCAGATGAAGGCTATCCAAAAAGAGCTAGGCGACATGGATGACGTGCCTAATGAGCTTGAAGAAATTCAAAAGAAGCTGGGCGAAGCAGGTATGCCCAAAGAGGCGTTTGACAAGACCACCGGAGAAATCAATAAACTCAAGATGATGTCGCCGATGTCAGCTGAAGCGACCGTGGTACGCAGCTACATCGACTGGATGCTGGGTGTGCCGTGGAAGAAACGCTCGAAAGTGCGCAAGGACATCACCGCTGCTGAAGCGGTGCTGAATGCCGATCATTATGGGCTAGAAGACGTTAAGGATCGAATTCTGGAGTATCTGGCCGTGCAGCGTCGGGTTCGTAAGATCAAGGGGCCGGTTTTATGTTTGGTCGGCCCTCCGGGTGTGGGTAAAACATCCCTCGGTGAATCGATTGCCAGGGCAACCAATCGCAAGTTTGTCCGAATGGCCCTGGGTGGGGTTCGTGATGAAGCCGAGATACGCGGCCACCGTCGTACTTACATCGGCTCTATGCCGGGTAAAATCGTGCAGAAGCTGTCAAAGAGTGGCACACGTAACCCTTTGTTTTTGCTTGATGAAATCGACAAGATGGGCCAAGACCACAGGGGCGACCCAGCCTCCGGTTTGCTAGAGGTTCTTGATCCAGAGCAGAACAACACGTTCAATGATCATTACTTAGAGGTCGATTATGATCTTTCTGAGGTCATGTTTATTTGCACGTCTAATTCAATGAATATTCCTGCGCCACTGCTAGATCGCATGGAGATCATTCGTATTCCGGGTTACACCGAGGACGAGAAGCTGAACATTGCGATGCGCTATTTGGTGCGCAAACAGCTAAAAAATAATGGCGTCAAAGATACAGAGCTTGAGATTACTGAGGATGCGGTACGTGACCTCATTCGTTTTTATACGCGTGAAGCCGGCGTTCGCGGACTGGAACGAGAGATTGCGAAATTATGCCGTAAGGTGGTCAAAGAGCGTGACCTAGTTGGCGCCGACGTTTCAGAGAAGCTCGTGGTAGGCAGCGCTGAGCTGGAGCGTTACAGCGGTGTTCATAAGTATAATTTCGGTAAGGCTGAAGAACAGGATCAGGTAGGCCAAGTAACTGGACTTGCAGTTACCAGTGTTGGTGGCGAGCTACTGACTATCGAGGCGGCTGCAATGCCAGGTAAAGGCATTACGTCAAAGACAGGGTCGTTGGGCGATGTTATGCAAGAGTCGATTATGGCGGCGATGACGGTGGTAAGAAGTCGTGCGGCGGTGCTAGGAATAGCCGCAGATTTCCATGAAAAGCTTGACCTGCACGTGCACATGCCGGAAGGCGCTACGCCCAAAGATGGTCCGAGTGCGGGCATTGGTTTATGCACGGCATTGGTGTCTGTGCTGACGGGTATTCCGGCTCGTGCCGATGTGGCTATGACCGGCGAAATAACGTTGCGGGGGCAGGTATTACCTATCGGCGGTTTGAAAGAGAAATTACTAGCGGCGCATCGTGGTGGTATCAAGACTGTGATTATTCCGGATGAAAATCGTCGCGATTTGAAAGAAATACCCGATAACATCAAGCAAGATTTAGACATCAGACCGGTCAAATGGATTGATGAGGTGCTACAGGTAGCCTTGCAACGTATGCCGACACCACTTGACACACCACCATCAGGTGATGCTGAAAAGGCATCAGACACAGACTCAGACCAGAGAATCAGTGCTCATTAGGACTTTTGGCTTGACAGCCATTTTGCCCAGTTGGTATAAGATGCCATACAGGGGAGGCAGCAGGTTGGTCACCCGCTGTTTGCTTTAAGGTTAGTGACCGTAAGAGAATTAAACGATTATTGAATCATGCATTAACATCTGGGATTATTTTGGAATGACAAGCTGCACGACCATTTCAAATTTATGATTTCGAACTTACTGTTTCATAGTTAATCCATAAAACACCACAGGGGTAGAGAGTGAATAAACAAGAACTTATTGAGAACATAGCGACATCAGCTGACATCACAAAGGCAGCTGCAGGTCGGGCGTTGGATTCAATGATCGATTCAGTGACTGGTGCTTTAAAAGCAGGTGACTCCGTTGTGCTCGTTGGATTTGGTACTTTTACCGTAAGAGATCGTGCAGCCCGAACGGGCCGTAATCCACAAACTGGTGCCGAGATTCAAATCTCTGCGGCTAAAGTCCCAGCGTTCAAAGCTGGTAAAGCTCTGAAAGACGCCGTAAACGGCTAATTTCAGACTAATAAACCTGATTGAGCTGGGCGGCGCGTGTATGAGATAACGTCATACACGCGTGCCTGTTCGCAGTGGTTCGCCGGGGCAGTGTTCTTTGGAAACCACACGCTGTAATATTAGGTGCTTTAATATTAAGTAATGGCGCATCTAGTATGCGCCATTTTTTATTTTTGGAAGAGGAATCGAATGTCAATTCAAAACCTAAGAGATAAGTCTGACGGCGTCATTGCCAAGGTAATCGTCGGCCTAATTATTGTTGTGTTTGCACTGTTTGGCATGGGTTCGATCACCACCTTCCTAACACCCGTTGCGAAGGTCGCGACGGTAGACGGTGAGGACATCACCCAGCAAGAGATGGAGATCGCGGTCGAACGTGGTCGTCGCATGATGCTAGCGCGTGACATTGCGCCAGGCGATATCGACGAAGACAAGCTTCGACAAGATGTCTTACAGAATTTAATCAATCGTAAACTCCTAGGTCTGGCCAGCGAAGACATGGGCCTAGAGTTTAGCGATGCGTTGCTTGACGAAGAAATCGTTAACACACCGGCATTTCAGGTGGACGGAGTATTCGATCCGGGTCAATTCCAATTAGTGCTTGGCGGGGCAGGTTACTCTGCCATGACGTATCGTGACGAAATGCGCCGAGATAAGACTTTCCAACAGCTTTCCAATGGCATTCGAGCAACCGCGTTTTTGACGCAGCCCCAAGTACAGCGGACAAGTAGTTTGGCTCAGCAAACCCGCGATGTTGCTTTTTTACGCGTCGACATTGACGAGATGTTGGCTGATCAGGTTATCTCTGAAGATGAGATAAGCACTTACTATGCGAGCCATACCGACGAGTTTATGACGGAAGAAACCGTCGATGTTAGCTATGTTGAACTAAAGCGAGAAGATCTGATGGCGGCCGTTGACGTCGTGGAAGAGGATCTACTGCAGTTTTTTGAAGACACCCAAGGCGTGTACGCTGAAGAAGAGCGCCGTCGCATTGCGCATATCCTGGTAGAGGTGAACGACGAGGTGACCGAAGCGGATGCGTCTGCGACGATTGATGAGGTTTATGAGAAAGTTATCGCGGGTGGTGACTTCGCCGAATTGGCCAAGGAATACTCGTCTGACCCAGGCTCTGCTGAGATCGGTGGTGATCTTGGTTTTAATGCGCCGGGAACTTTTGTTGAGGCGTTCGAGGCGGTGGCTTACAACCTAGCGCTGAATGAAATGTCTACACCGGTCCAGACCGAGTTTGGTTTTCATCTTATTAAGGTTGTCGATGTAGAAGATGCAAAGACCCCAGAGTTTGCTGAAGTGCGCGACAGGGTCATACTGGCTTACCGCGAAAACAAAGCAGAAGACGTTTTTGTTCAGCAATCAGCACGTATGAGTGAGTTATCGTTCGAAACGTTGGACTTGATTGAGATCAGTGAGGAACTCGGGTTGACGATCGAATCGACCGGACCGGTGGGCCGCGAAGTTACCGAAGGTATTTTGGCGTCACCACAGGTTGCCGCAGCCGCGTTTAGTAGCTCTGTGTTGTTAGATGGCAACAATAGTGACTTGTTAGAACTGGACCCTAACCACCATCTGGTGCTTCATTTAAGGGCTTACCAGCCGCAAGAGATTAAGCCTCTCGATTTAGTGTCTGTCGCCATTAAAGATATCTTGGCGCGGCAAAAAGCCGTAGTGCTGGCCGAAACTCAAGGTAAAGACATTGTTAAAATGTTGGAAGATGGATCTGGCGCGCGCTATGTGGCGGACCAGTTTGGACTGAAGTGGGCCGTGGTAGGAGAAGCAAGACGCACTCAAACTGATTTGGACCCACAGATTAACGAACAGGCATTCGGTCTGCCGCGACCTGCTGAAGGCAATAAGTCCGTGGGTTATGCGACGTTGGTGGATGGCGATGTTGCCGTGATCAGTGTCACTAACGTACAGAATAAGAAACTCAATGATGATCTGCAGGACTTGAACAGATTGGGCCGTATTTTAGCCTCACAGCAGGGTACTGGTGAGTTTCTAACATGGCGCGAAGGTCTCGAACAACGTGCGACAGTGACCCGCAATAACTAGTCGTTGAGTTAGTTTTGCAGAGCCACTCGGTGGCTCTGCAATGTTTGGCGCTGCTCAGTTTCAACAGTGCCCGACACTGCTTCACGTGTTGCGCCGTGAGCGATCCCTCTGCAAACGATCTCTCTGCAAACCATTCGACTGCACGCTACCTTTCTGCAAGTTACTCTGCAATAAGTTATTGGGTCTGCGTGACATCCACAAAAAGCGTTATTCGATCGCCGGGTTGAATATATTTCTGTTTGCTAATGCCATCATTCCACTGTTTGATACTGGCGACTGACAGGTTGAACTTGTCAGCAATACGTGCCAATGACTCACCCTGGCGCACGCGATAGTTAACTTTCCGAATAACTTCTTGTGCCTGGGGTAGCTGGTTAACACTTCCACTATCATCGATGAAGCTACTGGCGCTGGCAGCAGATTGATTGAATATTTTGAGTTCCTTGCCGGGCATCAGCGTATCTCGGGGAGCCATACCATTCCATTTTGCCAAGGTGCGTACTGTTACGTCATGAAGACGCGCGATCTCCCAGAAGCTGTCACCGCTGCGCACCGTGTAAACCAGTGGCATCTTGCCGGTTTTCTGTTCGATTTTGCGTTGGCTTTTTTTCAGCCGCTCGGCTTCACTAAGCTGGTATACCGCACCTGTGTTGCTGGCGACCGGTATTAGCAGCGATTTACCTGCTCGGATCATTGTTCCACGCAGCTTGTTGGCCGAGCGTAGGGAGTCGACAGAGGTGTTGTAACGCCGAGCGATAACATCAAGTGACTCACCAGGTTTGATTAAGTGACGTTGCCAAGCCAAACGTTGTGAAACCGGAAGTGCGGCAAGGTTGACACGCAAGGTGTCTGCATTGTTGACCGGTACTAACAGCTCATGGGGTCCGCTGGGGTGAGTGGACCATTTGTTGAACGATGGATTTAACAGATAGAGCTCGTCGAGGCTGATTTCTGCTTCTCGTGCGGCTACCGCCAGATCGAGCTGTGAGCCAACCTCAACCATTTCCCAATAGGGCTTGTCGGCTATGCTCAACAGTGTGATGCCATACTTATCAGGGTCAGCAATAATAGCGCTAATTGCCAGCAAACGCGGTACGTAGGCCCGTGTTTCCTTGAGCAAGTCGAGTGAAAAGAAATCAACGGGCTTGCTGGCACGCCGGTTTTTACGCATAGCAGAACTGACATTGCCGCCACCTGAGTTGTACGCCGCTAGTGCGAGAAACCAGTCCTCGTCTAGACGGTCATGGAGTCGCTCAAGATAGTTTAAGGCGCCGGTAGTTGCTTGCCTAACGTCGCGGCGGCCGTCGTGCCAATAATCGATATTCATACCGTATTGGCGAGCAGTACCAGGGATAAACTGCCAAAGGCCCGACGCGCGTCCATGGGAATAGGCGAATGGGTCAAATGCGCTCTCAACGATGGGCAGTAAGGCAAGTTCCATGGGCATTTGGCGCTGCTCAATTGACTCGACGATATAATACAGATAGCGGCTAGCGCGCGTTGCAACTCGATCTAGATATTCAGGGTGACGAACGTACCAATTCAATTCTGCTTTGACCCGGGCCTCATCGAGGTGATGTTGGAGGCTTAGACCTTGTCGAATTCTTGCCCACAAATCTCGGTCACTGGCATCCAATGCGGTATTGTCGGCGCGGAGGGCAGGCACGACTGTAGCGTCGTCCTCGGTTTCATCATCTTGCGTTTCGTAAAGCTGAGCCGCAGCAACAACAACCTCTGGATCGGCGCTGTTAGCGCGTTCCGTATCTGGGATTTCCTTAGTATCGCGTCCCTTTGTAAGCGACTTTTCACGGTCAGACACCTCAGCGGCATTGGTGAGAGCCTCATCAGGGGTTTGCCCAGAAACCAACTCGGTGGTGGCTTTCGCTAGTCGGTCGAAAGAGGACTGTATGGGTACTAGCTGGCAGGCGCTCAGCGTGACAATCAATACAAAAATGGTGCTAAACTGACAACGTTTCTTCATGAATTATGTTGGGTTCCAAGATCGAGCTCGGCGCGGCTGCACGGAAGCGAATTATAAGCTGAATAGCGGTTTAGCTACTAATGTTCATAGCAAATGATTATAACAAAGTCTGCTGGCCCGTTTCGCTCACTGTGTCGCAAAAAGGGTTGTGAAAACTCATGGGTATGATTGTCAGTCGCTTACCAAGCAGCTTGTCAAAATCGACCGATGTATGGTTGCATTTACGGCTAAAATACGACAGTTATTTTATTAATAAGAGGTTTAACACCGGTGGATTCTGATAAAGCCCTAACGGATTTGAGATCCTGGTTTGAGTCTACGCTCGGTGCACATGTGCTGGCTGCTGAGCAGGCGATAATGAACCAGTTGTTGCCGGGCTTTTTCGGCTATGACCTGCTGCAGCTGAGCCTCCAAACCGAATCGTTGTTTGACGCAAGTCCAATACATCACAAGCTGAAAATGGGCATTGCCCAGCAAGATCAAGGTGCCTTTACAGGTAAGGCCACGCAGCTGCCGTTTGAAACAGATAGTATGGACGTCGTGTTGCTGCATCATCTGTTGGAGTATTACGATTCGCCGCAGCAAATACTGCGGGAAGTGGGGCGCATTGCCCTGCCATCCGGCCATGTGGTGATTATCGGTTTCAACCCCTTGAGTTTGTGGGGCGCTTATCGACCCATAGGTCAACTTAGAAGCTTGGCCCCGTGGTGCGGGCGATTTATTCGTCCGGGTCGTCTAATGGACTGGCTGACGTTGCTCAATTTTAAAATTGATCGTGCCCAGTACGCGACCTATGGCTTGCCCGTGGATGGTTACAGCGGCAAGATACCGGACTACCGGCAAGGTCTCAGCCGAAATGCTAACTGGCCCTTCGGTGCCGTATATGTGATTGTAGCCAGCAAGCAGGTCAGCCGGCTGACGCCAATCAAGCCTGTTTGGCAGCGACAACGGGCTTTCGGTCGTCTCAATATCGTGCGGCCTGCCGTCAATCAGGGTGCTAATCGGGATACCGTGCGACAGGAACGACATCTTCCCCAACCGAAGAAGACTAACAAAACGAATAAGCACGTTAAGCCTTTTATGCCTAAAAGTCCTGACGATCAGCAGTGATCATTCGCGTCGTGCTAGGTCGGTCAAAAGCGAGAAAGCGAAGGTAATAGTGGGTGCGATAACGTTGCCCGATTAATGAAATGGAAGGAATTCGGACAGTATGCGACAGGTTGTATTAGATACAGAGACCACAGGTCTTGACGTTGAACAGGGAAATCGAATTCTGGAAATAGGTTGTGTCGAGCTCCTCGACCGAAAGTTAACAGGCCAGCAGCTTCACCAGTATATTAACCCGCAACGGGCCAGTGAAGAGGGTGCTCTTGAGGTGCATGGCATCACTACAGAGTTTTTGGCGGATAAGCCGGTTTTTGCCAATGTATTCTCAGCTTTTCTTGAGTTTGTGAAAGGCGCCGAATTGGTGATTCATAACGCTCCGTTCGATATCGCCTTTATAAATGCTGAAATGCGCCGTATGTCGCCTAAACTTGGCGTCATTACCGACTATTGTACGGTAGTCGACAGCCTTGTACTGGCTCGACAAAAGCATCCCGGGCAGAAAAATAATCTCAATGCTTTGTGCAAGCGCTATACCGTCGACACCTCCCAACGTGAACTCCATGGTGCATTATTGGACGCGGAAATTTTGGCAGATGTGTATCTGTTGATGACGGGTGGTCAAGTCATGCTGAGCTTGGGTGAGAGCGAAAGTGAATCGGGTGCCCCCGGTGGTGAGTGGCATCGCTTACCTGCGGACCGCAAGAAACTTAAGGTGGTGATTGCCAGCACTGAGGAGTTACAGCGGCATGATGAGAAGCTGCAACTGATTGATAAAGTATCTGAGGGTAATTGTGTCTGGCGGAAGCTGCAGGAGGTTAACTGATGAGTCTTTTTGTCTGGCCAGAAGCGACCACCGATTTTGTTGCAGAAGTCCATATACCTGATGCCTCTGAAGAAGGCTGTTATTTTGTTTTTAAAGGCAGTGAGCTGCTGCTGCGTTTCGATGCGCAGGATCAGTGGTGTCCTCTTGATCGGGCTGCGGCGATGGCACTGACTCAGCCGACTGACAAGATTCACTACATGGGGCGGATCGACACAACTCAGTACTTTACTGTGGAGATCACCGATGTGCCGACTGAGACCTTCGGTGGCTTGCGGCGCTTGTTCGGCCGCACTGACCCTTTGACGTTTAGTTTAGCCGGGCGGGCCGTGCAGATCGTCGATTGGTATCGGTCACATCAATTCTGCGGACGCTGTGGTCAAGCAGCCGTTGAGCACCACCGGGATCGGGCAATGGTATGCAAGGATTGCAAAATTCATAGCTATCCTAGGCTTTCACCATCAATTATTGTTCTCGTGCATAAAGACGATAAGGTTCTGCTGGCACGCGGCCAACGATTCCCCGAGGGTATGTACAGTACGTTAGCGGGTTTTGTTGAACCCGGTGAATCAATTGAAGAAACCCTGATACGTGAAGTTAAAGAAGAGGTTGGCGTTACGGTCAAAAATCTTGAGTATTACGGCAGTCAACCTTGGCCATTTCCTAATTCGCTGATGCTGGGCTTTCATGCTGAATATGATTCGGGTGAAATTGTCCTGCAGGAGGAAGAGATTGCTGACGCTCAGTGGTTTGATTGTGCGCAGTTGCCGTCGATTCCAGGCAAGGTGGCTATCTCGCGTTGGCTCATCGATGCATATCTGACGCGCCTCGGGTTACCGGTAGCCGCAAAATAGGGTGTGCACGTAAGGCTTTAAATTGATGATAAAAAAAGCCCGCGGCGTCAGTGAAATTCTGTCAGCGCGGGCTTTTTTTGAGCAACGTTTGTCGGCGAGCTACATCTTTCTTAGACGTTCCTCTGCTTCTTCATGGCCAAGCTCTTCGGCGGTACGATACCAGCTACGGGCGGTGTATTTGTCTTTAGTGACTCCGCGACCTGACTCGTAGGCCTGTCCCATCTGGAAATGAGCTTCAGGGTAGTCAAGATCGGCCGCGCGATTAAGCCACTCAATTGCCGCATCATAGTCACGGTCGACACCGCGTCCCGACTGTAAAATGCTCGCCAGCATGACCTGTGCGGGCGGATAGTCGAGCTCCGCGGCCGTTGTTAACCACTCAACTGCCTTTTCGAGGGACTTCTTAATATCGCCTGTGCCATTGGCGGCCATTATAGCTATCGCGCTTATGGCACGTGCATGCTGCTTATCGGAAGCGAGTCGATACCAGCGCAGGGCGCTGCTATAGTCGGGTTTCTCGCGATCAGACAGACGTCCCTCAGCGTGCATCCAACCGATCGTGTACTCTGCCTCGGGATAACCCGCTCGAGCAGCATCTTCGAGGGCATTCATAGCGTCTTCATTGCGGCCTGCGGCGAGCAGCGCACGGGCATATTCTATCTGGAAGCGCACAACATCAGGGTATTCACGTAGGGCCTTGTTGCACTCGGGAATTGCTGTGCGTTCGGAAATTTCATCAATGGGCATTCCCCACTCAGTCGAGTCTCGGGGGTAACCAGCAAGAATATCGCAGGCATGTTCGTCTGGCACTTCTGCTTTCAAGCTTTCTAGGGTTTCATCAGTAATGTCGCCACTGACCTGCAAATCACGTCGAACCTGATATACAGCGATAGCTTCACGGGTGCTCTTGGTGAGATCACCGTCACCGTCACCTTTAGCGTTCGCAAAACCAAGCTGGAAGAGATATTCCTGGGATTCGCGAATTCTGAGCATGCTGGCTTTCTCTGCTAGCAGCGCTGCTTCTTCTCGGTTTCGACGTTCCTCTTCGTATTTCTGGCGTTCTTGAATTGCCGCGTCTTCTTTGACGGTCAGCAGTAAGTCGGCCGCTTGCTCGTAGTAATCGCCAGTTCGTCCTGTTTTGGCGAGATAGACAATAAGACGATCTCGTGAATCCAGTGCATTACCCGTACGGTAAAGGGCGCGTGCCTCAAGAAAGTATAGTGAGTCGGGAATAGCAACATCGAGGGCGCGAATCTTGGGAATTAACTCAACAACTCGACGATTATCGTCAACCTTGAGCAGATTAGTCAGCTCAGTCATCAGCAATTCGACTTGCAGATCGATGGAAAGATTGTCGGCGATAGCGCTGGATTGCGCGTGGCCAGACGTTGCGTGCAGCGCTAATGCTAGGGCGATAATAGCGATAACTGGGCGAAGTCTCATTGTCACTGCGGTACCTTAGGTTCGTTTTGTCAGGACGTAGTGTAGGGGAATTTTAAGGCGATGTCCTTGTCTAAGAGGCCTGCGATCAATTTCAGCTAGGTTTTTTGCCACCACAGAAGCCATTGAGGGCGTTTAGCTGGCGTGCGACCTCCTCAAGATCGTCAAGTTTTGAGTTGTTGGCGGTGATTTGCCAGCGGTCAGTGTTGAATTTGGCCTCGGTGTGGACTGTCATGTCGGCGTTGAGGGCGAGTACCAAAGCGCTCCAGCCGTCGTCTGATACTTTTACTATGCCGGGTCCCGTTAGGTCTTGACCCAAATTGATCGTTACATTGCTCGTCGAGCGAATCGGGCGTGAAACCTGATCTGCCTCGCAGAGGTAGTCGTGCTGAGATTCACTGCGAAAACTCATCTGGCACTGATCTTTCACCTGTACCCACTGGCTGACCGTGCGCTTGGACTCGCAGGCATGTGCATCGATGGTGTACTGCGAGAGGCTGGCAGCTAACAGCGTGATAATTTTCTGAACCGCACCGCGGGCGTCCTTAGCATCATTGATCACTGTAGGGCGGCTATTCGCGGTTGAGCTGGAGGCGCCATTGTTGAATGTGCCGTCTATGGCGTTTGAGAGTCTGGAGTCGAGTGCAGCGCGATCAAGTATTTTGCTCGCGCTGCCTGTATTTCTCGTCAAGTTTTCTAGGCTGAGCGCCGCGGCAACCACAGCAAAGCCTTCATAGCTTAAATTGGCGCCGATCAAGTCGCGGGTTCTGTCTTCGGTTTCACAGCGAGCAGTGTCGTCGGCAGCTTTACAAAACAAGGTTGACCAACTGGGTGAGGTGGAACCGCTAGGGCCTAGGCCGTCGCCAGCAATGGTCTTTCCCGGGTTCAATTTTAGGTAGCGCCGGTCGCCTTGGGGGGTTCGTAGCGTTATCCAGATCTGGGTGTTGTCGCCGAGGCAGTCTGTCGGCGTATTCGCGCCTGATGTCCAGCCCATACGAGCGTTGACCAGCAGTTGTCCGTAGCTTTCATTGACGCGGAAGCTGACCTTCATGGTGGCAATGTTACAGCTACCCACGCGAAAGTTTTTTCGCGCCAGTTCTTTTTTGATGGCGCCCGTAGGTTTGTCCATAGCGCCGGATGAACTGTTTGATTTATCGCTGTTTGCACCGGCCTCTGTGGCGTTAAAAGAAACCATAGCGAGATACAGGAGCGTCAAAACGTAGGCAGTAAGTCTTATCATTGCACGATTGTAAACGAGATCCCTTGCCGAGAGCTAGGGGGTTAAGCGTTCACTGTCGCTTTGTCGATTGAGGATAGCCCTCAGCAGGCGCAGGTAGGTGACCGGTATGATGCGCTCAATGAGCGCCAGCACCCACGCATCCTTACCCACCAAAATTCGCGCCTTGTTGTTTCGCACGCCCTTTAAAATAACGGCTGCGGCTTCAGGAGAGGTCAGTTGCGCCATCGCCTCAAAGCTAGCCGCCGCTTCATCGAGGTTCGGCGAATCATTAGCCGAGGGAACGTAGCGCGAATCACGAACGATGTTGGTTTTCACACCCCCTGGTTGCACGCAAGTAACGCCCAAGTGCGGATGGCTGTTAACAAGTTCCATGCGTAGTGCGTAGGTAAAACCACGTACAGCGAATTTTGAGGCGTTGTACGCGGATTGGCCAGGCACGCTGATGGTGCCAAAAATACTTGAGGTATTAACGATATTGCCGGGTTCTGTCGTGCTCAGCAGGGGCAGAAAAGCCCGAGTGCCATAGACCACGCCCCAAAAATTTATGCCCATCAGCCATTCAAAATTCTCATCGGTCATGTGCTCGACGCTGTCGCTGACGGATACGCCGGCGTTATTGAAGACCATATTAACTTTGCCGTGGTGGGCAACTACGTCAGCGGCAAACTGGTTAACGGCTAATTTGTCGGCAACATCGAGTGGATGGCTGCTAATCGTGATAGCGCCTTGTGACGTTGTCGTTGCCTCTAGTAGTCTTTGAGTCTCGGCAAGTGCGTTGGCATTGACATCAGCGATGGCGACATGACAGCCTTCGGCAACTAGCATTTGTGCAATGGCGCGACCCATGCCGGAACCGGCACCAGTGATGGCAGCAACTTGATGGCGAAATGAACGCATGACTTAACTCACTTTGTATGGTTTTTATTAAGGTTCTTTATCAAAGCGGGCGTCCGCAGCTTACGCTTATCCCCGAGTCGCTGGGTTAGGCCGTGACGGTCAAAATACTCGAGTATCTCGATACACAGGTTGCGTCCCAATCCGCAGGTATCGCGAAAGTCAGCGACGCTGAACTGGCCATCCGTCGCCTTTTGCGCGGTCACAGCGACACTGCCGCGCAGAGCATCAATACCTTGAGGCAAAAAATAGCGATTCGGTACTGGACGTATCAGATAGCCAGCACCAACGAGTTGGTTAAGCAGTTTTTCGGCTGTCGGCGGGGGTAAATTTACCTGCTTGGCTAATTCATGCATGACCGGCGGACGGGTCGGTTCTTTGACAAGGACAGGCTCAATACGTGACCACAGATTCGCTAGCGGACCACTGAGTTGAGTTGCATGTCCTGGCAATTGATAACTATTGCCAACCAGTGCTAGTTGCTTTTCGGTGACCAGTTGCTCAAGGCCAAAGTCGAGGATTACAGAATCAATGCGCACTAAACCGACAATATTTTGAAGGGGTAGGCCGCGTTCTTCAGGGTGCTTTTGTTGCCATTGCTCAATCGCTTTTAGAATTCGTGATCGATGTCGGGCCATCGCCTCAACGCTGATGATGCGGTCGCGGGTCAGCAAAAGCCCAGGGGCACTAATGGCTTGTTCTACCTCAGGCTCCGTCAGATTAAAGCACCTGCTGACGTGTGTGCGATCGGAGCCTTGTGGGCGCGCATTTAACCAAGTCGTGACGGTGTCGAGTAGCGGCCCGTGCTGGCTCAGCATGGCGAGTTCCTGCAGACGTTTAGCACTGCTACGACCACGTCCGGGTGCATCGGGATCTAGAACCTGCCCGCCACCCACGGTGCGGCTCGCTGCCTGGTCGCGGACAATCAACGTATCGCCGTACCACAAATTAATAGGTGCGCTGAGAATCAGCTGCGCTAGCCCGCGCGTACCGGGTGCAATGCCCGCCGCTTCGAGGGGCACTAACCGCGCCGTGACGTGATTTGCGCCGGCGTGCACGTGCACGTGTATCGATCGGCTGAGCGTCTGGAGTTCGCTGGCTAGCAGGTTGAACAGTATGTCACAGCGTCCAGTGACAGCTTGATGGGGATTGCTAGTGAGATAGTTTCCGCGGTGCAGTGTTATGCGAGCGAGCTCTGCTCCGGCAATATTAATGGCACATCGATCGCCGGGTTTGCCATGCTCGCTAGGCTCGTTTTGACGATGGATTGTTCGGACTCTAACGGCAATTCCTTGGGGCGCGAGCAGCAGTTCATCGCCGACACTGACGTGCCCAGACGTGACGGAACCCGTAACCACCTGACCTGCGCCTTTGACACTAAAAGCGCGGTCTATGGCGAGTCGGAAATGACCATGCTGTTGTTCGCGCCGAATTTGGCGGGCAGTGTCGGACAGGTAGGCGCTAACCGCCTCTAAACCAATTCTCTGCGTACCCGAGACTGGAAATATCGGAGAGCCTTGTAAGAAAGTCCCTTGCACTAGGCGCTGTATCTCTAGGGTCACGTCGTTAAGACGCTCTGGGGCGACACGATCAATTTTGGTAAGCACGATAGCGCCAGTACTGACACCAATCAGATTAAGTATCGCCAGATGTTCCAATGTTTGTGGCATAGGCCCATCATCAGCGGCAATAACCAGCAGTCCGCAATCAATAGCGCTGACACCCGCCAACATGTTACTTATAAATTTGATGTGACCAGGGACATCAATAAAACCGATGCGTTGCTCATCGATTGTCGTGTAAGCGAAGCCCAAGTCGATGGTTAGACCGCGCGCTTTTTCCTCTTCCAGACGGTCGGTTTCAATACCTGTGAGTCCATGCACTAGCAGCGTTTTGCCATGATCGACGTGACCGGAAGTTGCGACAATCATTACTTAGGCCATTGCAAGGGTGTGCGCATCGATAGACGCGAGAGTTGGTCAATGGCCGGTTGCGCGTCTTCCAGTGTACGGACGTCAAAAATCAGCTGGCCATCATGAATGCGACCAACCATCGGCAACGGTAGCTCTCGAAAGGCCAGCGCTAGTTGATGCACAGGATAGCTAGGTGTGGCATCAGTGCATGGCGTGATGGCAAGACCTTTGCTAGGAAGTCGTTCCAGCGGTAAAGATCCGCTGCCGATCTGACTCATGCAGTCGATAATTGCAACGTCAGCGATCCCGGCTAAGTTGTTTTGTAGCGCACTTCGCAGTGCTTCTGCGACGTCGGTCATGGCGTCTGCTGGGCGACTGAGGTAACGCAGAGTCGGTAGCTTTTGCTGTAGCGTATCCGGATGCCGGTAGAGCTTTAAGACCTCGTAAAGGGCGACCATGGTCATTTTGTCGACCCGCAGAGCGCGTTTTAAAGGACTCGCTTTGAGGCGGTCAATGAGATCTTTTCGACCAACAATAATGCCAGCCTGTGGGCCGCCGAGTAGCTTATCACCGCTGAAAGTGACCAAGTCTGCACCGGCTGCTAGGGCGTCTTGAGCTGTGGGTTCGTAAGGTAGTCCGAAACGGCTTAGGTCAATCAATGTGCCGCTACCGAGATCATTGACAAAGGGTATTGCATGCTCGTGGGCGAGCGCGGCGAGTTCGTTTTCCGGAACGCTCGCCGTGAATCCTTTGATTTCATAATTACTGGTGTGCACCTTCATGAGCAAGGCTGTTTGGTCGTTGATAGCATTGGCGAAGTCTTGCAGGTGCGTGCGATTGGTTGCCCCGACTTCGACAAGTTTGCAACCGGAACTGGTCATGATTTCTGGGATACGAAATGAACCGCCAATTTCCACCAGTTCGCCCCGCGACACCGGAATCTCTTTGCCCTGACCGAGTGCCTGCAAGACCAGTAGGACCGCGGCGGCATTATTGTTGACGACGGTGGCCGCTTCTGCACCGGTAATTTGGCAAATTAAGGCCTCGACACTTGTGTCGCGGTCGCCGCGTTTACCTGTCGCGAGGTCGAATTCAAGATTGCTGGCAGAGTGACTTACCCGAATTAGGTTGTCGATCGCCTCTGGTGGCAAAATCGCGCGCCCCAGATTGGTATGCAACACGGTGCCGGTTAGATTCAATACTGGTCGCAGGCGTGACTGCTGCGACAGCTGGAACTGGTCTGTTAGCATCGATACAAGCGATTCGATACCCGGTGGGCAAGTGTTGGGGTCGGCTGCCATGTGTTGCCTGCTGTCGGCGAGCAATACGCGAACGGCATCGGTGATGGCGGCTCGACCGAACTCTTCGATTAGCGGCTGGCAATCGGGTGCGTTAAGTACCCGGTCGACACCGGGTAGCCGCGCCATCGGATTCGCGTGGCTCATGACATTCTTTTCATGGTTATTATCCTGCCTGCTGGGCCCGCCGGATCGAGGCTTGGAGAGTCCCTAGCTGTCTCACCCAAGGATCAACCTTGAGGTTCTTTGCGCGCTGCCAGTCTGTCATGGCCTGCTGTGCCGTATCGACATCGGGATAGACGCCGAGTAGCAAGACATACCAAATACCCCCGTCATTGGCGATACGCGTATATAGCGGGTATTGCAGACCATTGAGGCGAGCATATTTAATAATGTCGTCTTCATCACGCATGGTGATTATCTGAACGGTATAAAAGCTCTCAGGTTGGCTTAGCAGTGTTTCATTGCCCCCAACCATTATCGGCAGGTCTGGGTTAGTTGTTGCGGCTGCGACCGGTTCACCTGTTGCATTATCTGACGACACGGGCGCGGTGTCGGTTTCTAGCGCCACAGCTGCAACTTCAGCCAGCGCAATGTCGGCGTCGTTCGCAGGGGCTTTTTTAGCGGCGGCAGGTGTCACTGCCAGCGGTTGTGCGTCAATCTCCGCAACAGCAGATGTAGTAGTTGACGGAAAAATAGAGGGAATAAATGCTTGCGCAATAATGGGTTTTGCAAAAGGGCTGATGATAGGTTCTGGCGGGGGCTCGATAATGGCCATAATTTTCTCGGCATCAGGTCTATCCTGGCAATCCCACGCAGCACCGCGAACTTCGCCATAGCAATACCAACTTTGGTTCGTATTGCTGTTGTCCAGCAGTTCACCCTCTTTGCCTTCGCAGCTGTCGCCCTCACAAGCAGCAGGCTTGTCTTTGACGAACATGCCACCAATCTTGTCCAGTGAATCATTGAAAGTCTGGCAGCTGCTCAACAGCAACGTAAGCAGGGCAAGTACCAGATAATTGATCCGTCCGGGCATAGTCTTTTGGCTTTGTGAAAAATGAAGAGTGGATTCAAGCACAGATTCGTCTGGTTCGATAGTCTGTCGCAAAAACATACTGCTCGCCACCGACAATCATTTCGCCTGACACCGCTACGCGGTTCTGCCGTAGCAGGCAGTGCCACGGTAGATTAAGATGGCTAGACGCAAAGAGTTAGCGGAAATCAGCACATAGGATAGTCGTCATGGCAGTACCGGTTCGGGTTGGGATAAATGGTTTTGGTCGTATAGGTCGACTCGGCGCTCGATTAGGTTGGCAACAACCAGGGTATGAGCTGGTGCGTGTTAATGAAACTGCCACAGATGCTGGCGGCGCAGCACATCTACTGGCATTCGATTCAGTGCAGGGCCGCTGGGACCGTCCAACACGCGGTGCTGGTGAGCAACTGTGGATCGATGACGAGGCATTAGCCTTTAGTTCGAATGTCGAGATTTGCGACACAGACTGGTCAGACTGCGACTTGGTCATTGAAGCGACAGGTAGGCATCACAAAACCCCGGAACGGCTCAATCAATACTTTGCCCAGGGGGTTCGCAAGGTGGTTGTCGCGGCGCCGACTCAAGGTGCTCTGAATATTGTTTTCGGTGTTAACGATCACCTGTTTGATACTACCCAACACCACCTTGTAACCGCCTCGTCTTGCACGACGAATTGTCTTGCGCCGATTATTCAGGTGATGCAGCAACATGTCGGTATTAAGCACGGCAGCATGACAACGATACATGCCTTGACTAATACTCAGACCCTCGTGGACAGTGGGCATAAAGACTTGCGGCGGGCGCGGGCGGCAGGTCAATCATTGATACCTACCTCGACGGGTTCAGCTCGCGCAATCATCGATATTTTTCCAGAATTGGCAGGTAAGCTTGATGGCTCAGCGGTACGGGTGCCGCTGCTGGGTGCGTCATTGACAGATTTTGTTTTTGAGGCTGCCCGGGATGTGACCGTGGACGAGATTAACGGTTTGCTTGAAGCTGCCGCAAATGCAGAGCTGCGCGAAATTCTTGGGTTTGAGAGCAGGCCTTTAGTGTCCGCGGATTACGTGGGCGATCCGCGCTCGGCGATAATTGATGGTTTGTCGACGCTGGTGATAAATGCCCGGCAGGTAAAACTTTACGCGTGGTACGACAATGAGTGGGGCTATGCGAATCGTCTGATGTCGCTGGTAAAAAAAGTCGCGAGCACGCTGGGGACAACCTAGGTGCAAGAACAGCAGCATGATTCATCACAACAGCAGGTGCGGGGCTATTTGCTGGTAACCTTTGGTTACTGGGGCTTTACTATCACCGATGGGGCGTTACGGATGCTGGTGGTGCTGTACTTTCACCTGCTAGGTTATTCGCCACTGGAAGTCGCCAGCCTATTTTTATTCTATGAATTTTTTGGCATCGTCACGAACCTTGTGGGCGGCTGGCTGGGAACCAGAATTGGCTTAAGCCTGACAATGTTGATCGGCATGGGCTTGCAGGTATTGGCGTTGTGTTTGTTGCTAGCGCCAGACAGTTGGCTGTCGGTAGTATATGTTATGTTCGCGCAAGCTTTGTCGGGCGTTGCCAAGGACCTGAACAAGATGGCGGCGAAAGCCAGCGTTAAGGTACTGCTGCCGCCTAATGCGAGCAACTCACGACTGTTTCGTTGGGTTGCGGTGCTGACAGGGTCAAAGAATGCCTTGAAAGGTCTCGGGTTTTTCGTCGGTGCGGGTCTGTTGCAGTGGCTAGAATTTCGTGGCGCCGTTGGGGTCTTAGCATTAGGTCTGCTGCTGGTGTTGGGCGTGACCGCTGGTTTGCTGCCGGGGGGGCTAGGTAAGTCGGTGGGTAAGCCCGCCTTTCGCCAGATCTTTGCTTCGTCTGCGGCGGTGAACCGTCTGGCAGCGGCGCGATTTTTTTTATTCGGTGCTCGGGATATTTGGTTTGTTGTGGCGTTGCCTGTCTATCTCACGACGCAGTTAGGTTGGTTGCCGATGCGTGTCGGTGCATTTATGGCCGTTTGGATTATCGGCTACGGACTGGTGCAGGCCAGTGCCCCGCGATTGTTACGTCAATCAGATCCCGGCTCGGGTCCAACGGCGACTATGGCGTTACGATGGGTCGCATTGCTGGCAGGTATACCGGCTCTGTTGGCGTTGTCACTGAATATAAGCGTGCAGATAAATATGAACATAGGCCATTCGGGGTTCACGACAGCGGTGCTCATTGCTGGTTTGATGATTTTCGGCAGTGTCTTTGCTATCAACTCTGCGGTGCACTCCTACCTGATAGTCGCCTGGTCAGCCCATGATCAGGTAGCAATGAATGTGGGTTTCTACTACATGGCCAACTCAGCCGGCCGTCTTATAGGCACTGTGTTGTCAGGTCTCGTCTACCAGCTGCAAGGTTTGCAGGGCTGTCTGTGGGGGTCGGCGATTATGTTGGTCGCCGCGACTTTGCTGTCGTTCAAACTGGCGCCGCCGGAGAAGGCGAGTTAGCTGCCTGCGGTAGGTATCTGGCGCACAACATACTTGCCGCTGAAGGTCATGGCTGGCTTGTTATCCACCAAGATGGCTGTTTCTAACAAGATGCTGGCTTTGCCGGTTTCGATAAGGCGGGTGGCGAAAGTCGGGTAGTCGAGTGGCAATCGACATTCGCACACCAGTTCGCTGAAAACAGGGAGCTGGTAGCTGACCTCACCGCCGGCAATCACCGTATTACAGCTAACGTCCATCTCAGTAATTTTTAGTTGCAGAATTCCCCAGCCGGCGAGGGCAACGACAGAAAACAGGCTGCCGCCAAAAGCGGACTGTTGGTGATTGACGTTGTTTGCCAGGGGGGCGCTAACGCGCAGGCACTGACCATCATAGGCCTCGGCTCGAAGCCCCATATGCTCACTGATGGGGATGAGTGTGTAATACGCCTGCTGTAGGGCGTCTAGGGTGGGCAGGGTTAGTTTCAAAATCGTGTACCTCAGTTTCGGTTTGGTTCGTGCCGAGCAAAATTAGAAAGTTTACGGGCGACTTTCATGGATAGCCAGTGCCTGCATGCGTAAGGGTTAGGTATGATGGGCGTCGTTTCGAAGATGACGAATGAGGAAAAGACTGTGCGCAAACTGACACACCTGGGCCTGATGCTTCTCTGCATTGTCATGCTTGTTGGCTGCGGTGGGCCAAAGCCGGTCAACATCGGCGGCCAGACCATGGGTACGACCTATAGCGTTAAGGTGGTAGGCGCCACTGTTGATGATGTGCAACTAGCAGCACTTATCGACGAGCGACTACTGCGTATTAACCAATTGATGTCGACCTATATGCCGGCGTCAGAGCTCTCGCAATTTAACGATGCACCAACTGATGTATGGTTTGACGTCAGTCCTGAAACCTTGGCGGTGATCGCGCTGTCGACTGAGATCGCGACCCTCAGCGAGGGGAGTTTTGATGTCACCGTTGGGCCACTGGTTAATCTGTGGGGCTTTGGTCCACAGCAGATTCCCGATCATGTACCTAGTGCGGCAGAGATAGAGGCTATACGCGATCGGGTGGGCTTCACGCATTTGCAGGCCCGACCGGGCGCCTTGCGTAAGGACGCGGCCCTTTATGTGGACTTATCGGCTATTGCTAAGGGTTTTGCGGTGGACGAGATAGTTAGCTTGCTGGAAGCGCGTGGGCTGGTTAATTATCTCGTTGAGGTTGGCGGCGAAATACGTGCCCGCGGCAAGAATCCCGGCGGCCAAATTTGGCGCGTGGCCATTGAGTTGCCAGACGCAAGCCAACGTCGGCCTTATCAGGTGGTCGAACTGGCAGATATGAGCATGGCGACGTCTGGTGATTACCGAAACTATTTTGAGCAGGGCGGTGTGCGGTTCTCACACACGATTGACCCCGCGACAGGCTCGCCTATTCGGCACAATTTAGCATCGGTGACCGTGTTGGCAAAATCTGCGGCGCGCGCCGACGCCATGGCGACAGCGATTAACGTAATGGGCGCAGATCGTGGTTTAGCGCTGGCAGAAGCGCAAGGTCTGGCAGTTTTTGTTATACTCAAGCAGGCAGACGGGTTTGAGGCGAGGCATTCCACCGCATTTGCCCCGTATCTGTCGACGTTTATGCCCTGATACAGCTGATTTACGCAATTCCACCCGTGACTGGGTGAAGGAAAAAACATGATTGAGTTCTTACTTACGTTTGTCTTCTTAGTGGCGATTGTCGGCGCTATGGCAGTGGGCGTTATATCAGGCCGTAAACCCATTGCTGGGACCTGCGGCGGGCTCAACAACATGGGCGAGCAAGGTGCCTGCGATATTTGCGGCGGTGATACACTCAAGTGTGACGCGCAAACAAAACCCACTTTTTATGACGCCAGCTAGACGTCCTTAACCGCTAGGCCGGCACGTTATCGGGCTTTTGTCGCGTTATCTGCAGTGCCTCTTGCAAGCCTTTCCGCAGCGTTTGCCGTAAGGCACATCTCACGCCGTGATCTACCCGCAAACCTAAAGCTTCTAACCCGTCACCTGAGCGCTCAGGCAAAACGGCGTAATCTCTCGGCTGGTCTATAGTTAAGTCACTTGTTGCAGGACTAGACTATGACCCGCCCACATCTTTCTATTGTCAGTAAGACTGATGCTAGTTTTGAGGCAGCATTAGCCAGTGGCGAATTGCATCTGCCCCTACTACCTCGCGTTTCGTCTATGGTGATTCAGTTAGCGAGCGATGAGGACGCGAACGCTCATCAATTGGCCCAGTTGATTCAAAGCGACCCGGCTCTCGCGGGGCACGTGCTGCGATTAGCGAATTCACCGATCTATCGAGCCACCTCTCCCTTTGTGTCATTGCAACAGGCTATCGCTCGGTTGGGGATGAACGCGATTCGTGAGATCGCACTAACGACCTGTCTTAATGTGAGTTTGTTTAAAGTGCCGGGTTACGAAGGGCTTTTGCAACGTTACTGGTGTGAGGCCTTGCTCGTCTCAGCGTGGTCTCGAGAAATTGCCCGGATGCGGACCACTAATGTTGAGGCAAGTTTTTTGGCGGGCCTGCTGTGTTGCATTGGTCGCCCTGTGGTGCTGCAGGGTGTTTGTGAACTCGGGTTAAAGCCTGAGTCTATTGACACGTTTGTGGCCGACTACTATGTCAGGGCAGGTCTGTCGATATGTCGCTCATGGGCTTTGCCCAAGTTGGTCAGCACCGTGATCGGTCATCACCAAACCCTCAATTATGCTGGCGAAGAACGCGACGCGGTCGTTAACGTCCAGGCCGCCTTGCAGATTGTCAGTGCGGTTGCCAATGCAAGTGTCAGCGATCAGTCTGAGGAAGAGGCCGATACAGAGACGGGTCCTGAAGCGCTTTCGGCGGGCATGTTGGCGCAGTTGAGTTTTTATCCAGAAGATGTTCAAACCCTGATGGGTAAGTCTGTATTGATTGATAGCTGGCTTAAAACGGTAGGGGTTTAGCATGGCGCTGCAGTGTGATTTCTTGGTTATTGGCAGTGGTCCAGCGGGACAAAAGGCTGCGATTCAAGGCGCCAAGCAAGGGCGATCAGTCATTCTCATTGAGCGTGAGCCAGAGGTTGGTGGAATGTGTGTGCATAAGGGCACGATTCCCAGCAAGGCGTTGCGTGAGGCGGCGCTGCGGTTGCAGAATGCAAGGCAGCTTCTGTGGGCCTCACAGCAAGTTGAATTGCAGCCGTTGATGGCTCGGGTCGATGTCGTGATCACCCGTCACAATCTGTATATCCGTGAGCAATTAGCGCGTAATCACATCCGTTGTCTGCGGGGTAATGCTAGATTTGTGTCGAGTCGGCAGGTTGAAGTTACGCAACCGGGAGGTCAAATTCAGCATATCAAGGCAGGTGTGGTGTTTATTGCGACGGGTTCAGTGCCGCGTCGTCCTGATCAAATTGAAATCGACCATGAGCACGTGGTGGACAGCGATTCTATTTTGGCGATGAATTACCTGCCAGCCTCAATGGTTGTTATGGGCGGTGGTGTGATTGCCAGCGAGTATGCGTCGGTATTCTTAGCACTGGGTTGCAACGTCACCATGGTTGATCGATTTGAGCGTCCTCTGGGTTTTCTTGATGAAGAGATGGCAGCGCGTTTCGTGCTGACGTTTGAGCAGGCTGGTGGACAGTTTATCGGTAGCACCCAGATCAAAAGTGCGGCTTACAATGGCATCGCCGGTGTTGAGATTGAGCTGGATGATGGTCGTTGTTTAATGGCTGAAAAGATGTTGGTGGCGCAAGGACGGGTCAGTAACCTCAAAGGCTTGAACGTAGACGCGACAGAAGTCTCGGTGTCGGGCATGGGGCTAATTAACGTCGACTCGGATTTTCTGACCACAGATCCACATATTTATGCCATTGGTGATGTTATCGGGCCGCCCTCGTTGGCATCAGCCGCTATGGAGCAGGGTCGATGGGCCGCCAGTCATGCACTGGGCTTACCGTGCGCTGCGGCGCAAGTGTGCGTTCCCACGGGTATTTATGCGATTCCCGAAGTCTCGTGCGTGGGCCTGACAGAGCGCGAGGCGACCAAACAGTTTGGGGTTCCGATTGTGGGTTACGCTGAGTTCAAAGAAATTGCCCGAGGGTTAATCTCCGGCACCGAGCAAGGCATGTTAAAAATGATCGCAGATCCCCAGGGTGACAAGCTGCTAGGTGTGCATATTATTGGTGAAGGCGCCACTGAGTTAATACACCTTGGGCAGATGGCTTTGATCAACAATATGGGTGTCGAGACGTTTATCGATCAGATTTTCAATTTCCCGACGCTCGCCGAAGCATATCGTGTGGCGGCACTGCAAATTCGTGGTCAATGCGAGGTTGTGCATGAACGAGACGCGCACATTGCCATGCCGGGGACCTGATACTGAGTATCGTAATGCCGACAATTGTGGTCATGTTTGGTTGGCTAAGAAGCACGGCAGGTGTGCGTATCGACAGGAAAATTACTGGTCGGGTTTGGTTTCTTGACGCAAGCGGGTGCGTCGTTCATCAGACTGAACGCGAATAATATGGCGGGCAATCATGCGCTGGTTAGTCGTG
Source organism: Candidatus Azotimanducaceae bacterium (assembly GCA_047630175.1). Taxonomy (GTDB): domain Bacteria; phylum Pseudomonadota; class Gammaproteobacteria; order Pseudomonadales; family Azotimanducaceae; genus UBA4582. Next base: position 41,611 of record JBLHVI010000016.1, read on the forward strand.
TCGAGATTGATGAACTTAATGCCGATGCGATAGAGGGCATGATCTTCCATTGGGTGGTTTTGCGTTAATGGACCCTCCGTTATTAATCGACAATGCCGAACCTCACAAAAACACGTTAGGCCGAGCGTTGAGGGTTGGAAGACCAGCATAAGAGCCAGATGCTCGCCTGAATCGATTAGCTCATCGCTGATAAACGACAGGCCGCCTTCGCTGATCAGGACCTCGGGGTTGATCTGCGCCACGTTTGTTTTGTTGTACGCCGAGCTGTTCGCTGAAACGCCGCGGCACAGAATATCGACGCGCTTGTTGAGATTCTGCAGAAAGCTACCGAGCTGACGATTCTTTTCACTGATTCTCCTGAGTAATTCAACGGACTCTAGCTCCAGCTCGTAGATGTCACGGAGCAGATAAAAGCTGGCGTCAAGATCGAAGTGGCTGCCAGCATCAGTTGTGTCGACATCTGCTTTTTTGACACGCCGGTAGCCGACGTGAATTTGGTCTGCTATACGGAAGTGATCACGTTTGTCTATATTCTGCATAACTAGGTCTACGTCGAAAGAAGTGTGTCAGGAATACGGATGTTCTCTTTACATGGTAGCTCAATCTGCTGATCTTGAGAAAGCTTTACGTCACCACGCCTGCTTGGCTGACATCTGATAGCGCCAACCATGGCTATGGCATCGCCGTTGAATGTGATTCAATACAGGTCTTTATCCAGATAGCGTGATTTTATGCGTTTAAGTTGGCGATTGGCTATTGCGCTGCGCTATACCCGCTCGAGTACCTCCGACAAGCTCGTCTCTTTTATGTCATTTGTCTCTGTCATAGGTCTAGTGCTGGGCGTTGCGGTGCTGGTGCTGGTGTTATCGGTGATGAATGGCTTTGAAGAAGAGTTGCGTCTGCGCGTGCTGGCGGTGTTACCGCATGGGGTGATCTACGCCAGCGAAGGATTCGATGACTGGGAGGCCAGTGCAAAGATCTTAGCGGAAGATGACGAGGTGATGGGCGTTGCGCCCTACATCGAAGGCTCAGGGCTCGTGGTGGCCGCGGGCGTGGTGCAGGGCATCAGTTTTACGGGTATCGAACCTGCGGTGGAGAATCGCGTCTCTATCATTGCTGACTTCATGCTCGAGGGGCAATTGGATTCGCTGCAGCCACGTAGCTTTAATGTCGCTATTGGCCGGACATTAGCCGATCGACTCGGCACCGAGGCTGGTGACCGACTGACGTTAGTATTACCTGCAGCTCAACTGACATTGGCAGGACCGGCACCACGCAGTAAGCGTTTCACCGTGAGTGCGATTTTTGCCGTGGGCACCGATGCAGACAAAGGCCAGATACTTATGCATCGACGTGACGCTGAAACATTTTTAGGTTCTCAGGCCGTTTCGGGCTTGCGTATTAAAATGAAGGACTTGTTTAACGCCGCCGAGGTACTGCCGCGATCGATGACGCGCGTGATGTCCCGCTCGGGGCGCGACGACCTGTATGCTTCGAGTTGGATGCGTCGCTATGGCAATTTGTATGACGCGATTTTGGTTCAAAAAACCACGATGTTTTTGTTGCTGCTGCTGCTTGTCGCCGTCGCGGCATTTAATGTGGTCTCGAACTTGGTAATGACAGTTAATGATAAGCAAGGTGATATTGCTGTGTTAAGGACATTAGGAGCATCTCCGGGCGCGTTGATGCAAATTTTTGTTATGCACGGAGCGCTGGTTGGCGCCATGGGCATAGCAATAGGTCTATTGTTAGGCGTCACGAGTTCGCTGGCGATCAGTGATATTTATCAGGCCGTGGACCGTATCTGGGGGCTTGGTGTTATGGATGAGTACTTTGTGCACTACCTCCCTTCTTCTGTGCAGTTGGGGGACGTGTTGCTGGTAGCCAGTGTGTCTCTGCTGATCTGTCTGGTGGCGACGATTTACCCGGCGCGCAAGGCAGCGCGTGCGCACCCTGTTGAGGCATTGCAATATGAGTAGTGGACCGATGATGAGTCAGGCAAAGGTGCCTGATGAGAGCTTAGGCAGCAAGGCCGATGTCGTTCTTGACGTAGCTGATCTGCATAAAACTTATCACCAAGGGTCTAATGCCTTGCATATTCTGCGGGGCGTTAATTTGCAGGTGCGGCGCGGCGAACGTCTTGCCATCGTTGGATTGTCAGGTAGCGGCAAGAGTACGCTGTTGCATTTGCTGGGGGGTCTTGATAGCGCCGACCAAGGCAGCGTTAGGCTCAAGGGTGTCGATCTGGCAGGGGCCAGTGAGGCGGTATTGTGTCAGTTACGCAATCAGCAACTAGGATTTGTCTACCAGTTTCATCATCTGATGCCCGATTTCAGTGCGCTAGAAAATGTCGCGATGCCGTTACTAATCGGCGGTGTAGGCCGTCGAGAGGCGCTGCAAACCGCCACTGCGATGCTCGAGCTTGTCGGACTCGGTACACGCTTGTCACACCGTCCTGCGGAGCTTTCCGGCGGCGAGCGTCAGCGAGTCGCGGTAGCCCGCGCGCTGGTGACGACGCCTGATTGTGTGCTGGCGGATGAGCCGACAGGTAATCTGGATGAAAAGACTGCAGCAGATGTTAATGATCTGATGGTGAAACTAAGTCATGAATTGCATATCAGCTTTATTGTTGTGACTCATAACCTAGGGTTGGCGCAACGTATGGACAGTGTTTATCGATTGCACGATGGGCAGTTAGCGCGGGATACACACGCTTGATGTTGCGTGTCCCTTGGTTGATTGGACTGCGCTATACGGGCAGCCGCTCGGGTAACGGTTTTGTGTCGTTTATCGCTAAGGTCTCTTTGTTTGGGTTGGCGTTGGGCGTGTTGGCCCTGACGGTTGTTGTCTCGGTCATGAACGGTTTTGATACCCAGCTGAAATATCGAATCCTCGGCGCCGTACCGCACTTAGTGGTTGATATTCAAGATCATCCCGAGATGACGGCGTATATTCGCGCGCTGCCCGCGGTCGCCGCCAGCGCGCCTTTCCAGCAGCGTCAAGGGATGGTGATCGGTCAATCTTCAACCCGCTTAGTCGCTGTTTACGGCGTAGACCCATCGACTGACGAGCAAGTGTCAATAATCGATCAGCACATAACGCGGGGAGCGCTGACAGATCTGCAGCCTGGCACGCATCGCGCCATAATTGGCCGACCGCTGGGGTACCAGTTGGGGCTGAGGCTGGACGATGAGTTCACACTGGTTATCCCAGAACCAGGCAAAACAGGCAATTCTATCTCGCCGAGGCTGGCGAGGATTCACGTTGCTGGGTTTTTCGAGCTTGAATCGGAGTTGGACTATGAGTTGATCCTGCTGCCGTTGGCAGACCTGCAAGCAATTTCCGGTGATCATTCTGCACAGTTGCGTGTCACCTTGACTGATGTCTTTCAGGCCCCACGAATATCTCAACAGATCAACGTTAAGTATCCGGGGCAGGGCGTATTGGATTGGACTGCTGACTATGGCGATTTTTTTAAGACGGTGAAAATGGAGAAGGTCATGATGTTTCTTCTGTTAGCCATGATAGTTGCCATAGCGGCGTTTAATATCGTCTCTGGCTTAAGCATGATGGTAAAGGAGAAATCTAGTGATATCGCTGTGTTGCGAACCCTTGGTTTATCGTCTCGACAGGTGATGCTGGTGTTTATGATTCACGGCACGCTGGTTGGTGCGGGTGGCGTGGTGTTGGGCGTGTTATTGGGGGTGCCGCTGGCCTATCATATTCCCGAGGTTGTGGGCTTTTTTGAGTCCCTGTTTGGTGGCAGAGTGTTAGCGGGCACTTATTTCAGCCAAGTGCCGACGGATGTTCGATGGCTTGATATTGGTGTCATTGTGCTGGTTTCTGTCGGCATTACTGTAATAGCAACTCTGTATCCTTCCTACCGGGCTTCGCGTCTTCAGCCGGCGCAAATTTTGCGGCACGAATAAAGTGCCGATGCACGGGTGTTTATCGGTTAGGCTTTTTTGTTGCGTGATCGGCGCCGCGACCATTCACGGTTAACACGCCAGCGCCAGTAAAGACGGACACTGGCAAAGCCGATTAAGCCGAGTGTAGTGCCTACTACCAAAGAGCCGAGTACTAAGGGCTGCCAAATCGCGCCTATCTGTCCAGATAGCCAGTCCCATGACAAGCTGATGGTGGATACATTGCTTGGTACCCCCAGTAGCCAGGCACCAAGCCGATAGCTTGCATAGAACATCGGTGGGATTGTTAGGGGATTGCTGATCCAGATGATAGCGAGGGTCAGGGGCACATTAGCGCCGACCCAGATGCATATCATCAAGCCTGGCACCATCTGGAAGGGAATAGGTAAAAAACAGCAGAACCAACCTACCAACATGGCGTACGAGACCGAGTGGCGATTAAAGTGCCACAAGTTGTTCTCGAATAGCACATCACCAAGAAAACGCAGCGAGCGCTGGCGTCGAACTTGATCCTTGGTTGGTAGGTACTTCTTCACAGCTTTAATACCGGATTGTTAAGCGGCGTATTATGCCCGTAATGCGCAGGATATCCACCAGAATGCGCGTCTTAAAGCAATAGGTCGCACAACCGCTGAGCGAATTGCTGACAGCGTTTTAAGAATCGATCACTAGGCAGTGAGCCTGTAGCCGTCTAGAACAGACTAAAACAGGTCTGTTGATGAATTGCATGATTATCGCGTTTTTGGCAGGGGTTATTGGCGCCACTTATCTGCCGCTATTACCGTTACCAGACGCGATGTCTGGATCGTTACTGTGGATATTGGTGGGGCTGGGGTTTCGATCGACGCGTATGCTTGCCATCGTCTGTTTTGGGGCAGTTTTTGCGTTGTCGCATCTGCAAGGCGCGCTCAAGACGCGTTGGCCGGCAGCCTCGAACGGCGATACGGTGGTTATTGTCGGAACGATATCATCATTACCCGCGGTCGCTGGGGGCGTAAGTCGTTTTCGATTTACGATTGAAGACTGTCAGCGCTGCCCTGCACCGACTCCTGAGGCTAGGCAGGTACGGTTGTCACGGCGTGGTGATGAAGCGTTTGAGCCAGGTCAGCGCTGGCGTTTGAGCGTCCGCTTGTACCGTCCTAGGGGCTTGGTTAACCCGGGGCTGTTCGATTATCAGCAGTGGCTACTAGCCGCTGGTGTCGATGCCACTGGCTATATTTTGGTCGCAGATTATCTAGGCCAAGGTCAGGGCGTGCTGCATCACCAAGCCCGGTCTTGGCTGCGACAGCAGTTTTCCCTTATCCGGCAAGAGACGTCAGTAGATGGCCTGCTGGTGGCACTGGGGATAGGTGAAAATAGCCAGATTTCAAGGCAGCAGTGGCAGGTGCTGTCTGCAACGGGTACGAACCATCTGCTGATTATCTCAGGCTTGCATGTCAGTTTGGTGGCGGCGCTAGGTCTCGGTGTCATGCAGGGCTTGGCACGGATATTACCCATTGTGCGCGTTCTGGTGGTTCCTACTGCCTTGTTGATAGCCCTCGGCTATGGATTGATCGCAGGTATGGGATTACCTGTACAGCGAGCATTGGTGATGTTTGCATGCGGGTCCTTGTTGCTGCTGCTGCGGCGGCAGGTTGACTGGCTAGATTTGTGGATGCTGGCGTTGTTAGTGGTAGTCGTGATGAATCCACTGGTGGGTTACAACGTCGGCTTTTACTTGTCGTTTGGGGCCGTGGCCATGTTGCTGTATGGATTTGGCGGGCGTCGCCGGCTAGTGCTGCAGTCGCGGCGACAACAATGGTTAATAGGTCTACTCCGGTCGCAATGGCTGGTGGGTATCGGTATGGCACCGCTGTTGCTGTTACTGGTTGCTCAGTTCTCTGGGCTCTCATTGATCGCGAATTTGGTCGCTATTCCGGTGATTAGCCTGCTCATCGTGCCATTGTTACTCATGACGATGATGGCGCTGTTGTGGAGCCCTGAGCTTGGACGTGTACCGTTTAGCCTGGCGGCGCACGCTATGTCGGCACTGTGGCGATACCTAGAAAGTTTGGCAGCCATTGACTGGGTTTATTATGCTGGACCGCCATCAGTGTGGCTGACGTTACTCGCCGTGTGTGGCGTGCTGATAGTTATGCAGCCCGCGGGTTGTCTGCCGCGTTGGCCAGGCATATTTTTGTGTCTGCCGCTATTCTTTAATACAGCGCCACCACTGGCGACAGGCGAAGTTGAAATTACTGTGTTAGATGTTGGCCAAGGCCTGAGCGTGGTTGTACGCGGCGCGCAGTCGCACTTGTTGTACGATGCCGGGCCAGCCTATTCAGATCGCTTCAATGCGGGTGCGCAGATTGTCACACCGTATTTGCGTCAGCAGGGTATTCGCCAGTTGGCGACCTTTGTTGTCAGTCATGAAGACCTTGATCATGCGGGCGGTGTCGGCGCCGTTATGGCGCGCTTTGGCGTCGGTGAATTTCTGCAAGGCGAGGGCGCAAATGCAAGGCCCGCATCTAGGGACTGCGACACTGCGCGGCGCTGGACGATTGACTTTGTAACGTTTGAAATCATCGCGGTGGCCCAGTCCGCGCAAGTTTCTGCGAACAATCGTTCGTGCATACTGTTGATTGAGGCGAGGGGTTTTAGGATACTGCTGCCTGGCGATATTGAGGCGCTGACTGAAGTGGCATTGTTGGCGCTTGCTTGGCAGCCAATTGATGTGCTGATTGCGCCCCATCATGGGAGTCGCAGTTCTTCTCACCCCGCATTTTTGAATCGACTTAAACCGCGTATGGTTGTGGTATCTGCGGGATCAGGAAACCGGTTTAAGCATCCGCATGCCGAGGTGCTAGCGCGATATCATGCAAGAGACATGCAGGTCTTTAACACGGCTGTTGACGGGGCGATAACGCTACGTTTAGGCGATACGTTAGAAATAACGAGTGCGCGCAAATCACGGCCGCGATTCTGGTATGATTGACGGCTTTTGTGTGGACGCAATGACGCATCGCACAGGGTTATGACAGCGGTTTTCACGGCTATGGCTGTCATGCATCAATCAGCACGGGTAACGAATATGTCAGATGTGTTGCAAGCATTGATTAAGCAGTTAGATTTAGAAGTTATCGACACCAATCTGTTTCGTGGTTTGAGTGTCAATATGGGAATGCCCAGAGTATTTGGTGGGCAAGTCATTGCACAGGCACTGATTGCCGCGTCGCGCACAGTGATAGACAGACCCTGTCATTCTTTACATGGATATTTTCTGCGGCCTGGCAACCCTAGCTTACCGATTGTCTACGATGTTGATCGTATTCGTGACGGCAAGAGCTTTACGACGAGGCGCGTGGTCGCGATTCAAAACGGTCATGCCATTTTCAACATGTCAGCCTCGTTTCAGGTGATTGAGGAGGGGCTCAATCACCAGATCAAAATGCCCGAAGTACCCGGCCCCGATGAATGTCTGAGTGACCAGCAGATGTTCTCGGGTTCTTCTGTGGATGAGTGGCCGAAAGAAATGCAGCAGATGGTCGCGATGCGACCTGTCGAAATTCGCCGGGTGGAGCCTTACAGTTTTATCAATCCTGCTAAACGTCCGCCTATCCAGCATGTCTGGCTGCGAACCAAGGGCGAGGTGGGCAACGATCCTGTATTACATCAGTGTATTCTGGCGTATGCGTCAGATATGGGGATATTGAGTACCTCGACATTGCCCCATGGTAAGTCCTTCTTGAGTGGTCTGATGACGGCAAGCTTGGACCATGCGATGTGGTTTCACCGAGCGTTGAAGGCCGATGAATGGGTTTTGTACGCTCAAGATAGCCCTGCAGCGGCAGGATCACGTGGCTTTAATCGGGGAAGCATGTTTACACAGACCGGTGAACTTATCGCCTCGGTAGCGCAGGAAGGGTTAATGCGAGAACTTAGAGATAATTGATTCTTTCAGTTTAGATTAGCTGTGATGTGACAGGGCAACTCTGCATGTTGGAATAGTGATTTTCGTAGTGCCGGGCGGCGTGGAAGTGCATAGCGTTGAACATACATAGTGTTTGATATTGCATTAACATTGATGTAGGTAGCGTTGCTGCCTAGCCCGTCTTAAGCTGCTTAGCGTTAGTACATGCTGATGTTTTCAAGAAGCAAAGTAGGCTGAAATTGAGCTTTTTAGGAAGTGGCTTGTGATGTGTCGGCTGTTCTAATTGCGTGGAAATCACTACAAAATAGCAAAGCCTTATTTTAGTCGTATAAGTCATTGCATTAAGGTGACTGCATTAAGCTGAAAAGTAGTTATTTTTGAGAAATCTAGACATTATAATTCTCGGTGTATGACGCTAATGTTTGCCTCTGTTGTCTGGAGTTCCTAATGCGGGTCTGCTTTTAAAAGGCAATTGGTCGTGTGACGATAGTTCAGATAATGACGACCACTTCTTGTAAGAAATACAAAATGTTGAAAATTCGTCTCGCGGAAATTAGAGCGCATTTGCTTGCCTGCGCGATGACTATTTTGGTCTTGCCGTGCGTTAGCCAAGCAGCATCGATCTCTAGTGAAGAGGCAGCAATGTAACTCGAGCGACTCAAGCACTTGGAGCAGGAGTTGAGTGAACTGAGGGCGAAACTGAGTGCCGTTGAAGTTGCGCAGCAAAGCCAGAGTGAAAAAGTCGCAGAAGTGGAGAAAGAGTCTGAGAAAGAATCTGACAAAGAGGCTGAGAAGGAACTTGTGAAAGCGTTGAGCAACGACGTTATAGTAATTGCGCAGGGTAAGGCTAGCGCCAGCGATAGCGAGAAAGGCAGGCTTGAATTCAAGCGTGATGATGGCTTACATATCAAGCCGCTCGGTTGAATACAGTTTGACGCCGCGAATCTCTCATCATTGCCTTCGACGATAGTTGCTCCTGACAGGGCTTTCTCTAACGAAGCTCGACGTGTTCGCTTGAATGCACGGGGAAATATGCCCGGTGGTTTTGGTTTTAAATTCGAAGTCGATTTTCTAAATAATGTCGCAGTTTTCAATGCCTGTTTCGGTTACACCACGGGTCTTCTGAAGACTGTCATGGGCTAGCCTATGCTCAGCCTCATTTTGGTAGTTCGTACCACTGGTGTAATTGCGCCGACATCATCAATACTCTGCGCTATCGACAGCGCCCATTGAGTCATAGTATCGATACACGTTTCATTAATACGGGTATCCTTTTGAATGCTACTGAAGAACTAACGTATGGGTTAGAGACAGCCGTAATTCTTGGACGGTTCCACGCGGCAGGTGAAACCCACTGGGCCAAGGTCGAGCGAGCAGGGTTGCCGGACCCAACATTCTTTGGTGGTTCCATCGAAGCAGGTTTTTTTCTGACAGATGACACTCGCGTCTATAAAGACGGTAAGTTCAGTAAGATCAAAGTGAGTCATCTTGTCAATGAGGGTGGCGTTGGTGCATGGCAAGTGAATATGCGATTCGATCGTCTTGGCCTGGTAGATCCTGATATTATTGGTGGCGTGCAGGATGCCTTTATGGCATCGCTCATCTGGAAGCCCGTCGATCAGATGCGGTTTTTACTAAATTACAGTCATATAGATTACAAAGACGCCAGTGGTATTGTTACCGGCGCTCCTATCAACTGCGGGATAAACGTCATTAGTGCTCGCGCGCAAATGGACTTTTAGCCGTCAAAAATTTAACGTTAACCACAACCAAAACTTGTCAATATCATCAGGCGTTGTTAGATCACCTTGGGCGAAGGTAGCGTATTTCATGCCAAAATTAACGTTGTCGCCGATGGGAAACGTAGCCAGTAGGTCTAGTTCACTACCTTTATCGATGCCACCAAAATTTGATTCGAACTGATGATAGCGGGCGGTCAGTGCAACGCGATCAATTTTACCTGACAGTAAGAGATACAAGTCGGTCAGTCCATCGCGGCCCGCGTTAGTATAGATATCAGACCAGCCGTTGTAGCCGTGAGCGTTAGCGAGGGGTGTTGCAAATGTGTAGTTGCCGTTATCTGATCCTCGTCGTTCATACCCTAGTTTCGTCGTTAACCCTGCCGCGCTGAGGCCGGTTTCCAGCAGCAGGTATTCGGCGTCGAATGATTGATTTGTCTGTTGAGCATACTCAACCGAGTACATGAGTGCGTAATTACCCGCCGTTCCGCCAGTAAAGCGTAGGCCGTATGTGTCTGTTTCTGACTCAACGGTTTGGTCCTCTAGTAAATAGCTGTAAGCCGTGAGTTTACCGATAGATGTGTTGTAAGTACTATTGAAGAGAACGCTATTGGCGTCCCGATCATTGAATTTGGCGGGAAACTGATTAATCTTATAAACGTAAGAGAAATCCAGACTTAACGCTTGTGTTGGCTTGATTTGGATTCGCAGCGCGTCCAGCGTGCGTCGGTCTTGTCGCCAAGGTGCTGTGCCAATAAATCGTCGATTGTCGAGAGCCAGTGCTTGGCGCCCGAGTTTCGCTGTTACTTTTTCTGTTTTGTATTGTACATAAGCCTGATCAAGTTCAGTGACGTCGCGGTCATTGATGAGACCGAAAGGGTCATTGATGCCGAATACTGTTCGAATATCTTCGACGCCAACTACCGCAGAGAAATTCCGGTAGTCGCCACTGGTTAGGGTGAGACGTGCGCGTACGTTAAGTAAGTCGCTACTAAAGACAGTATTGTCGACATCTTCGTAACGTAGATTAATGTCACCAGAGATGACCGTTTCCTTGAGCGCTTCGGTAACGCTCTGTGCTGCTGTAGCGGCGCCGACTGAGCAGCAAATAACAAGGCTTGAAAGGATCAATTTTGTTGCTAAAATAACCAATGGTATAGCCTTAAAAAAACAGCCATCGTCAACACGCCCCGAGGGGAATCGATGCCGTGTCTTGGATATGTTGGTTATGGCGGAAATTGCTAACAACTGAGTGTAGACCATTAACTGACTGCCAAAACGAACTATTGTAGCATTGACGACGGTCGAAGTTTTATTGTCGATTTAATGCTAGATTTGGTTGCTGTTGAGTTGATATTGCTACTGCTTGGGAAGCGTCTTCGAACCGCTAGATGTTGTTAATCTGGTCGTGCGGTGAGGTCCGTGTATAAACGGGTTATTTCGTAGGTTCAGTGAAGTTGACAGAGGAATGCCATTATGTTCATATCAATCAGTTAATATATTCATTTATTTGAATATCTAAAGTTATAAATAGCAGTTGGAGTGAAAAGTGCAGTGATAAATGCGCTAAAAAAAAGCAACGGGGAGGACCGCCGTGCCGGATCGACAATTGGTTGCAAAGGAATTGGCAGATATCTTTAAAATTGTCGCCCACCCAGATCGCATTCGTATCATTGAAGAGTTGCGGACGGGCGAGAAAGGCGTGAACACACTGATTGAGCAACTCGTTTTGCCTGGATCAAGAGTTTCACAACATCTTAGCTTGATGCGCGCGCATCGCATTGTTGAAGAAAGGCGTGATGGTCGCCACCATTATTATCGACTTGCGCAGCCAGAAATGGCGGATTGGATCATTGAGGGACTGGCCTTCGTTGAGGGCCGTCTGAGCGGCATCAGTAAGTCAGCTATTGTCAAAGCGAAGCAACTTTGGACTGCACCAGCTGACAGTAATAGTTCGACGTAATCGTTAGCGAATTGATTGTAGGTCGTCATCTATTTTATAAAAATTTACGAAATAACTTAACGAGACAAGGAGTGAGTAATGATGCCGCATTTTGCAGCTGGCGTGATTAAGTTTCAAAACGAAGTGTTCCCGGAAAAAAGAGAGTTGTTCGAAAAACTCAGTAAGGGGCAGGCGCCTGAAGCGCTGTTTATTACTTGTTCAGATTCGCGTATTGAAACTGCAATGATTACCCAGACAGACCCTGGTGAACTGTTCATCTGTCGAAACGCCGGTAATATTGTTCCACCGCACACCTCCCAGACTGGTGCTATGACAGCATCAATTGAGTTTGCAGTGGCGGCGCTTAAGGTTCCACATATTGTTATCTGCGGTCACACCGAATGTGGTGCCATGAAAGGTGCGTTGAATATGGACAGCCTCGACTCGTTGCCACATGTTAAGGAGTGGCTTGGTTATTCTAAAGCTGCGGTTGACGTGGTAGCAGCGCTAGCACCCGATGGTAGTCCTGAGGAGCGAGAAAAAATGTTGCTTGAGCAGAACGTTATTCTGCAGCTGATGCACCTTCGCACCCACCCTAGCGTGGCTGCGAGACTGGCGAAGGGCGATTTGAAGCTACACGGCTGGGTATATGACATTGAGACAGGTGGTGTCGGTGCTTATGATGAAGCCTCGAATTCTTTTTTACCGGTGGATGTTCGGTACGCGAAGGAAATGGCTGAGTTGGTTAAAAAAGACTGCGCCGTTTGAATGCCTAAGTCAGCTCGTTCACCTGCTGCGGGTTAGTCATAAATACGTAGCAGAGTGGGAATGTTCGCGTGATGTAAAGCAGCCTGATTTTGTCAGGCTGCTTTTTTTTGGTTTAAATATTCCGTGGCCATGAGGTAGAACAGAAATCGGTGGGAATAAACAAAAATGAGTGCAGCGAATTTCGTCGACGCTGGTCTTCTAGCTATCAACCTATCAGGCGTACACGACCCGGCGTAAATGCGCTATCAACTGTGATTTGTCTGGCTTGTTCAGAAAGCTACCGATCTCCATTTCCTTGCCGTGGGAACGAATGCTAACGATGTCCGGGT
>JBLHVI010000017.1:0-53099 GCA_047630175.1 Candidatus Azotimanducaceae bacterium
TCATTGCATCAGGACGATTGAGGGTAATCACCATGACTCGCCCTCGACGCTCGACCAGCACTGCTTCTTCGTTGGAATCTGTCATTTTTTTCTCCACGTTTTTTGATGAGTAGTTTTTTGATGAGTAGTTTTTTGATGAGTAATAATGGATTGCTAATTGATTAATAATGTCAAAATACTGGGGCCGTAGTAGAGAGCCGCAAGCAGCGGTTAGTCACATATCAGCGCCTGTCTATTATGCTGTGCTCTTTACCGAAGAATATTGTTGAGCGGCTCATGTCGATGAAATTGTGCTCATCTTCAATAAAGGCGTCATTGGCGGCTTTGGCCTCTTGCGTTCTTTGCAGGGCACCACGATCAATCCATGCTTCGGCATGGCCTAGGTAGGATTCTACTTTTGTGCCCCTCGCTGTCTGAATCGCCTCATCTAGTGGCGAGTTAGCACGATGAACCTGGCGATAACACAGCGTCCCCGTGGCCTGGCCGTGTGAACGAACAATCGGACCATGATGCGTTAACCAATAGTGGCGTGCATCTGCTTCACTTATTTGACCCTGATGACGAAGCGGAAAAAATACCCGTACGATATTACTCTTCACTTTCGCAAATACATCCTCAGGGCTTGGGTTTATCTGAGGATACTCGTAGGCAAACCAGAGCGGTGAGTTAGGCAGGTCAATAAATTTGGCCTCATCTTCTAGGAGTACTGCACCGGCTTTCTGTGCGGCCTCGTTTTGCAGATTCGCCGTTAGAGCTGCTTCGCTGGCCCACCACAACTCTGCAACGCCATCATATTCCGGTTCCATACTGCCTCGTGCGTTCTGCGCGGCGGCATTCGCGGGATCTGTTAGCGTGTGTGTTTGGACATAGCGCAGAATATCAAGGTCACTTGATACGCTCGCCACAATAGGTGCGTGTTTGTTCAGCCAGTAGTCCTGAAACTCTTCCCTACTTGATCCCGGCTTTCTTCTTAATGCGAACACCAATCTGATCATGTTGTTTTCCTGATAGTTGTGTTTCGGACGCTACAAATAGAATGCTGAATCAGCGCTTAGAATTAGGTAGTCAGTAAGCTGTCCCGGCCCTGCTTTTGATGACGATTTTGAGGTTGAGTTAAGTCGTATGCCCTAACACCTTACACTGACCTTATGATTTTCAGCAATATCCACACGGTTCACCAACCCAAATGTCGTCAAGCGCATATAGAAACTCTGTAAGAATGCGCGTCACAGGCTTTAACCTAACGCAGTCCGAATTCTCGTTCGAGTCAAGCGAGGCCTAAGCAAGTGCGCTCGTACACTGGCCGCGATTGGCTTTAAGGCCGCATGGAAGCCGTTTGGCTGTCTATTTGGGTCCGCCTTAGCCGGGCAGTTGTCGCAAGTTTAGTCAGCGGTGGTTGTGCCAGTTGTATCTGCTGGAATATTGGGGCTATGATTGCAAAGCAAAGACCTGCGCACAATAACAAGAATATTACAAAGCGAGAGAGGGGCGACAATGCAGTGGAGTGAAATTGAGCAATTAGACAGTTGGGCCAAGGTAGATCCATATGAAGTGCCGCTGGACAAGATCGACATGAGTCGTCCGGAGCTATATGAATCGAATGTGCATGAAGAATGGTTCGCCAGACTTCGGGCGGAAGATCCTGTTCACTTCTGTGCTGAGAGTAAAGTTGGACCGTTTTGGTCGATCACCCGATTCGAAGATATCAAGATGGTCGACACCAATCACCAGATATTCTCTTCCAACAAATCTATCGCTATCGGGCCCATTAACGACGACTTCAATCCGCCCAATTTTATCGCGATGGACCAGCCCGAGCATGATGTGCAAAGAAAAGTTGTGTCGCCGACTGCAGCACCGAGAAACTTGAGTGCGCTGGAAGGCGTCATTCGCGATAAGGCCTGTCTGATTTTAGACAGCCTGCCGGTGGGTGAGACCTTTGATTGGGTTGACAAAGTGTCGATTGAAATGACGACCTACATGCTTGCTATCTTGTTTAATTTTCCTATGGAGGACCGCCACAAGTTAACGCATTGGTCTGATGTAACAACCTCCACTGAGGCTGTTGGTAACTTCACAATTACCGCAGAGGAACGACAGCAGGAATTGATGGAATGTTTGGCTTATTTCCAAAAGCTCTGGCATGAGCGCGAAGGGAATAGTGAAGGGTTCGATTTTGTCACGATGTTAGCCAACCACCCCGACACGAAGGACATGATCAATGATCCCATGACATTTCTGGGCAACCTGATGCTCTTGATAGTAGGTGGTAACGATACGACCAGAAATTCAATGAGTGGTGGCGTTCTCGCGCTCAATGACTTTCCTGAGCAATATGAGCTGCTGAGAAAAGACCCAAGCCTGGTTACTAATATGGTATCGGAGATCATTCGCTGGCAAACACCACTACCCCACATGAGAAGAACGGCGCTAGAGGACTACGAGCTGAATGGTAAGCTGATCAAAAAAGGTGATCAGGTTATTATGTGGTATGCGTCTGGTAACCGTGATGATGCGGCGATCGATAAGCCAGATGAATTTATAATCGACAGACCGAAAGCGCGACAACACCTTTCATTCGGCTTTGGTATTCATCGATGCATGGGTAATCGAGTGGCAGAGTTGCAGCTGCGCGTTATGTGGGAAGAGATTATGAAGCGTTTTTCAAGTATCGAAGTGGTCGGCGATGTGAAGCGCCTGCCGTCGAACTTTGTACTGGGGATTACTGAGATGCCCGTTAGGCTTCATGCTTGGTAGATTAGTTCTATTCCTGTGCGATTATTTTGACCCAATGCCTTTCATATTTTCATGAGCAGACCGCGAGCACATTGTTACAGTTTGTTGTGCTCGCGGTCCGTCGTTAGCATTAACGCTCGTAGTACGTATAGCCGCGCATACTGGCAGAAAAAGCGTTCATGATAGTGGTGCGTTCAGTGGCGGTTATTTTGCCTTCACGCACAGCTTTTTCGGCGGTTCGTCGAAAGCGGTCTTGCATTTGCTGTGGGTTGTATTCCACATAACTCAAAACGTCGGCGATACTATCGCCCTGTATCTCATGCACGAACTCGCTGGTACCGTCGTCGTTAATTCGGACACTGACCACGTTGGTATCGCCAAACAAATTGTGTAGGTCTCCCAGTGTTTCTTGATAGGCACCTACGAGGAATGTGCCGATAATATACTCCTCACCGTCATTTAGTGTATGCAACGGCAGTGTTCGCTTGGGATTGTGAGTATCCACAAATTTATCGATCTTGCCGTCACAGTCGCAAGTGATATCTGCGATAATACCGTGGCGGCTCGGTTCTTCCGTTAGTCGATGAATAGGCATGACGGGAAAGATCTGGTCAATAGCCCAGACATCGGGCAAAGACTGGAACAGACTGAAATTGCAATAGTAGATGTCCGACAGCAGTTCCCTAAGCTTCTCCAGCTCTCTATGTTCTCGTGGCGCTTCATCGGCTAGGTCAAGAAGTTGGTGCATGATCTGCAGAAACAAATTTTCTGATAGGGATCTCGACCGCAAATTGATTTGACCAGCTTTGAATAATTGCCGTGTTTCATCACGATAAAATAACGCGTCGTTGTAGCATTCCTGGATATTGCGGGCATTGGCTGTGCCTTGCATTTCCCAGAGTTTTTGAATCATTTGGTGCTCTTCGGGGTTGACCGAATCAGGTAGGGGGCCAGGCTCGAAGTTGGCGACGTCTAGCACGTTAAACAACAGGACCGAGGAGTAAGCGACGGTCGCACGACCCGATTCAGTGATAATCGTTGGGTGTTGGACGTCGCTCGGGTCGAGTGTTGTCATTACGACCTCAATAATATCCGCGCAATACTCATCTAAGGTGTAGTTACGGGAATGCATATAGTTGCTTTTTGAGCCGTCGTAATCGACCGCGAGCCCACCGCCGAGATCTAAAAATCCCATGCTTGCGCCTTCGCTCACCAGGTCGCGATAGACCTGGCAGGCTTCTAGAACGCCGGTACGGATGTCTCGAATATTAGGAATCTGTGACCCCAAGTGGTAGTGCAGCAGTTTCAGGCAGTCGAGCATATCTTCTGCTTTGAGCGTGTCTACCAGAGTGACCAGCTGAGAGATGGTTAAACCGAAAATACTTCGGTCACCACTTGACGCGTTCCAGTGTCCGCCGACCATTGATGCCAGTTTAACGCGTACGCCGATGAGTGGTTTGATACCGAGGGCCCTGCTGCGTTGAATAATAATTGGCAGTTCAGTAAGTGTTTCAATCACAAAAAATACTCGATACCCCATCTTGCAGGCCTGCAAACCTAGGTCGACAAACTCCTCGTCTTTGTAGCCGTTGCAGACGATGCACGCGTCTTTGGAGTCTAGGTGTGTTAATGCGATCAATAGTTCTGGCTTGGAACCGGCTTCCAGACCATGGCCGTATTTCGCACCGACCTGTGCAATTTCTTGGATGACATGGCTTTGTTGATTGACCTTGACGGGAAACACGCCGCGATAGGGTGCCTGATAGCCAGCCTTTGTGATGGCGCGATTGAATGCCTCATTGAGTTTTATAATTTGCTGGGCCAGCAAATTTTCGAATCGTAATAAGACGGGCATATCCATGCCCCTCTCTTTGATCTCGGTGACCAAATCGATCATTGATACTTGGATAGGACTGCCGTCCGTAGCTTTGGTGGTGACTGTCACCTCGCCTTTTTCGGACACACCGAAGTAGCCTGCGCCCCAGTTATTAATGCCGTAAAGATCGGCGGAAAAATCGGCAGACCACGCATGGCTAGCTAGTTTCTTCAATTAGGATGACTCCTTTGGTTGTCGTACTGAATGAATGGTGCTGTGGCACCAAATGTGGGGCGCACAATAGCGCCTTTTTGCCGATACGCAAAGATAGTTTTGCTTGGCGCGTTGGCTGATTTTTTCAGTGACGCGAAAGGCTTGCCAACCCTGCCTAAATTGCCTTCGTGACTAGCGAATAGCGCGATGCATTTCCGGGAAATTCATCGGTGGTGGTTAATGCGGAATAGCTGGCGACAAGCCGTACCCGGTGTATTCGATAGCACTAGATTAGCGTCGTTGGCGTAGTCACTCGGAGGCAGTTCTAGGTGTATCTGCGCCGACATTGAGGTTGCGGGTAATGACGTTGTTAACGAGCAGTTTTAGGATCAGTCGCCGTACTGTGTGAATTACAAACATTCCCCTACGCGACGAAAATCATGTTTGAGCTTTTCGCACCGACGTTAACCCTGGCATTCTATTCACAGAGTGCCTGTAGCGACATGGTCGTGTAGTAAAGAGGTTACTAAAGTACCGCGGGGCGTTGCTCGATTGGTCTTTCGTAAAGCATTTTTTTAAGCCTGAGTCATTGCTATGTAAACGTCTCGGTGTTCGAGTAAGTGAATTCGATGGTTCAATGTCACAGTGTTTAGTCTTCTGCGAGCGTTTTTACATTGCAGGTGTAGGGTGATGAGCAGGCCAAGTTTGAAAAGGGTGGGGTCGACTTTGCAAGCGCGATTGGTTTGGTGGGTGAGGGGATTGAGTGCGGGTTGCCCACCGCTACAAGGGTGTTCAAGCTCATGGGGCTACCTTCGAAAGCCTTTGATAGCGACGGGTATTGCGGGTTTCAACGAGTTTTGCGGGCGGTGGATGGTTATATTGTCGAGATGTTTATCGACTACGTTTCAGGATGTTCATGTAACACCGCAGGTTTTTGGTCAAAATTTGTGCAATGAAACGTGTTATCTGGCGTCTGCAGAGACTTGTCGGCATTTCACACTGTATTGCTTCGCTTCTTTGGGACTTGCAGCAACGATGATGCAGACCACATGGGTTGAATATTAGACCCTCAAATAGTCAATTTCCCGGTACTCGATGAGCTACCTGACAAAATTGATGCAAACTCCCTCAAGCTCTTCAAGAAGCAGCGACTCGCTCGTGAATCCACATGCATAGGCGGCCGTTCCCTTCTGGCGGCAGCTGTTGCTTTGCAAATGTTGGCACGAAGCGCAGGTGCCAAAGGAAGGTTTGCCTCGCTCTTGCGTCACCTCACTGAGCATGCGCTGTAACGCATTAGCAAAGTTTCCTTGGGCACCGGGGGGTAAAGAGTCTGCTGCACGGACCAGAGATTCCAAGGGGTCGTTTGCAAGGATTCCTTTGGCTTTGTCTGTCAGCACGAGCCGAACACTGCGTCTGTCGTCCTCTGACCGCATGCGAGTCAGATAGCACTGGGTTTCAAGGCTTTTGATTGTCTGTGACGCCGTACCCCGGGTTGTGCCATGGAAAGCAGCGAAGGCCGACGGCGTCCGCGAAAAGCGGTTGGCTTGAGCAAAGTATCTAAGTGCTGCCCACTGTGCCGCTGTGAGCCCCTCTACGAGACCCTCGCCAGTTGCGATGCGTCCCAAATGGAAGACCAGCTCTGCGATCGCACGGCTGTTCATTGTTAGCTCTTTCTTCATGTGAATATAGTAGCGTTTAAAACCTATATTGACAATCGCGGAGTTTCGTAAAGCGACAATACCATGGTTATTGTAGTAGCGTTTAAAAACTATATTGACAACATGGTAGTTTCGGAACCATACTATCTACTCATCGTTTTCGTGAATGACGCGAGGCCAGATAAGCCCTGAAAGATCGCCTATTCACGTTGAATTTTCTCGGTTATTCCGATGGTTTTTTTGGAGTTTAGTTCATGGCAATTACATTGACTGAAAATGCGGCAAAACAAATTCTGCGCCAGCTAGAAAAGCACGGCAGCGGGATAGGGTTGCGCATTGGCGTAAAAACAGTGGGCTGTACCGGCCTAGCGCACACATTCGACATCGCGGACGAGGTTCTTCCGACCGATCACAGCTTCGAGTCGTATGCCGCGCGCGTGGTAATTGATACCGAGAGCCTGATGTTTCTCGACGGCTCGAACATCGACTTTGTCACTGAAGGACTCAAGCAAATGTTCAAATTCGACAATCCCAATGTCGACAGCGAGTGCGGTTGCGGTGAGAGTTTCAACGTAAAAAAGGCCACGCCTGAGGCGGAGAACCCAAAGGTAACGTCATGAGCGCAGCAGCTGAAAATTCCCCGTCAGGAATGTCCGGACCTTTTGCCTTTAGTGACAAGGCAGCGGCCAAGGTCGCTGAATTGATTGCCAAGGAAGGCAACGCTGACCTGAAATTGCGTGTTTTTGTTCAAGGCGGCGGATGCTCGGGCTTTTCCTACGGATTTGCGTTTGATGCAAGCGCTGACGAAGACGATACAACGATGACCAAGAATGGCGTTTCGCTGCTGATTGACGCGATGAGCTACCAGTTTCTTGTCGGGGCAGAGATCGACTACAAAGACAATCTGGAAGGGGCGCAGTTCGTCATCAAGAACAATCCCGGCGCCAAGACGACCTGTGGATGCGGGTCATCCTTCTCAGCTTAACTTAGGACCAAATTTATGAGCGAAGTACTACAAAATCTCGTCAACCGACCTTACAAGCATGGGTTCATCACGGACATTGAGTCGGATGTTGCGCCCAAAGGGCTGGATGAAGACACCATCCGGATGATCTCAGCGAAGAAGAGCGAACCTGATTGGTTACTTGAGTTTCGACTCAAGTCTTACCAGGCATGGCTGAAAATGGCAGAGCCCGAGTGGGCCAACGTCCACTATCCGAAGATCGATTTGCAGGCGATCAGCTATTACGCTGCGCCCAAACAGAAGCCGAAGCTGAATAGCATGGACGAGGTCGACCCTGAGCTATTGCGAACCTTCGAGAAGCTCGGCGTGCCGCTGCATGAGCGCATGGCGTTGGCTGGCGTGGCGGTCGACGTTGTTTTTGACAGTGTGTCAGTCGCGACCACATACAAGGCTAAGCTGGCCGAGGTCGGCATTATTTTCTGTTCGATGTCGGAAGCGGTGTTGGAGCACCCAGAGCTCGTTCAAAAGTACCTCGGTACGGTGGTGCCGATCAGTGACAACTATTTTGCCGCGCTCAACTCTGCGGTGTTTACCGACGGTTCGTTCTGCTATATCCCCAAAGGCGTCAAGTGCCCGATGGATTTGTCGACCTATTTCCGTATCAACACGGAGGAGACGGGACAGTTCGAACGGACACTTATTATCGCTGAGGAAGGCGCGTCTGTTTCTTATCTTGAGGGCTGCACGGCACCCGCTTTCAGCTCTAACCAGTTACATGCGGCGGTGGTCGAATTGGTGGCGCTCGACAATGCCGACATCAAATACTCGACCGTGCAGAACTGGTATGCAGGCGACGAAAAAGGTGTGGGTGGTGTTTACAATTTCGTCACCAAGCGTGGCCTGGCTAAAGGCGTCAATTCGCGCATTTCGTGGACCCAAGTCGAGACAGGGTCGGCGATTACTTGGAAATACCCTTCCGTCATATTGCGTGGCGACAACTCGGTCGGCGAGTTTTATTCGGTTGCGGTGACCAACCACCTGCAACAGGCAGATACCGGCACTAAGATGATCCACCTTGGCAAGAATACTCGCAGCACGATCGTCAGCAAGGGCATTTCGGCCGGGCATTCGAATAACAGCTATCGTGGGTTGGTCAAGATTACACCCCCGGCTGCCGGTGCGCGTAATTATTCGCAATGCGACTCGATGCTGATTGGAGAGCAGTCTGGCGCTCACACGTTCCCTTACATTCAGGTGCGCAACAACTCCGCGCAGGTTGAGCATGAGGCATCGACCTCGAAGATCGGCGAGGATCAGCTGTTCTACTTCGCCCAGCGTGGAATCGATGCGGAGGCCGCTGTATCGATGATCATCAACGGCTTCTGCAAGGACGTTTTTCAACAATTACCGATGGAGTTTGCCGTTGAGGCAACCCAGTTACTCGGCTTAAAACTAGAAGGAAGTGTCGGATGATATACCAAGACAGTAAACCAATACTTGAAGTCAGCGGTCTGTGTGCGACCGTGAACGGCATCGAAATTTTGAAAGACCTAGACTTCACGGTGAAGAGTGGCGAAGTGCATGCAATCATGGGACCGAACGGCTCAGGTAAGAGCACGTTTGCTAAGGTATTAGCCGGTCACACGGCGTACGAGGTGACGGCGGGCAGCGTGCTGTTCGAAGGCAACAATCTGTTTGAGCTTGAGCCCGATGAGCGTGCTCGTGCTGGTGTTTTTCTGGCCTTTCAATACCCGATAGAGATACCCGGTGTCGCCAACAGTCAGTTTTTACGTCTGTCTTACAACACCGTGCAGGCGCAGCGCGGGCATGAAGAACTCGACCCACTCGAATTTGACGACTTCGTGCGTGAAAAGATGAAGCTGCTCGAAATGAGTCCTAATTTTCTCGATCGCAGCGTCAATGAGGGCTTCTCCGGGGGAGAGAAAAAGCGCAATGAAATATTGCAGATGGCGCTGCTCGATCCGCGTCTGGCGATCCTTGACGAAACCGACTCGGGCCTCGATATCGATGCGCTGAGGGTAGTCGCTGAGGGCGTCAATCAGCTCGCTAACAAGGATAACGCCATGATTCTGGTAACGCACTATCAGCGCCTGCTTAACTACATCGTGCCCGACTTTGTACACGTTATGGATGCGGGTCGCATCGTCAAGACCGGTGGCAAGGAGTTGGCGGTCGAACTCGAATCTCGTGGCTACGATTGGGTTGGTGTCGAAAACAACACGACGATGGCATTATCATGAACACCTTAGCTTCTATTCCTAGCTCGCCTGCAGGGTTTCTCGAAACGCTGTCGTTAGGCTTGCCGCCACTTCAGGCTAGCCCCTTGGCGTCGGTCAATGCACTGCAGGCAGAGGCTGTTAATCGGCTTGACGTGCTATCGCTGCCCACCCGACGCGATGAAGCGTGGCGCTTCACTGACATCTCACCACTAAAGCAACTATCGCTGGCGCCTGCACGCAGTGTGCCCGATCTGAAAGCTGTCGATATCGCGCATTTCTACATTGACGAAGCAACCACCCGACTGGTGTTTGTTGACGGCATCTATGTGCCGCATTTGTCTATTGTCGCGTCAAGCGATGGCGTCGTGGTGTCTAACCTGGCGGCGGTAGCTGCTACGCACGCCGCAGTGATAGACGCTCACCTAGGCCGCCACGCGGAGTTCCGTGACAGTATATTTGTCGCGCTTAATACAGCTTTCCTAGACGACGTGGCAGTGATGGTGGTGCCACGCAATGTGGTGCTTGCAGCGCCGGTTCAGTTGCTGTTTATTGCTACGCAAAAAGAAATCGTCAGCACGCCCCGTTGCTTGGTGGTTGCCGAGGCGGGCAGCGAAGCGACAGTCATCGAAGATTACGTCGTATTGAACCAATCAGGTCGTCAAGAGGAAGCGTACCTCACCAACGCCGTTACCGAGATCGTACTGGAAGACAATGCACGTTTGAGTCACATCCGGATTCAGCGCGAAGATAAAAAATCGTTTCATGTTGCCAACTGTGCAGTGTCCTTAGGGCGTTCGAGCAATTACCAGTCTGTGAGTGTTGCGCTGGGCGCGCGAATTTCGCGCTACAACCTTGACGTGGTGCTCGCCGAAGGCGCCGAGTGCTCGCTTGACGGACTGGCACTGATTGCCGCCAATCAGCTAGCCGATACTCATACCTGTATCGACCATGCTCAACCGCACGGAGTGAGTCGCCAGCTGCACAAATGCATCGCCGGCGGTAGCGCGCACGTGGTATTCAACGGCAAGGTTAAAGTCCGCAAGGGCGCGCAGCGCACCGACTCGGTGCAGTCGAGTCGAAACCTGCTGCTCACAAGTAAGGCCCACGTCGATACCAAGCCGCAATTAGAGATTTTTGCCGACGACGTGAAATGCGAGCATGGCGCGACTATCGGTCAACTCGACAATGACGAAGTGTTTTACCTGAAGAGCCGTGGACTGTCCGATAGCGTTGCACGCAGTCTGCTGACCTATGCCTTCGGCGCCGAGATCATCGAGCGCATCCCTGTCGCATCGCTCAAGCATCAGCTTGAGCAAGTGGTGTTCGAACAGACGAGCAGCCAGTTATGAACGCTAAGCAGACTACGCTCGCCGCCTCATCGGACCGCGCCCGGCTGGCCTTTTCGCCTACCGCAACAACCACAAGCAAGGTGCCCGTCATGGAACCATTCAATGTCGAGCGTATACGCGCCGACTTTCCGATTCTGCAACTGCAGGTCAACGACAAGCCGTTGGTGTATCTTGACAACGCTGCGTCAAGTCAGATGCCGCAGCAGGTGATTGACCGCATGGCACGTTATCAAACAAGTCAACATGCCAACATCAGCCGAGCTGTGCATTATTTGTCCGAGACCGCGACGAGCGAGTACGAGTCCGCGCGGCGTAAGCTGCAGCGCTTTATTAACGCACCCGAAGAGCGTGAAGTGATCTTTACCAGCGGCACCACCGATGCGATCAACTTGGTGATGCACGGCTACGGCCGCAAGTTCATCAAGGCTGGCGACGAGATTATACTGACCACGCTCGAGCACCATTCGAATATCGTGCCATGGCAGATGCTGGCCGAAGAGACCGGTGCGAAGATTCGTGTGGTACCCATCAACGACGCTGGTGAAGTGCTCATCGACGAATATGAAAAACTGTTCAACGCACGGACCCGGTTCGTCGGCGTGATACATGTTTCGAACGCGCTGGGCAGTATCAATCCGGTCAAGCAGATGACAGCGTTCGCGCATGCGCATGGCGTGCCGGTGCTGATCGACGGTGCGCAGGCGGTGCCGCACATGCAGGTGGATGTGCAGGATTTGGACTGCGACTTCTATGTTTTTTCTGGCCACAAGCTATGCGGTCCGACAGGTATCGGCGTTCTGTATGGCAAGGCCGCGCTGCTCGAAAAAATGCAGCCCTACAAGGGCGGCGGCGACATGATTTTGTCGGTGACTTTCGAAAAAACCACTTACAACGATATCCCGCACAAATTTGAGGCTGGCACGCCGCCGATAGCCGCCGCAATAGGATTGGGCGCTGCTATCGATTACTTCTCGGCCATCGGCATGGACGCCATCGCCAGGCACGAACTAGCGCTGTTCAATTACGCGACCGATCAGTTGAGCCTCGTGCCCGGTGTGCGCATTATTGGCACCGCGAAGGACAAGGCCTCGGTAATATCGTTCACCATTGACGGCGTGCATCCGCACGACGTCGGCACACTATTGGATCAGGAGGGCGTTGCGGTGCGTACCGGTCATCATTGCGCGCAGCCGGTGATGCAGCGCTTCAAAGTGCCGGCCACTTCGCGCGCCTCGTTCGCGTTCTACAACAACATGGCCGAGGTTGATGCACTGATTGCCGGCATTCGCATCGTTCAAAAGGTGTTTGCATAATGGTTGATTACAAAGCGTTGTATCAAGAGGTCATCCTCGATCACAACAAAAAGCCGCGTAACTACGGTACCCTCGCGGACGCGAGCCACCATGCGGTGGGGCATAATCCGCTGTGCGGCGATCACATCAGTGTGGCGCTCAATTTCGATCGCGAGTGCATCGATTGCATCGCCTTCGAGGGTGAGTCATGCGCGATCTGTAAGGCGTCAGCGTCGATGATGACAGCCGCCATCAAAGGCAAATCGCGGGGGGATGCAGAAATTCTGATTGAGGAATTTCTTGCCATGGCGACAGGTAAGCTTGACCTTGACGGCCCGAATAACATTGGCCGACTCGCGGTATTCGCTGGGGTGTGCGACCTGCCGACACGCGTCAAATGCGCAATTTTGCCGTGGCATACGCTGAATGCCGCGTTCAATTCGGTCTCCAGCGCATCGACCGAGGCCGAGGCAGACCCGATGCATGAATCGAGCGACAACGCTAAAACTTAACCCGGCCAACGAGTAACTCATTGAGAGGACAAGATGCTGACAGCGAATGAACTAAGAGACTACATCATGAATGGCCTACCGTGCGATCACGTGGAGGTGCTAGGCGATGACGGCCAGCATTTCGACGCGCTGGTCGTGAGCCCGCAATTCACAGGAAAGAATAAGGTGCAGCAGCATCAGTTAGTTTATTTTGCGCTGGGAGAACGGATGCGTGCGGAAATTCATGCGCTGTCTATGCGCACATTGACACCCGATGCCTGGGCGCAATCGGCCATAAAATAACTCTGGGAGACAAGTGATGAACATACAAGAAAAAATTCGCAATCAGGTCACAGAAAATACGGTTGTGCTGTACATGAAGGGCACACCGCAGTCTCCGCAGTGCGGCTTTTCCGGTGCGATGGTGCAGTTACTTAAGGCCTGCGGCGTGAATAATATTACCTCCGTGGATGTGCTCGCGGACCCGGAAATTCGCGATGGCATCAAAGTTTACGGCAACTGGCCGACCATCCCGCAACTCTACATCAAGGGCGAATTCGTTGGTGGAGCTGATATTGTGCGTGAGATGTATGAGCATGGTGAATTGCAGAAATTGATCCAGTCTGCGCTGGGATAATAGTACTGAATAAGTATTGGGGTGGTCTTCACCCGATTGTATTGCCGAATTTCCGGCGCCGAAAATAGTTTCGGCTTGCAGGAGTTAAGATGCCAAAAATAGCAGAAATTGAAAATACTCCCAATCCAAACGCGATTAAGTTCGTCCTTAAGGAGCCGCTAACCTGGGGGATAACGCACTCGTATGAGAGCGCTGAGCAAGCCCTGGATGATCCGTTAGCCACCGCGCTGTTCAATATTGAGCATGTGGCTAATGTGTTTTACGTTGACCGCTGGCTCACCGTTACACAGAGCGGTGATGCCGACTGGGATGAATTAGTGCGCAAAGTGGCCGGACCAATCCGCAGCGCACCGGCGGCGGATGTTCAAACAGCGGCGATAGTCGCCGCGGCTACTTCCAATGCCGTAGTCAGCCCCGCTGATCAGCAGCGTCTCGATGCCATTAATACGCTGCTTGACGAGCAGGTCCGTCCTTATCTGCAAGGTGACGGCGGCGACCTTCACGTGGTTGGCCTCGCGGTTAATCTGCTTAGCGTCCACTACCAAGGGGCTTGCGGCACCTGTCCGAGTTCGATATCGGGCACACTCCGAGGCATCGAGAACTTAATGAGGTCGATCGAGCCAGACATCGAAGTCGTGGCAGTTTAGGTTTGAACCTAGCGATGTGTCTATTCCGTGATTGATTAGTTTTACCCGGCGTTGCGCACTGGGGACGAAGCCGTAATCCACGTAATTAGACAATGTACTGGGCGCTAGGCGGTTTACCCTAATCTACCGCCGGTCGCGAGTCGGTTGGGTTGAAACATCAAGGCAAGCATGCGGCAACCTGCAGAATAGAGCCCGCGTACGATCCAGCAAAGCCCAAGTAATTGTCGGAGCAGGACCAGTAACAGCGGCGAAAAGGCTTAAAAATCATGTGCAATAACAGATCGCGACGATAGTGATCGAAAGCTTACTTTTAAAGGGATCAACCGAAAGAGGAAATGCAATAATGTCAGATTCCCAGTTTACCGACTTCCGCCTAGCGCCCTTCTGCGTGCAGGCCACGATTGGGCATGTGCTTGGCGGCAAGCGAGATTGCCTGTCAAAACTGAAGTGCCTAGTCGACGATTTTGTCACGTCGCTGCAGATGCAGGAACGGCTCGCGATCCAAATTCCCAGCGCTATGAGTGCTCATCCAGTATCCGAAGCCCTCAACGTAGTTATTCGCTGTCGGCATCTGCGCATGGAAAATCGCGGTATTTTTTGCTCTGGCATGAGAGGTGTAGCGTGGTTACTCAGGACAACAATATAATCAAAACCACACTGATAACAGGTGTGGCTAAGCATTCGCAAGGCAAACAAAGAGGCAGTCTTAAGACCAAGCGCAACGAGATTGATGCTGCTGATAGGTTACCGAAACCAAACTGGATACGCGTCAGAGCGGGATCGGCCTCGGGGCGTTTCCGTGAAATCAAGGATATTGTACGCGCTAATAAGCTGGTGACGGTGTGCGAAGAGGCGGCTTGCCCAAATATTGGTGAATGTTGGAATAAAGGTACAGCGACCTTCATGATCATGGGTGAAAAATGTACTCGTCGCTGCAGGTTCTGTAACGTGAGCACAGGACGGCCTAATCCGCTGGATCCCAACGAGCCCGAAAGCCTCGCGCAGACCATCGCGCTGATGAAGCTCAATTACGTGGTAGTTACCTCGGTTGACCGCGACGATTTGCGCGACGGAGGCGCTAGCCATTTCGTCGAATGCATCCAGCAAATCCGGGCAATGGCGCCCAGCACTTATATTGAAATCTTGACGCCCGACTTCGGTGGCCGGCTTGACCATGCGCTGGAAATCCTCGGCACCGCGCCGCCGGACGTGTTGAATCACAATATTGAAACCGTGCCGCGTTTATACAAAGAGGCGCGCCCCGGTGCGAATTTTCAAAACACACTGAACCTGTTGCAGCGCTTCAAAGCGCAGCATCCCAACATACCGACCAAATCAGGTCTAATGGTCGGGCTGGGTGAGACTGACGAGGAAATTTTACAAGTGCTGGCAGAGCTGCGAGCTCACGACGTTGACATGCTGACCATCGGCCAATATCTGCAACCGACCGGTGGGCACATGCCGGTGAAACGGTACGTGCATCCAGAAACCTTTAAGATGTATGCGCAAGAAGCCACCAAGATGGGTTTCCTGCATGCGGCCTCGGGCCCGCTGGTGCGCAGTTCCTATCGTGCCGACGAACAGGCACGTGCGGCAGGGGTGTTTTGAACACTTGACGGCAACAGGTCTGGCTGTTTGTATCAAGGACACAGCGCAAGAGAAGCCCTTGTTGCTTGTTGCTCGACGCACGTGAGCCGTGGAATTTCAAATCTGTTAAATTGACGGTACGCTAACGATGCCGGCCTGTTGAATTCCACGTTCATGGATTTTCGAGGAAATAGCAGTCGTTAATAAGCCCATGAACTGGCGGGGTTTTTTGTGGCAAAAGCCGAAACGCGGTTGCTGCGCTGTTAATTAAAAATAAAAGGAACTTAGGCATGCAAATTAATGGCGCGGACCACGCGCAACAAAACGCGCCAGAGGTGTCATCCCAATCGGCCAGCACTACTGAGAGGTCCTCCGAGAGCGCCATCGTGTCGACGCTCGACGATTTTGCGAAGTTGGCAAGCTATTCGCTCACGGACACACTCAACTGCGACCCTGATGCGAAACCAAACGGCGTTGACCATGCGCCGCGACAAGTCTTCTCAGGCCACTATGTTCCGGTCAATCCCACGCCAATCGAAAATCCAGAGTACGTCACGCACAGCAAAACCCTGTTTCGCGAACTCGGCTTCGACGATAATTTGGCACAGTCTGCAGACTTCATCCGCATGTTCTCCGGCGACATGACTGTCGTTCCTGCGCCAATGAGCAGGGTAGGGTGGGCGTGTGGCTACGCACTGTCCATTTTTGGCACCGAATATGATCAACAGTGTCCTTTCCAAACGGGCAACGGCTATGGCGACGGTCGCGCCATTTCTGTGTTTGAGGGCGTTCTCAACGGTCAACGTTGGGAAATGCAGTTAAAAGGTGGTGGTCGGACCCCATACTGCCGTGGCGCGGATGGTCGTGCCGTGTTGCGCTCAAGTATCCGTGAATTCCTTGCACAGGAGCATATGCACGCACTGGGTGTGCCAACGTCAAGGTCTTTGAGCTTATATGCCTCTAAAACAGAGCAGGTCAGGCGACCGTGGTACTCAGAAGGCTCGCAATCGAGGGATCCCGATATGCTTGCCTCGGAAGCCGTCGCTATCTCGACACGCGTCGCACCATCGTTTATTCGGGTCGGACAAGTCGAGCTTTTCAGTCGTCGTGCCCGTAAAAAGGAACACCCTCAAGCGATGGAAGAACTCGAGAAGATCGTGCTCCATTTGATCGATCGTGAGTACGGTGACGTTATCGACAGACGGCTAGCTACCGCCGAAAAACTGCTGTTGCTGGCGGGCGAGTTTCGCAGCCGCCTGACGTCGCTTGTGGCGAACTGGATTCGCGTCGGCTATTGCCAGGGCAACTTTAACAGCGACAACTGCGCAGCCGGAGGCTTCACACTCGACTACGGCCCATTCGGATTCTGCGAAGTGTTCAGCCCGCATTACCAACCATGGACGGGTGGCGGGCATCACTTCGCATTCTTGAACCAACCTGTGGCAGCAGAGCGCAACTTCTACACGTTTTGCAAGGCGTTGCGGCCGTTGTTGATGTCGCAGCAGGACTATCTGTTGCAGCTCGACGAGATTCGAGACGGCTTTTCGAACGTGATGCAAGTGCAAATGGAGCAGATGTGGGCGGCCAAACTTGGACTTGGCGTTTTTAACGCCACATTGTTCGCTGAGCTTGAAACACTTATGGTGCAAATGCCGGTAGATTACACTATCTTCTTCCGCGAGCTTTCGCAGGTGCCTGAGGACATTGGGCCGCTTAAAAAAAGCTTCTATGACGGGTCGGCCTATGCTGCAGACCCTGAAGGGATGGACAAGCGCTGGTCGGCGTGGCTCAAAAAATGGCAATCGCTCACCGGCAGTGCAGCCGAAGCGAGTGCTACTGCACCTTACGCACGTGAGGCGCTATCGAGGCAGATGAAACTCGTCAACCCAAAATACAGCTTGCGAGAGTGGTTCGTCGTACCTGCTTACCAGCAAGCGACTTCGGGGAGCTACGCGCTAGTTCGAGCGCTGCAGGATGTCATGACGAAGCCCTACGCTGAGCAGTCGAAGGGCGTGGAGGAGCAATACTACAGGCTTAAGCCGTCTGAGTTCTTTGAACTCGGTGGCTTGTCGCATTACAGCTGCTCGTCGTGATGTGTAGTAACCTGATCGATGAGGGGCTGTTATCACTCCGCCAAACACGTTTGTTGAATAGATAAGCTAAGTCGTGCAAGGATGTCCAATGACCACTAAAAAAATAACCATTATTGACCCGTATGCCACGAATCAAGTGCCGTTGATTCCGGCTTACACACCTACCCCTGACGGTATGCTGGCGGACACACGCGGCCGACTCTTGCGTGACCTGCGCATATCGGTAACCGACCGCTGTAACTTCCGATGCACCTACTGCATGCCCAAGGAGGTATTCGACAGGGACTACCAATTTTTGCCACAATCCAAGCTTTTGAGCTTCGAGGAAATCACGCGTTTGACACGCTTGTTCGTCGCACACGGTGTCGAGAAAATTCGCCTCACCGGCGGCGAACCTCTGTTGCGTAGACACCTGGAGGTTTTGATTGAGAAACTGGCTGCTCTCGAGACCCATGACGGCAAAAATTTGGATTTAGCGCTCACCACCAACGCGTCGGTACTGGCCAAGAAAGCCCGAGCGCTAAAGGCCGCGGGCCTGCAGCGCGTCACTATCTCACTTGATTCGCTCGATGAAGCTACATTCCGCACTATCAATGACGTAGATTTTTCGGTGGCTAATGTATTGAGCGGTATCGACGCTGCGCACGCCGCGGGTTTTGAGGGCATGAAAATCAATATGGTCGTCAAGAAAGGTGTCAATGAGCAGGACATCGTGGCTATGGCGCGGTACTTCAAGGGTAGCGGGCACATCGTACGCTTCATCGAGTTCATGGACGTAGGCTCTTCCAACGGCTGGCGTATGAACGATGTCGTGCCCTCAGCTGAAATCGTGCGCATGATTAACGCAGAGATGCCTATCATCGAAGCAGCATCTAACTACACTGGGGAAGTTGCCCAACGTTGGGCTTATGCGGATGGCAGCGGCGAAATTGGGGTTATTTCTAGCGTCACGCAAGCCTTTTGTTCCAGCTGCACGCGCGCCCGACTCTCGACAGATGGCAAGTTGTACACCTGCCTGTTTGCGCAGTCTGGCTATGATTTGCGTGCGCTCATGCGTTCGGGCAAGAGTGACGAGCAAATTTCGGGTGCCATGGGTTCGATCTGGAACGAGCGGGAGGACAGTTATTCCGAGATTCGCACAGAAGAAACTGCGCGAAGCAAGAAAGTTGAGATGTCCTATATCGGCGGCTGACACTTTCATTCGCGCTCAACACGAAATTGCCGCCGCACGCACCGTTGCGTTAACTCGCAAGCCGAATTTTTGCAATCCTATGGTGCGGATATAGGTCATGACTACACCTAAATTGGCCTTAACGACCTTAGTGATGCTTTTGATGCGATTCTCGATTTGGCCAATGCGCAAAACCCCAAGAATATGAAAAAACTTTTAACCCTGAGTGGAATATTCATTCCGGCTGAGCTCAACCAAGAGAATGGTAGTGAATTAGAAGATGCACAGGTTGGCTATTTAAGGGTTATGCAGGGTGATTTTGCAAAGCTTACCCGTATTGCAAGCTAGATCTCGGCAGGAAGACTAAAGCCCGTGATTGATAAAAAGTTCGATTCTCCAGATTATCTTCAAGCGTTTTCTCGCTTGCAAGAGAAAGGTCGTCGAGGCCGAATTATTCTTAATGGGTAAAATTCGAGGCCTAGAGGCAAGTTCCACTTCGCGGGGTTCCTATTGCTATCGGCGCTATATTGCTACGGAAAAATGAACACTAAGCCGTAGGTTGAAAGTGTCAAAAACAGCGAGGTGAGTTTGGTGGGTCAACTATTTTACAAACTATATGATGCTGGCGGCTGTATTGATTGCTTGGGTTTTATTACTGCTGAGTGGGGCGAACAACTTCAGTGTCGCTCGGGAAATTGATCGTAAAAATTACACGGCAATGCAGTTATCGCCATACTACTAAGTCTCGTTGTTTGCGCGTTTAGCCAGGCGTGAACTTCGATCCTTTGCGTCGATGATTGAAGACTTTCAGGTAGTCGGCTGGCAAAAAACGAATGCAAAGAAAACCTAGGGATGTATTGTCTATATTGATTAAAAAATGCCGATCGATTTCGTGTTTGTAGCTATGCAAGGGTAATCCCAGCATTACTCATCGAGGTTGAAAGTAGTGGTTAGGCCGCTATTTGTAATATTTCGCGCGACTCATACCGCATTCATGGCAGAGGGTTGGCTTGGGCTGGCCGCCTTTTGCTTCCTTCAATATCGCTAATATTTGGCTATGCGTAAATTTTGACTTCTTTAGGCAGAATCGCCTGGGTAAGTCATGCGAGAAAATGCGACTTTTGACTTCAAATAATTTCCGGGAGGATTAACCTCGGACTGATCGGCGCTACTTGCCTACCCCCTTGCACGCTTAGGGTTAACCAATTCGGCATCAACGACAGTACCAAAACGTAATGCATTGAATGTGACCCACACTGTGGCGATGATACCCCAGGCGATGCCGACAACCACGCCGGCATCAAGAATTCCGCGCCACGGCTGTGGCAGCGTCCGATACAGCGCTACCAGCATGGCGATGCCAGCTGCTAGCAGGTAAGCAACAATGAGTCGGCGGCGAGGAGCCTGCAGAAAACACATTAAGATGAGAGGTGAAAGCAGTGCTTGGCGGGGAGTCGCTTGCTTGTACAATGCTGCCGCACGCGCTGCAAAGCGCGGCGAAAACTGCAGCTGGAAGCCGCGATAGCCTTCGTACCATGCCATCACCACAAAGTTTATGAAAAATACAAAATAATGCCTGCTTTGCCAGTCGTAGTCGAGGCTAGCTAAGGCCAGAGGCGACAGTCGCCAGATCGCTGTCGTCAACAAGGCCACAAAGGCACCGACGCCCCACACGACCGCGAGCACGCCCCAGACATCAGCTCCTATGGTTGTGGGGCCAGTCCGCGATGGCCACGATTTCAAAGTTCACCCGAATACTGCAGGGCCCAAACCCAACTTGCGGCGTAGAGTGCTGCAAAGAGGCCGGTGTAAAAAATGAACTTAGTTGTTTTGACGAGTGTTCTGACGAGCGGTTTACCGTTCTGCACGACTGCCGTCTCCAATGTTGAGAATGATGAAAGTCACAGATAATTGACGGGCTCCTTTCAAGGAGTACCCTCTGCGGTCAACGTTTGCACATACTCTGAGATAATCCGCAGAAAAATCATCGAGCGATAACGTTGTACAGTCGCTATCTCGGTCCACCGGCGAATATCGTGAACAAACAAATGAGTGTCGGGCGGTAATCTGGCCAACGGTGTGTTGTTTGCAGGGTTTGCTTTCAAACGGGTGATGAATAATGTCCTTAAGGCAACGGAGCATAGTGAATTGTTAGAGCTCAGACCGGTTTCCACATCGATCCAACTGAATCAAACTATAATGCGAATGATTCGCATTAGCAATAACGGTTTTCATTTTTGAGCGACAGTGCAACTCGTAAAATTACTAGAATCCAGATTATTCCAAACTTAACCCTGAAAATATCTTGATATGGCTAAGTAGCTTGAAAAACATTCAACGATAGTTTCAATGGTCAGGCAGTGAGAGTGAGGTAGATCAAGGTGCCAAAAAAAAGCAGGGACCTCATAAGGTTAATAATCTACGTTAGCTCGGGCATTCGCGATACCAGACACTAATCGGATATTCGTATGTCGACAGGTTTAGTGGTGGCTTTTATTGTCAAAAGATCTTTGCGGGCTTTTCGACGTTGTTAGGGGGCTAAGTGCTTACCTGACGACAACAATCATGCCGGGTTAGCTTGACGCCAATGTAATGGTCCGCAGCGATTGTCGGACATTACCTGCCTTGCGGATGCTGCAACCTCGGTTTATGACGGCAACGAGACAACCTTGAAATGCCTGCGCCAAACCCGAGTAATTGAGCAACGAGTGTTGTTTAAGAAAAAATTAGAGGTCTTGGGCGACCTCACCTTTAATCTGGTTGGGTTCATTGGCACCTCGCGCGCTATTCTTGGGAGTCAGTATGCACAGACTGATATGTGAAAAGAAATTGCGTACACGCAGGATCTGGGTTCCTATCGAAGTTGTCCAAAAGCGTAAAGAGAACGACGAAGGATGCTGTCAAGGTAGTCTTTGAATGTGGTGTAAAGTTATTTGCCCGCCAGCTAAAAATTTGAGCATTAATGGGATGTATCCCAATCAACTGCATACATCTCTGATCACTAGCGCCGCTTTCGAAACGGCAAACGATACTGCAGAGAGCCTGTCTCGACGTTCGCTATGCTTTGCTGATTAACATTGTTTGGCGAGTTTTTTCTACGTGAATCAGCATACAGTTTCTGCCGAAAGACTTGGCGCTGGCGCGGACGTGTTCCATTAAAGTGCCAGCTTATTCTGCGCCTAACCTTTTGGTAAAGATAAACAGATAGCGATGAAAGTCTTGCAAGATACGCTGCAGGTTAATCCAGCTACCGGTATCCAGGGCGCGCCCATCTTGCGGATCGAGCAATAGGCGTAGCAGTTTTCTCTCGCCAAAGCTTAGGCGGGCCTCGGTTGCCATGACTGGCAACTCGCCCAAGTCCATCGTCACAAGTTCCCCCTCCGGGGGCCACGGTTTGGGCGTTACGGTACATCACGTCCCAGTCAGGTTCGCCATCAAAGGCGCGGACATCGCGTTCGCCGTCGAGCAGCCAGTCGATTTCATCGCGCACTACTGCCAGCGTTCCTGAAAGGCGTAAAATAACGCTCAGCATCGCTAGTTGGAATCCTGCCCAGCTATGCCAAGGGTAAAGCTGTTTGCGCAGGGACATCTATTGACGGCGCCCAGGTATCTCGCGCACTCTCATAATAAGGTCGCCAGCCCTATGGTGATGGCTTGGCGACCTGTTCATGGCGCTGAGGTTACAAGGCGGCGTGACGAATTTTTGGGCGCGGCATGGGTGCAAGGTTCGCCAACTGTCGTGTTGGCTTACAGGTTTTCGCGGTAGTCACTTTCGATCGAGTCATCAATTAGTGTAGCGATCTTATTATTCATATTCTTTCGTTTCGCATACATCTGTCCAAAAGAAACGGGGTGTTTTTCTGGCCAGTCTTCAGGTTTCCACAAGCCGGACCTTATAAATGCTTTACCGCAATGAAAAAAACACTCCTCGATAGTGACTTCAATAGCGAGTAGCGCAGCTTTGCCTCTCGCTGACATTGATGTCAGCAACTCGTTGTCTTTTCTTAGGCGCGCCGTACCATTGATGCGCAAGGTCTCGCTAGTGCCGGGGATGATGAACAATAAACCCACCTGAGGGTTTTCAAGTATGTTCTGATGTCCGTAAGCTAATTTATTGCCGGGTCTGTCTGGAATCAGCAGCGTTTTGTCGTCGACAACGCTTACAAATCCTGGCGCGTCGCCTTTCGGCGACGTATCTACACGACCTTTTGAGTCCGATGTAGATATCACGACGAAAGCGCAGGCGGCGATAAAAGCTAGCCCGAACTCGTCGAGATGGTCCACGTTCTTCTCGCTTAGCCCGGGAATTTCTTCGCCAATAACGTCTCTTAATTCCGAAATTGAGCTGATAAGGTCTATCATAATTAAAACCTCTAAGCGTAGTTGTCTAAGCCAGTGCTAATTGACGATTAGTTTTTATTCTCATGCCTTTTCGCGCGAGCAGTGCGATAAGTAACTCGAAGGTTCGGCAAAATGAAATGGCGCATGGACCGGCAATCAAAGGTTGAAGTACATTGATGGCCTGAAGATGGTTGCCAGTTCCCAGCAACCGAGCAATTGTGAGTAATGCCAATTCATCCTCGCTAAGATGGGTCTTGCAGGTACACCCTAGTGTTATGGTTCGGCAAGCGGTCTTTGATAGCAAGCTCATGGTCTCATCCATAAGTGGAATGGCGTCCTCACAGCCGGCCATCTGGAAAACATCTTCAAGCGCATTGTATATGGGCATAGGCGCGCTAGAAGCGCGAAGCCACTGCCGCATACTCCATAAAATAAACTGTGAGGTGCTACACAGGCTATCTGTTTCAATTTGAACGGCAGGGTCATTACAGCCGTTCTTGAGTCCTATTTTTACCACTTTTTCTTGTGCTTCACGCATCAGGGTCCCTTCGTTTAGCCTGTTTCATTCCTTCATCAGTGTCACCATGTTTCCAGTAAGAGCTGATGTACATTTGCTTTCGATCAATTTTTTTTTCGTCTCTGAAGTAACGGCGGACTTGTCGCATTGTTTCAAATTCTCCAGCAAACCAAGGGTATGGAGTGCCACTGAGCCATTGTTTCTGTCGGATTGCATGCATCAATTTTGTCGAGTCTTCGGGCTCGTTATTAATCAACCACTGTAGTTGCACACCTTTTGGCGCACCTATTAGCTGCTTATCTTCTTCAGCGCGAATTTGAATGATTGCATGTCCCCTAGCATCGTCGGGCAAGGCCTCGAGATTGACCGCGATTGCAGGTAGCGCAGTCATGTCACCCGCCAAAAAAAACCAATCTGCGTCTGGGTTGGCTAGTTTTTTCTCACCGGGGCCTCTTACAATGACATCGTCGCCTGGTTGGCATTGGCTTAGCCATTTCGCAGCAACGCCTTTATCGCCATGGTCGACAATATCGAGCGTTAGCTGAGATTGCTGCTCGTCAAACGCGCGGATGGTAAACGAGCGCAGCACGACCTTTGGGTGGTCAGTGAGGGTAAAAAGCATCTTCACATAACCACTTTGTTCATTGGGCGGAAACGACTTCAGTGCCTCGCCATACAACGCGAGTCTGCGCATATGTGGCGATATGCTTTCGGTTTTTAGCACCTGAACGTGATATTCACTCGCCATGTTGTTGCCTTGAAAAGATCCAATAGTTTGATGGGCGTATACGTTGAATCAGCTAATACTAATGATAATCATTCTCATTAACAATAGGGGGTTCATTATTTTTGCAATCGAATGCTTCAGGCGGCCATTTGTAGGCGTCATGCTGACATACTGTGCCAGCACAGTTGCAGAGCAATTCTGGGGCTTTAAGGGCGGGCTGAGAATAACTAAGTAATAATAGAAGAACTTGACGAGTGGCAGCGGTACCGAAAGTTGCTAACCATTTAGCTAGTTTGTCACTAGAAAACTGCGTTTTCAGGCTACCAAACGCTCAGATTTTTGCGCAACGACCTTGATGAAAGACATCATGTGCAGCCAAGGTAAGACGTCCAACCTGCCAGTCCCTTGGAGGCCGAACACGTTCACTGAGAATAGGCATTATAAAGTTACTGCCGAGCTAAAGGGCAATCAACGACAGTTACCAAATGAATATTTTAAGCATGTCTGAACGTTACCGGTTCCTGCAACTAGGGCTCCCCCAGCGATAATTCAATAGGTTGCCTCGCGCTAATTCAGATTCAGCCGGATTTATTGTGCTACTGAACACTTGCTGGCCCAAAACCGCCGTCTAGGCGAAAGCGCCGAGTCTATGCGATTTGCTAGCGTCTAATAGCGCGTAGATTCTTGCGGCCATATTGTTGAAAATGCCAGAAAGCGCATAGTCTGGAAGCAGGTTGTCGAGCTCGTCAGGGTCTGCTTTCAGGTCGTACAGTTGGACCATGCCTGTTAGTTCGCTGGCGTGAATATACATGTGTCACCGTAAACGAGATGCCTTTTAGTCCGCGTTTTGCAACAACTTTTGAAGGTGACGATGGGATAACTGTGCCGTGCTCGTTTACCATAACGATACGGGTGCTATCCGGCCATGATCGCGGCGCCTTTCGTTTGCCAGACGCTGAGAGCTGGGTTGCACCACAAACGAGTGATCGACCAAACCCCAATCGTCAGCGTGTTGGATAGGCCTTTGCCGCGGTTAATTATGGCCTGATTGACATTGACTGGGGTGTTGAAAAACATCCCGCCATTGCGATGTCGGTAAAAGACGCTGTGGGGGGCTATGTTGGCCGAGAAACGCATTAATTTTGCGCAGCAATGAACCTAATGACTGTCGTTATCACGTCGATACCGTCACCAAAGGACAACGTGGTTCTACGCGCGCTGCGGGTGAGGAAAGCGCAGGTAGCAAGATGGGGGACAAAAACAGCTGAAGCGCTTAATTCAGCAGCGCTTCGAAGCGGTTCTTGGATCGAAGGGCTATCGCTTTTTTATTCTCATCGATAATATTCTCTTCGTTGAGTAGTGTTGCGATGACGAGCCGGGGATCAATTGAGGAGTTCGCCATAGCTCTGTCAAGGCATTTTCGAGCCTCCTCAATTCTGTCGAGGTTGAGGTTCGCGAATACTAAGCCGAAGGCTGCATAAGCATTGTCAGACTCCCGTACGCGCACGGAAAGGTTGAGGGCATCTAACATTTCCTCAAATCTACCACTCCAAAAAAATGCCAGTGACAGATTAAAGTAGAGCATGTGGATACGTGGGTCCTGCGGACTGAGGCGCAGTGCTCTTTCGCAGAGTTCGATGCCTTTTTCGGTTTCTTTCTCTGCCGCAGTCAATACACCGGCCAGCGCTAAATAATTAGAGTTGCAAGGTTCAAGCTGGATGGCTCTTTCGATCTGTGACAGTGCTCCCTTCCGATCGCCGGTAACATTACCGTAAACGGCTATGGCGTAAAGCGCCAAGGGGTTGTTGGGGGCAAGTGCCAGGGATTTTTCGGCATACTCACTGGCTTGAACCATTTCGCTCAGATCTGGCGACCAGCCCACGGACACACGATTCGCATAAATCACACCGAGTGCGGCATAAGGGTCTGCATAATTTGGGTCCGCTGCAATCGCATTCTTCATGTGCGAGATAGCGATTTCTGAGCTTGTCTTAGTATAGTTATAATTCCACGCAGCCCAGCCTTTTTTAAAGTGGGACCAAGCATCCATGCGAACTTCGTCGACCCGTAGCGCCTCGGCGATCTGAATATTCGGCAGTAGCTGAGTAACAATGGCTTCAGTTAATTCGTCTTGGAGGTCAAATATATCGTCAATTTGACTGTCAATTCGAGCTGCCCAAACCGTAGCTTCAGAGCTAGTATCAACCAGTTGAACGCTCAGTCTAAGCTTGGTGCCTGATATGCGAAGTGTTCCATCAACCAGCAGGCCAACGCCCAATTGACTGCCGATCTCGCGGTAGTTAACGGCCCGGTCCTTGTACATATGCGTTGAATTTCTCGATATGACGTATAGCCCACTAATGCGGCATAACATTGTCGTACAGTCTTGGCTGATTCCTTCTGCAAGAAATTCATGCTCTTCATTTGAGCCGAGATGGCGAAAAGGCAAGAGTGCTATTGCAATTTTACGATCAGGAAGTGTGTAATTTCGAACAATAGCGGCGGCTGGTAAGTCGTCTTCGATGGCACCACCGAGGGTGGCTTCGAGAAGTTTTGCAAGGAACACCGACTCTTGATACCGATGCCGTTCGATTGCTTGCTTATGCCCTAAGCTTAATTTCAAGCCGGGTGGTAGTTCAGCAGGGCAGAGGAATACAGGGAGTACGGCTTTCTCGAGGTCAAGCGCATAACTGATTTCTCTGGCGCAATGTTCCGATTTAAGTGAAAACGGGGACACGTAGTAAAGAAATAGGGTGCAAGCTTCGATGGCGTTTGCGATCTCATCTCGCCAGGAACTTCCCGCTCTGATGCCCTCGTCATACCAAATTTTGATGCCATTATCATGCAGCCAGATAAGGTCGCGATAAACTTCCTCATCGTCTTTGTGTGCGTAGCTGACGAAAACGAAATTATCGGATCCCCGGTAAGCTGGAAATGGTAGATCCATTAAAAATACGGTCCCTTGATCAAGATCGGGCTACTATAGCAGTTGACTGCCTCTAAAATAACCAATATTGTTTTTGAAAA
The DNA here is from genome assembly GCA_047630175.1 of Candidatus Azotimanducaceae bacterium. GTDB lineage: Bacteria > Pseudomonadota > Gammaproteobacteria > Pseudomonadales > Azotimanducaceae > UBA4582. The sequence goes on from JBLHVI010000017.1 coordinate 27,507, forward strand.
GTTTAATGGGGAACATAATGGAAGTCAGTGATGTCGCGGTACCTGTATTCCCACCCGGTCCGAAGTCGCAGGCCTTGCTACAAAGACTTCAACACGCCATCGGTAGCGCAAATTACACCGGGCTCTACGGAATTTCGCTCGAGAAGGGCGAAAACTACCTCGTTCAAGACGTCGATGGCAATATTTATGTAGACTGTCTCTCCAGCGCGTCCTCTTGTTCTCTCGGCTATGGTCAAGACTTTTTGATCAAGGCTTATAGTGACAGTGCCAAAGATATTCAACAGACCTGCTTCACTTATTCACCGAACGTGCATGCGATAGAACTTGCGGAGAAGTTAAAAGCGCTCTGGCCCGATCAAAGTGAAGTGAGGGTTATGCTAGGGCTGTCAGGCTCTGACTCGTCTGGCGGGGCGATCAAAGCGCTACGTAAGTATACAAAAAAGCCGAAAGTCATCCACTTTAAGAATGACTATCATGGCTCAACCGGGTTGAGTCAACAGGCTTCAGACTACGGATCTTTAGACGACGGTATCTATAGTCAGAACGATCTTTTCATTGAGCATTCTTTTCCAACGACAGATGCGCAAGCAGCGCAGCGATTGATAGAAATAGCGGCAGATCTTGCGCTCGAGGACGTCGGGGGCATCATCTGCGAGGTCATTCAGGGCGACGCGGGTATTGTTGTCCCACCTGCCGGTTTTATAAAAGGGCTTCGAGAGCTAACTGATGCCACGGGTACGTTGCTCATTGTTGACGAGGTTCAGTCAGGGATGGGGCGAACCGGTAAATGGTGGGCGTTTGAACACGAGGATATCGTGCCTGACATGATCGTTACGGCGAAGGGGTTGTCGGGTGGCTATGCGCCTATTTCTGCCGTTATCGGTCGCAAAGAGATCATCGACAGCCTATCGGCGGGCCAACACATATTTACATTTGGGGGCCATCCTCCATCCGCTGCCGTAGCGTGTGCTGTTATAGATTATATTCGTGAAAAAAATTTGCCAGATCATGCTGCTAGTCTTGGTAGCTACCTGATTGGAGAGCTCGAGGTAATCAAGGCGGTATTTCCGCAGCAGATTCTGCAAGTACGCGGCAAAGGACTGATGATAGGTCTGCAGATAAATATCGATGCCAGTGACATTGCTGGAAAGGTTTTCGCCACACGATGCGCTGAAAAAGGCCTATATGTCGGTTTCTTTGGTGTCGATGCTGACATCGTGCGTATTCAGCCGCCTTTGATCCTTGATCAAAAAGGTGCGGATTTCATCCTCGCGACTATTAAGGATGTTGCGGTAGAGATTAGAGACAACAAGGTTCCACAGAAGACCTACGAGAACGTTAATAAGTATTCGATAGGAATTTAATTCGGTTTACGTAAGGAGATAAAAGTGAGCGAAACACAAGATTGGGATACGTTCTTTAGTGATATGGAAACCGGTGACGTGATCCTCATGCATGGATTGTTTAACAGCAGTATCTTTATAGAAGCTGTCTCTGAATGTGACTACTCCCACGCAGCGATTGTTGTTATGTCGCAGGATATCGACGTTGAAGGGATTGAACCGGGAATACCGTTGCTGTTTGAAAGCAACATCGAATCTGCGCCCAACCCTAATCATTACAAAGTTGAAGATGTCATATTACACAAAGCTAAGAGTGGACCAATCCTTGATCTTCTTCGACAACGTATCAGCGTAAACTATGCGTTGAAAGACGACAGTAATGTGGCTAAAAGAAAACTGACGGTGTCGCGTAACCCGGAGATGTACGCGCAACTTAAGCAGGTTATCTCGGCTATTCATGCCGACGATTTTCCGGCCATACCTGTTGGTGAAATGACAAATTATCTCAAAGGTAGGCTAGCGAATAGTCCCGTGACCGATAGCAGTTTTTTTTGCAGCCAACTCGTCGCTCACACATACAAGGCTTGGGGGCTCTTGACGAGCGAACATGTTGATAATTGGTATGCCCCAGCCTGTTTTGCAGACGGCAAATGGCAAGTAGCCCTCGAAGGGAGTGCGAACCTGGGGCCGCCTATATTGTTGAACACATCAACGATTCCAGCACCTGAGTAATGAGGGCAGTGTAAAGCAATGCATTATATGCCAAGCGCTCGCCGATTTCGTCGCGCTGAAGGCCCCGTTCTTATTGTCGGCGTTGCATGCTGGATTATTGATGGGCACTGCAAGTTAGTAGATTGTACCGAGCGGCATAAGCGTTGGTGGCTTCAATCAGGCGGGAAGTCACGTTTACTCTGACCTCATTACTTACTGATGAGTCAGATAGCCTTGATCTTAGAGTTTTTTAATGTCGCTTGTGCATTTTTACGCAATGTTTCAATAGTGTGTTCCCGCTGTGTCGCCATGTTTTCTAGAAATTCAATATACATAGCGTTGTCTAAAATCCGCGCTATTCTCATCGTCATGACTGTCGCATTTATTGGTTTATAGAGGTAGTCAGCCGCGCCGACTTCAAACCCTAGTTCTTCATTTTCGCTACCCTCAAGGCCAGTGATGAAAATAATCGGTATTTTCGCAGTTTCCTTGTCTGTTTTGAGTTTTATACAGATTTCGTAGCCATCGATATCCGGTATCATAATGTCGAGTAAAATAAGATCGGGCGTGCGACTTTTGATCATACACAAAGCATCCTTGCCTGTATTAGCGATGCAAGTTTCATAGTCCGCCGCTAATGCCATTGACAGTAGCTGCGCATTGCCTAGTTCATCATCAACGATAGCGACGAGCGGTCTTGATTCTGCGGATCTCATACTAATCATCTCCCTTTGCTCCGTAAGTTTGTCAACGATATCTGTATCATTTAATAGGCTTCGATCTTTTTCAGGGATTCTTTCGCGTATTTTTCAATATCCTTCATGTAACAAATTACACCGTCGATATCTCTGGCGCGGGACAATTTTTCTATTTTCTTCATCCTCCAACCAAGATCTTCGCCGCCGAAACTAGATACGCTGCTAGACAATGTGTGTGCTTCGTGGACTAGGGATTCATGGTCTCGACGAACCCATGCCGCGAGCAAGTTTGATAAGCGTCTGTTTGTTTCGCCCAGAAACAATGTTCTAACGCGGAAAAAATTGGCCTCTCCGATTTGGTTTTTGAGTCGCGCGAGCACTTCAAGATTAGCGGAGGGTAGACCCGATGATTCAATTTCAAGTGGTATTGTGTCCTTTCCAGCAGGTAACCAAAGACTTAGTTCTCTCGCCAACTCTATATTTTCCATCGGTTTTTTTAAGTATCCCGAGAACCCATGAGCAAGGTATTGATCTATCTGCTCTGGCTGTACATGAGCAGTCAAAGCAATAACGGGTGGATTGAGCATCATTTTATTGATTTGGTCAGTCGCTTCAATTCCGCCTATGCCGGGCATGGTGATGTCCATTAAAACCAGGTCGAATGAGATAGCTCTGGCTAGTTCCACTGCTTCTTCACCAGAAGAGGCTGTTCTGACCTCAAGCCCGAGCGTATTAAGAATCATCTCAGCGAGCATTAAATTCGTTAGATTGTCATCGACAATCATGACCAGCCCTGAGAAGGAACTTGGCAGTTTCTTTGAACCAAATTGAAGTGTTTTTATTGCGGGTTGACTAACGATCTCAAGCATCAGGGTAAAGACAAATTCCGAGCCCACGTCTAGGCAAGACGACACTGAAATATCGGTATGCATTAGCTGGGCTAACTGTTTGCTGATTTTTAGACCAAGGCCGGTGCCTGCTTCATGGTTTGCTTTTAGGTTCTTACTCCAAAAGGGCTCGAATATCTGTTGCAGGTCATTCTCAGATATCCCGCAGCCTGTATCAGACACGCTAAATTTCACGGCAGCCTTACCGGCTTCCTCGGAGACAACAACAGTCTCATCGATGCTTATTTCTACGGCGACGCTGCCCTTGTTTGTGAACTTCACGGCGTTGCTCGCTAGATTTACAAGAATCTGTCGTATTTTCTGGTCGTCTCCTTTGAAGTGCCGGGGCACATTGTCGTCGACTTTTGTCGTTAGTTTTATCCCTTTTTGTCGGGCTTTGCCTGTCGTCATATCCGTCACGATTTCAACTAATTCGATTATTCCGAATTCGACGGGTTCGAGCTTCATTCTCCCGGCGTCGATTTTTGAATAATCCAATGCGTAGTTGATGACGTTGAGTAGGCCGCGCGCTGAATTTTGTGCGACCTCGGCTAAATACTTACGCTGCCCCTCATGCTTACTTTGTTGCACCAGATGCAATGCGCTGATGACGCTATGCAATGGGGTCCTCATTTCATGGCTCATTACGGCAAACAAATCAGTTTTTAACTGGTTGGCGGCATCGGCCGCGTCGCGAGCCTTTATCAGCTGCTCTGTAAGCTTTTCAAGATCTCTAACCATTAGATCCTTGGTTGCGAGATGAAACCGTTGATCCATTTGAGAATCCAATATGGGGAAATCATCGATTTTCAGTGCGACATTTGGATTGTTTTCTTTCATCCAAGCTGCCCAGGGAGAGCCGACAAATCTGAATGAACTCGAACCGATGAGTCGAACGATCTGACCACGTAGTGCAATCGTTTCATCTTGGGCTATGAGCAGAAACTGCTTGCCTTGGCTGTTTTGAAGATCTATGTCTCCCGTTAAAAATTTCGGTCGTTGAGTGCGAAATAACTTCGAGAACGATTTCTCCTGTGAAAATGCTGTCAAATACTTCTCTAGTGCAGGTGTTAGGAGAGATACCTCGAGTCGATCGTCGATGTTGAAGCACATAGTAAAGAGGCTGTTGAGACAATCAATCTGAGTTTCTTCATGCATGGTCTTCCACCATTGGTCTTATTATTGTGATCAGATAGATGGAGTGTTCTCCTTCACCCCATTGTTCTGTTTGCTTCTCTTCAATGGTCATGTTGGTGTTAAAAATAATGGGTAACCCTTTGAGTATTCCGGTAACAAATGGGGTTAACCCTTTTCTTGAGCTGCGATAGTGAAACTCGCTGCAATCATTGCTAATACGGAATATGTCGAATACAGGTGGACGAAAGTCTACGAAGGAGGCGCTGATTCTTTCATGCAGTTTGTTGAGGTTTTGCAGAAACTCAAAAGGTTCGTTACCTGCTAAGTCGAGTAAATTTCCATAATCGGTGGGGGCAAAAACGGTAAGCCAGTAGTGGCCGAATAATTCTAGGAGGTCGTCAACGTCTCTATTCATGTTTTCTGCTGTCGCAGCGACCAGAGCCATGGTGGTGCTGTCTTTGTATGAGCGCATGCTCAGAAACACGTCAGGTTCAATGCTCGCGGACACCAGAATCGACTGCCAAAAATCTTCGCCTCGCGTGTCCAACACCATATTTCGAAGTGCGCAATGGATTAGTCCATACATTGCTATGTCTCCCCTACGTTGAGGTCTGCCTTGCTATTCCAAGATTGTCGCTTTCGATAGATTGTCGACGGCGCGATTTCAAGTAGGCTGGCAGCCTCGTGGATACTTCCCGCGCACGTCGAGATAGCGTGTTCAATAACCCTTCGCTCTACGATCCACAAAGGTTCGATACCTTTTTTATGTGCAGTGACTTCCGGTGTCTCTGGTGCTGTATTTTCAAGTTCTGTTCGTGGTGAATAATGTGCTTGGCACTTCTCGAAAGATAGCATTGTCCCAGTGATCACGTTACCGTAATTTAGAATGATAGCATTCTGGATGACATTTTGGAGTTCCCTGACGTTGCCTGGCCAGGGGTAGCTGAGTAAATTCGATTCTGCCTCATCAGAAAACGATTCAAATCCCTTGTTTTCCTTTTCTTTGCAGGTTTGCAAAAATTTGTTTGCAAGTATTAATATATCTTGAGCTCGCTCTCGGAGTGGTGGTAACTCAATTGGAATAACGTGTAGCCGGTAGTACAAGTCCTCTCTGAATCTCCCGGCGCGGACCTCTTCCAATGGGTTTCGGTTAGTTGCGCAGATAAATCTGACATCAACAAGCTCTGTAACGTTACTCCCAACTCTTTGAAGCTCGCCAGTTTGAAGAAAGCGCAACATTTTTTTTTGTAGGACTAGGTCCATTTCGCAAATTTCATCTAGAAACAGGGTGCCATTCTTGGCGAAGGAAGCGGCACCGTCTCGACTGCTACTCGCGCCGGTGAATGCGCCTTTTACGTGTCCGAAGATCGCACTTTCCATCAGTTCGTTTGGTATCGCGCCGCAATTGATAGCATGAAAAGCACCTGTTCTTCCGCTCATTTGATGAATCGCGCTGGCCGCAAGTTCCTTTCCCGTACCGCTTTCTCCGACGATAAAAGCAGTGGCTTTGCTGGGTGCGACTGAATCTATGATTCGATATACCGCTTGCATAGGTAATGATGAGCCGATGAGACCACAGTAGCTTTGGCGGTCCATTTGCGCATAGCGGGCGACCTGAGTACTTAATGCGCGCCGTTCAAGCAAGTTTCTTATGGTAGTGTTTAGCCGGTCGGCATCAAACGGCTTGGACAGGTAGTCCATGGCACCTGAACGAAGTGCTCTTGCTGCAATTGCGTTAGAGCCGAACGCGGTCATGACGATGACGTCTAATTTCGAGGTATCAAGAAGCGGATCGGACAAAAGTTCCATGCCATTACCGTCTGGTAATTCAAGGTCCAGAAGAATGATATCAGGCTTGAAGCTTTTCCAGACTTGCCGGGCTTCTTTAAGGTTGGTTGAAACCTTAATTTCGTAGACTTTCTCTGCCAGGTAAGTAGAAAGGATTTCAGCAAGGGACTCGCTATCCTCTACGATCATCACTTTATGTTTGCTGTTCATGGCCAGTCTGGGTCCTGTTGGTGCCATAAGGCGCGTTTAGGTCAATAAGAATTCCGCCTGATGTGGCGTTGGCGGGTCACTGAAATACAATGGTCTGTGCCTGAATTGCAATTTGAGTCTCGTCTTTTGGGTTAATGTCAGTTTACTGCAACAATTTATGCAATATTCGAGCCAGCACTTAGCGAGGGCCCTAAGCAGGTTAAAAATATGCGCATAAATATGTTTATAAACAATATGTTAGGCGGATGGTCTTGGCGTTACACGAAGCCTTGCTTGCTAGACCTGACGCAGGTCCTATGCTGGGTCTGCTGCCCGTATACGTCACCTTGTAGCAAAAAGTGACGTAAGCTAGCCAAGATTTGGCGCGATGGAGGGCAAATGCATTTCGGCATTATCAGTCATAGCGCCCGTTATGCATTGTGATCACTGACAACAGCGGCGTCTTCTGGTTTGAAAACGTTATGCGTGAGCGGCAGTCAGAGTATTGATACGATTTATGGGCGTCCTTCTTGGCTAGCAAGTACTTTTTGTCGCTAATTTCTACGGCAGAGTTGGTACAACAATTTGGGGGGTTGCGGCGCTTTCATTTCAATAGGTAATAACGGTTATGTCGTAAAAAATTAATACTATGCCAAAGAAAGTAAACCATCAGGATCGTCGGGTAGCACGCGCCGTTTATGCGGTAATGGTGATAGTAGAGACGGGCCTTTAAACTATGCGACTGGCCGACGTTTGCGTTTCGTTTGGATTTCCGTATTGGGTCATTGACACATTAATGTTGCCGACCTGTTATTTCGAAAAACTCGCTACAGTTACAGGTTAAATATGCATTCTTAAACGAAAATTCTGGGTGAACTGGGTAGATATCAAGCCCAGCGTGAATACACAGCTCCATTTCAGTCATCGACAAAGAAACAGGATGATAGAAATAGCGGCTGTATAATTCGCAAGAAATTGATCCAGTGCGTGCGAGATAGGTAAGTAAGCGGCTCGCGATTCACCGTTTGAAAGATGGGCAATCTGTCTCCCGATTCCGAATATAAAAATATCGGATAAATGTAAGATCTACTCCGACCTCGTTATTGCGATCCCAATGATTAGTGCCTTAGTTAACAAATCCCACCTCAGGAAATATTGTCGGAAAGTTCACTCAGCCTCGCGACCACTTCAGGTGCGGCTCGGAATCGAAAAAATGCCCCTGCAGCATCGGCGCGCTCTTCAAGTACTTCGCACGAGGAGAATATCTCGCCGCGTAATTGCTGTGCTGACCAAGGTAAAAAGATTTCGGATTCAATCAGCTGCTGTTGAAAAACATGCATAATCGCCTGATGCAATGCTGTTATATCATCTTTGCGTAGCGCGCTAACCACAAGACAGTCGGGATATTTGGTTTTAAGCGCTGCGGTATGCTCTGCTTGCGCGACCGCATCTCCCAGATAGTCGATTTTATTAAACACGCGAATGCGCGGCACACTATCGGCACCAATCTCGGCCAACACTTTATCTGTTACTGCCAGTTGCAGCTCGAACCTGGGGTCGCCGGCGTCAATAATGTGTAGCAACAGCGATGCGCTAAGGGCTTCGTCTAATGTTGACTTGAAGGAGGCAACTAACCCGTGCGGCAAATTGCGGATAAAACCAACGGTATCGGTCACTAACACCCGCGGCACACCCTCTGGATGTAAGGTCCGTACCTTGGTGTCTAGCGTGGCGAAGAGTTTGTTCGCCACCAGTGCTTCACTGCCCGTCAAGGCACGCATCAACGTCGACTTACCCGCGTTGGTATATCCGACTAGCGCGACCTGAGCTAGCCCAGGTTGTCCCTGTCGTAGAGATCGCTGTGTATCCCGACCCGCCTCCATGGCCGTAATTTCCTTTTGCAGCTCGGCAATACGTTCGCGAACCTTATGCGCGTCTAATTCGCTGCGTGACTGCCCTGTACCGCGCCCACCGGTGCTGCTGCGCTGTCGCCCTGTGGGTCCAGCGCGCTTAGCCGCCTCACGCAAACGCGGCGCCATATAGGTCAGCCGGGCGATCTCAACTTGTACCTTTGCTGCGTGCGAGCTGGCATTGCGATGAAAAATCTCGAGTATGACGACGGTACGATCCATCACCTCGCAACTAACTTCATTCTCCAGATTGAGCGCCTGAGATGGTGAAATTTCATGGTCGACCAGAATATAATCCACGGATTCACTGGCCTTCAGCGGGGTATTAACTTGGGCTAACGCATCTACGTTAGCTTGTTGATCTTCTAAGAATTGTCGTATCTCTTCGCGTTTACCTGTACCTATATAAGCCTTCGAGTCGAAAGACGAACGCTTTTGGGTAAATTGCCCTATCACTTCCAGGCCTAAAGTTTTTGCCAATTCACCCAATTCAGCCAGCGACGATTCAAATTCAATATCGCTGACGCTGTCTAATTGCACGGCGACGATAAGCGCACGTGGAATGGATGCTTTTTCGGGGTTTAACATGGCCAGCTTCTCAGGGAATTGGGGGTGAGAGGGATTTAAAACGAAGTTCTCTGGCTGTCTAGTCTACACAGTATATTGGACTAACAGCTAAGAGAAGACCGATTAAATGTCAAAAAAGGCAGCTTTCGGATTGCTTCAGTCAAATGCAATTTTACTGGGAAATGTCGCTTTTAGTCGTCGCCCAATCTGCCACGTTGTAAACAAGTAAGCGACCGCGGCAGCTGTCATTACTGCCATCATAACGTTGTCAAAAATCGACATCATTGGGTAGCACCAAGGCACAATGAGCGCTCAATTAATGGCGTCAGGAATGATGGGTTGCCGGGCTGTCTCTAGGTAGGTTGGGAGCATGAGTTTTTGCATAGCGTGAAAGATGCCAGTGCTTTAGTACACAACCACAAAAAACATAGAATATTAAGGTGTCAAAATCGAAGAGTGGCTAACCCAGCATTTTTTGATACTTTCGCTGTCGGAAAACAAACCGTAGCCGGCATTATCGTCGGATGAATACATACAAGCGCCAGCGATTCACTGCCAACATCCGCATTGACATAGTCTGGCTGAATTTCCGATTCAAAATCAGCTATCAAGATATTGTGTGCGAGGTGATTCTTCGTTTGTTTACCCGGTTCGGTACAATTCATGCTCGTCGATTGAAATACAAGCATTGTGACGACGGCGATATTTTTTTCATCGATAAGGGCTTCGTGAAGATAAAAGTCTAGCAACATTAACTGTGCCGCGCTGTCTCTGCGACTCGCCCGATAAGTGCAGCAGAGTTGTTGATGCATCCCTCCAAGCCCGACGTGATGGTGCGGCAGCAAAGTAAGTTCTTGGTGATGACTCAGACCTCACGGTCGTGAATCCGGAAGCACATTGACGGAACAAATTAAGTAGTTGTCGGGTTCGCGCCGGGAACCAATGCCAGATTTAGTACGATACCATTCGGGATACGAACAACGGGCGGGGAAGCCACAGGAGAGCACCCTGATCCGTGAGTGAGTTATAAGTCGGACCGACGTCTCTTGGAGTTTACATCTGTCATACGGGCTCGAAGATTCCTGTACGCTCACGTGGCATTGTTCGTGCTGCGCACTACCGTGAACTTACGATGAATGTGTTCTTACAATGATGCAGGGTGGTCGCTTGCTTCTAAATCATCAAAAAGCTTACTTGCCTTTAAAACATCAAAAAAGTTGATTGGAGGGTGAAGCTACATCGATGCGTATGAATTCGGGTTGCGAAAATAACCGGACGCGTAAACTCGCTTTTATCAACTGTTATAGGAAAAGATAGAAATTCATATTGCTGCCAGTGAAAAAAATTTCTAACCGCATTAAAACGACTGACTCTCCAGAACGTAATTAGCTTTGTTGGATTTAGTAAACTGCTTTCATGATTTTAAGGGGCAATAGTTTATTGGTATGGAATACTATCTGCTACTCAATGACTTCAACTTGTTGCGCTATAACAAAATGACATCTCTTGCGAGCTACATCGGGGTGACCCGTAGTGGATAGATAAACTACGCATTAAGTCGAATGATTTATCTGTGCAAAAAATTAACGTGTGCCAATTTTAGTCTGGGCTTAAAGCCTGCAATAACCTGCTAGCTTCTCTGTTAAATATCTGTCAAAAAGTAACGTTAATATGCTATTAAGTAGCAAATAATATAGGGTTTAGACGCAAATATTATAGGTATATATAGTCTTACATATTGCCTACATGTTACCTACATACAGCCCACATATCGCCTACACATTACCTACATATTAACTCGCTAAATGTTGCTTAGATACGTATCCATTTAAAGGAATAGTGCTAGATCTAGCGAGGAGTCATTAGACATCCGGCTAAACGTTTCTTCTAGACGGACTCGTTAAAATAATATGGAAGGGTTTGAAATGACCGATATTACTAAAAATCATTCTGGAAATATCAGGCGCGTGGCGCTACTTACCATTGGTCTGGTGTTCGGGGCGGCACACAACACGATGGCAGCAGGTACCGCATCTGGTACGAGTGTGGGCAATATAGCCACAATCAACTATTCGGTGGATGGTACAGCGCAGCCGCCAGTTGGCTCTACCGAGGGCGGTAACACAGCTGGTCCAGGGGCAGAGACTACATTCTTGGTGGGTACGACAATCAACTTGACCTTAGTTGAAACCGATACCACATTCACGCCAGTTGCAGCGGGCTCTTCATTGCAGGCTACCGCGTTTACATTGACCAACCTTGGTAATGACAGCCACGGTTATAATCTTACGGCCGCCAACAGTACCCTTGCTGTTTTTGGTTTGGCTGATACTTTTGACGCAGGATCTTTTGCGTATTACATCGATGTCAACAATGATGGTTTGCTTGATATAAATGATACTTTAATAACATCGGTAGATTCGCTTGCTCCAGATGGCTCGCTTAACTTGCTGGTTACTGCGACTATTCCGGTATCAGAAGTAGATGGTGCACAGTCAGCGATCAGTTTGACCGCTGTAACGACAACGGAAAATACCACAAACGCTGTGGTAGAAACAGTTGGCGCATATGATTCTTCTGTTGTGCAAATCGTTTTTTCTGATCCTTTAACATCTGCATCTGGTACTGATCCAGGTCAGACAGCAGGCGATGCTACTGCGGTTGCATTAGATGCCTATCGTGTCTTAACCGCAGCCTTGACTGTAACAAAAGCCACTGCCGTATATTCCGATCCGGCTAATGGGACCGCCAGTCCTAAAGCTATCCCAGGCGCTATCCTTACCTATACGATAACTATCGTAAATAATGGCACCGGAACGGCTACTGGTATCAGCGTCAGCGATGTAGTCGACGAAATAAGTACAGGTACTGTGTCATTTAATACGGTCTACGTTGATGCCACGATTACATGTGCTGCCGCTCAAGGTATCGTCGTGAAAGACGGCACTGATGTAGCTGGTTTGTGCAAATCTAATATTGCCGATCTAGACAGCGCTGATTTTACTGGCATTGTAGCGACGGCAACCGGTTTGACCCTTGCTGGTGGTGAAACTGCAACGGTGCAGTTCCAAATCACCATCCAGTAACGAGACTCGATCTGGCCATAAGCCAGCACATGGCGTAGCGCGTGTTGTCCCGGCGTGTCGGGCAACACGTTTTTCGTTGGGTCTGAAAAGTTGAGATCTCAACAAAGGTAAGTTTTCCTAATCTATGTTTCATGATCGAACCCTTCACAGAGCAGCGTCTGGAAGTGTTCAAATACTGGGATAGATGGTGACCGAAATGCGGCTAGATATGGCATTTTATACACACAAAAATTCGAAGAAGAACAACAAAAACCAAATTTCAAACCTTAAAAAAAACGAGTCGATACACATGCATAGTTGCCGCCGCATGACGGTATATGCTGATGGAACCGCAACCATAATTAGGTTTGCGTTTTCCATGCAACGGCTGTTCGTCATTACCATAAGTTGTCTGTCATTACTTGTGACGGTGCTAGCCGCCCATGCGGCGGGTACAGCATCTGGCACGCTCATCACCAGTGTCTCGACGATAACTTATAGTGTTGATGATGTAGACCAAGACCCTATTACGTCTGATGTCGCTGCGTTTGTTGTTGACAATATGGTCAACCTTACCGTGTTCGAGACCAGTGGAACATTGACTACCGACGATGTCATTGATGGCGCGGTTGGGGTGATTGCCACATTCACCGTCACTAACAATGGTAATGCATGGCAAGACTACGTGCTGACGGTTCTTCAAGGCGTCACCGGGCAGAGTTTGTTTAGCAACACCGATAACTTCGATGTCATAAACTGCAGCAGTCTTATCGAGAGTGATGCCAACGTCGGCTATCAGCCTCTACAAGACACTGCCACCTTCATTGACGAACTGGCACCCGATGCCACCCAAACCGTTTATGTGCTCTGTAGCGTGCCCACCGGACAAGTCATCGGTGACGTGTCTATTATCAGCCTGGTCGCTACGACCCACACTGGTAATACTGCAGGAAAAGGTCAGCTTACGACCGAAGACGCTGGCGCCGATACTCCCGGCGCAGTGCAGGTCGTATTTATAGATGTCAGTGCAGGTGATCTACAGGGTGATAATGCCCCCAGAAACGGTCAGCATTCCGCCCGCGATGGGTACTGGTTAGACACTCAGGCGCCCTGCCAGACAGAACCTAGCAACCCTACGACAGGAAATGCGACTATTTTTTTAGCGCCAGCGGGTGCGGTTGATTCAGGCAATGAGAATAATATGCCATCCATCCTGGCAGCCATTTCGGTATGGGTTGGGACCGACACCGAAGCTTACAAAGATGACGAGGGTGGGAGTGAAAGCGGTGTTGCTCAGGGATGGTATTCGACGACCTATAATAGCGATTTGTCGGGCGCAGAAATTGTCTGGGCCGGTGTTTCGGGTTCCTACATCTCGGGTGCAAGCTACCTTTTAGTCAAGGACGGTAAACGTAAACCTGCATGGTATTTGTTTGATATTTCTAACTGGGACGGCATGGAAACTATTTCGCTTTTGGGATTTTGGCCCAAAAAAGGCAGTATTTCTCATGTGTCAATTCTGAATGCGGAAGGTTGTGACGACTTGCCGGCGAGGGGGTTGAGATTTGATTGGCCCACCCAAGGTAACAATCCGGCGACATTTGTCGAGGCCGCCGCCAACGATGGCAGCGTCCCATTTTTTTCGACACTGACGCTTACCAGTGCGACTTTTACGGGTGTTAATGGTGCAGCCTTGACCGGTGGTGTGGTAAGTAACGTTCCACCCGGCTTGACCGCGGTGCTGACCAAAACGGGCAGCACCACCGCGACCCTGAGCTTGATCGGTCATGCTACGGCGCATGGCGACGCTCAAGATATTTCAAATCTGACAGTAAGTTTGAATGATGCGAGCTTCACCCTAGGTAATGCCGCTGGCGTGGCAGGTGCATTTAGGAATGACTTGGTGGTTGACTTTATCGATTGGGCCGTTGTCGACTTGACCCCCACAGTGATTCACATTCAACACCCATCGGGCTGCAGTGAAGCCCACCACAACAACCACAACAACCACAACAACGGCAACCACAACAGCAGTAATCACAACAGCAGTAATCACAACAGTAGCAACCACAACAGTAGCAACCACAACAGCAGTAATCACAACAGCAGCAATCATAACAGCAGTAATCACAACAGCAGCAATCACAACAGCAGCAACCACAACAGCAGCAACCACAACAGCAGCAACCACAACAGCAGCAATCACAACAGCAGTAAAAACAAAAACAAAAACAAAAACAAAAAAAATGGCAATGGCAATGGCAACGAGCACGGCTGTGAAATCGTCTCTGGGTCTATCCTCACCTATCAAATAGATTTGCCCGTCACCGGTAATATAGACGGCCTCGTCCTCACTAACCCCATTCCTATGAACATGACCTACGTTGCCGAGAGTATTTTCGTCAACGGCGTCGTGAAGACTGACGCCACAGACGGCGATAATGCCGAATTCAGCACCAACACCATCATCGTGACAGCGGGTACGATTGCCGGCACGACGATATTTAGCTTCACCTTCCGCACGACCATTAACTAACAGGCTGGAGATCACTATGCTCAATCACACTATGTTTAGTCAGCGTTGCATCACCGTACTTTGCGTTGCCGTCCTGCTACTGGCGTGTCATCTGCCCGCCCACGCGGCACGCGGTGCGATAAATATCAGCAGTATTGCCGAAATGGAAATCGAGGCGGTTAATGAAGACGGCGAGAAGGAGCTCAAGCGCATTCCCGTTGAAGCGGCGGTTCCGGGCGATGAGATCATCTACACCACCACTTTTGAAAACATCATCAACAAACCCGCGGGCAATATCGCGATAACCAATCCCGTGCCTAACGACACCACTTTTCGGCGCGCTGACGGCGCTAATACCGACATTAACTTTTCAGTTGATGGGGGCAAGCAATACGCCTCGGCCGATAATCTCAGCGTTAAAACTCAACAAGGTAATAATCGTGCCGCAGTGCCAGCCGATTACACCCACGTGCGCTGGTTCTATAAAGGCGAACTTGGTGTCGGGGAAACCAGTGAAGTCTCTTTCCGCGCAGTCATCAAATAAGACTATGCAGCATCTGCTGTCAGCGAATAGCTTCCGACTAGTAAATAGTCACGTTGTATTGAATGGCGCAATACGAGTACCTTTTGTCTCGGTTGCCTGCATCGCTGGACGGGCGGAGTAGCTATGCGTGTGCTGTCCTGGTGTATCGGGGCGGCCCGTTTCTCTTTGGGCGGTCGATACGCAATGTGGCGCGCCAACAAAAAAGTGCTGTTTGCGTCAATACTTTATTTTTTGTCGCCGATTGCATTGGCCGTCGTGTTGCCCGGCACCACACTCACTAACACCACAACGGCGAAGTACTCGATCGACGGTGCGAGCTACACGGAAACGGCTGCGGTCGCACTGGTCACCGACGCGACGATCCAGTTCATGGCAGAGACATCGGGCGGTGCGCCCACTGCGGTGGGTGCGTCGATGTGTGGGTCGTCAGCTGCCGCCACCGGTCCGTTCGATCAGTCGACAGGGCTGTCGGCGGCAAGCGTGGCGCTTGCGCCTACAACGCAGTATCACAGAGGACAGGTGCTCTATATAGAGACCACGGACCACTCGATCAATAGGAATCCGGTGCTGGCTGAAACACTGGTTGTGACGATCACCAGTGGCACCAGTACTCTGCCGAACGACCATGAAATTCTGTTACTGACCGAAACGGGGCCAAACACCGGCGTGTTCATGGCCGCGATTCAAGCCACGCCGGCAGTGGTATCTGACTATGACTGTGCATTGTCGTTCAATGTGATCAATGCGGTTTATACTTACGCGCGTGATGGAGGTCCGGCAAGGAGTGTCGCTGCAGCGGCGCTGGTTGATCCTTTCGGCGTGGTGTTTGATGACGTCAGCGGGCTGCCAGTAGATGGTGCCATTGTGACGCTGGTCAACGCTGATACTGGTCTGTTGGCCGTGGTTGCCTGCTATGACGGCATCAACGCCTCACCTAATCCGATGGTTTCCGGTTCGAGCTTTGAGCAGTGTGGCGAAGTAGTTCTGCCACCAGGGGGCTATAGTTTTCCACTGCTTTTGCCGGGCAATTATGTGTTGCGGGTAGAGCCGCCTAGCGGTTACAGCTTCCCTTCTGTTGTGCCCACCGACAGCTTGCCGGCGGGCTTCAACATATTTGGCTCGCCCGGTACAGGCGCATCCTTCGGCACGACCTTCCTGATCTCTCTGGGGGCAGCGCCCCTACGTATAGATATTCCAGTTGATCAGCTAGGTGGCAATCTCCAAATTACTAAGAGCGCCGACAAGTCGGTGGTGGGCAAAGGCGAATATACGCCGTACACGCTCACCATTCGTAATACTGGCACCGCCAACGTGGCGCAGAATGTACAAATCGCCGATCGTCTGCCGCAGGGTTTTCGTTATCAGATTGATTCGACTCGGCTGAATGCCGAGCCGCATCCCGACCCTTTGATTTCCGCTGACGGCGGCATGCTAACTTTTGCGCTCGGCGATATTCAGGCGACGGACTCAATTACACTCAAATATGTGGCGCGGGTCACGGCAGGCGCGCAAACCGGAAAAGCCCAAAACGTCGCCGTCGCCATCGGTGCGCACACATCTAACATCGCCCGAGCAAGCGTCATCGTGCGCGAAGACCTTATGCGTAGCCGGGCCATACTTATGGGGCATGTCATCATCGGTTCGTGCGACGAGCGCATCGACAACGACAAAGACGGTCTGCAAAATGCCCTAATCATTCTGGAAGACGGCACGTCTATCCTCACGGATAAGTATGGCCGCTGGCACGCCGACAACATCCGCCCAGGGACGCACGTGGTGCAACTGGACCTGGATTCGCTGCCCGCTGACTATGAAGTGCTGACCTGCGGGGGAAATTCACGCTTTGCAGGCCGCAATTATTCGCAGTTCGTCAACGTCCGCGGCGGCAGCCTGTGGCGTGCTAATTTCCACGTGCAGAAAAGAGCGGCTAAAGAAATTCGTTTTAGTCAGCGTCTGACGGCGCAGCGTGACGGCGACATGGTGCAGGTTAAGCTGGCATTACGCGGCGCAGACGATGTGGGGCCGGCGGCGTCCACCCTGCTGTTGCCAGAGGGTGTAAAGTTTGTAGCCAGTAGCGCGCATCTTGATGGCAAAGCGTTCGATGCGGTGCAAAGTGGCGATGGTGTCCTGACCTTACGTTTGCCGCAACAGCAGGGCGTGTGGGCACGTACGCTTACCCTGAACCTGCAGTCGCCTGACCAAAAACCTACCAAGCTGGTGGTGATGACACGCTTCATCGCGCCTGCTACCAGTAAAAACGTGAGCCTGCCGCGCACTGAAGTGCAGTTGGATGCTGAGCCTGCTGAAGCGGAAAATTTCGCCCTTATCCCCAGGCCTGTAGTACTTGCAAACAAGGCGACTGCGGAAACATTCGACGCCCACGATATCAATCTCGTCGAGCAACTGCCATACGACGATGATTGGCTGGCGAGTGCCCAGCCTGGCACTGAATGGCTGCACCCACAGGAATCTTTCCTGCCTGCATTGCCCGCTATCAAAGCTGCGGTAAAGCTCGCGGCCGGGCATCGAGTCACGCTGAAGCTGAACGGTGAGAAGGTCAATCCGCTGTATTTCGACGGTTCGGTATCCAATGCCACGCGCAGCGTGAGGCTGGCCACTTGGCGCGGCATCCACATTAAGACCGGCGACAACCTGATGGAGCTGATTGTCCGAGATGCTGCTGGCAACGAGGTGTTACACCAGCGTCGCAACATCCACTATACCCTCAGTCCAGACCGGTTCGAGTTCCTTGCTGAGCACTCAAGGCTGATCGCCGACGGCAAGACGCGCCCGATTATTGCATTGCGCTTTTTAGATAAGGACGGCTACAAGATGCGGCGCGGCGTCAACGGTGAATTCGAGCTGAATAGTCCCTACCAATCTGCCGAGCGGCTCGATGCTATCCTGCGCGACCCGCTGGCGGGCAGCAGCAGTGACCAGCCGCGCTTTGCAGTAGGTCAAGACGGTATCGCTTTGATCGAGCTTAAACCCACCACGCAATCTGGCGAAGCGGTGCTGAATTTTAAGTTCAACAACGGGCGTGAGCAGGAACAGCGCGTCTGGCTTGAGGCTGGTCAGCGTGATTGGATTCTGGTCGGATTTGCTGAAGGTACACTCGGCCATAAACAGCTTTCTGGCAAGCTGTCCGCGCTGCAAGACGCGGGGGCAGACGCGGAACTGTTCGACGACAACCGTCTCGCGCTCTACGCCAAGGGTACGGTCAAGGGGGAGTACCTGATGACCCTCGCCTATGACACTGCTAAGCGTAGTGGCGCTGCCGAGTCGACGCTGGCCAATCTTAATCAGTCGATAGATTCGGCGCTGTATTACACGCTGTATGCAGATGCGACCCAGCCTGGGTTCGACGCGGCCAGCACGAGTAAGTTGTATCTGAAAATAGAGCGTAAGCAGTTCTACGCGCTGTTCGGCGACTACGATACCGGACTCATCACCACTGAATTTTCGCGCTACAGCCGCACCGTCACGGGCCTGAAATCCGAATACAAAGGGGATGTTGTTAGCTACACCGCCTTCGCCACGATGACCGCGCAGGCCTACGTAAGAGATGAGATTGCAGGTGATGGCACATCCGGCCTGTACCGTTTGACGCGTAAAAGCATTCTTGAAAATTCGGACAAGGTGCGCATAGAAGTGCGTGAGCGCTTCCAGTCGCAGATCATTATTTCTACCCAGACTATGACGCGCTACCTGGATTACGATATTGATTACATCAATGGCACGCTGTTCTTTAGACAGCCCGTCAATACACGCGATGCGGCATTCAACCGGGTAGTCATTGTTGCTGAATATGAATCTGGCGACCCGCGCGACGAAAGCCTTACCGCCGGCGGACGCGTCAACATCACGCCCACGGACAGGCTTGAAGTCGGCGCCACGCTAGTGAGTGATGGCACCCAAGGCGCAAGCGGTAATTTGCATGGCGTCGACGCCACTTGGCAGGTCAGCGATACAACCAAAGTCGAGGCCGAATTCGCTCGCAGTGATCGTGAAGTTGCCAATCTCAAGTTGGATGGTAACGCCTGGAAAGTCGAACTTATTCACCGAGACGCCAAGGTCTATATCCGCGAACAGCAAGGCGGCTTTGGTGTTGGCCAGCAAGCGGGCAGCGAGAGCGACACGCGCAAGGCTGGCGCCGATATGCGGGTGAAGATATCCGATACGCTGCAGATACAAGGTGAAGCCTACCGTCATGAAACCTTAGGTGTTGTTAACGCCCAGCGCGATGTACTGGGTGCTCGCTTCAACCACTTGTTGGGCAGCCTGACCGCTTATTACGGCGCACGTTTGGCCTCGGATGATGACGGCCTAGGCGTCGTTCGCGACAGCAAGCAGGCGCTGGCGGGCGCAAGCTACACCCTGCCCGTTCAGAAAATTACCCTGCGCGCCGATACCGAAATCAGCTTCGGGGAAGCGGGGAGCGTGGATTACCCAGACCGCGTCCAACTTGGCGCAGATTACAATCTCAGCGCCCAAACCAAGCTGTTTGTCGAACAGGAATTTGCGCGTGGTGAAAGCATCGCCGTCGATATGACCCGCGCCGGGATGCGCACGCAACTGTGGAGCGGCGGTGAGATGTCGACCTCGCTGGGCAAGCAGACCTCGCTCGACAGTGGCCGTCTTTATGGCAACCTCGGGCTGATGCAAAAGTGGCAGATCAATGAGTTTTGGAACAGCGATTTTGGGATCGACCGCGCCGAAGAATTGAGCAACACCGGCGCGCTGCCGCTTAATCCCAATGTCCCGCTCGCCTCCGGCACAGTGAGCGGCGACTATACCGCTGTGAGCATGGACGTGAACTACAACCATCCTGTGTGGGGCGCCAACAGCGGTCTTGAGTGGCGCACCTCCGACAACGTCGACAAGGTTAATTTCCGCGCCGGCCTGCGACGTACCCTTGATGCTGGGCGCGTGCTTGCATCCAGTATCATCTTCGCTGGCACTCACTCGGCGGTCAGCCAGTCGCGTAAGATCATCGCCCGTTTCTCCTACGCCCGCCGTCCGTGGGACAGCACATGGATCTGGCTCAACCGCCTCAATTACGTTGACGAGAGCAGCAGCGACGCCAGCGGCGGCAGTCATTCTCGCAAGTTGGTCAACAACTTCAATGCCACCTGGATGCCAAAGCGTGGCACTCAGCTGGCGCTGCAATACGGCTCAAAATATGTCCTCGACGACATCGATGGGATAAGCAACCGCGGCTACACTGATCTTGCCGGCCTGGAGCTGCGTCATGATTTGAACCGTGATTGGGATATTGGCACCCACGCCTCGATGCTGCACACCTGGCGCGGTGGCGAGAAGCGCTTTGGCCTCGGCGTTTCGCTCGGCCATAAGCTAATGGCCAATACCTGGGTCGCCGTTGGTTACAATGTACTCGGCTTCGATGACGCCGACTTTAAGGGCGCCGAGTACCGTAGCCAGGGTGCTTATATCGCCGTGCGCATGAAATTTGACCAAGACACTATGAAGCAACTCAAAGACAACTGGCTGCTCGCGAGCGCGCCTTAGTAATAGGGAATGAAAACCATGTCAAAAAACGCCGCTGAAAATACTGAAGGTCATTGCCACTTAAGCGGGACTCTAGAAGAGGAGGCAAGATGACGCCTGCCCCCATTATTGTTATGCAATGCGTCAATCGACTTGGCAGCGGGGACTGAATAAATGACCCAACTTCAAGCCAGGCGCGGCGATGTCATTATGTCAAACTCGACAGTTACTTGTTGTGGACTGTTGCGTTTAGTCGCGCTGCTGTCGTTGTCACTGATGGGGCTTTCAGCGCAGGCGGTTGACTATGTTTTGTCAGCGACATCAAGCACCTTTCCTACGAGTTGCTCGTATGTCAATGCGGGCAACTACACATGTGCGAGCCTGACGCTGGTTGCTGGCGATACGGTGACGATGGATCCCATCGCGCCGGCCATGCCCACGACGATCAATATAATGGGGACGTTTACAATAACTGATGCCACAATCAACATTGGCGGGCTTGCCTCAGATCTCAATATTGTAGTGGTTGGTACAGTAGGGGTTGGCACACCGCTGGCGAGCACGAACACCCAAGTGAACGCTAATGTGAGTTCGGTGGCGACTACTGGCATCTACTTAAACAGCGTGATCGGTGGCAATCTTTCGGCCAGCACACCGACGGGCGTTATTACGCTAGAAGCGAATACCACCGTCGCCGGTGATCTATACACCGACGACGGTGGCATCACCGTCGGTATTGCGGGTGCGGTTGGTGGCAGTATTTTCAGTACCGGTGCGGGCGTACTTTCTCTGGGGGCTGATGTCACGGTAGTCGGCGACGTCTATACCGCCGCGGGCGCTATCACTGTCGGTATTGCGGGTGTGGTTGGCGGTAACGTTTACAGCGCAGGCGCGGGCGTGCTCTCCCTAGGAGCTGACGTTACAGTAGTCGGCGACGTCTACACTGCTGCCGGCGCCATAACCCTCGGGATCGGGGGCGCGGTCGGCGGCGAAGTTTTCAGCACCGGTGCGGGCGTCCTCACCTTGGCAGCAGACACCAGCGTGGGTGGCAGCCTCACCTCATTCGATGGCGCCATCAACATTGGTATCGGCGCTGCGGTTGACGGCGGCGTGAGCAGCACCGGCCAGGGCGTCATTACCCTAGGAGCGAATGTCATTGTAGGTCTCGACGTACTCTCTGCCGTGGGCGCGATCGCCGTTGGCAATGGGAGCACCATTGGTGGTGATGCGGGCTCCACGGGCGCAGGTGTGGTCACCTTGGGGTCCAGCATCACTGTGGGGGGGGATGTATTCACGGTAGCGGGTGCCATCAATATTGGTGACAGTACCACGGTTGTCGGTGGTGTGAGCTCCTCGGGCGCGGGCGTACTCACGCTGACGACGAACGTCGTCGTGGGCGGGAGCGTCATCTCGACAGTGGGTGCCGTCGACATTGGTGCTGGCAGCACCGTTTGCGGTGATGTGGGTTCTACGGGCGATGGCGTCATCACACTGACGACTACCGTTGGCGTAGGTGGCAGTGTCAGCTCAGTTGCAGGCGCTATTACTATCGGTGCTGGCAGCACCGTGCAGTTTAACGTCCGCATCACAGGCGCGGGGGTTATGACGATTACGAGTGTCGAGGTGGGCGGCGACCTCTATACTTTCGTAGGTGCGATCACGGGCACTTCCTCACTTGTGCGTGGCCACGTCACCGCGAGCAACATCCATAGTGATCCCTCGTGGTCGCATCAAATAAATTTGGTGGTGGCGCCACCGTCTGCCTGCGTAGCACTTTTTCCGCCCACTATTCCTCCAGACATTCTCATACTCAAGTCCGTACAAGTCTATTCTGACCCTGTAAACCTGCAAGACAACCCTAAAGCAATACCCGGGGCTATGATGCTCTACACAGTTTTAGTCACTAATCGGGGTGGCGTCGTCGACAACGGTACTGTCGTCATCACTGACCCCATGCCTGCTAACACCGAAGTTTTTGTAAACGACATCAACGGCGGGCCCTCCGGACCGCTGCTGTTTACGGACGGTACCCCGGTAAGTGGGCTCAGCTACGATTTTGCCGGTCTCGGCAGCGCAACGGATAGTATTGCCTTCTCTGATGACAACGGCGTTTCATACAATTATACCCCGACACCGAATGTTGACGGCTATGACAGTCTGGCAACGGATATAAAAGTATCTCTGAGCGGTTCGTTTGCCGCTTCAAACGGCAACCCTCATCCGAGCTTCAGCATCATTTTCTGGGTGAGGGTTCTGTAGAATCAGGAGGCTGATGTTTTGCAACTCTCACAATGCTCACCTGCTGGCTTTTTCAGCCCCAGTTAAAACTGTCCCACTTTGCCTCTCCCCAGGTTTTTGGCGGAACTACGTCAATCAGGTCCAATACCGAACCTTGAACTAGATCAGGATTTTCTTGGGAAAAGCTTTGGATCTCATCTTGCACCTGAACCGCGTCAGCAACTTTCGTAACCTTCTCGGCGACTGCCGATGTGCCAGTTTGAATATCAAGCAGATCATCGCGATTAAGGGACGTTTTTGGCGCAATCCTATCTTGAACAAACCCAGCTACCAAATCGCTGACGTCGGTTGATGTCGCTGTATATTCAAAGCTACTGGCTACGTTGGCAGCCTCTGTTGTGATGCTATCAACAACCATCTCAAGACCAGACTGGATATCGTCGACGTCTGGATCATTAACAAAAGTCTCCAAAACAGGTACGACCGTCAAAATAATCACATCGACTGCTGTTTCCTGAAAACTCGGAGATTCTAACAACTCGACCAGATCCGCGGTACCGGCGAAGAACTCAACGGCTTTCTGCTTGACGGTATTCGCGACAAGGGCAACGGCCGCGTTAACCGCAATATCCTGAAGATCTGGATTGCCCGCCAAACTTGCAGCGTTGGTCTTTGTGGACTCAATAATCACTGGTAGGGTCTCTATAATGGTTCTGAAAATATCTGCCTCACCTTCAGCAACTTCCGTGAGCGCGCCTATGGAGGCGAGGTCCGATTCTAGGTTGGCACTATCTGTACCCCCTTGTATTAATAAGCTCACTAGCACCACTTGAAATACGGGATCTTCCAATAATTTCGGTGGTTCCTCCCGTTCCGCAAAATCAGCTAATTGTTCGCTGAGTGTCAGTCCATTATCCTCAGCATTTTTAGCAAGCGTATCTAGGATAGTGTCTGCCGCTGAACCGGAAGTTGCGCCATTATTGGCGACGAAATCTGCAGCAGTCGCGAAAGTGGCATAGTCCACACCGCTTCCTAGAACCCTTCCTACGACTTCGTTGCTGGTTTCATCCAGCGTTGTAGTGTCCACTATGGCAAGCGAAGATGCCAAGGCGGCCGCATTGGCACTGTCGACATCCCCCAGCACAGCTTCGGCGACGAGATTAGTTATAGGGTTCACGTTTGCGACAATTTCGGTGGTGCCTGGTGCCGGCTCGGGTACAACATTGAGCAGGGGCTCACCTTCAAGCGGCGTAATGCGAACAATAACTGGCAACGTGATATTTGCTGGCAGCGTCACTTGATAGGAACCGTCGGAGCCCGTCAGCGTGTCTGGAATATCGACCAGATTACCACTGGCGTCGATGATCTCAAGCGTTGCACCATCTAACGCGGCACCCACCGCTGCGATACCTGACAGAACCAGTGCAGGCGTTTCGGCTGCAGCTAACGTCGCTACAGGCGTGCTAGTCAGGGCAGCCGAACTTCCATCATCAGAACAGCCGGCAATGACTATCACCATAGCCATTAGCACTATTAACTTCGCGTCTTTCTTCAATCGATGAATCATCATGAGCGTGCTCCGAATTGCATCAGCCTAAAATAACTCGCCATTACAATTGCCTCCATTGGAGTCGGAATTAGTCCCTGAAGGACAGATGGTGTTGGAAAAATTAACGGTGTCTAAAAATTGTTGGTTTGTTCCCAAACTCGCATTTGTAAGGTCGGCGTTGCTAAAGTCAGTATTAACTAAAATGGATCCTTCTAGATTGGCGTCAACGAGATTAGCACCATCAAGGTTAGCATCCGTCAGATTGGCGCCACGCAGGGAGATATACGCAGTTCCACTCACGACATCCTCAGTACTCAGTTGAGCGTTGACTAACTGGGCGCCGGAAAAGTTGGCACCTGTTAAATCAGCGCCATTGAAATTGGCATCTTGTAGGTTTGCCTCAACAAAACTAGCATTCCTAAGGTTCACATAAAAATCAGTAACACCATCATCAGTGACAGAGAAGTCGGCGCCTACAAGGTGCGCATTCAACCAATTACTGCTGGTCGCCCGAATACCAGCAAAAGAGGCATCAGGAAAGAAAACATCGACCATTTCAGCAGACCGTAGGTCAGCACCATCAAACGTGACAAACCCATCTCCGGTATAGCTTCTCGTCAAAACCGCGTTGGTTAAGATCGCCTGCGTGAAATCTGCATTCTTCATGTTGGTCTCGACAAGGCTTGCATTGACGAATTCTGTAGGTATTTGGTGGTCCTCGACAGCGCTATAGATAGTCGTTGCAATAAGGTTCTCAAGATTAGCTTGGGTTAAATTAGCAGAACTGAATGTCGCTCCTTGAACATTGGTCCCAATTATTTGCGCATGCATAAGCTGAGCACCCGTAAATGAAGATCGATAAAATGCCGCTCCATCATCTACCGCCGAGAAATCTGCTCCATTAAGATTCGCCTGAATCAAAATTGAACCGATAAATATAGTTG